>JBEKAF010000006.1:0-79674 GCA_050018355.1 Terriglobales bacterium | reverse complement strand
ATCATCCCTGGAGAAAAGGCTTTTCCGCCAAGGCCCGCGCACTCTTTTCCGGGGCAGCATGAAACCACAACCAGGGGACATTTCTATTGTGGACAAGACGGGGACATTTCTAATGTGGTATGACAAAACCCGCCCCAATCATTGACACCTTCCTCGCCACAGTGTTAGCCTTATTGGTTTTAGAAGCGGCTCTTCTTCCAGCAGAATCAGCCAGCAGGATCGGCCAGAATCAGCAAGGATTCGATCGTCAGTTCGATCATCACAAAATGGACCAGACACTCCGACAACTAGGCGAACTACTGCTCGGAGCCGTGCCCACGGTCATCCTTCTGGCCACGCTTTGCATCCTCTATACCTTCATCGTCCATCGCCCGCTGACCGCCGTGCTCGCCGAGCGCCGCAGCCGCACCCAGGGTGCCATGGAAAAAGCGCGCGCCGATATCGCCTCCGCCGAAGCCCGCACCGCCGACTACGAGCAGCGCCTCCGCGAAGCCCGCCAGAAGCTCTTCAAAGGCCAGGAAGCCCGCCGCCAGCAAGCTACCCAGTCCCGCACCCAGGCCGTCACTCAAGCCCGCACCCGTGCCCAGGATCAGGTCAAGCAGGCCCGCGCCGCCATGGAAGAGGATAAGCAGCAAGCCATGTCCAAGCTGCAATCGGACGCGGCCAGACTCGCCACTGATATCGTCCGCGCCGTCATGCGCCCCATGGCATCGCCGAGCCAGGTCGGTGGCCAATGAAAGTGAAGCTAGAGCGGATTCAGTTCGTGTGGGGACGGCTAGTGTGGGGACGGGCGCCCTCGCCCGTCCGCGTAGGGACAGCCGCCCTCGGCTTTCCAGCCGAGCGCAGTTCGGCAGCTGTCTGTGGCCACAGCAACTCTGGGTTCGCTATGGCGAAGCTGAAAACGATGCCTGGAATTGACCGCCCGCTGCTGGCGCTAGCGCTGTTGGCATTCCTGTCGGCGGCTCCCTCGCGAGCCTTCACCTACGCGCAGGAACCATCCGCCGCACCGTCCTCCCAATCCGCATCCGCCGAGCTCACTAAAGAGGCCAACCAGCCCGCCCCCGAGCAAAAAACTATCAGCGGAGATCTGGCCCAGAAGACCCGCGAGTCTACCGGAGAAGATCAGGAAGAAAACGCAAATCTTAAGCACGCCGCCCCGGTCCGTTGGCTGGCGCGTAAAACGGGTCTGAGCGTGCATCAGGCGCATATGGTGGCGCTCTCTCTGAACTTCGCCACCATTGTCGTCATCGTGTTCTGGGCCGCGCGTAAGTTCCTTCCCGGCATGCTGCGCAACCGCAACGCCTCCATCCAGCACGCTTTGGAAGAAGCGCGCGCTGCCAGCCAGGATGCCAATCGCCGCTTAGCCGACATCGAGAATCGTCTCCGCCAGTTGGACGTCGAAATCGGACGTATGCAGGCCACTGCGGAAAAGGAAGCCGTAGCCGAGGAAGGCCGCATCCAGAAAGCCGCCGAAGAAGATATTCGCAAAGTGGTGCTGGCCGCCGAGCAGGAAATCACCGCCGCCGCCAAGCAAGCCCGCCGCGAATTGACCACCCATACCGCCGGACTGGCCATCGCCTTGGCCCGCCAGCAGATTAACGTCGATTCCAATACCGACCAGGTACTGGTCCGCACCTTTGCCTCGAAGCTGACTTCGCAGCCTTCTTCGCATGATCATGATGACGACAACGGAAAGGACGGCCGCTAGCCATGGCTTCCGTCGTCGGCACCTACGCCCGCGCCTTCGCCGATGTAGTAATGACAAAAAGCAACCTCCTCGATCCTGCGCGCATGCTGCAGGAATTGCATGGCATCGAGGCCCTGCTCAAGGAAAGCGACCAGTTGCGCCGCGTCCTGGAAAACCCGTCTATTCCCGGCGACCGGAAACGCGCCGTGCTCGATGCCATCACCATGCGCCTGGGCACTACCAGACAAGTCCGGAATTTCATCGCCGTACTCATCGATCACAGAAGGCTGCCGCTGTTCAGCGAAATCCTGAAACAGCTAGAGCAGGAATTGAACGACCGCCAGGGCTTCGCCGAAGCGCAAGTAAGCAGCGCGCGCCAACTGAGCGATCCGGAGAAGCAGATGCTGGAAGCCGAGATCACAAGAATGACTGGCAAAAAAGTCCGCGCGCGCTACCAACAAGACACGTCGTTATTAGGCGGAGCGGTAGTGCAAGTAGGCAGCACCATCTACGACGGCTCAGTAAAAGGCCAGTTAGAAAAAATTCGAGAGCAGCTGGTGGAGAACTAGCCATTAGCTTTTAGCTCTTGGCCTGAACACGAAGCGCTCGAGAATCCGCCCCGGAGGGGCGAGCCAGCTTAGCCCCGCGCTTCAGCGCGGGGTAGGATGGGGAAATCAGCGAAGTCCCGGAGGGACGACCCAGGGGCCGCAGCAGCAAAGCGCAGGTTAGGGCGTGCACAAAACGCAACAGCATCAGAAAAGAACGAACTGAAAGCTAAGAGCTAAGAGCTAAGAGCTAAAAGCTGACTTTATGGCCCAAATCAAAGCAGACGAAATCACCCAACTAATCCGCGAGCAAATCGAGCACTACGAATCGAAAATCGCGGTCGACGAAGTGGGCACCGTTATCACCCTCGGTGACGGCATCGCCCGTGTCTATGGCCTCGATAAGGTCATGGCCGGCGAGTTGCTCAGCTTCCCGCACGGCGTCGCCGGGATCGCCATGAACCTCGAAGAGGATCAGGTCGGCGTGGTCATCCTCGGCGAATACACCGAGATCAAGGAAGGCGACGAAGTCAAGCGCACCGGCCGCATCATGAGCGTGCCTGTGGGCGACGCCTTGATTGGCCGCGTCGTGAACTCGCTCGGCGTGCCGGTTGACGACAAGGGTCCGATCGCCACCGATAAATTCATTCCCCTCGAGCGCCTTGCTCCCGGCGTCATCGACCGCCAGCCCGTGCGCGAACCCATGGCCACCGGATTGAAGGCCATCGACTCCATGATCCCCATCGGCCGCGGACAGCGCGAACTGATCATTGGCGATCGCCAGACCGGCAAAACCGCCGTTGCCCTCGACACCATCATCAACAACAAGGGCAACAATCTCATCTGCATCTATAACGCCGTCGGTCAGAAGCGCTCGTCGATTGCCCAGGTGGTCAAGATTCTCGAAGATGCCGGCGCCATGGAATACACCATCGTGGTCGCGGCTTCCGCTTCCGAACCCGCTCCCATGCAGTACATCTCTCCCTACGCGGCATGCGCCATGGGCGAGTTCTTCCGCGATGCGGGACGCCACGCCCTCTGTATCTACGACGATCTTTCCAAACACGCCGCGTCCTATCGCGAGATTTCGCTTTTGCTCCGCCGTCCCCCCGGCCGCGAAGCCTATCCCGGAGACGTTTTCTATCTCCACTCGCGTCTGTTAGAGCGCGCCGCCAAACTTAGCGACGCAAACGGCGGAGGTTCGCTGACCGCGCTCCCCGTCATCGAAACCCAGGCGGGCGACGTTTCCGCCTACATTCCGACCAACGTGATTTCGATTACCGATGGCCAGATTTATCTGGAAACCGACCTTTTCAACCAGGGCGTCCGCCCCGCCGTAAACGTAGGACTTTCCGTAAGCCGAGTAGGCGGCAGCGCCCAGATCAAGGCCATGCGACAGGTAGCCGGAACGCTAAAGCTAGAATTAGCCCAATACCGCGAACTAGCCGCCTTTGCCCAGTTCGGCAGCGATCTAGACAAAGCCACCCAACAACAGCTAAATCGCGGAAAGCATCTGGTGGAACTGCTGAAGCAGGGACAGTTCTCGCCGCTCCCCTTCTCGAAACAGATTCTGATCATCTTCGCCGGCACCAGCGGAGTGCTGGACGACATGCCGGTCGACCAGGTCCGCGACTTCGAGAAAGATCTTTACAAGTACGTGGAAACCACAAATCCAGGCCTGCTAAACACGATCATGGAAAAAAAGATTCTGGACGACAACCTGAAAGCAGAGATGTCAAGAGTAATCAAAGAAGCAAAACAGCAGTTCGTAGATTCAAAGCAAGCAGTAGCAAAATAAAAGGTCTCAGGTCCAAGGTCTCAGGTCTCAGGAAAATTCTCCCGAGACCTAAGACCTAAGACCTGAGACCTGAGACCTGATTCATGCCCAACGTTCTCGACATCCGGCGCCGCATCCGCAGCGTGGTCAACACGCGGCAGATCACCAAGGCCATGAAGACCGTCTCCGCGGCCAAGTTGCGCCGCGCGCAAGAGGGTGCGCTGGCCGCGCGTCCCTATTCGCAGATGCTCACCAACGTTCTCAAATCGCTCGTCTCGCGAGCCGATATCTACGATCCGGTCACCGGACTGCCGCGTCACCCCCTGCTCGCCGAGCGCCCTGAAAAGAACATCCTGCTGATCGTAGTCACCGGAGATAAGGGCCTAGCCGGGGCGTTCAACACCAATATCCTGAAGATGGTTTCAAAATTCATCGAGTCCAAGCCAGATCGGAATATCAATATCGACGTCGAATGCATCGGACGCAAAGGCCGCGACTTCATGCGGCGCCGCTACCCGCTCGTCCCTGAGAAGCCTTCTGCCGACGGAGCGACAACCGTCTCTGCCGATGGAGAGACGGGCGCCTCGCCCGCCCGCTCGGACACTGAAGTCGCTCCACCGCGCGCCGGTCGCGTGCAGATCGTCGGCGAACATGTCGGAGTTCTGGGCAAGGTCGACCATAATTTCGCGGCCACTCTTAGCCAGAGCGTGATCGCCCGCTACACCCGCGGCGAGATTGACGGCGTCTACATTCTCTTCAACGAATTCAAGTCGGTCATCGCGCAACGCCTCGTCGCCGAGCGCCTGCTGCCCATCAAGGAGATCGGCGAAGTCGACGTCCACATGGCGGAAGAGCCTTCGGAAGAGGAACGCAAGAAGCGAATCGAAGCAGCGAAGTCGGCCCACGTCGGTCTGCGTCCAGTCGATACCAGCGCCGTCGACGAGGCCGCCGCCAAGTTCGGGGCGCTGCCGGTGGATTACATCTACGAGCAGCCGCCAGAGCAGCTTTTCGAGGGTATTCTGGCGAAGTACATCGGCATCCAGATTTTTCACGCGCTGCTAGAGTCCGTAGCCGCGGAGCACGCCGCCCGCATGACGGCGATGGATGCGGCAACCATCAACGCCAGCGATATGATCGATTCGCTGACGCTAATCATGAATCGAGCGCGCCAGGCCAAGATCACAAAAGAAATTATCGAAATAGTAAGCGGAGCCGCAGCGCAGTAGAAAACTGAACCTTGAAGCGGCATGCCTTCGCCGCTTTAGCCGCGAAGCGGCGTAAGAATGCAGCCCACGGCGCAAGCCGTGGGAAAGAGGAAAACAGACAAGCCCCAGCCGGGCGAAAGAGCTGTTCTCACGCGGTCTCTTCAGGGGCTGGGACGAAGAGCGAACGACCAACGACTAACGACCAACGACTAACGACTAACGATTTTGAGACCTAATCTATGTCAGAAAATATCGGAAACGTAATCCAAATCGCAGGCCCCGCCGTCGATGTGCAGTTCACCGAAGCCGCCATGCCTCCCATCTATCAAGCGCTGAAGGTTGTCAGCGACGGCTTCACCGTGCCTTCTCCCATCAACGTCATTCTCGAAGTGCAGCAGCATCTCGGCGAAGGTCGCGTCCGCTGTGTGGCAATGGAAGCCACAGATGGCATGGTGCGCGGCATGAAGGCGATCGATCAGGGTGGACCCATCTCGATCCCCGTTGGCCGCGGCACACTTGGGCGCGTGATGAACGTCATCGGCGAACCCGTGGACAAACTCGGTCCGATTGCGTTTGAGAAGAGAATGCCGATTCACCGCCTTGCGCCCGCGTTCGATGAACAGTCGACCACCGCCGAGATGTTCGAGACCGGAGTGAAAGTGATTGACCTCATCCAGCCGTTTTTGAAAGGCGGAAAGACCGGCCTCTTCGGCGGCGCCGGCGTCGGCAAGACCGTCGTCATCATGGAGCTGATCAACAACGTAGCCAAGCAGCACGGCGGATTTTCCGTGTTCGCCGGAGTAGGCGAGCGCACAAGAGAAGGCAACGACCTCTGGCTGGAAATGAGCGAGTCGGGAGTAATCAAGCCCGGCAAACCCGACGAGTCGAAAGCCGCGTTGATCTACGGCCAGATGACCGAGCCCCCCGGAGCGCGTCTCCGCGTTGCGCTCACCGCTCTGACCGTGGCGGAATATTTTCGCGATGAAGAGGGTTCCGACACGCTCCTCTTCATTGACAACATTTTCCGTTTCACCCAAGCCGGCTCCGAAGTATCCGCCCTATTAGGCCGCATGCCCTCCGCGGTCGGGTATCAACCAAATTTGGCTACGGAGATGGGGGAGTTACAGGAGCGGATTACTTCTACCAAGAAGGGGTCGGTGACTTCGGTGCAGGCGATTTATGTGCCGGCGGATGATTTGACTGATCCGGCGCCGGCTACCACGTTTGCCCACCTGGATGCTACGACTGTGCTTTCGCGTGCGCTTACGGAGATTGGAATTTATCCGGCGGTGGATCCGCTCGCTTCTACATCCCGAATTCTTGATGCTCGAATTGTTGGGCAAGATCATTACGATGTGGCGCAGATGGTGAAGCAGACGCTGCAGACTTACAAAGATCTGCAGGACATCATCGCCATTTTGGGCATCGACGAACTTAGCGAAGACCAGAAGGTGACGGTCGCCCGCGCGCGTAAGATCCAGAAGTTTCTCTCGCAGCCGTTCTTTGTGGCGGAGCAGTTCACGGGCACTCCGGGACGCTATGTGAAGATTGCCGACACCGTGAAGGGTTTCCGCGGCCTCGTGGAAGGGAAGTATGACGACATTCCCGAGCAGGCCTTCTACATGAAGGGAACGATCGAGGAGGTGCTGGAAACGGCGGAGAAGATGAAGGGCGCGGCAGCGTAAGAAAGCACTCAGCAGTCAGCACTCAGCAGTCAGCAAGTCGAACGTATTGCTGACTGCGAAGTTGAGAGTAACGGGCTGAGCGCTAAGGGCTGAGTGCTAAGGGTTGAGTGCTAAGGGTTGAGTGCTAAGCGCTGGTTGCTAAGAACTACGAGCTGAGAGCTACGAGCTGAGTACTAATTTTCCAATCGCTAGCTATGAACAGACATACAGTGGCAGACACTTTCCAACTCGAAATTGTCACTCCCTCCAGGCTCCTGGTGAAGGATGTGGCGGAGGAAGCGCAGATCCCGGGGGCGAGCGGGTATCTGGGGATTCTTCCTGGGCACGCTCCTCTGATTACCGAGCTTGCCGTCGGTGTGATTACTTACAAGGCAAGTGGTGCTACGCACACGCTGTCGGTGGCGTGGGGGTTTGCGGAAGTGCTGCAGGACAAGGTGACGATCCTGGCGGAAACGGCGGAGCGTCCGCAGGAAATTGACGTGGAGCGCGCGCAAAAAGCCAAAGACCGGGCCGAACAGCGCCTGAAGAGCAACGATCCTAAGGTTGACTACACGCGCGCAGAAGGCGCGTTGCAGCGCGCGGAAACGCGGTTGAATGTTGCGAAAGAAAAGTAGCCTTCCGTAGAAATTACTGGAATGCTTGTAACTTGATGATAGCGGGCTGAATATAAATGTCTGAAAATTAGCGGTTTACCCCCTCTAAAATGTTGCAATAACCATATAGAGTCAAAATAAGGCGTGGCCCATGGGCTGCGCCTTTTTGTTTTGGGACTCATGGGCGGTGCTGGAGGCGCGGCCGAGCTGCGCTCGGCTTGGACGGGCGAGGGCGCCCGTCGCTCCACTAACTGGACTGGGGGCACGGCGGAGATGGGGCAAGCCCCGTCTCTACATTTATTTTGCGGCGATTGCAATGGGGGAACTTTGAAAACTTCTGGTATGGAAGCGCGGTCGAGATAAAGGCTGGAAGTGGCTTCGTCGGTGGTTCTTGGGAAGGGCACGGGTCTCGTTGGAGCTTACTCGGGAGGTTACTCGCAGGCGCTGCGACCGGCGGGTTCGAAGCGATCCATCTGCGCTTCGCGCTGGCTGGTGACGCGGCCGTCGGCGGTCTTTCCGTACTGCTCTGCGCCGGGACAATAGTAGAGAGCGGTGTGGGGATCGACCCAGACCTCGATGGCGGGGTCTCCCTGAAGATGGATGGCGGGTGCGGGAGCCTCGGCGATTCCGAGCGTGACGAGCGCCCTTTCCCAGGGGCCAAGCGCTGCCCGTCGCGGGGAGCTTGCCGCTGGCCACAGCAGGGCTAGCGCGGCCACGAAGACGGCCGTCCCTAGATACAGGTCGGCGCGGTGAAAGCGCAGCGTCACACGCAAGTCCGCGAGGCGCTGAAGCATGGTGCTGGTGCGGGCGTCGGTGGTTGCATCGGTTCCTGCCTCGGTTGGGGAAGAATCGTCGCTTGCGGATAACTGGAATGGCTGGACGGTTGGATCGGAATCGTGTGGCGCGAAGTCTTCTGGTGGAAAGTCTTCGGTCGCTTCGTCTTCGATCGATTCAGTGATCCATTTGCTTTCCGCTGCTGCTTTGGCGAGTGCTGGATCGTCGAGCGCTGACTTGCCGCGTACTGATTTGCCGCGTACAGGATCGTGGAGGGTCTCGGTCTTTTCCTGCGCCATCGCTTCCCTTGCAACCTCTTTTTTTGCAACCGGCAAAGCGCGAATGCCGGAGGCGGCAAGATCGCGCGCCGCCTGAGCTCGCGGCCTGCGCTCGGCCTCAAGCGGCGGGTCGCCCTTTCGTGTGCCTTCGCGAATCTCGGAAGAACGCTCGGGCCATAAGCGCTGCTCCTGGCTCATCAGCCACATCGAGGCCCAGTTGCGCTGCAAGCGTTCTCCCGGACGAAACTCTTCCTCCAGGTCGCAGCGCTCGCAGCGCGATCCTGCTGGCTTCAGAGCGCCACAATGCGGGCAAACGCTATTGGCTTCCGGTTCGGGGTGGGCTTCGGGCTCGGCCTGTGTTTGTCGAGCTTGTCTCAGCCGGTCGTTATGTTCCTGAATGGTGAAGGCGGCTGACAGCAAGCTCTGAAAGGATTGCTCGTCGAGTGTCAGGTTGGGCCGTTTCGAGGGCATGGCATCGGAGGGAGAAAGATGGTCCAGACTAAGGCCATTGTAGTGCAAGTTGGGCAGTCTGGAAACGAAAGAAAATGGGGGGCTTTTTGGGAGGATTCCTGTTTGGGGATGCCAATGTGGAAGCGATTCATGAAAACGGTCTAAGAGATGGCGGGGGGAAGTGGAAGATGGAAGTGTAACTGTATGGTTTTAAACGGCGTTGTTGGGGAGCGAAGATTTGGCGAACCAGTTGCTTGTGTTTGTGGTGGGTCGCGACCCCAAGACTGAACTGAAGGAGCCGACGAAAAGCCGATGATTAACCTAAATGACATCAAGATCACGCCCCGAGACCAGCAGGTGCTACGTCTGCTGGTGCAGGGATGCAGCAACAAAGAAATCGCGAGCCAGTTGAACATCAGCCCGCGGACGGTCAAACAGCACCTGCGCACGCTGTTTCTGCGCGCAGGTATCAAAGAAGGCCGGAAGCGCGTGAAACTCGCCACCGCCATGTTCATCAAGGAGCAGGTGCAACCATGCAACCCCGTGATCGGCTAACCGCCAAGGAAATTCAAGTCGCGACCCTAGTCTGGCAGGGTCTTACCAACAAAGACATTGCTGGGGTGCTCAGAACCAGCGAGCAGGTAGTGAAGAACTACCTGCGCACCGCCTTTGACAAGTTGGGAGTGTGGACCCGGCTCGAACTCGCGCTCTACGTCG
Organism: Terriglobales bacterium; assembly: GCA_050018355.1. GTDB lineage: Bacteria > Acidobacteriota > Terriglobia > Terriglobales > Acidobacteriaceae > Acidiflorens. Next base: position 69,963 of record JBEKAF010000006.1, on the reverse strand, counting down.
CCAGCCACGGCGGAGCGAACTGGCATGTGCAATTGGGCAATGGGCTGTTGTCACCGGCGGCAGGGTGGAGCGCAGCTGAGGGCGAGGAAGGTGCTGCATTCGCCGATGCGGGAAGAAAGGCGGCTGCGGCCTCCGGAGGGACTCGCTAGCTGACTGAAGGCCTCCGAAGCGGCTGGAGTGGAATTGTTCCCGCCGACGTTTAGGGACCGAAACAGATTGCACACCGGTCGCTCTGGCCGGCGGTTCCCGGAAGCCGTTGGGTTCGCGGGACTGCCAGCCTAACTAACATGTTTTCACAGGAATAGCCCACCAGCTTCCCCCAAAAGCAGCCGCCCGGAAAGGCGCGCCGGCTCCTCCATTCCCGGTAATCAAATTGCTCCATTACTTGTGGACCCGTTCGATCCGCTTCATCAGTTCGGAGCTTCATCAATTCCGACCGAGACTGAGGTAGGTATGCCGTACAAGGACATTTTCTGGATGGCCTGCGATTCAACCGAGCAGTTGCGGGCCGAATACGGGCCGTTCCACACTCGCGAAGAAGCGGAAGTCGAAGCCCGCAAACTCGGCTTTGGATACCTGCTCCGCTACGAGCACATTTTGGGTCCCAACGAAGAGATCGAAGAAGTGCGCTGCATCTTCCTCGAACTGCAAAATCTCGAACTGCAAAACGAAGACGTGCAGACTCCTCCGCGGCCGGGCGTGACCTTTCACACCCGATGTGCCAGTTGCGGCGAGTCCGAGACCCACGAGCTGTCGTGGCAGGCGGAAGTCTGGGCTGACATCCACGAATTCGAACACACCCGCCACAAAGTCAGACTCTTCGAGCATGCCCGCGGAGAAGGTCTGAAAGAGATCGCCGACTGGCGCGGCCACGCCGCGTAAGCGCAAAGAAGCTCTCAGCTTTCAGCTATCAGCTCTCAGTCAAAACAAACCACGTAGGGACAGACGCCCTCGTCGGTCCAGTCTGGCGAAGCCCGACAGCGGCCGCCGGAATCCAGCGTCACCGCCGAGCCCAGTCGCACCAAACTGGTCTATGTATCTGGACTGATCAGCTAAGGCTCGCATCAGCCATTAAGAGGGCGGCACAACGTGGCGCGTCGATCATGATCTCAAATGCCGACCATCGCAGCGTGCGGGCGTTGTACGGCGATTTCGGAAATCATTATCGCTTCAATCGCACCAGCGTCCTCGCCGCTGACACCCTCCACCGGCGACAGACAACCGAACTGGTGATCACGAGCTACGACCCAGGGCAAGGCGAAGAATCGGCGCGTGCTCCGTCCCACCGCGACCAGCATGACTCCCTTACGGCGTAGCCTCAACCGTAAGCCGCAAACCCACCGCCCTTAGTCACGGCGAGCCTAGATTTTTCATCACACCCAAACTGTGAGCGCTATCACAGACTTCCAACTCAGCCCGTGCGAGAATGTTCACTGATTGGGGCAGTGCGAGGCGTGCCCGTCTCCCAAGACGGCCCTCGAAACTGCCCCAAACCCATTTTCAGCGCTCTTTGAGGAGCTAAGTCCTTATTCCGGAATATTTTCCATATAAGTCCTTTAAACTCAAAGATTTTGCAGGATTTTTTGCCTAACTCTATGATTCTAAAAGATCGAGCACGAGTTTTTTTCGGGGGATACATGTAGTACCTTTCTAGTAAATAGGCGGGAATAGCCAGCTTGCAGAGGCCGGACTTCACCGAGTCAGCTTTGCGGCGGCGGCTTCGTCCAGCAGCCACAACAGTTTCCCGTCGGAGGGTTGCACTCTTTGCGAGGGAAGTGGAGGAGTGTTCTTGCCCTCAAGAACCTGACGCAGCATGTCGGCCTTGTCCGCGCCACTAACCAGGAACATCACTTCGGCGGCGCGATTGAGAACGGGGAAAGTGAAGGTGATTCGGTCGGTGTTAAACTTCGCGACCCAATTGGCAACCACCAGGCGCGACTGTTCGTCGAGCGCCGGGGAATCGGGGAACAGGGAAGCGGTGTGGCCATCGGGACCCATACCGAGCAGAATCAGGTCAAAGCGCGGGAATTCGCCGGGCCGATCGCCGGGCCGATCTCCGGGCAAAAGTTCGAAGAATCGGCGGAGCTGGGCCTCATAGTCTGACGCAGCGGCGGCGGCATCGGGATTCTCGGCCGGCACGCGAAAGACGTTCTCGGCTGGAATCGCAATCTTCGTCAGCAACGATTCCTGCACCATCCGATAATTACTGTCGGCATCGGTGGGCGGGACGTGACGCTCGTCGCCGAAGAATAAGAAGATGCGGTTCCAGGCGAAGTCGGCGTAATTGGCGGCGAGCAGCGAATAGAGAGCTTTTGGAGTCGAGCCACCGGAGAGCGCGACCGTGAATCGGCCTTGGGCGCCGATGGCTGCGCGGGCCACGCGAATGAATTCTTCGGCGGCGGTGTGAAAAAGATCGGCGGCGGTGGCGACGACTTCAATGGCTCGAGTAGACGGCATAGGAAATTCGTAATTTTGTAATTTGGTAATTGTGTAATTTGGTCCCCAGCGACCAGCAAAGCCAAACACAAATTACAAGATTATCCGATTACCAAATTACACAATCCCCCGCCAGATCATTTCTCGAAATTTCTCCAGCGCCGGCCATCGCGTTCCATCAGTTCGTCGGACTCTTTCGGGCCCCAGGTTCCAGAAGGATAGTTGGGGAAATTACGCGGAGGCAGCGCCTTCCACACGTCGAGCACGGGATTGACAATGCTCCAACCGGCCTCGACCATGTCGGCGCGCTGGAACAGCGTGGCATCGCCGGTCATGCAGTCATGCAGCAGGCGTTCATAGCCGGTCGAAGGAGTGAGCCCGAAATAGTCGGCGTAGTTGAAGTCCATATTCACTTCGCCCAACTGCATGGCGGGCCCGGGCGTTTTGGCGGCAAAGCGCAGCGAGATGCCTTCTTCCGGCTGGATGTGGAGCACCAGTTGGTTGGGCATCAGGTTTTCGACCTGGGTTTCGCGGAACAGCATGAAGGGCGCGCGCCGGAACTGAATCACGACGTGCGTATTGCGGCCCGGCAGCCGCTTGCCGGTGCGCAGATAGAAGGGAACTCCCGCCCAGCGCCAGTTGTCGATCAGGAGCCTCATGGCGACGAAGGTTTCGGTGCGCGAGTCCGGGGGCACGCCATCTTCGGAGCGGTAGGCGGGCACCTTCTCATTGTCCATGGTTCCTTCTCCGTATTGCCCGCGGATGGTTTTGCTGAGCACGTCCTCGTTGCTGAAGGGCTGGATGGCATGCAGGATTTTGGCCTGCTCGTCGCGAACCGCGTTCGCCTCGAAAGAAATTGGCGGTTCCATCGCGGTCAGGGTGATGAGCTGCATGATGTGGTTAGGCACCATGTCGCGCAGGGCACCCGCGCCATCGTAGTAGCCACCGCGTTTCTCGACGCCGACGGTTTCGGCGACCGAAAGCTGCACGTGGTCAATGTAGCGGCGATTCCAGATTGGCTCGAAAATCCCGTTCGCGAAACGGAGCGCCAAAATGTTCTGGACCGTCTCTTTTCCCAGGTAGTGATCGATACGGTAGATCTGCCGTTCCGAAGCAACTTTCAAAAGTTGCTGGTTCAGAGCCTTGGCGGAATCCAGATCGTGGCCAAAAGGTTTTTCGATAATCACCCGCCGCCAATGGGTATTGTCTTCGGTCATCAGGCCGACTTTCGAAAGCCGCTCGACAACGTCGCCGAAGAAGTTGGGCGCGGTGGCGAGGTAAAAAAAATAGTTGCCGTGGCAGTTGTGTTCCTGGTCAACCTTGGCAAGCGATTCTTTCAGCTTGTCGTAGGTAGCGGGATCGTCGAAATTTCCACTCACGTAACTTATGCGGCGGACAAACCATTCCCACAAATCGGCATCGACGGTGCCGGTGGCGAACTGTTTGAAGTCTTCGGTGACCTTTTTCCGGGCGTCGTCATCGCTCATGGGGCTGCGGCCCACGCCGATCACGGCAAACTCGCGCGACAGCAATTGCTGGCTGGCGAGGTTGTAGAGAGCTGGAATCAGCTTCCGGCGCGTGAGGTCGCCGGTAAAGCCGAAAATCACCATGACACACGGGTCTCCTGTACGCCCCACCCGCGGTTTGGTTGTTGCTGGCAGAACTTCTGTTTGCGCCATCGTTTCCTCTTGAGTGACCTACGGTCTGCGAGCTACAAGCTTCGAGCAACCCAAACATTTGTTTGCTCGTAGCTCGAAGCCCGAAGCTCGTAGCAGCACTTATTTCGTCTTCGCCGGGGCTTTCGGTTCCAGGTGACCACCGAACTTCTGTCGCATGGCGGAGAGCATCTTCTCCGCGAAAGTATGATCTTGCCGCGAGCGAAAGCGCGTGTACAGGGCCGCCGTCAGCACTTCTGCGGGGACCGCCTCTTCGATCGCAGCCTGGATCGTCCAGCGCCCCTCGCCGGAATCCTGCACGAACCCGCTGTACTCGGCGAGCGTGGGATTCTCGAGCAGCGCCATCGCCGTCAGGTCCAGCAACCACGAACTCACCACGCTGCCGCGCCGCCAGACCTCGGCAATATCGGGCAGGTTGAGATCGTAGCGGATATCTTCGGGAAGTTCTTTGCTGGTTGCGTTCTTGAAAATGTCGAAGCCTTCCGCGTAGGCCTGCATCATGCCGTACTCGATACCGTTGTGGACCATCTTCACGAAATGTCCGGAGCCGGATGGGCCGCAGTGGATGTAGCCGTCTTCGGCAGTAGAGGCTGCGGTACCAGGGGCGGTGTCAGCCATTTTTTCGCGTCCCGGAGTGCGTGGGATGTCGCCGCGTCCCGGCGCCAGCGTTTTGAAGATCGGGTCGAGGCGCTGGACGGCTTCTTTCGGGCCCCCAATCATCATGCAGTAGCCGCGCTCCAGTCCCCAGACACCGCCACTGGTGCCGACGTCGACGTAGTGCACGCCTTTGACGGCACAGATTTTGGCGCGGCGAACGTCGTCTTTAAAATACGAATTGCCGCCGTCGACGATGGTGTCGCCCGCCTGCATTCGTCCGAGCAGAGCCTGCACCGTTTTTTCCGTGGGATCGCCCGACGGCACCATGATCCACGCGGCGCGCGGAGGGTTCAGCTTGCTGACCATATCATCGAGCGAAGCCGATGCCACCGCACCTTCGCCGGCGATGCCCTTGACGGCATCGGCGCTGAGATCGGAAACCACCATCGTGTGGCCGCCACGCATCACACGCCGCGTCATATTGGCGCCCATGCGCCCCAAACCTACCATTCCCAGTTGCATTCGTGCTCCTTAAACCGCCGATCCCTCAGGGGCTAAAGCCCGTCTCGCTATTGCCTCTGGGTGGCACGGCCAAAGCCGTGCCCTTCCCATGACGATTTATGAGATAGCTTCACAAAACCTGCTTTACCAGTTCCGCGAGTTTGCCGAGCCCTGCTTTGACATCGCAGCCGAGGTGCACGCGTAGCGCCCGGCGCTGGCGGTCGGCCAGAACCTGGAAGTCGCCCCGAGCCTGTGCCGCCTTCACTATTCCGAAAGTGTACTTCTGTCCGGGAACCGGCAAGTCCTGGGCATCGTCGCACGTGATTTGCAGGAACACGCCGCTGTTGGGACCGCCTTTGTAGGTTTGTCCGGTGGAGTGCAAAAAACGCGGACCGAAGCCGAGGCAGGTCGCCACACGTTTGCGATCGCGCACGGCCATGCGCAGGTTTTGCAGGAGAGATTCGTGTTCCGCATTCATCTCGACATAACCCAGCAGAGCAAAGTAGTCGCCGGCGCCCAGACGCGCCAGATGAGCGCGCAGATAATTCTTGAGCTGGCCGTCCGACGAAGCGCCAGCCACCACCGCTTTCGCGAGGGCCGCGGCGTTCCTCTCGTCGGCGAAGAGCTTGAAACCCGCTTCTTCAAGAATCGGTTTCTCGGGAGGTAGCGAGCCCGTGCGTTCGTCCTCAGATGTGAGTTGCTTCGTTACGATCTTGCTCGCCTCGACGTCGGGCTGATTGAAGGCGTTGATGCCGAGGATCGAGCCCGCGACCGCCGTCGCAATTTCCCAGCGGAAGAATTCCTGTCCGAGGCTGTAGGTGTCAGACACGGCGATGCGCACTATGGGATGCCCGGCTTTTTCGAGCGCGGCGACTTTGGCATCCTGCGCTCGGTCGGGCGCGCTCTCCAGCCGAAGGTAGGCGAAGATGCGGTCATTGCCATATGCTTCCGGCGCGCCGATGTTTTCACGGTCGACCGGGATGATGCCCTTGCCGAGCTTGCCGGTGGACTCTGCGATCAACTGCTCGAGCCACGCGCCCAGGTCGGCAATTCCGGGCGAGGTGAGGAGCGTAATCTTGTCGCGGCCAAGTGTCGCGGCTGTGCCAAGGATCAGGCCGAGCATCACTCCCGGATTCTGTTCCACGGGAGTGGACGCCTTGCAGGCTTCGACCATCTCTTTCGTTCGCTGGAGGAACTTGCCGGTATCGAGACCCATGGCCGCGGCGGGAACCATGCCAAAGTTGGAGAGCGCGGAGTAGCGTCCGCCGATGGAGGGCAGGCCATAGAAAATGTGGCGGAAGCGGTCGCGCTCGGCAACCTGCTGCATCTTCGAGCCCGGGTCGGTGATCGCGAAAAAATGGCTGCCCGCCTTGTCGGCGCCCACGGTCTGCTGGACGCGCTCGAAGAAGTACTGCTTGTAGATGTTGGGTTCGAGGGTGCTGCCGGATTTACTGGAAACGATAAAGAGCGTCTTGGCGAGGTCGACCTTTTTTTCGACGCTCCTGATTTGCGCCGGGTCGGTGGAGTCGAGTATGTGCAGGCGCGGGAAGCCGGGAGTTTGCGCGAAGGTCAGCGCGAGCACTTCCGGACAAAGGCTTGATCCGCCCATGCCGAGCAGCAGAATGTCGGAGAATCCCGCGCTCTTGACCTCGCCGGCAATCTCGTTGAGCTTGGCAACGCTGGCGAGTTGTTCGTCCGTGATGCCGAGCCAGCCGAGCCATTTGGCCTCGTCTTCGCCGGTCCAGAGCGAGGCGTCGCGCTGCCAGAGACGTCTTACTTTTCCCGATGCCCGCCAGTCATCGAGGTTTTTTTTTAACGCCGCATCGAGATCGGCCGGAAGCCATTCGGTCTGTGGATTGACTTCGGGATTGATCTGCGCCGTGCTCATCGCTTTGTACTCTTTTCGACTGCGGCCAGCAACGTGCCGAAGGCGTCGGCAAACAATTTCACGCCGTCGGCAGTCAGCTTGTCGGTCACGTCCTTCATGACGATGCCAACCCCGGCCAGATCGCCCATCGTTTTCCGCGCACCGTCCAGGTCTTCGGTCAGACTCTGGCGCGGCTTGCCATGATCGCGGAAGGCATCGAGCGTCGCCGGAGGAACGGTATTGACGGTGTCCGGCCCAATCAATTCCTCGATGTAAATCACATCGCGGTAATTCGGATTCTTGGTGCTGGTGCTCGCCCACAGCACGCGCTGGGTTTGCGCGCCCTTGGCGGCCAGTGCTTTCCATCGCGGAGTAGAGGAGATGCGCTGGTAGGCTTCGTAGGTCAGTTTTCCGTTCGCAATTGCGACTTTCCCCAGAATCCCCTGTAACTTCGCCTTGCGGGCCGGGTCCGTCTCTTTCTTGAGTTGGTCGCCAACCAGCGAGTCGACCAGCGAATCGATGCGGCTGATGAAGAAGCTGGCCACACTGGCAAGCTTGCTCACGTCGCCGCCGGTCGCAGCGAACTTTTCCACTCCATCAATGAAAGCCGCGGCGACTTCCTCATATACCGGCTGCGCGAAGAGAAGCGTTACGTTGACGTTGATGCCTTCGCTGATGAGCTGGCGAAACGCGGGAATGCCCTCGGCGGTGCCCGGCACCTTGATCATCAGGTTATCGCGGGCCACGCTCTTCCAGAGGCGGCGCGCCTCGTCGAGCGTGCCGTTGGTGTCGTGCGCGAGATACGGAGATACTTCGAGGCTCACGTAGCCGTCGCGCTTCTTGGTGCTCTGGTAGACGGGACCGAGCAGGTCGGCCGCGTCCTGAATGTCCCGGATCGCCAGCAGTTCGTAGCGGCCCTTGGCGTCGAGGTTGGTGCGGCTGGCGAGCGAGTCCAGGAAATCCTGGTACTGCCCGCCTGCAATGGCCTTCTCGAAAATCGACGGATTCGAAGTCATCCCGCGCAGGCCGTCTTCCGTGATCAGGCGCTGCAGTTCGCCGCCCTTCAGCAGGTCGCGGCGGATGTAGTCGAGCCAGATGGACTGGCCGAAAGTCTGAAGCTGGGTGACAGGATTGGCGGCTTTTGCGGTCTCAAGCGTGCCCACTGGATTCATAACTATCTCCTAAACTGAGCCAGGCAGCAGATAATTGCCTGACGTTAATAAACCGTTACTGCACAGGCTGCGGAAATACTCGAACGTCGATGCCTAGCTACTTGGTTCCCCGTCAGAGACGCGGCTTGCCGCGTCTCCCTCGCCGCGTCCAAAGAGACGGGGCAAGCCCCGTCTCTACACCATCGTTATTTCCCGAGCAGTCCGCGCGCTGCTTGCAGGGCGGCGTCGACAGTGAAGCCGAACTTCTTCTGCAAATCCTTGAGGGGCGCGGACGCTCCAAAGGTGTGCATGCCGATGATGCGTCCTTTCGGTCCTGTGTATTGCGCCCAGCCGAAGGTCGAAGCCTGCTCGACTGCGACACGCGCGGTGATGTCGGGCGGAAGCACCTCATCGCAGTAACTCTGGTCCTGATGTTCGAACAAGTCCCACGAAGGCATGCTGACGACGCGCGCCCGGATGCCTTCCGCTTTTAGTTTTTCGAAGGCGTCGATGCAGAGGTACACCTCGCTGCCAGTGGCCATCAGGATTACCTGCGGCTTGCCACATTCGGCGTCGGCCAGGATGTAAGCGCCGCGAGCCACGCCAGCTGCTGACGCGTATTTCGTGCGATCAAATGTCGGCAAGGCTTGCCGCGTCAGGATCAGCGCCACCGGTTTCTTCTGCAGCTTCATGATGATTTTCCACGACTCGACGACCTCGTTGGCATCGGCGGGACGCAATGTCATCAGTCCGGGAACCGCTCGCAGCGAGATCAGTTGTTCGATCGGTTGGTGGGTCGGTCCGTCTTCGCCGACGCCGATGGAATCGTGGGTGAAGATCCAGATCGCGGGAATTTCCATGATGGCCGAGAGGCGGATCGGCATCTTCATGTAGTCGCTGAAGATCAGGAACGTCGAACCGTAGGCGTGGATTTTCGACAGCGCCATGCCATTTACGATTGCGCCCATCGCGTGTTCGCGAATGCCGAAGTGGAAGTTGCGCGCGTTGTACTGATTCGCTTCGAAATCGCCCGCGCCGTCGAAGGTGAGCCGCGTCTTCGTTGACGGATACAAGTCGGCCGAGCCGCCCATGAGCCAGGGATCGTTCTTGGCAATTGCGTTAAGAACCTTGCCGGACGAATCGCGGGTTGCGATTCCCTTGGCATCGGGTGCAAATGTGGGAAGGTCCTTGTCCCATCCCTCAGCAGGTTGGCGACGCTGCATGCGTTCGAATTGAGCCGCCAGATCCGGATACCGCTTGCTGTACTGGCTGAACAGCGCGTTCCATTGGCCGCCCAATTGCCGTCCGCGCTTGCCCATGACGTCGCAAAAGTTCTCCGAGACTCCATCCGGGACCAGGAACTTGGCGTCTTCCGGCCAGCCGTATACGCGCTTCGTAAGTTTGACTTCTTCTTCGCCAAGCGCTTCGCCGTGTGCTTCTCTTGTGTCCTGCCGGTGGGGCGAGCCGTAGCCAATGTGGCTGTCGACGATGATCAGTTTGGGACAGTCCTTTGCGCTTGGATCCTTCACGCTGAGCGCGTGGGTGTAGGCGCTGGCGAGTGCAACCAGATCGTTCGCATCAAGGACGTGCTGGACATCCCAGCCATAGGCTGCGAATCTGGCGGCCACATTTTCATCGAAGGCGAGATCGGTATTGCCCTCGATCGTGATGTGGTTGTTGTCGTAAATCCAGCACAGGTTCGAAAGTTTCAGATGCCCGGCGACCGACGCGGCTTCCGAGGAAATTCCTTCCATCATGTCGCCGTCGCCGCAAATCGCCCAGATGTTGTAGTTGAACAGCTCGAATCCCGGACGATTGAAATTCTGCGCCAGCCAGCGCTCGGCGATCGCCATACCCACGCTGTTCCCGACGCCCTGACCGAGCGGGCCGGTGGTCGTCTCGACACCCGAGGTCAAACCGTATTCGGGGTGCCCGGGCGTTTTGCTGCCGAGTTGCCGGAAATTCTTGATCTCGCCGAGCGAGACGGCAGGCGTCGAGAGAATTTCGCCCTCCGGACTTACTTCTCGCACGCCCGCCAGATGCAGCAAGGAATACAGCAGCATGGAGGCGTGCCCATTGGAGAGCACGAAGCGATCGCGGTTCGGCCAGATGGGATTTTCCGGGTCATAGCGCAGAAACTGCTGCCACAGACAGTAGGCGACCGGAGCCAACGCCATCGGCGCCCCCGGATGGCCCGAGTTCGCTTTCTGCACCGCGTCCATCGAAAGAGTGCGAATCGTATTGATACACAACTGATCGAGCTCGGTACCGGTGGCGATAGACTGGTCACTGACAGCCATCAATGCTCTCCTCGCAAATCGGCTTGCGTTGCCGTACTTACGAAATTAGATGAAATAAGCGCCAAATGGATACAACTGCGCCGACCGCCCAAGTCCACATCGTGATCGAAAAACAAAACGAGGCACGAGAGGACTAACTTCTGATTTTACACCGAGAAGAATTCACCCCGACGCACCCGATGGGTCGCGCTGACTTGTGCGACGCGAAGCGCCGGTTCTAGGTAAGAAAAAGCTTATCCTGGCTGATCCTGTGTTGCAGGGTGGACGCCAACTGGTCCACGTCTGTGGCCGAAAGGTTCATTACGTCGGGGTCGAGGATCGGGACGCGGTTCGTTCCGACCGCGTCCCGCCGCACCTGGATCAGTAAAGCTTGGAGCGCGTGGGGATCGTATTTTTGCGGGGTCATGCGGATCAATTCCTGAAGCGCGGCTCCGACCGACAGGCGTTCGCGGTAAGGACGTTCGCTGATCATCGCATCGAAGGTATCGGCCAAGGCCACGATGCGCACCGCTTGCGGTATCTCGTCCGCATGCAAGCCGTCCGGGTATCCTGACCCGTCTCCGCGTTCATGATGCCAGCGCACGATTTCCGGAATCTGCGGCCAGGGAAACTGCACGTGGCTGACGATCTGATGCCCAACGACAGTGTGGTCGCGCATCTCGCGGAATTCTTCCGCGTCGAGCTTCGAAGCTTTTCCGAACAGCCGCTTATCGATGGCGACCATGCCGATGTCGTGCAGGTAGCCCGCCGACCGCAGCGATGCCACCTCGCTCGGGTCCATCCCCAGCGCTTCGCCGATCGCCTGCGCGAAGCGGCCCACCCGCAGCGAGTGGCCATGAATGTTGACGTGTTTGACATCGATGGCAGTGGCGAAAGCTTCGAGCGCGTTGTCGTAGAACCCGTGCAGCGAAGCCAGCAGCCGCAGGTTTTCGGAAACCCGCTGTGCCAGCGTCTGGCCGAGAGTGTGATTCTGAATGGCCAGCGCCACGTAGTGGCTCAGCATTTCAAAAGCATCGAGCGCGTCTTCTTCGTACACCGCATCGCCGGGCCGGCGTCCCAGGGCGATCACTCCGGCGAGCTTTCCCCGAACTTTCAGCGGGCAAATGCACTTGAACAGTTCGGGCGCGACATTGCCGTTCGAACTCAGAAAGACATCATAGGTGGAACTGTTGAGCACTACAGGGCCGGCGGCTGCGGTCAGGGTGTGCACGTGGCGGGGAAGCAGGGGAATCAGCGACGGTTCCGGCAGCAGCGCGAATCCTTGGGCGTCGACCGAGGTCAGCAAGGAAGGCCGTTCGCCGAACGAAAACAAAACGGCCTCGCGCGCGCCGGCCGCTTCCATTACGGCGGTCAGCATGGTGCGAGCGGTTTGGCGGAAGTCGCGGTCCGCCGTTAGTTCGGGGCCCAAATCCGCCAGCGCTTCGACTGTTCTTAAAAGCTTCTTGAGATTCGTTCCCTGCAATGCCTCTTGCGGAGGTGCATGCGAGAAACCAGAGCTCAATAAGGTTAGCATCGCCCCCGCGACACAATTGTTGGTTAGTTTGGTGCGAGCGCCAGAGCATCGGGTAATCTGGCGATCGGGTCATCGAGCGATCGGAAGTTGGGCAGGGAAAGACGACCCGATGGCCCGATGATCCGATCACCCGATGACCTCGCGCTGACTACACGCCGACCGGGAATGGCTTGGTGTGGGTTTCCGAACCTACCGAGAGTCCGGCGAACCGCCCCTGCAGCAGTGACATCAGCCCCGTGACCCAGTAACCGATCACGAACAACAGCAGGAAGGGAACCGTGAAGTAGTTCTCGTTGTCGATGGCGTAAAAGACCGCCAGCGCGAAATAAGCTCCGATCAGGAGTTCAATCCACGGAACCCATCCCAGACGCTTGCGGTATTTTTTCGCGCCGACTTTGTCCTTCTTTGATTCGACGCGGTACTTGGGGGTGCGGGCGAAGGCGGTCTGCTTGCCGGCCAGCGCTTCCAGCACAGCGCGCGTGTTCGTGACCGTCAGCCCGATTCCGAGAGCCATCAATAGTGGCAGGTAGAGCAGCGATCGCAGCCAGCTTTTCGGAAACAGTTCTTTTTGCGAAACCAGATAGAAGCTGGAAATGGAGAACGTCGAAGCCAGGAACAGGGGCAGGTCGATATAGAGCATCTGAAACCATCCCTGATAGAAGCGAATAATCATGGCGGGCATCAGCAGAACCGAGAGCACGATCATCAGCGGATAGCTGAGGTTGGCCGTCAGGTGATACACGGCTTCGATTTTCACATGTCGCGATGCGTCGCTCGCGAACACCCTGGGGAGTATTTTCTTGGAGACCTGGATCAACCCCTTGGCCCAGCGCGCCTGCTGCGTCTTGAATGCGGTCATCTCCACCGGCAACTCGGCCGGACATTCGACATCCTGCAGATAAAGAAACTTCCATCCTTTGAGCTGGGCGCGATAGGAAAGATCGGTGTCTTCGGTGAGCGTGTCATGCTCCCAGCCGCCGGCTTCGTCAATGGCGCAACGGCGCCACATGCCAGCCGTGCCGTTGAAGTTAAAGAAAACGCCGCTGCGTGCCCGTCCCGAGTGTTCCAGCACGAAATGGCCGTCGAGCAGGATGGCTTCGACCTGGGTCAGCAACGAGTAGTTGCGGTTGATGTGCGTCCAGCGCGTCTGCACCATGCCGACCTTGGGATCGGTGAAGTGATGGATACACTTCAGCAGAAAGTCGGGTGGCGGAACAAAATCGGCGTCAAAGATGGCAACGAATTCGCCCTTTGCGGTTTTCAATCCTTCCGCCAAAGCGCCCGCCTTGTAGCCCTCACGATTGTCGCGATGCAGGTACGTGACCGGATATCCCAAGGCGACGTAGCGATCGACCAAAAGGCGGGCAACCTCTACGGTTTCGTCGGTCGAGTCGTCGAGCAGTTGGATGTCGAGCTTTTCTTGCGGATAGTCGAGCCGGCAGACGGCGTCGAGCAGCCGTTCCACCACGTATTGTTCGTTGAAGATCGGCAGCTGGACGGTGACACGCGGCAGGTCATCGAAATCGAAATGAGCCGCCGGTTCCGTCGTCTTGTTCTTCTTGTTCTTGTAATAAAGATAGACCAGCCAGTAGCGGTGCGCGCCGTACGCCGCCAGGATGATCAGCACGATGAAATAGGGAATCAGCAGCGCCAGATCAAACGCATTGACCTGGTAGAGACCCTGGAAAGTCTTGTCCAGAAAATGGTGGCGAAGGTAGGGTACCAAACCCTTGGAGGTGAGAATCAGGACCAGGGCCAGCGGGGAAGAAGTGAGCGTCAAATCCATGAACTCAACAGCACCATGAATCAAAAGGAAAGACAGCAGCGCAAGCATTGTACCTGATCGGTCGTTGGTCGTTGGTCGTTAGTCGTTGGCAAACCCACGAACGACTAACGACTAACGACCGTTTATCGCCACTCCTCACCCGCTGGACTGAGCTTCAGCTCGACCTTCTGATGAGAACCTTCCTCCACTTTCACTGCCATACCATTCGCTTCCTGGGACTTCAGAAAGTCGACGTCGCGCCAGGCGCCCTCTTCCAGATCCTGCCAGGCATATAGCGTGTAGCTGCCCGGAGCGACGCCGCGAATCGTAAAGCGTCCATGCTGATCGGTCGATCCAAGCCCGAAGCGATCGGGAAGCTTGCGGTATTTTTCTTCCGGCACGGCCACCACCGTGGCATTGGCCACCGGATGATCGTTGTCCACATCTTTTTCCTTTTCAACGACCGATCCCTCGACCACCCCTCCCTTGCTGCTCACCAACAGGTCAAGTGTCGTTGGCCCGCTTGCCGTGAATCCGGTTTCGATATTTCGTTCGCCGAGCTTCACCGATTTCAGGAAGAAGCTACCCTGCCCCTCGCCCCCGTACAGTTGCACGATGTAGTTGCCGGGGGTCACGTTTTTCCACTCGAAGTTGCCGAGCCGGTCCACGGGCGCGTTCGTCCCAAAGAAGCCCTGGGACATGAAGAAGCCTGGATCTTCCGGCAACTCGGCCAGGCGCAGGTTTACCGAGTACTGAGTAAGTTCTCCCGACGCGCTGCCCTCGATGCGGAGATGACCGGAGAGCCTGAAAGAAGGCAAGGGAACCAGCTTCACGCCTTCCACGTCAGCGGCAACGAGACTTACATCCTGGCGCGCAGTGAGCGGTTGCGAATCCGTGCCGGCCGATGCCCTTACCACATACGATCCCGGAGCGACCCCACGCACTTCGAACTGACCGTCCGCCCCCACTTCACTCGCATGAACAGAATCGCCCGCTTTAGAGACCAACTCCACGACGGGTTTCTGAGCGACGGGGACGCCAGTAACGATTCCTCGAACCCGATACGTTCTCGCCGGCACCAGCGTGAGGTTGATCGGCATTTCGTCGCCCGCCTTAAGCCTCACAGCCGAGGCCTGAATGGCATCGTAGCTACCCGGATAGTAGGTGGTGACGTACCGAGTATCGGGCTGGGCGTCGCCCTGGTTATCGCCCTGCGGCGATTTTTCGTACTGCTGTTCGTAATCGCGGAAGTCCGGAGGCGGCATGGCCACAATCCAATACTGGCCGGGAAACAAACCGGAGAGACGGTATTCGCCAAGATCGTTCGTCGCCTCGGTCCCGGCGCTTTCCCGCGTTGCTTTTCCTGGTTTTTTCTTTTGCGCGATAACTCTGACCCCGGACATCGGGTCGCCATCTTCGTCCGTGATGCGGCCGCTGATGATGGCCGTGGGCAACATGCGAAACAGCAGATCTTCCACCGACTGCCCGGCCTGAACCGTGAAAACGTTGACATCAGACTTGAGCCCGCGCCCATTCACCTCGACCAACCCGGTTTTCTCGAGGTAGAGCCGGTAACGCCCCGGCAGGACGTTCTCAATGTAGAAATGGCCGTCGGCGTCGGTCGAGGCGGTGTAGTTTCCGCCCTGCTTCTGGTCTTCCGCGATCACCTGCACCAGCACTTTCTTGAGAGGCTGGCTGCCCGGTTCCTTCACCACCGTGCCTGCAATGGAGGACGCGTTCGCCGCGGGTGCGGAATCTTGCGCACTCGCAAGCAGCAAGGCGCTGAGAACGAAAAAGGCGAGGACGAGTGAGCGCGTCATCAGAGATTGAATCATTGAATCATTGAGGCATTGAATCAATGAATCAATGCCTCAATGCCTCAATCCTCTCCTCCGGCTGTCCCTGCGTGAGAGTCAGTTCAGAAAATATTGCCGGTACAACGTATCCCGCTGCGCCGGACGGAAGCCTGCATCGCGTATGATGCGCCGCAATTCTTCTTCGGTTGTGCAGTTGGTCACGCCCGCGGCGCGAACGACGTTCTCCTCCAGCATCACGGAGCCCACGTCGTTGCCGCCGAAGCGCAAGCCCATCTGGCAGACTTTCAATCCCTGCGTCACCCAACTGGACTGCACGTTCAGAAAATTCGAAAGATAGAGCCGCGAAATCGCTAGCACCTTCAGGTACTCAACCGCTGTGGCCTCATCCCAGCGACGTCCGCCGAGCGCGGTGTTGGCGGGCTGGAAACTCCACGGGATGAACGCGGTAAACCCGCCAGTCTCCTGCTGTAAGTCATAAAGACACTGCAAGTGGTTGACCCGGTGTTCGATGGACTCGCCAACGCCAAACATCATGGTCGCGGTGGTGCGCATGCCGAGCTGGTGCGCGGTGCGATGCACCAGCAACCAATCCGCGGTCAGGCATTTCAACCGCGCGATCTTGTAGCGGACTTCGTCGTCAAGAATCTCAGCGCCGCCGCCCGGGATCGAATCCAGTCCGGCATCGCGCAGCCGCGCAATCGTATCGCGCACGCTGAGATTGCTGTACTCGGCAATCGCGAGAATTTCCGAAGCGGAGTAGCAGTGCAGGTGAACTTTCGGGAATCGCTGCTTGATGCCGCTAAGCATCTTTTCGTGCCAATCAATCTTGAGATCGGGATGCAGGCCGCCCTGCATCAGCACGCCCGTGCCGCCCAGTTCCACGGTCTCGCGAATTTTTTCGTAGATGGTGTCGAAATCGAGGATGTACCCCTCGTTGACCTTGGCCGCCGGTCCCTTCAACGGACGATAAAACGCGCAGAACGTGCAATATTCCGTGCAGAAGTTGGTGTAATTAATGTTGCGGTCGATGATGTATGTCACGACGCCTTCGGGATGCATCTTGCGGCGAACCGCGTCCGCCTCCATGCCAATCCCGATCAGGTCATCGGACCGAAACATCTCCAAAGCTTGCTGCTTGGTCAGGGACATCCTCTTCACCCCACGGTAATGGCTATTTTAGCTGGTGAGAGGCGATGGAGGCGAGTTTTCCGAAAACGCCCGAAGGCTGTCTGCGCTTGTACTCGAACAGGCCGTACAGTGCGCCCAGCGCTGAGAAAGCGATCAGGGCGATAAGCACGGGCCAGTAGTACAGGGCAAAAAGCCTCACGATGTGCCGGCCGTAGTGGAACCCGAGATAAGCCAGGATGGTGAACCGAATGCCGCGCCCCACGGCCAGCGCGGTCAGAAACTTCCTGGTGGGGTACTGCATGGCGCCGGCGGCCAAAAGCATGGGCACGATGGGAAACGGCGGCGGAAGCAGAGCGGGGATCGCGACCGCCGCGAAGCCCCAGCGTGAAAAAATCGCGTATACCTTGTTGGTTGTCCTCTTCGAGAATCTCTTTTCCAGAGTCTCTTTGCCACCTTTGCGAGCCATGCGGTAAGTAAGATAGCCGCCGAGGAGGGCTCCTGCGGTCGCCATGATCGCGTAGTAGACCCACATGGTGGGGTGGTGGGCGGCGAGCAGGACGGTGACGATGTCCGTGCTACCCGGCAGAGGGATGACCGAGTTGTCGACGAGGCCCAGCAAAATCAGGCTGGGGCCGCCGAGATGGATCAGCCATCGCAGGGCGCTCTTCTTCGACGCGAGCAGGGCGATCGCAAGCAAGTGCATCTTCCTTATTGGAGCAGAATTGCGGCTGGCAAGATGCAATGTTAAAAAGCAGTTTATGCCGTCCGGCTAGAGGGAATAGCTAGAGGGAAATGCTAGAAGCCATCCCACAAATGGCCGTTCGGGGTAGTTGGTGCAATCGCCTGGTTCCATCAGCTATCCGCGCAGCTTATCCGCGCTGTCCTCAAACAGGTGACCCGGATTCGGTAATTAAGTGTCTCCAGCATGCCGCCGCAGCGTAGAGTCGAGACATGCCTGTGCGGCCCTTAGTCCAGACTGTCTCACTTGAGCGGCGGAGACGCATACCAACTGGTGCTCTTCCAAGTCGCTCTTGGCGCGCTCCATGTCGACGTTCTTGTAGGCCGCAAGCTCCGTGCTGACCCGATAATACGCAGCGAAACGGGCCTCGACGTACTGGCTACGCCTGGATTCAAAAGCTTTTTCCAGATCCTTGCACATTAAGCAATCCACGGCTATCCCTCCAGCCTTCCAGCAGACCCACGGGGGGCGGTGGATGTGGGCCCTTTACCGCTCTCGTTTGAGGATCTCCTGCTCGGCGCGGAGCCAGTCCTGTTCGTCTTGGCCGGGTTCACGACCACGGCTCTTATACAGCTCATAGGCCCGCTCTCTTATCCTGTCTTGTGATGGGACGGTGTCTGGCATCATCGCCACGTTGCCAGTAGAGCTTTTCGGGCCGACGGCAATCTTTGGCTTCGGTTGTTTGTTAGCCTTGCGATCGATCATTAGGAAATCTCCTGGGTGCTGCGGACTAAGAGGAAGGTACTTCAGATAAACTGACTTAGTTCAGGGGACCTGAAAGAGGAGAGGAACTGCTCACTCACTTTCAAGACTACGCTGAATCCTCACGCTTGTCCAATTTGGAAATGGCCGCTTGCGGCAACTCTCGATCTCATTTGTGTCGGCGAAAAATCGCGATTTCAGTGCGCCGGGATAAACCGGCATGAAGCAGAGAATGAAAAAGTCTTGCGAGAAAGGACTAGCGGTCCACTCGGCCCCGAGTTTTGCGTTGACGCACCGCGAGGTTGCACATTGCCGCGCCCTAAAAAGAAACCAGCCCTGGAGCGAGAGTGACTCCGGGGCTGGCAGGTTGTGGTCCGTCTTGGTGATGTCAGCGGCTGGCCAGGACGGGCTCTCTCGGGAGCAGATGCTCCACATTCAGACCTAGACCTTCGGCGACGCCGCGGCCGTATGCTGGGTCGGCTTTCAGGAAATGCCCAATCTGCCTCTCCTGAATGGCTTTGGGCACCGGCTTCATGCTGCCGACGATATTCGCGATCAGGCGCTTCTGCGCGTCCGGCTTCATCAGGCGGAAGAGGTTTCCAGCCTGCGTGTAGTCGTCATTACCCCGGTGATGATCGTAGCGATCGAGTGTTCCCGTGAGCGGACGCGGGCGCTCACGATACTCGGCGTTCTCGGTGGGTCCGTGGAAACTGTTCGGCTCGTAGTTGGGCGCAGATCCGAAGTTTCCGTCGAACCTCATGGCGCCGTCGCGCTGATAGTTCATGACCGGACACTGCGGCTTGTTGACCGGCAGCGCGTCGTAGTTGACGCCGATGCGATAGCGGTGGGCGTCAGGATAGGAGATCAGGCGTCCCTGCAGCATTTTGTCGGGTGAATATCCCATGCCCGGCACGATGTTTTTAGGATCGAATGCCGCCTGCTCCACCTCGGCAAAGTAGTTTTCCGGATTGCGGTCCAGCACCAACTCACCCACTTCGATGAGCGGATAGTCTTTGTGCGGCCAAACCTTGGTAAGGTCGAAGGGGTTGATGGGATAGGTCTCCGCTTCTTTTTCCGGCATCACCTGCAGGCAGACCCGCCATTTGGGGAAGTCTCCCTTGGCGATCGCGTCGAAGAGGTCGCGTTGCGCATAGTCGGGGTCTTTGCCCTTCAGCGGCTCGGCTTCTTCGGCGGTGAAGTTCTTGATTCCCTGTTTCGTCTTGAAGTGCCACTTCACGTAAAACAGTTCGTTCTTGGCATTGATCAGGCTGAAGGTGTACTGCTGAAGCCGTGCATGTGGCGATAACCATCCGGTGTGCCGCGATCGGAAAACAGGATGGTGACCTGATGCAGCGATTCCGGCGACAGCGACCAGAAGTCCCACATCATGGGGGGAGATTTCAGGTTGGTCTGCGGGTCGCGTTTCTGGGTATGAATGAAGTCGTCGAACTTCAGCGGATCGCGAATGAAGAAGACGGGGGTGTTGTTTCCGACCATATCCCAATTGCCTTCTTCGGTGTAGAACTTGAGCGCAAAGCCGCGCGGATCGAGCTCGGTGTCAGCCGAGCCTTTTTCGCCGCCGACCGTGGAGCAGCGAATGAATGTCGGCGTCTGCTTTCCGGCTTTGGAGAAAAGCTTGGCGGTGGTGTATTTCGGCATGTCGGAGTTCGTGCAGGTGAAATGGCCGTAGGCGCCGGAGCCCTTCGCGTGAACGACGCGTTCGGGCACGCGCTCCCGGTTGAAGTGAGCCATTTTTCAAACAGCAGGTAGTCTTCGAAAACGATCGGGCCACGCGGCCCAACGGTGAGCGAGTTCTGGTTGTCCCCCACCGGACGTCCAGCGGCGGTAGTGAGCTGTTTCTTTTCTCCTGCCATGGTCCACACTCCTTGAATGACGGTGAAGTTGTGAGATCCCGGTAATCTTATGCCGTCTTATTCATATGTGCGACTTTGTGTCCTTTGTGGTTGATGAATTTAGGAACTACCCAGAGCGGGTCATCCTTGGTCGGAAGGCTGCGACTGAGTAAAATAGTGGCAAGCGGCCTTTACGAAGGCGCGCAGGAGATTAAATGGCTTCCGGCGAAACGGCAACCGCTGTTACGAGCACGATTCCGCAACTTCCTAACCACAAGGTCAAGATCAAGAAGCCGGGCCAGCGGTCCTGCAACGAGAAAAACGAAAAGGGCAAGTTCTGCGGCGGACATCTGAAGCGCTGGTTCTACGCCGCCGACGTGCTCGAGCAGGAGTGCGGCTGCGTGGAGAAAGCCTGGGGAGCGAACGCCGAAGTGTACCGCTGCGAATTTTGCCAGACGATCTACCTGCCCAGTCCTGAAGATCCGCGTGGGGTGAATGTCGCGGGGACAGGCCAGCTTTCGGTGTTCGGGCTAACGGTTCCTCCCAAGGAAGAGAAAAAGGCGTAGCGTCTCTACTCCAGCGCCCGCGCCAGTTCTGGACTCGGCACCGTCTCACCCTCCAGTTCCTTGTGCCGCGCCGCCCGCTGTTCATTTAGTATTTTGGTCGCCGACGCCAACTCCTCTCGGCTTCTTTTTCGCGTCCCATACGCATCAGCGCCTGCCCGCGCAGATAACGCGCGCTGGCGTTTCCGCTCTTCCGTCTTCGCCGACGCCGTACTCTGCGCACTTACCTCACTCGAAAGAAAAAGCAGCAAGAGAACAACGAAGGGCATGAGGATGCTTGACACTCGATTCATCGTCCTGTAGTGTCCGCCAGCAAGAGGCCTAAATTCAAGGAGTCCATGGAATCTGCCGATTCGAAGCCTACGCGAAATGCCTCCTGGGCGAAATCCCGCCGGGCGTCAATCTCCGAGCCCTCGCGCAAACGGTCGCAGCCGGCAGTGGTCACCATCCGCGACGTCGCCGAGCGCAGCGGATTTTCTTCGGCCACCGTTTCCATCGTCCTGAACAACGCGCCTTTGGCCCGCTACATTCCCGACACCACCAAAGGAAAGATCCAGCGCGCCGCCGCGCAGCTCGGCTACCGTCCCAACCTGTTTGCGCGCTCGCTGCGTGGCCGGCGCAGCCACACGGTCGGCGTCATGGTTTTCGACATGACCGACCCTTATTGCACGCTGGTGCTGCGCGGCATCGAAAACACGCTCTTCCAGTCGTCTTTTCTTCCCCTTCTTACGGATGTACACAACGAGCGCAGCCGCTTCGAACGCTATCTCGAAATGCTACTCGACCGCCGCATCGAAGGCCTGGTCGTCCTCGCGAACTGGCTGTTTGTGGACATCAACGTCCTCGCCGATCTGGAGAAGAGCAATATCCCCACCGCGATTGTGGGGCGCGAATTGAAAAATGACAATATCAGCTCCGTGATCGTCGACAATTATCTGGGCGCACGAGCCGCTTTCGAACACCTCCTTTCGCTCGGCCATCGCAAGATTGCTTTTATCCGCGGCCCGCACCAGTTGTCCGACACCGAACCTCGGTGGCGTGGCGTGCGGACGCTTGCCCGCGAACATAACCTCGAACTCGACCCGCGGCTGATCGTCGATCTACCAGAATCTGGAGATCCGTTTTCAAGTTTTGAACAAGGATACAAATTAACGGAGGAATTGCTGCACCGCCGCCGTCCTTTCACCGCGCTGATGGCCTTTGACGACATGACAGCTTTCGGCGCCATTCGCGCGCTCGGCAAAGCCGGCATTCGCGTCCCCGAGCAGTGCTCGGTGGTGGGTTTTGACGACGTCGCGCCGGCTGCCATCTATTCTCCCGCGCTGACCACCGTCCGCCAGCCCATGGAGGTTATGGGAACGGCCGCGGCGACCATTGTGCTCGACGCTATCAACGCCACTCTCGAAAAAAAACCGGCCCACACCATCCACCGCCAAATTATTCCCGAGCTGATCGTGCGTGAGTCGACCCGCAGCGTAAGGTAGCGGCCCGGGCGAAGCTCACAACCCGTGCTTTTTGCAGCTTGGCTTGAAGTATCTTCTAGCGGAAGGCACTGCGCAAATAAGAAATCCTGGCTCGCAACGAGCCAGGATTGTCTTTTGAAACTTAACCGCGGCGAATGCTGCAGGGCAACGCGCGCTTCCTTTGCCTCGCGGGCTCGCGGCCCTTAATCCGCCACCACCGCCTGTTTTCGCGCCCGGTTCAGTACGGCGAGGCCCTTCTCCAGATCGGCGATCAGGTCCTCGACATGCTCAATGCCCACTGACAGGCGGATCATCTGTTCGGTCACGCCCATCTTTTTCCGCAGGTCGGGATCGATCATGGCGTGCGAGGTCAGCACGGGGATGGTCACCAGCGAATCCACTCCGCCGAGGCTTGGCGCCAGGGTAAATAGATTCAGCGCCTCGGCCACGCGGCACGCGTCGGTGCCGCTGCCCGCCACCTCGAAGCTTAGGACGCCGCCCGCTCCCGCCATTTGCTTCTTCGCGATCGCGTAGTCCGGGTGCTCCTTCAGCAGCGGATAGTGCACCCGCGCCACCTTGGGATGCTGGCTCAGGAACTCGGCAACTCGCAGCGCGCTTTCGTTTTGGCGCTGCACCCGGACGGCCAGCGTCTTGATCCCGCGCAGCAGCAGGAACGCGGCGTGCGGATCCATGCAGCAGCCGAGCGTCGTGCGCGTGTGATGGATTTGCTCAATTAAATCGCGTCGTCCGGTCGCGATGCCACAGATCAGGTCGGAATGTCCGCCAAAATATTTTGTCCCCGAATGCAGCACCAGATCAATGCCCCACTCCGCCGGACGACAATTCATCGGCGTGGCGAAGGTCGAATCAATGGTCGAGATCAGGCCGCGCTTGTGCGCCAGCGCCGCAATCTTCTCCAGATCGACAACTCGCACCGTCGGATTCGTCGGCGACTCGATGTGCAGGATCTTTGTGTGGGGCCGGATCGCGCGCTCGTGCTGCTCCATGTCGTTGGTGTCGACAAACGTCGTTTCGATTCCCAACTTCGGCAGCCACTGCGAAAAGAACTTGATCACGCCACCGTAAATATCGCGCTGCGCCACGATATGGTCGCCCGCCTTTACCAGCGAAAGAATCGAAGTTGTGATCGCGGCCATGCCCGAAGAGAACAGCAGCGCCGCATCCGTACCTTCCAGTTCGGCGATGGCATTCTCGGCGACCGTATGCGTGGGATTGCCGTAGCGCGTGTAGAAGCTGTCGGTGGGAGTGACGCGCACCTGCTCCTGCATGTCGGTGACTTCGAAGGTCGAAGTCTGATAGATTGGCGTGGAGAGCGGGCCGTTTTTCTTGGCGAGGCTGGTGCCGCCGCGTACCGCCTCGGTTTCCTGACGGAACTCGTGCTTCTTCATACTCATTCTCCCTGGCGGTGGAACTAATCTCTAGCTTCGTACCGCCGCCGCATTCAGCGCGGGCACGGGCGATAACCACTGTGCCGAGCGAACGTGCCGTCCGCTCACTACTTTGTCGAACTCCTGCTGCAAGGCACGCGTTACGGGACCAGCCTTGCCATCGCCGATGACGCGGAAATCAATTTCGCGCAGCGCAACGACTTCCGCCGCCGTACCAGACACAAAAACTTCGTCGGCAATGTAAAGCTGATCGCGTGAGATGGGCTCCTCGACCACGGAGTAGCCCAAATCGCGAGCCAGCGTTATCAGGCTGTCGCGAGTAATGCCCTCCAGAATCCCCGCTCGCGGCGTGGTGCGGATGATCTTGTTGCGGGCGTTGTTGCGGACGTCGTTGCTGACGATGAAGAGATTTTCGCCGGTGCACTCCGCAACGTATCCATCGGGCCCCAGCATGATCGCCTCATCGAATCCGGCGCGGTGCGACTCCGTCTTGGCCAGAATCGAGCTCACATAATTTCCCGAAACTTTGGCCTTGGTCATCATGATGTTCGGATGCAGCCGCGTGAACGACGAAATATTGGCGCGGATGCCGCGTTCCTTTGCCTCGGCCCCCAGAAAAGCTTTCCACTCCCACACCGCGACCACGAAGCGCGGTTGGCCGGCCTCGACGGTCAGACTCATCGCGCCGTCAAGGTAGATCATCGGACGGATATAGCAGGATGAAAATTCGTTCGCCGCAATCGTCTGGTTGATGGCAGTCTTCACCTGCTCGGCCGTAACCGGTAGCTCGCGAAAGCCCACGATGTGGGCGGAATCCAGCAGGCGTCCCACGTGTTCGTTCATCCGGAACACGGCCGGTCCCTTGTCGGTCGAGTAGCAGCGGATCCCTTCAAACACGCTGAATCCGTACTGCACTGCGGCACTCACAAATGGGACCACGCCTTCGCTGGCGGGCCTCAAAGAATAATCGATCCATATGTAACGATCGGCTCCCATGTTTTCCTTACGAAAGCTCTCCTTAATAAAGCTGGAATCTCTTAAGATTACCTGCGCTGCCCAGCCGCGGCAAGGCGCAAGACTCGGCCTGAATGGACATGTCCTGCGAGACACGGCTTGCGGTTTGTAATATCTTTACATTGAGCCACTCTTATGAAAAAGAAGAAGCTGAAAACGACCACACGGAAAACATCCGCGACCAGAAAGGCGACGAAAACGGCGCGTCCAGGGAGCAATGTCGCGCTCAAAGCCACCGTCCTGAAAGGCAAGCCGCTCAAGGCCGAGCTGCGCCACATCCCATGGAGTTCCGTCGAAATCGAAGTCCTGAACCCCTTGCTTGGCCGCCACTTCGTGGTTGGGCAGAACGTCATGCTCGCTCGCGTCCTGCTCAAGAAAGGGTGCGTTGTGCCCGAACACAGCCACCACAACGAGCAGATCACCTACATCCTGGAAGGCGCGCTAAAATTCTGGATCGACTGCAAAGAGATTGTGGTGAATGCGGGCGAGGTGCTGACCATTCCGCCCAACATGCCGCACCGGGCCGAGGCGCTCGCGGATACCGTCGATCTCGACATCTTTAACCCGCCCCGCGCCGACTGGATGAATAAAACCGACGCCTATTTGCGTTGAGCACGCGAGCATGTGTGGCCGGTCACGTGTGGCGCGGACACTCTTGTCCGCGTGAGCAGCATCTGAGAATTCAAGCGCGATTTGGGTTTCGCCGGTGCAGGCGTGCCGTATCATGTCTATGGGCGAGTGTCTTTAGTCGCCGCTGACCACCGGACTCATAGCCCTTGTCGACCACTCGAACCGCCGAAGCCGTCTCCCGCCTGCGCTGCATCGCTTGCGGCGCCACCCCCGACTCCGCCGGCCAGGACTTCCGTTGCGCCGCTTGCGGCGACCTGCTGGAATTCTTTTTCCCCGGATGGACCTTCGACCCGCTTGCCCTCGACCCCGCGGCACTGAAGTCTCTCTGGCTCAACCGCCGCACCTCACGCGATGCGCTCGACCAGAGCGGCGTCTGGCGCTTCCGCGAACTTCTTCCGCACATTCCCGAGGAGCATGCCATCACGCTGCGCGAAGGAAACACGCCGCTGTACCGCCTGCCACGGTGCGCGCGCGCGACCGGTGTGGAGAATCTTCACGCCAAGCACCAGGGCATGAACCCGACCGCATCGTTCAAAGACACGGGCATGACGTTCGCTGCCTCGTCCGCGCACCAAGGCAGATTCAGTTGGGTGGCCTGCGCCTCAACCGGCAACACTTCAGCCTCCATGGCCGCCTATGCCGCGCGCGGCAACATGCACAGCCTGGTGCTGATTCCGGAAGGCAAAATTTCCTGGGGCAAGCTCTCGCAATCGCTCGACTACGGAGCCCTCACCTGCCAACTCCGTACCGATTTCGACGGATGCGTTCGCATTCTCAACGACCTCGTCCGCCAGAAGCCGGTCTGCCTGCTGAATTCGGTGAATCCTTATCGCATCGAAGGCCAGAAAACCGCCGCCATCGAACTCCTCGAGCAACTCGCGTGGGACCCGCCCGACCACATCATCGTTCCCGGAGGCAATCTGGGAAACAGTTCCGCGATCGGCAAGGCGCTTCTCGAAATGCGTGAGATCAAACTGATCTCGCGCCTGCCGAAGCTTTCCATCATCCAGGCGCGAGGAGCGAATCCGTTCTACCGCAGCGTGCGAGAGTTCGGCGGAAAGAAGCTCGAACCCATGACTGCCGACACGCTCGCGACCGCCATACGCATCGGCAATCCTGCGTCGTGGAAGAAAGCCCTGCGAGTATTGCAGGCGACCGGCGGCGAAGTCGAAGAGGTCACAGAAATCGAAATCGCCGCTGCCAAAGCCGAAATCGGCGCCGATGGCATCGGTTGCGAACCTGCCTCCGCTGTCACGCTGGCTGGACTCAAGAAGCTGCGCCGGAGCGGATTCGTCAAACCCGGCGAGGCCGTCGTTCTGATCCTGACCGGCCATGCTCTCAAAGATCCCGATTTCACCATCAAGTTCCATCGCGGCGATTTATTTGCCGGAACGCCCGAGGAGACCGAGGCCGCCCAGGCAAAATACTTGCAGCGTGCCCCGATTGTGCTCGATGCCGATTTGGGGGCCGTCATTGCCGCCCTCGACGCGGCCGAGAGAAATTCGTAGCAGTTCGCTGCAAACTCGTGTATAAAACACAGTTCAGCGTCAGCGGCGGTTGTAAGGGATTCTACTGAGGCCGCACCGGGCTAAAGCCTTCCATTTCTATCGTTTCGGCCCGGTTATGGTCGCCGAGGAGTTTGTTCCTTAACCTATGCCTTCACGTCCCACATCTTTAGACCGCTCGCTGCGCTTGGCGCTTCCGGCGACCTCCGCCAATCTGGGTCCTGCTTTTGACGCCGCTGCCCTCGCTCTGGATTTCCATCTCCGCTTGCGCGCCGAGCGCGCCCCCGACTTCTTCGTCACCGCCGAAGGCCGCGATGCGCAGATCTGCGCCCGCATGGAGAACCACCTCATCGTCACCACCTATTGCGAGGTCCTCGAATCGGAGAACCGCAAGATCGCGCCCTTGCGCATCCACATTCAAAACGAGATTCCCATCGGCCGAGGTTGCGGATCGTCCGCCGCCGCGCGCCTGGCTGGCATCGCGCTGGCTGTTCATTTCGGACATCTGCGCTGGAAAAATGACCGCATCGTCGGCGAAGCTTCCATGCGCGAACACCATCCCGACAACGCCTCTGCCTGCTGGATGGGCGCGCTTACGGTGGCGCGCATGGCCAATCAGGTGCAGGCGCAGGTGGTCGAAGTGAAGCCGAAAGGGAAGTGGCCGCTGCTGCTGGCTGTCCCCGATGCCCTGCTCTTGACCGAGCAAGCCCGCCGCGTGCTGCCCTTCCAGTACTCGCGAGCCGACGCCGTCACCAACATTCAGAACTCGATGCTTCTGCTCGCGGCGTTCACGCAGGACCGTCCTGACCTGCTCTCCTCGGCTCTCGAAGACCGCATCCACCAGCCTTATCGCGCGCCGCTCTGTCCGCTGCTTCCCGCCCTTAAGGAACTCACCGGAGACTCCGGCATCCTCGGCGCCGCCCTCAGCGGAGCCGGCCCGTCCGTGCTGGTGTTCCTTGACCCGAAGGTTTCACCGAAAAAGGCGAAGCAGAGAATCGCCGCCCACCTCACCAAGCGCCGGCTTACCGCCGAACTCCTCCTCACCCAGATCGCGCTCCACGGTGGACGCGATGGAGCCGACTGGCGCAAGCATCATCCCGCAGCAAAGAAATAGGGTCGGCGCGCGCCGGCCCCACGCAGTACTTT
Organism: Terriglobales bacterium; assembly: GCA_050018355.1. Lineage (GTDB taxonomy): Bacteria > Acidobacteriota > Terriglobia > Terriglobales > Acidobacteriaceae > Acidiflorens. Next base: position 42,188 of record JBEKAF010000006.1, on the reverse strand, counting down.
CTCCGCGTCCTTTGCGGCCTCTGCGGGTCGCCTCTGACTTTCCCCGCGAACCGTGAACGACGAACGACGTCCCGCGAACGACTAGCGACCAACGACCAACGGCGCCTCCCCAAACGGCCACTCCCCTCGCCGCCAGGCCCGCACACAATAAACCACAATCCCCACCACCAGAATCACTGCTGCGTACCGGATCTCGCGCAAAAAGTCCATACGCGAAACCAGAATAAAAACGAAGCTCCCCGCCGCCACCAACGCCGGCACCGGATAAAGCCACATTCGAAATGGACGATTCATCTCCGGACGCCGGATGCGCAGCACAATCACGCCAATGCTCTGCAGCAGAAATTGCATGATGATTCGGATCACCACCAGCGCGGCAATCAAATCCGCCAGCCGCAGAAAACAGAACAGCGCCGCCACACCCGCCAGCGCCAGCAATGAAACATAAGGAAACTGATACACCGGATGCACCCGGGCAAACGCTCGAAAATAATTTCCGTCAACCGCCGCCGCGTAAGGCACGCGCGAATAGCCCAGCGTCAGCGAGAACACCGACGAAAACGCCGTCCACATCACCAGCGCCGATACCACTCCGCCCGCCCCATGCCCGTAGGCTCTCTGCATGAAAGTGGAAACCACGTACAGCTTGCTGTTCGACGCCCCCGACTGCGCCAGTTCCCGCCACGGCACCACGCCGAGAATGCTGACGTTCATCACCACATACAGACACGCCACCAAAAGAATCGACAGCAACAACGCCCGCGGAATATTCTTCCCCGGATTCTTGACCTCATCCCCGAGAAAACAGACGTTGTAATAGCCCCAATAGTCATAGGTGACGACCAGCATGGCCCCACCCAGCCCGTGAAAGAAGTTTCGCGAAAGCGAAAACGCGCCGGGGGGGAAATCAAACGCCTGCCGCGCATTGAAATGAGTGAGGCCGGTGAAGATGATCCACCCAATCGTTCCCATCACGCCCACCCACAGCAGTTTTGAAAGCCATGAGATCGTCGTGATCCGCCGGTAAAGCAGAAACGCCGTGAACACGCAGACTCCGATGGCAAGCAAAGTCGCGGGCATTGCCACCCAGGTCACTTGCAGTTGCCCAAGCAGAGGCAGATTCAGGCTGAACGTGTGCGCCGCCCAAACCCGCTCCAGTCCCGGCGAGAAGAAAGAGGCGTACTGCGAGAGCCCCACCGCTCCCGTGGCAATCGAAAGCGGAGCGCTGAATGAAAGTTGCCAGACAAAAAGGAAGGAAACCGCGCGCCCCAACTTCTGCGGCCCGTAAATTTCTTTCAAGTAACGATACGAGCCGCCCGACCCCGGCATCGCCGCGCCCAGTTCCGCCCACACCAGCCCATCGCAGACGGCCAGCGCCGCGCCCACTACCCATCCCAGCATCGCCTGCGGACCGCCCATCGCGGTTACGATCAGCGGAATCGTAATAAACGGTCCCACGCCGATCATGTCAATCATGTTCAGCGCAGTGGCGGAGCCGAGCCCGATGCCGCGGACGAGTTGCGGCTTCGTGTCGGACTCGCCTTCGTGTGGAATTGTCATCAAATAAGTCGTTAGTCGATGGTCGTTAGCCGTTGGCGAACTGATCGTCGTTAGTCATTTGCTATTCGTCGTTCGCAACTACTCCCCGAACGACCAACGACTAACGACCAACGACTGCCTGCGAACGACTAACGACCGCTGACCAGATTCACAAACAACCGCACCGCCCCCGGCACGCCCGCCGGCAGTTGCCGGAAGAACGCATATCCCGTGTAGATATACGTCCCCTTGCCGTAATGCGCCACCAGAAGTCCGCCCTTCTGATCGGTCTCTCCCGGATCATGAGATTCGAGCAGCGGTGTAAAGTTGCTGTCCCACTGCGACATGAAGTACAGCCCGCGCTCCTGCACCCAGCCCTCGAAGTCCTTCTGCGTAATTTCGTTCGGAGAATGGAAGATCGGGTTCGCTAAATCGAGAATCGCGACCGGCGCCTCTTCCACCGAAACCCGCGCCCGGCTCAGTGTTGCAGGATACGGCGTGAACTTGCCCGTATTGAAATCGCCCGCCGTCGTGTTGTACTGCACCACCAGCCGTCCGCCCGCTTGCACAAAATCGAGCAGCCGCTTGTTATTGGCGATCACATCTTTCTGCGTGTCGTAAGCGCGAATCCCCAGCACGATGGTCTGATACCGGCTCAAATCTTCCGAACCCAGCTTCTCTGCCGGAATCAGCGTCACATCCATCCCGATCTGCTGCAGCACGGTAGGAATCTCATCGCCCGCGCCCATGATGTAGCCGACCTTCAGGTCCTTCGGGACCTTCACATCGACGACGCTGACGCGCTGCACTGCCGGTTGATAGTAGTAGGCTGCCCCTAGGTCTTCGCGTGTGACAAGCGCGTAACCCTCGGTGTATTTCCTGCCACCCGCTTCAAGAATCGCGCGAACCTCAGTCCGTCCCTCTTTCAAACTGGTGGGGAAAAGCTTGAACACAAAATCTTTCTTGTCGCCGCTTTTCGGAAGATGCACTGGCAACTCCCGCGGCTCAGATTTCCAGCCTGCCGGAAGTTCCAGCCGAAGCGTTCCGTCCGGCGCTCCTGCCGCACTGGAACTGACTCCGACTCTCACCGTCAGCTCTTTCCCGTCACTGGCAGGGACCACCTGTTCGCCGGGTTCAAGCGCAACCGAAAACTGTGGGACAACCGCCAGAGGCCGTTCTGCGACGCTCCCATTCGCATCCTTGTACTTCACCATGCACGTCGCCGACGGAGTAGCTCCTGCTTCTCCAAGGTAGGCGAACCCTCCCAGACGCGGCAGGGTGGGGAAGGGGAGTGTTGAGCTGTGGCTGGTTTCATCGTCATCGATCGTATTGATAGCATCTACCTCGGGATTTGAGCGATGCCAATAGGGGCGATTGTACGGAACGTCGCCCGGTACAGTAACCTCAAACCGCGCAACGGTGTCGCTTGCATGGTCATCCGCAATGCGCGTAATCTTCCAGTCCTTGGGAGCGGCAAAAAGTTTGATGTTTGTGGGCCCTTTCCAATGGTGTTCGGATGTGACTGTCGCCGTTACGGGGAACGTCTGCCCGGGAACGGCGAGAAATGCATGGTCCTGATCGGGGCCGACCCCGTCTGCGGCTGCATCTACCTTCGCACCGCGAGCGAGCTGACTCGCAAACCGCAACAGGGACAGTTCGCTGGCGAGCGAGAACATAAATGAGTTCTTGGCCGCAGGTGACAACTCAGGAGAGAGACTCATTGCTATTCCTACGATCGTCCCCCCAGCTATATCCAGAGGCTCAACCGCCAAGAACGGATCTTTCTCCGCTGCTGCCGCTGCTTCTTCGATGTGTCTCTGCATGGACTCCAGTTCACCGCGCAGCCACGGCACCTTCTTCTCTTCTTCACCCAGCCGCGAAGCCAACCCCGGCAGCGTCGTGTCGATCCCATCGAAAAAACTCTGTTCGTGCCCATCCTTATCTTTTGGCGACTCCACTACCGAATCCACCAGCTTGTAGAACGTGAACCGGTCTCCCGGCTCGACCGTCCAATTCGCCGCTCCCTGCGACTGCTGGTGCCGCAGTCCCTGCATCGCAAACTGTATGTACGACGCTCCCAGCACCGGATCGACGACTCCCGTGTTCAGCCGCAGCGTGTAGTTTGCCGCATCACATGTCCTCGCCCCAAAGCCGCACACATTGCCGATGTACAACTTCTGCGGCTGCCAGAGCTCGAGGCCCTCGGCGATTTGCTCCGGGAACCGCTTCGCATCGCCCGCCGCGCGGAACGCCTCTTTCGTCAATATCGCCGACGCCTGATGATGCCCATGCCCATCTCGATCCGTCCCCGAAAACCGCGCCACCAGAACATCCGGACGAAAGGTTCGAATTACTCGCACCATGTCGGCCAGCGCCACGTCATGCCCTTGCCACTTCTGAAATGTTTCTTCGGCAGTCTTTGAATATCCAAAGTCAGCCACGCGCGAAAACCGCTGCTCGACCCCGTAATACCTGTCCGACGCAAGCAACTCCAGGGTTCGCAACACGCCCAGCGCGTCAAACAGATTGCTGCCCAGCTTGTTCTGTCCACCCTCGCCACGCGTCAGCGTCATCAGCACCGTCGAGACGCCTTTCCCGCGCGACTCCAGCGTCAGCATGCCACCGTCTTCGTCATCGGGATGCGCCGTGACCTGCATCAGCCGCGCCGTAGTTTGCAATCGGCGCAGCATCAGCTTCAGCCCTGCCGCACCCGTCTCCTGCGGAAGTGGCTCATAATAATGATCGACGGAATGATCGACCGCAGTCTTTTCGGCAGTCTGCGCCGCGGCGGACATCGCGGTTGCAGCCGCCAGCAGGACCAGCAGGATCGCAGCCGCGCGCTTGTTGCGCACCAATTCAAGCCCGAACTTCTGCACCATTGCCAGCATGACCATCTGGTGGATTTTCCCCAAAGAAAGAAACAATTATATTCTCTGTTCGCGTGGCCGCGGGCGTCCCGCCCGCGAACTGTTGCCAACTCACAAACTGTAGCGGGTGTCCCACTCAATCGCGCTCTGTGCGCATGAGTGGGAAGCGGAAAGTCGTGACCCACTATTCACTAACCAGCGCCGCCGACGATCCCACCCAAGCCATATTCTTGTTCTGATCCACGCCCATCATCAGACCGCGGCCCATGCGCACGATCGTCAGCACCGGGACCAACTCGCGCAACCACACATACATGATCCGCAGTTCGACCTTGGTTGTCCCGTGCGGCGTCTCCACCACCGGCGTGAAATTCAATCGCTCCTGCAGAATGTATTCGTTGCGTTTCGCCGCAGGAATCGCGTCAATGTCGGCGCGCGAAGGCGCAATCACCACGCCCAATCCGGCAAACGAATACAGCGGCTTGAGCACAAAATTCTCCAGGTCCGCCGGCACTTCCGTCAGTTGATCCAGAAACCATGTCCGCGGCACCGACGGATTTTTCAAGAAAGGAATCGAATACTTGCTCATACGGAAATACCAGTTCGGATGCCCCGCCCACTCCACATCCAGCTCATCCCGAAAATCGAACGGCAAAGCCACGCCCTTGCGTTCCAGTTCATCCACGATGGTGCGGTTATAAATCCGCTCAATCGGAACCCGCTTGCCGCCCTCCTCATAAAACAGACGCCGTCCCTGCTTGCGAATCTTCGTGATGCACACCGTCCGAATCCCGAGCAGCTTCTCCGTCAGCAGAAAATCCGGACGCGTCTTCTGCTCCTCCGGATGCACCTCCATCAACACCACATTCGCCGCATCATGCCCCGCCACAATCGCGTCCTGCAAAAGCCGCTGGTAGGAAGCCGAGTCCAGCCCACTCAAAAAGTAGCGAAGCTTCGTGTCGAGCGAGAACACATCGATGTAAGCCTGCGCCAAAACCGGCTGATAAGCGTAAAGGGAAGGGAAGGCCTGTAACTCGACTAGCTTAGGCTGTAAGTCGCCCGCCGAATCCCGCACCAGCCCGAAGTCCACCTGGATAAACATCGGATGCGGCGATTCATTCGGCACCCGAAACTTCGCCGGAATCGAAGCCTCCGAGCGCGCCCGATACTCCGGATTCTCCACCAACTGCCGGATCAGCGCTTTGCCGTCTTCTCCCATGTGCTCGACCAGTTCCACCGGGAAGAAGCAAGGCGTCTCGCAAAGTGCGAATGGAACTTCCATCCCGCACCGCGCCGTCATCTCGCGCCGCAACCGTTCGTATTTGACAGGAGTGAAACGCGAGTTGAAGTCTTGCCGATAAGAGGAAATCATGGAAGTTAGTGTGGGGACGGGCGACCTCGCCCGTCCAGCCAAACTAATCTAGGCTTAGGTTTTCTCGGCGCTCTCTGCGTCTCGGCGGTGAAAAGTTCTACGCCTTGATCAGAAACTGCCCACCCCGCATGATCTGCTCACCGTCCACCCAGATATCGAAATTTCGTCCCACCACATCAATGTGTGTCGACGAATACCACTCCGCGCCAGTGTGCTGACCATACGGATTTCCAAACGCAATGTGCACGCCCGGGTATTTCTCATCCTGCAATATCTGTCCGATCACATCTTTCAGCTCGATGTTCGTTCCAATGGCAAACTCGCCCACCCGGTTGCTGTTCTCATCCGTATGCGTGTAGGCCCAGAAATCGTCCTTCAATTCTTTATTCGCCGAGTGCGCCTCGATCACGCGATTCCCCTTCACCTGGATGGTCAGCGGATTCGGCTTCAAATCGCCAAACTTCGCGCACAAATAATCGCCCACTACTCCATCAATAACAAACGTGCCGTTCACCTCGCGCGGCGTCGTGAACACTTCACCACCCGGCAGGTTCCCCCACTTTTCCGTACTGATAATCCCGCTCGTTTTCAGCCACCGGTGATTCGGATCCAAATCCGCCACCAGGTCCGTCCCCGCGGCCGTCTTCGCCCGAATTTGTTTCGCCTTGCGCACCGTTTCCAGTACCTTCACGCTCAGTCGGTCCACCTTCAGGAAGTCCGCACGCATGCCTTCCAGCATGATCTGCTTGTTGATGTTGACCATGTGCGCGTGCCGGATCTTTCGCCGATTCACCACATCCGTCATCTGCATGCGCGATTTCAGTTCGTTGGGCTGCGCCTGCACCGCAAAAATGCTGACCTGGCTCGTCTCCAGATCCTCCATGATCGTCAGCGGCAAATCCGTCAGGGGACGAATCGCCACATCCTCCAGCACCCACGTCTGGTAGCGGCAGCCCACTCCTTCCAGTTCGCGCACCAGCGCCGCCGCAATCTCCAGGCTCACTTCATCGGTGATGACGGTAACTTTTTCCGAAGCCTCGACGCGCAGGCAGACGCGCACCGCATTCCGCGCCCCCGGCGTCAGCTGCGGATCAAAAGTCATCTGATTCAGTTGTCGGTTGGATTGTTCTGCAGTTTTCATCAAGCTCATCAGCCGGCCCGTGCGGTGGGCAAACTATCCACCTCGTCCACGCCCACCTCAGTCTCCTCAATGATGTAATCCACCACGGCTTTCATGTCGCCGGTTTTGCGGTACACGTCCAACTGCCGGTCCGCGCCCGTGCCCATCTTCATAATCTCGCGGATGTACTCCACTTCTTCCCGGCAATCCAGTTCGTCCAGCACGTCATCCACGAATTCCAGATACTCTTCGATCAGCTCGCGCTCTGGAACTTCCATCGACTTGCCGAAGTCGATCAGCTTTCCGTTGATCCCATACCGCGCCGCCCGCCACTTGTTCTCCATCAGCAGCGACCTCCGGTACAGCCGGAATCCCTGGTTCTGCGAGTACAGCTTGTACAGCTTGGCCACCGTCGCCTGGATCAGCGCCGCCAGCGCAATCGTCTCGTCCACCCGCATCGGAAGATCGCACACCCGGAACTCCAGCGTATCGAAAAATGGATGCGGCCGCATGTCCCACCAGATTTTTTTCGCGTTATCGATCGAGTTCGTCTTCACCAGCAGCTTGACGTAATTCTCGTACTCGCCCCAGCTCGGAAAATAATCCGGCAGGTTCGTCCGCGGAAACTTGTCGAACACCTTGCAGCGGTATGATTTCAACCCCGTATCCATCCCCAGCCAGAAAGGCGAATTCGACGACAGCGCCAGCAGGTGCGGCACAAAATACCGCGCATGATTCATCATCTGGATCAGGGTCTCGCGATCCTCGATGCCGACGTGCACGTGCAGCCCGAAAATCAGGTTGGCCCGCGCCACCAGTTGCATATCCTCCACAATGTTTTTGTAGCGCTCGCCCTCCGTAAGTGCCTGCACGCGCCAGTCCGCAAACGGATGCGTTGCCGCCGAAGCCAGCCGCAGCCCATTCTCCCGCGACAGCCGGATCATGTTCCTCCGCAGCTTCTTCAGCTCTTCCCGGGCTTCCTTAATATTGGCGCAAACCGACGTCCCTACCTCCACCACCGATTGGTGCATCTCCGACTTGACCCGTTCCTGCAGGATCAATTTGCCCTTCTCGATGAGCTCGACTTGAATGTGCGACCGAAGATCCCGAGTCTCAGGATCGACTGTCTGATACTCCTCTTCGATTCCAAGCGTGAATGTAGGCTTCATCGCGGCATCCAGAGCTGCCAGGCGGGAGGACACTCTGGCAGAAGTTGTACAAGTATACCAATGCCGGCCTAAGTAGCGGATAACCTTGTGAGGGCACACCAAGAACCACGTAGCGACGGCCGCCCAGCCGGGCAAAGCCCGGCCGATGCCGCCGCCATCCATTAAATTGTTAATGGAAACAAGGAAATGCCTTCAGGTCTCTTGCACTCCTACGCCTTCTTCCGCACCTTCTGCGCCCGGAACTCCACCCACTTCGGCCCATTCAAAAGCGCTGCCCAGCGCAATTCCTCCACCGGATTCTGCCCGCCGAGCGCCTTCTTCACCGCCATCTCCGCCACCGCGTCTACCACCCACTCGAAATTCTGCTGCCCCACCGACGTGACCTCTGCATCCGGCGCCGGATTCATGAAGTCAATCGCATACGGGACGCCGCCCTCCACCGCAAACTCCACTGTGTTCAGGTCGTAGCCCAGCGCGCGGCACAACGCCAGCGCATCTTTCTCGATCCGCTCCTTTAACTCCGTTCCCGGCTGCGGGTCTCCCTTCACATAGCGCTCATGATGCAGAGCCTTCGGATCGTACTTCATGATGTGCACCTTCTCCTGCCCCACCACGTAACAGCGGTAATAATCCTCAAACTCAACGCCATGTTGCAGGGTCATACAAAGGTCGCCCGTCTGGTTGTAGTTGTGGAAGAACTCCTCCGGAGAATGCACCTTATATACGTGCTTCCAGCCGCCGCCCGAGTAAGGCTTCAAAAACGCCGGAAACCCAACATAGGCAAACACCTCTTCCCAATTCAGCGGATACATCAAATTCCGCATGGATTGATCGGTTGTATCCGGCGGATGCATGTGATGCGGCAAAATCACCGTAGGCGGAATCGCCACGCCCATCTTGTGCGCCAGCGCATAGTTAAAAAACTTGTCGTCCGCCGTCCACCAGAACGGATTGTTAATCACAACCGTCCCCTGCAGCATCGCGTTCTTCAAATAGGCCCGGTAGAAAGGAATATCCTGCGAAATCCGGTCAATGATGACGTCGTACTTCTTCGGCTCATCCATCCGGATGCCGCCAATCTTCACAAATTCGGCCTTAACGCCCTCGGCCTTCATGGAGTTAATCTTCTCAACCACAGCCGGCGGAAACGTATTCTCCATCCCAAAAAGAATTCCGATTGTTTTGTTCGCCATGATTAAGGACCTCGCAAAACTATGATCTCATTTCCGCCAAGACTAACGACCAATGGCGAATAGCGAATAGCGAACGGCGAATAGCGCGCGACTAGAAATACTTTTCCGCCATCCGCTGCCACAGCGGCCAATCATGCTTGCTGTTATCCCCGTAGATGTCCAGCCAATGCGGAATCCCCTTGTCTTGCAGAATCCCCGCCATCTTCACGTTCGCGTCCAGGCACATATCCCAGTTCGACGTTCCCAGCACAATCTTCATCTGCCGGCACTGGCTCAAGAACCAATCATCGCCCATGTTCGGCAAGTAGTCCGGCGGGTTATTGAAGTAGCAACTGTCGTCGTAGTAGCCGTCGAGGAACCTCTTGATGTCAAACGATCCGCTCATGGTCGCGCACGACGAAACCACATCCGGATGCCGCATGGAAAAATTCAGCGCGTGATAGCCGCCAAAACTGCATCCCGTCACCGCGATCTGCGGAGCCCAGTTCTTCCACTTCAAATACGGCAGAAACTCGTTGATCACGTAGCGCTCATACTGCACATGCCGCCAGATTCGCGCTCCCGGATGCACGCTTTTGTTGTACCAGCTCTCCCCGTCGACGCTGTCCACGCAGAACATCTGGATCCCTCCCGCTTCCAGTTTCCCGCTCAGCGCCCGGATCATCCCCGCATCTTCATACTCAAAAAAACGTCCCATGGAGGTCGGAAAAACGAGGATCGGTTGACCGGCGTGCCCGAACGCCAGCGACTCCATGTCGCGCCCCAATTCGTGGCTGTATTGTTTGTTATATTCGCGCTTCATGTGCGCGAGGATTGTAACCGAACCGCCTGACCTTCGGCATCTGCCCCGTCCTTAACGCTGCGGTCCAGCCCCGTTTGTGGCAATTCCCAAAGGTCGGAAAAAAGGTCAGAAAGAAGATCAAAGCGCTGAAGCCCTCCACCCCATCACGCCAAAACCGGGCGTGCTGCGGACCCCGGCGCTGGGCTAAGTTAGTTCGCCCCTCCGGGGCTGGATTCTCCGGTGCTGTTCCACCGGATTGCCAGAAAACGAGCTCTCACGCACACACCAAAGCACTCCACCTCCTCCCTGCCTTTTCAACAACTTACCCCGAAAAATGCCCCAAATCCCCGCTTAACCCCGATTTTCTCCCCTTCATTGCCTTCTTCGTGCCTAAAGATTGCGGCTTCAATAGGATCACTGTGACCATTCCACGCATCGAAACTTCTGGGTTTCACAGGTAGGTTTCCTCGTGGACAAGTCTATTTACGCAGGCCCCGTTCGCGGGACGGCGGGGACAGTTCTAACTCCCGAGCTGAGGAAAGCGAGAGCAGAATGCACAAGCCGGTTAAATATGTTGAGAAGGCCGTGACGATTGCCGCCACGGGCGCATGGGCAGTGTTTGAACGCCTGAACCGCGTTGCTCCGAATGTGGCGCCGACTCCGAAGTGGTCCGACAAGCCCCTGCTCAAATCCTGGGAAAAGTCGAAGCCGCCGCTGGGCTGGCCGCGCTCCACCGATTCGCTTTGTCCCAAGTGCATCCCCGAAATACGTCAGCAGATTCTCGACGGCCACCTGCCGGTCGACGTTCTGATGAACGAAAAAGTCGGCGAGATCAAGGCCCAGATCATCGAACGCGACGGCAAGATTTGGATGGTCAAGGACTGCGCCAAGCACGGGCACTTCGAAGACTTGATGTCGATTGACACGGAATTCTCGCAACACCTCGAAGAAGTTTTCCCCGGCCGCGATATCCGCGCCCACAGCGACGAGAAGCTGCACCACCACGGTTCTTCCACCTTGAAGTATGGACGCGGCGCGGTGCTCACCGTCGATCTCACCAATCGCTGCAACATGATGTGCGACCCCTGCTTCATGGACGCGAACCAAGTCGGCTTCGTCCACGAACTTACCTGGGAAGAAATCAAGACCGTGCTCGACAACGCCATCACCGTAAAGCCCAAGCGGCAGATGTCGGTGCAGTTCTCCGGAGGTGAGCCGACGCTCTCTCCGTACTTCTTAGACGCAGTTCGTTACGCCCGCAAAGTCGGATACAACAGCGTGCAAGCCGCAACCAACGGAATCGAGTTCGCCAAAAGTTTTGAATTTTGCGAACAAGCGGTTGAAGCCGGCGTGCGTTACGCCTACCTGCAGTTTGACGGAATCGGCAACGCTGCCAACGATCATCGCGCCGTCGGCAATTTGTTCGACGTAAAGCTGAAAGCGATCGACAACCTGCATCGCGCCGGCTGCGAAATCGTGCCGGTCATCACCATCATCAACGGCATCAACAACGAGCAGGTGGGACGCATCATCCAGTTCGCGTTAGACAATCCAAAAAAGATCGGCTTCCTAAGCTTTCAACCGGTTTCGTTCACCGGCCGCGATGAAGCCATCACCGACGAACGCCGCGAAGCGCAGCGTTACACACTAGCGCACTTAGCGCACGACGTAAAAAATCAAACCGGCTTCGGCGTCCCCGCCCGCGACTGGTTCCCAATCAGTTTCATGAGCACGTTCAGCGACTGGGCCGACGTAATGCACGCCCAAGATAAGAACAACGATTGGGGCCAACTATCTTGTGGTTGTCATCCTAACTGCGGGACGGGGATGGCTTTAATGATTGATAAGGAGACTAAGGAGGCGGTTCCGGTTACTGCTTTCTTAAAGGGCGATCAACTGGCCAAGGATATTGCCAAGGTTAACGATGCGGCTCGCAGCAAATTCTGGACTGTGTTTGGGATGGCGCTTTGCCTGATGAAGAACTACGATTCGTTCCAATCGCCTACGCACTTCAAGATGACGGACCTGCTTAAGAAGTTCGACAAGAACTTCAATGCTACGGGCAAGAACTATGGCAAGGTCGGTCCGGAGCGGACGATTGATGACGTGATGAAGCGGCGTCAGGACCGGTGGAACTTCCTGTTCATCGCCGGGATGTGGTTCCAGGATCTGTTTAACTACGACTTCCGGCGCACCGAGCAGTGCATCATTCCTTATGCTACGCAGGAAGGCGAGATCAGCTTCTGCGCTTATAACACGGGCGTGGGCTGGCGCAACATCATCGAGAAGATGCACATGACGTCGACGCTCACCAAGTGGTACGAAGAGCACGGACGTCACGAGATCTTCGCGGGCGGCAAGAAAGTTAAGATGGAAGACAAGGAGCACGCGCTCTATCTGCGGGAAGAGATCGTCACCCACGAAGTGCAACACGATCTCGACAAGCTGGGCATTGCTAAGACGGCCCGCGAAGAAAAAATGCGGGCCCGCGACAACCAAGCCAGGAACAACCAGGCCAAGGACAACAAGATCAAGAACGACGCGGCCTACGACGCGCGCATGGCGCAGCTCTATCGGGAAGTTGTCCTGAAAGAGAAGCCGGCAACGTCGAATGAAGCAGGATTCATTCCGCTGGGCGCGATTGCTTCGGCGATTGCTCCCGCAAATGGGAACGGCGCCCTGAAAGAGAGTGAAGAAGTTGGCGAGCCGGTGGCGGGAGACTAAGGTTTCAAAGTTTCAAAGTTGCAAGGTTTGGGCCGCTTGAAAAGAGCGGCCTTTTGTTTTGACTTCGGTTTACAATCAGGCGCTGCGGTATGCTTCCGGCATGGCTTCGCGGCGATTGCCGGCTGCGGATGGGGCGCTGATTCAGATCGTGGACGCTGCTCTGGCCGATGCCACGCGGCGTAGTGGAGAGTGGCTGGTGTGTCGTCCGGGATGCACGCAGTGCTGCGTGGGTGTGTTTGCCATCCATCCACTGGATGCGGTCCGGTTGCGGGAGGGGCTGGCTGACCTCGAAAAGGCGGACCTGTGCAGGGCGGGGCGTATTCGCGAGCGGGCGCGGGCGTCGGTCGGGCGGTTGTCGGCGGAGTTTCCCGGCAACGCGAAAACGGGCGTGCTCGACGAAGGCCCGGAGGCGGAAGAGCGCTTCGCGGAATTTGCCAACGATGAGCCGTGTCCGGTGCTCGATCCGGAGACTGGATTGTGCGATCTTTACGATGCCCGGCCGCTGACGTGCCGCACGTTTGGCCCTCCCGTACGAGCAGAAGGCGGCCTCGGAGTCTGCGAACTGTGTTTTCACGGCGCGACCAACGCACAGATTGCTGCTTGCGAGATGGTCGTTGACCCGGACGACTTGGAATCGAAGCTGCTGAGGAAACTGGAGAAGACGCTAGGTCCGCGTGGGCGGACGATTGTGGCGTTTTGCGTGAAATGAAGGAACGGAGTTGAATAAGACTTCAGCATAAACGACAGGGTGCAGCTTCATCGCCTGGCGCGATACCAGCGGCGCACGGCCACGAGCGACCAGACCGCCTCGACCACTCCGAAGGGCCAGGCGCCTTGCAGAAAACCATAAGCAGAGCCGAGCGCGCAGGCAACGGCGAACGCCAGGATGAACCAGGTACTGCGGCTCTCCAGCGCATAAGTGACCAACATCGCGGTCACCGCGAACAGCCCGAATAGCGTAAGCATATTCACGCCGCTGCCCCCTCCGCTTGCGCGATGCACCATTTGCTTGGTGAACCATACCGCGGTGAACCATGCTACCAATTCTTACCGACTCCAAACATCTGCGGGAGATTCCTTCGAGCTCTCCGCTCCGGCGGCGAGTTCGCGGGCGGGGGCGCCCGCGCCACACTTTTCTATTGCGGGTGTGTAACAATCCCGTGTTCGATCGAATTGCTTCAATGTGCGGAGGGCAATGGCTGAGTCCACGGAAATCCGGGAGGCGTCGCTGGGGGAGATTGCCCTGGTGTTTCTGAAGCTGGGGGCGATTGCGTTTGGCGGGCCGCCGGCGCATCTGGCGATGATGGAAGAAGAATTCGTGCGGCGGCGGCAGTGGATTACCCGGGCCGAATTTCTGGATCGGCTGGCGACGGCGAATTTGATTCCGGGGCCGAGTTCAACCGAAGTCGCGATTTTTGTGGGGCAACTGAAACGCGGCTGGCGCGGACTGATTGTGGCGGGCTGTTGCTTCATCATTCCGGCGGCCGTAATTGTGTCGGTGATTGCGTGGGCCTATGTGCGCTTTGGCTCGCTGCCGAAAGCCGAAGGAGTTCTGTACGCGATCAAGCCGGCCGTGGTCGCGATCGTGATCCAGGCGCTGGGAAAGCTGGGCCGGACGGGTGTGCGGACGACTCTGCTGGCGGTGATAGCCGTGCTGGCGGCGGTGCTGAGTTTTGTGGGAGTCAGCCCGGTGCTGGTGCTGGTGTTTGCCGGGTTGGTATCGGCGGCGGCTTTGGCGATGAAGAACCGGCTGGTGGGCGGGGGCGTGGTTGGGTTTCAGAAACTTGTGGGGCTTCAGAAAGTTGCGGGGCCTCCGAAAGTTGTCACTGCGGTAATGGCGGTTGCGGCTGCAGGCGCGGCTTTTCCGGTCGGGCTGGTGCGGCTGTTCTTGTCGTTTCTGAAAATCGGGTCGGTGGTGTTTGGCAGCGGATACGTCTTGCTGGCATTTCTGCAGACCGAGTTTGTGGAGCGTCTGCACTGGCTGACGGAGAAGCAGTTGATTGACGCGGTCGCGGTGGGGCAGTTTACGCCCGGTCCGGTGTTTACGACTGCGACGTTTATCGGATACGTGGTGGCGGGCTGGATGGGCGCGGCGGTGGCGACGGTGGGAGTTTTTCTGCCGGGGTTCGTGCTGGTGACGGTGAGTGGGCCGCTGATTCCGCGGCTAAGGAAGTCGGCAGTGGCGGCGGCAGCGCTCGATGGAGTGGTCGCGGGGTCGCTCGCGTTGATGGCGGTGGTGGCGGTGCAGTTGGGGAAGGCATCGATTGTGGACCGGACGACGCTGGTCGTGTTCGGCGTGAGCTTGATCGCGCTGCTCCGGTTTCGGGTGAACTCGGCCTGGCTGGTTGCGGCGGCAGCGGTCGTAGGATGGGTAATGCTGGGTGGGTAATGCGGTAATTGCGGAATTCAGGGTGCAGAAGGGCCGCATGGAGCAATGGAGCGACGCAGCGGCTCTTTGTTGTTTGGAGGCGAGCCATGAACGAGACGCGGATTCGGACGGCGGAGCGTGGGGATCTGGCGCGGATCACCGAGATTTATAACTATTACGTTCTGAACACTCCGGTGACGTTTGACGTTGAGGCTTACACGGTGGAGCGGCGAGAAGCCTGGTTCGCGCAGTTTGGCGTGGCGGGACGACATCGGCTATTGGTGGCGGAGGAAAATGGGGTGGTGATGGGATATGCGGGGACGACGCCGTTTCGTCCGAAGGCGGCGTATGAGACGACGGTGGAGACGACGATTTATTGCGCGCCGGAGGCGGTGGGGAAGGGCATTGGGAGCCGGTTGTATGCGAAGTTGTTTGAAGTGTTGAGGGGCGAGGACATTCATCGTTTTGTGGGGGTGTATGTGTTGCCGAACGCGGCGACCGAGGCGCTGCATCGGCGATTTGGATTCAAGGTGGTGGGCGTGTTCAGCGAGAATGGGCGGAAGTTCGGGAGGTATTGGGATGTGTGCTGGGTGGAGCGGGCGGGGTGAGAATTCAGCCTGGGGTGAGCACGTATCCAAATCGAAATCGACCAAAATCAAAATTTGCGGTACCTTCGAATTCCTCGCTCCGGTGGTGAGTTTGTGCGGACAGGAGTGTCCGCGCCACACAGGCTGGCGGTTATTCTTCGTGCTTTGTGAACTAAAGGTTAAAATGGATGATTCCGGCTGGCCTCCAGAAGACACTGTGGCCGCAGCCGGGTATTGATTCGTGGAAACTGTGAGCAATCTCGAAGAAGGGCGGGCGCGGACGTCGCTTGACGCCAGTGCGCCGGCTTCGGCCATCGCTTCGCCGCCTCGTCGCTCGCGGCCTTCGTCGCCCGTTTACTGGCGGGTGGAGGGGAGTCTGCTGGAGCTGACCACGGTTCGTCCGATTGCGTTTTTCACTTGGAACAGCCAGACATTTATCGCGCGGGCGGCGCGCCGCAGCCTGGTGCTCTTGATGGCGTTGCTGCGGCCATTTTTGTATGCGGCGAACCGCGTCGCTGCGACTCGAATCGTGCACGCCGTGCTCCGCGGGATTACGCGCGACCGGCTCGATCTGCTGGGCGAAGAAGAATTCGAATACAAGCTGAAGCCGCTGATCAAAGAAGAAGGAGTGCGGCACCTGAAAGCGTTGCAGGCGACAGGCGTGGACGTGGTGCTGGTGAGCCAGGGGTTGGAGCATATGATGCGTCCGCTGGCGCGGCATCTAGGAGTGCGGTGGATCATTGCGAATCGCCTCGATTTCCGCGATGGAGTTGCGACCGGACGGCTGCTGAGTCCGGTGATCCGGCCGCGAGGATTGTTTGCTCGGATTCGCGAAGATGGACCGGACGGGCAGCAGAGTCCGGCGCGATGGGTGCGCGCTTTGGGGTTGCGCGGTCCTAAGGCGCTGGCTTCGGCGATTGTGCCGGCGGTGCGAGTGGAGGCGCCGCGGGTTCGTCCGATTGTGTATTTCGACGAGAAGCGGTATCCGGCGCGGTTTTCGGTGCGGAAGGCGCTGGGCGGAAAGCGCGTGATGCTGATCGGCGTCACCGGATTCATCGGCAAGGTATGGCTGGCGAATACGTTGATGGATCTGCCCGAGATCGGAAAGCTTTATCTGCTGATCCGGCGGCAGAAGTCGAGTCCGGGGCAGAAGCGCTTCGAGAAAATGATAGAGGGATCGCCGGTTTTTGATCCCGTGTTTGAAAAATACGGCGACCGGCTAGGCGCCCTGCTGGCGGAAAAGGTTGAGGTGGTGGAGGGCGATGTTTCGCAGCCCGGCTTGGGGCTGGACCGCGAGACTGGAGCACGTCTGCGCCAGGATTTGGATCTGATCATCAACAGCTCGGGGCTGACGGATTTCAATCCGGATCTGCGGGATGCGTTGGCAGTGAATGTGGATTCGACGTATCACCTGATCGAATTCATTCGCGGGTCAGATCACGCGGCGTTGCTGCATCTTTCGACTTGCTATGTGGCTGGGCGGCGCGATGGGCGGGTGAGTGAGCAGTTGCGTCCGAATTACACGCCGGCGGGCATCGCCGACTTCGACGCGGAAAAAGAATGGCATCGCCTGCATGAGCTGGTGGAGTCGGCGAAAGCGCGGGTGGAAGGGCCGGAAGTTAGCGAGGAACTGAAGAAGCAAGCGCTGGGGAAAGAGCATGCGGCGAAAGGGCTGAGCGGGCAGGCGCTGGAGAATCAGATCCGCAAGAACCGGGTTCGCTGGTTGAAAAATTATCTTACGGAAGAAGGCACCAGGCGCGCGAAAGAGTTGGGCTGGCCGAATACATACACGTTCACCAAGAGCCTGGCGGAATCGCTGATCGCGAAACATGGCGCGGGGCTGCCGATTGCGATTGTGCGTCCGTCAATAGTCGAGACTTCGGTGACAAAGCCGTTTCGCGGGTGGAATGAGGGGATCAATACTTCGGCATCGCTGTCGTACCTGCTGGGGACGGCGTTCCGGCAACTGCCTTCGAACGAGCGCAAGCTGCTGGACATTATTCCGGTGGATGCGGTGTGCGCCGGGATGACGCTGATTAGCGCGGCGCTGGTGGAGCGGCGACACGATCCGCTGTATCAACTGGCGACGTCGTGCACGAATCCGTGCGACATGGGGCGGTCGATTGAGTTGACTAGCCTCGGGCACCGGCGGCACTACCGCGCACAGGAAGGTCTGGAGTGCTGGCTGCGGCTGCGGATGGATGCGATTCCGGTTTCGAAAGAGCGCTATAACCGCATGTCGGCGCCGGCGCAGAAAATGATTATCAAGTCGATTCAGCGGGTGATGTCTCCGCTGCCATCTGCGATGACGAAGCCGCTGGCGAAGACCGAGCGCAACCTGGAGCGCGTGGAGAAATTAGTGGAGCTGTTCGAGCCGTTTATTCTGCACAATGAGCATGATTTTGCCGCGGATAATGTGGAGAAGTTGTCGCAGGCTCTGACGCCCGAAGAGAAGGAAATCTTCGGATATGACACGGCGGGGCTGGACTGGTGGGAGTATTGGATCGATATTCATATTCCGGCATTGCGGCGGTGGACGTATCCGCTGATTGAAGGGAGGCCGCTGGAAGCGCGGGCGCCGCGTGTGCTGCAGATGCCGCCGCCCGCGACAGCGACGGAGACAATGACCGAAAATGGCGATGGCATGAAGACGGGGACAAACGGAGCAACGTGGCAATATTCCTGACCGGTGGGACCGGGTACATCGGCGCGCATGTTGCCGCAAATCTGCTGGAGCAGCATGACGCGACTTTGAATCTGCTGGTGCGCGGCCGCGATCCGCGTGACGCGGAACTGCGGCTCTGGCATGCCTTGCAACTGCACCTGCCGTTTCCCAAGTTCTACGAATACCTGCAGGCTAAGATCCGGATTTTTCGCGGCGATCTCACGTCTTCTCAGTTCGGGCTCGACCCGGGCGATTACGACCGGCTCGTGCACACTACTGATTCGGTGATCCACTGCGCGGCTTCGCTGAATCGGAAGTCGGAAAGAAGCTGTTTGAATGTAAATCTGCGCGGGACGCTCGAAGTGGTGCAGTTGGCGCGGCAATCGCAGTACTATCACGGGCTACGGCGCTTTTCGAATGTGAGTACGGTGGCGGTGGCGGGGAAGCGCAGCCACGAGGTGGTTTTGGAAGACCGGTCGATTGAGTGGGAACGCTCAGATTACGATCCGTATGCGCGGACGAAGAAATTCTGCGAGCACATGGTGCGCGAGTTGCTGCCGGACGTGCCCCTGACGATTTTCCGGCCCAGTATCGTGTTGGGAGACAGCCGCTATCCGCAGACGACGCAGTTCGACATGGTGCGGTCGTTCGTGTTCCTGGCGGGATTGCCGGTGCTGCCGTTCCGTCCGCATGACAAGATTGACATTGTGAATGTGGATTTCGTGGCGGATGCGATTTCGACTTTGCACATGAAGGCGAATCCCGAGCACGATACCTATCATCTTTCCTCGGGCAACGATGCGCAGACGTTTCAGGAATTGACCAAGGCGCTGGCAGCCGAGCAGAACGAGCGCGGGCCTGTGTTTTTGCCGATCTTGGAAAAGGCGTTCAGCTCCATCGTCAACACGCTGGCGAACCGCAAAGGACCGGTTGGGCACGGAGCGGCGCTCATGAATGTCTTCCTGCCGTATCTGACCTGGAATACGGTTTTCGACAACACGCGGGTCACAACGGAAATGGGACGCAAGCCGGCGCCGTTTTCGCAATACAGTTTTCCGCTGCTCCGGTTCAGCCGCGAGCACAATTTTGAATATCCATATCAAGCCTGGCCGGAGAGCACGAAGGCAGGAGGGTCCGCCGCATGATGGACTTCGTTCTGGAAGCTTGGATATCGAGCATCATCGAGGGCAAGAAAATTCAGTGGATGATGGGCAAGCGGGAGCCGTGGCAGCCCGGGGAGAAACTGAAACTGCTGTTTGCGGGCTACAACGGGACGCGCAATACAGGGTCGGATGTGCGCGTGGAAGAGATGTTGCGGCAAGTCCGGCGGATTCTTGGGCCGGGAAACGTCGACCTCAGCATGATGACGTTTAACTTTGCCCGTTCGCGCGGATATTTCGATGGGACGTCGCAGGTGCGGCTGCCGGATATTTTTCCGCCCTTCCTGGCGAATGAAGTGCCAAAACATCACGGCGTGGTGGCGTGTGAAGGTTCGATGTTCAAGTCCAAATTTGCGAATGCGTTGACGACGATGATGATCGGGTCGCTGGGCATTGCGGCGGCGGAGAACAAGCTGTCGATCGGCTACGGCGCCGAGGCGGGACACATGGATCCGCTGGTGGCGAAGATGTGCGGGCGCTATTGCAGGAATTCGCTCGTGATCACGCGCAATGACGAGTCGCGGAAAATCCTGCGTGAACTGGGCGTTCCGACGGAATCGGGCACGGACACGGCGTGGACGTTTGAGCCGCTGGGTGCGGAGTATGGGCAGAAGGCGCTGCGCGATGTGGGTTGGGATGGGAAGACACCGGTGCTGGTGGTGTGTCCGATCAATCCGTTTGAGTGGCCAGTGAAGGCGTCGGTGGCGAAGGCCGCGCTGCACAGCCTGACCGGCGCATACAACGAGAGCCACTACCGCGGGCCATATTTTCATCATGCGGGGCCGGAGGCGGACCGGGCCTACGAACATTATTTAAGTTCGATTGCCAATGCGGTGGCCGCGTTCCGCCAGAAGAAGAATGTGTTCGTGATCATGGCGGCGACCGAGCGCATGGATTCCCGTCCTTGCCGGCGTATCTCGGAGAAGCTGGGCGGAGTTCCGGTGCTGACCTCGGACGATTACAACATGTACCAAATGGTCAGTATTCTGCGGGCTTGTCGCCTGATGGTGTCTTCGCGCTATCACGGGATTGTGACTTCAATGCCGGCGTTGGTGGCGTCGGCGGGGATCACGATGGATGAGCGCATCCGGAATTTGATGAACGAGCGGGGGCATGAGGAGTTGCTCATGAATGTGGATGACCCGGACCTGGAGGCGCGGACGCTGGCGGCGATTGAAATTCTGGATCGCGACGGCGAACGGATTGCCGACGGGATCGCGCGGAGCGTGGTGAGGAATTTGAAACTGATGGCGCGCATGGGCGTGTATTTCGAAGAAGAAGTGCAGCGGCGGTATCCGGAGTTTCCCACGCGGCGCGGAGAATGGAGCTGGGAGGATTATCTGCCGTCGATGAGCGACGGGCTGAAGCAACTGGTGGCGGCGTACGGATAGGTTGGGCTCCTTCGTGTACCTTTGTGTCCTCTGTGGTTAAACAAAGAGCGGAAACCATTAAGGGCACGAAGGTTCACGAAGGAAATCCCAAAATAGTTTTCGATATCGGCAATCCTGATTGACCAGAATCGCATGTCGTTTCTAGAACAGATTTTTGCCAGCCTGGAGAAGAGTGGGGACAACGTTGTTCTCCAGGAACTGAGGGGCGGTGAGGCGGTTCCGCTTACGGCGCGGCAGTTGCTGGCTCAGGTGCAAGTGGCGCGGGCTTATCTGCGGCGGCTGCGGCTGAAGAAGGGCGACCGCTGCGCGCTGCTGGCGCATAACTCGATGCAGTGGGTGGCGATGGATCTGGCCATCATGGCGGAGGGGCTGACGGCGGTGCCGCTGTATTCGCGGCAGGCGCCGGCCGAACTGGTCGCGATGATGAAGGATTGCTGGCCGGCGGTGATTGCTTGCGGCGAGCAGTCACTGGCCAATGCGATCGTGGAGGTGTGGCCGGAGGCGCCGCCGTATTTCTGCTTCGAAAATGTTTTCACGGCAGGGCGCGGGCCGGTGGAGAATCCGGCGCTGGCGGTTTCAGAAGAAGATGTGGTGACAATCATCTACACCTCTGGCACCTCAGGCGATGAGAAGGGTGTGATGCTGAACGCGGGCAACGTCGGGTACATGCTGGGCTGCACTTCGGGGCGGCTGGATCAGCTTATGCTGGGTCATCCGATGAAGAGCCGTCCGGGGCAGGACGCCGTGTTTCATTACCTGCCACTTTGCTTTGCAGGCTCGTGGATCATGATGCTGACCTGCCTGCTGCGCGGCAGCAAGCTGACTTTGAACACGGATCTGGGGAAGATTGCCACAGAGATGCGGCTGGCGGCGCCGGATTATTTCCTGAATGTTCCCGCGCTTCTCGAACGCATGCGCAAAGCAGTCGACGAGCAACTTTGGAAGACGGGTGGATTTCCGTTGAAGGTGTACACCAAGGCAAAGGGCGCATGGGTGCGGCGGCAGGAGGGAAAATCGCGCGCCGGGGACGGGTTTTGGCTCGGGCTGGCGAATCGGCTCGTGTTTCCTACCATCCGCAAAAAGATGATCGGCGGAAAGCTGCGCGCACTGATTTGCGGCTCGGCGCCGCTGAGTATGGAAACGCAACTGTTTTTTATGATGCTGGGCATCCCCGTGTTGCAGGTGTACGGACTGACCGAGACGACGGCGATCTGCACCATGGATGATCCGGACGCTCCGGTAATTGCGGGGCGCGCGGGGCCGGCGATTTCGGGCGTGGAGATGAAGATCGTGGAGAATGCGGAGATCTTGGTGCGCGGGCCGAATATTTTTCCTGGATACTGGAATCGTCCGGAGGAGACGGCGAAGGCGCTGCGCGATGGCTGGTTTCATACCGGCGATCAAGGCGAAGTGGACGCGAACGGAAACTGGAAGATTGTCGGCCGCATCAAGAACCTGATTATTCTTGGGTCGGGGCATAACATTGCGCCGGAGCCGATTGAGGATAAGATCCTGCACGAATTGCCGGGCGCGATTCAGGTGGTGCTCGTGGGCAATGCGCGCGGATATCTGGCGGCGCTGGTTACGGGCAAAGTGAGCGGCGAGAAAACGCAGGCGGCGTTGGACCTTGTGAATCCGGGCCTCCCGCATTACAAGCAGGTGCGAGCGTTCCATCTGGTGGAGGAAGCGTTCACCATCGAGAGCGGCCTGCTGACGGCGAACGGAAAGCTGAAGCGCGACTTGATCGCGGAGCGGTTTCGAAACGAAATTGACGCGATTTACCAGGCGGCGACGACGACGGTATGAACGACTTCAAAGGGCAGACGCTTTCGTGGCAGATCGTGAATGGAGCGATTGAGCTTGCATTGCATCGCGATCCTTGCAACGAGATCGGGTCGCTCACGCTGGACGAGTTGGAGAAATTTAAGGCGGCTTTGCCCGGGCTGGCGAATGAAGCGCATGCGCTGATTGTTCATTCGACGTTAAAGGCCGGGTTTTCGGCGGGCGCGGATTTACGCGAGTTGTTTCAGCGCGGGCAAGAGATGGAAAAGGGCGCGGCCCTGCGCGGGGTGCGGGAATTTCTGGAGCGCATTCACGCCGTGATGAACGCGCTCGATGCGGCGCCGCTGACGACGATCGCGGCGGTACACGGGGTGACGTTTGGGGGCGGGTTCGAGCTGGCGCTGGTTTGCGACATTATTATTGCGGACCGCATGGCGCGATTTTGCTTCCCGGAACTGCGGCTCGGGCTGATTCCGGGATTCGGCGGGATTCCGCGCCTGAAGCGGGATTTGGGCAATGCGGTGGTGCGCGATCTGCTGCTGACCGGGCGCAGCTTTAATGTGATGAAGGCACAGCAGATTGGCCTCGTGAGCCAGATTGCCGCCGAAGGCGAGGCGTTGCGGGTAGCACGCGCTACGGCCAGCCAAGTGGGGAAATTTGACCGGCGCACGGCAGCAGCGGCGAAGGAGTTTGTGAAGCCGATCCCGTATGAGGAGTTGAAGCGGGAGATTGATATTTTCTGCGACCTCTATTCGCGTCCAGCCGTCGAAGAAGGGCTGCGTAAGTTTGTGGAGAATGAGGGAGTGCAGCCGTATCTGCCCTAATTTGTAATTGGTAAATTGTAATTTGTAAATTGAAAGACGCAGTACTCATGCCTACGACGGATCGCACACTCGACGAAATCCTGGATCTTGCGGCTTTGCATTTTAAGGTGCCGCGGGAAAAGCTCACGCCCGACGACGACTTTTTCAAGACGCTGGGAATCGACAGCCTGCAGGTGCTCGATTTGCTCACACGCCTCGAGCATCATTTCCGCATCGAGTTGCCGGACTACGAACTGCAGGGCGTGTCGGATTTCCGTACGCTGGCGAATCGGATTCAGGCGCGGCTTTAGAACCAGTGGACAGTGGGCAGTGGTCAGTGGGCAGTTGTTGATCGTTACTGGTGAGCGATAAGAGCAACTATCGACTAGCCACTGACCACTGACCACTTCCTTGTGGTGAAATAAGAACATTGAATGCTTGATCTCCGCCAATATGCCAGCCTGGGTGCAGCGCTCAAAGATGCGCTGGAGCGCTGGCCCAACGAAACCTGCCTGATTGAAGCCGATCGCGACCGCGAAAAAGTGCGGCTTACCTACTCTGACTTTAAGGAAATGGCGCGTCCGCTTTGCCGGGCGCTTGAGGACGCCGATTTCAAGGCGGGGGACCGGGTGGCGATCATCATGACGAATCAGTCGAAGTGGCTGATTTCGGCATACTCGATTTTTTTCTGCGGCGGGGTGCTGGTTCCGTTGGATTACAAATTGACCGCGGCGGAGCATCTGCAACTGCTGGCGCATTCGAAGGCGCGGTTTCTGGTTGTCGAATACCACTTGTGGCGTGCGATCACGCAGTCACCGGAATTCGCAAATCTCACGGCGGAGATTGTGCTGGTGACGGAAGCGCCAGCGGGAGCGGACTTGCGCGGCGCTTATCGCTGGGAGGAATTCAAGAGAAAGGGCGATCCGCAGTTTGTGGTGCGGCAACGGGAAGATACGGCCTGCATCGTCTATTCGTCGGGTACGGGCGGGCGTCCGAAGGGATGCGTGCTCACGCACGACAGCTATCTGGAGCAGTGCGCTTCGCTGACGGCGTGGTATCCATTTTGGCCGGGCGTGCGCTATTTGAGCATTCTGCCGACCAATCACGCGATTGATTTCATGGTGGGATTCATCGGGCCGTTCGTGTGCGGGGCTTGCGTGGTCCATTTGCGGACGCTGCGTCCGGAGTTTGTGCGCGATGCGTTTGTGCGCTATCGCATCACCTATGTGGGCCTGGTGCCAATGGTGCTGAAGAATCTGGAACGCGGATTGCGCGCGAAGTTTGATGAGTTGAAGCCCGGCAAGCGGTGGATGCTGGACCGGTTGATCGGGCTGAATAAAATGCTGACGCGAGGACGTCCGCGAGTGAATCTCAGCCGACATCTGCTGCCGCAAGTACACAAGGCGTTTGGCGGAGAACTGCGGGCGTTGATTGTTGGCGGAGCATTTACGGATCCTTCGACGTTGCAGTTTTTCTACGATCTGGGAATTCCGGTGACGTGCGGATACGGACTGACGGAAGCTTGTACGGCGGTGACGCTCAACGATCTGAAACCATTTCGCGCCGATACGGTGGGCAAGCCGCTGCCCGGGAGCGAAGTGCGCGTGCTGAATCCGGATGGCGACGGGATCGGCGAAGTCGCGGTGAGAAGCCGCGCGGTCATGTCGCACTATCTCGATGACCCGGAACAGACGGCGCAGACGATCGTCGAAGGCTGGCTGCTGACGGGCGATCAGGGGCGCTTTGATGTTGACGGGCGCGGGCACCTGCAGCTCGTCGGGCGCAAGAAAGATATGATCGTCACCGAGGGCGGAAAGAATATTTATCCCGAGGACATTGAGGCGGTTTTTGATGGTCTGCCGGTGAAGGAATTCTGCGTGTTCGCGGCGAATTATTTGTGGCCGCAAAAGACGCTCGGCAACGAGACGCTCGTGCTCGTGGTGCGACTGGAGCAGAACCAGCAGTTCGACGATCGATTGCGCGAGGAGATTGTGACGCGGAACCGGCGACTGGCGGACTTCAAGCGTGTGGGCGGGTATCTGGTGTGGGATAAAGATTTTCCGCGGACGGCATCGCTGAAGATCAAGCGCGGAGAGTTGGTGGCGGAGATTGGAGCGGGCGCGACGCGGGCGGGAGTGGTGGAGATCTAGCTTTCAGTCGTCAGCTATCAGCTTTCAGTCGTGCGGAAGAATCGCAGCGAGCTACGAGCTACGAGCCAAGGGCCAAGCGCTTAACGTGAACGAAACTTTTCTTGCCATTATCAATCCGGCGGCGGGTGGCGGGCGGTGCGGCGAGCGCGTGGGCGCGGCGCTTGATCGGCTGCGGGCCGCCGGGATTGCGCTGGAAACGGCGGAGACGAGCGCGGCTGGCGAGGCTACGCAGATTGCGCGCGAGGCCTATGGGCGCGGCTATCGGAAGTTTCTGGCGGTGGGTGGAGATGGGACTTCCTATGAAATCGTCAACGGGCTGTTTCCGGAGAGCAGGTCTCAGGAAAGCAGGTCTCAGGTCTCAGGTGTCGGGTCTCAGGGGCTTTCGGGCGGCTCGGAAGATCAGATTCCTACGCTGGGATTTCTGCCGCTTGGCACCGGCAATTCGTTTCTGCGGGATTTCGCGGGTGGAGTTTCCAGCAAGAACAGTTTGGAGCACGCGATGCAGGCGCTTGAGGCGCGGCGTTCGCGGCCTTGTGATGTTTTGCGACTGACGCACAAAGACGGAGCGATCTACTACACAAATCTGCTGAGTGTAGGGTTTACGGCGGACGTGGCGGCGCTGCGGCATCGGCGGTTTTTGGCGCTGGGACGGTTCGGGTATTTGCTGTCTGTTTTTCTTTGTCTGGCGCGGCTTGATCGGCGCCCGTTTCCGGTGCGGTTGGAGGGTCAGCGAGAGTTTGACTCGCGGCGCTGCCTGTTTCTGACGTTTAATAACAGTAAGTTCACGGGCGGCACAATGATGATCGCGCCCGACGCGGTCACCGATGACGGATTGGTTGAGTATGTGCGGTGGGGGCCGATTGGGCGACTGGGGCTGATCCGGAACCTGGCGACGCTTTATGATGGCACGCACACTCGGCATCCGCTGGCGGAGCGGCAGGCGGTTCGGCGGGTCGAGTTTCAACTCGACGGCCCGGTGGATGTGATGGTGGACGGCGAGGTGCTGACGCTGGAGTGCCGGACGCTCGAAGTGCTGCCGTCGGCGCTCCGGGTCGTGGTTTGAAGAATCGCGCTCCAAACGTCGTGCTTCCAAACAATCGTGAGATAAAAAATCCATGTCGCAAGAGCGAAGAGAACGGCAAAAAGAAAAATTGGGGATAGAAAGTGCTGCGAGCCGGAAATGGCGGCGCATTACGATCTATGCAGTGCTGATCGTGGCCGCGTTCGGGCTGGCCTACTATCTCGGCAACCGCACCCAGCACAAGCACGATGGGTTCGCGCGCTGTCTGACGGAGCGCGGCGTGAAGATGTACGGGGCGTGGTGGTGTCCGCATTGCCTGGAGCAAGAAGAAAAGTTCGGCGCGTCGTTCGAGTATGTTCCTTACGTGGAGTGCGGCGTCAAAGGCGACGTGCACGGTGTGTCGCAGGTTTGCAAAGACGAAAGCGTCAAGCATTATCCCACCTGGCAGTTTCCGCCTACGGGCGAACGAGTGGAGCGTGTTTTCACCCTGCAAGAGCTGAGCGACCGAACGGGGTGCGCGCTGCCGTGACCGAGTTGACGCAGCGTCTGATGAGTCTGGTCGCCATTCTGGCGGTGTGCGGAATCGCGGTGTCGTCTGTGTCGTTGCAGCATCATTACGCGACCTCAAAGACGGCGTACTGTGAAATGGGGGAAACGTTCAATTGCGACATCGTGAACCGCAGCGAATATTCGTCAATCTTCGGAATCCCGGTCGCGCTGATTGGGATGCTCGGGTACGCGGCACTGGCAGGGCTGGCCACCGTGTATCGCGAGCGGCGCGAGACTCCGGCAACGCTTTTCAGCGCTGCCGCCGCGGGCCTGGCGTTTGCTTTGTACCTGACCTACATTGAAGCGCGCGTGCTGGGAGTCTGGTGCATTTTATGCTTGAGTTCGCTGGCCTTGATTGCGACGGCGACGATTTTGGCGGCGGCGATCTGGTGGCAGCAGCGCCCAAGGGCGTAACGTCCGGCCCTCAGGGGCTAAAGCCCGCATGTTTTGTAGGTCTGAGCGGCACGGCTGAAGCCGTGCCCTTCCCAAAGCCATTTACAAGACCAGTTCCGGAAAGCCAAGAGCTGAGAGCTAAATGCTGACCGCTGAAAGCTGAAAGATCGATTCACTCCATGTCCCGGCCCACAATTCGAAAACTGAAGACGAAGCCTGCCACCACCGCTGCCATGCCGGTTCCGGCCGGCAACCTGTGGTTGCATGAGCTCCGCAGCCGAATCTTCGGGAACACGCGACTGTTGCGGGTCTGGCTGCCTCCCGATTACGACGGCTGGGGCGCGACGCGCTATCCGGTCCTTTACTTGAATGACGGACAGAATCTGTTCGATCCGGTAACAGCTTTTGCCGGAGTGCACTGGCAGGTGGGCGAGACCGCAGCGCGGTTGATCGCCGAACAGAAAATTCGGCCGCTCATTATCGTCGGCATCGACAACACGAAGAACCGGGCTCAGGAGTACATCCCATTCAAGTCAAAAGATCCCAGGGTTTTGAACGCGAAGGGAAAATGCTATCCGGATTTTCTGCGGCGTGAAGTGATGCCGCTGATCGAGGAGCATTATTCGATATTGAAGGGGCTGGAGAATACGGGATTAGGCGGTTCCTCACTCGGAGGCCTGATCACGTTGTACACGCAGCTGTCAGCGCCGGGAGTGTTTGGGCGATTGCTGATCGAGAGCCCGTCTCTGTTCGTGACGAAACGGAAAATTCTGGAAGGGAGCAGTCGATCCCGGAGTTGGCCGGCGCGCACTTACCTGGGGATGGGAACGCGGGAAGTGGGACATGCGGAGAAAGACGAAAGGATCGTTGGCGACGTCCGCGAACTGGAAGCCATTCTGCGCGAGGCTGGCTTGGACGAACAGCGGCTGAAGGTTTGCATCGAAGAAGGCGGTTCACACAGCGAAACGGCTTGGGCGGCGCGGTTTCCGGAGGCGCTGGAGTTTCTTTATTCGGGTCGCGGGTCGCCGCAAACTGCAGATCCATCGCTTCGCTCGGGATGACAGTTCACGATGAGTTATCATTATCGGTCTTCTGCTCACGGTCGTAGATTCACGGAGCGGTCTATGAAATTCCGCAGTTTGGTGGGGTGGTGTGTTCTGGTCGCAGCGCTGGCAATCGGCGCGGCGGCGCAGCCGTATAACGAAGCGCAGTTCAAAGGAATGAAG
Source organism: Terriglobales bacterium (assembly GCA_050018355.1). GTDB lineage: Bacteria > Acidobacteriota > Terriglobia > Terriglobales > Acidobacteriaceae > Acidiflorens. The sequence goes on along the minus strand of JBEKAF010000006.1, from coordinate 13,328 downwards.
TGGCGCGACATCGGGCCCTATCGCGGCGGCCGCGTGCTCGCCGTGACCGGGATTCCCGGCAGTCCTTTCGCCTACTATTTCGGCGGCGTCGCCGGAGGCGTGTGGCGCACCACTGATGGCGGCGTGAGCTGGCAGCCGATTTCCGACAAGAGCGTGATCTCGTCGATCGGCGCGATTGCCGTATCGGAATCGAATCCGAATGTACTCTATGTGGGCACGGGCGAGTCCTGCCTGCGCGGCGATATCTCGTATGGCGATGGAGTATACAAGACGACCGATGGCGGCAAGACTTGGCAGCACATCGGATTGAACAACACGCAGCACATAGCGCGGGTTTGGATTGATCCGCGCAACTCCGACCATGTGCTGATCGCCGCGCTCGGCCACGCGTACGGGCCGAATCCGGATCGCGGCATTTTTCGCACCACCGACGGCGGCAAGACGTGGGAGAAGATTCTTTACAAGGACGACAAGTCAGGCGCGATCGATCTGGCGGTCGATCCGCACAATCCCAACGTGATGTTCGCGGCGCTTTACCAGATCCAGCGCACGCCGTGGAGTATGGAAAGCGGGGGCCCGGGCAGCGGATTGTACCGCTCGACCGACGGCGGAAATTTCTGGAAGCACCTCGAAGGCAAAGGCCTGCCGGAGGGCATTCTGGGGCGCATCGGGATAAGTGTTTCGGGCGCCGACTCGAATCGCGTGTACGCGCTCATCGAGTCGAAGGAGAGCGGGCTGTATCGTTCGGATGACGGCGGCGAAACGTGGTCGCGCGTCAACGATGACCAGCGGCTCACGCAGCGCGCCTGGTACTTCACGCATATTTTTGCCGATCCGAAGAGCGCGGACACGGTCTACATGCTGAACACCGGCTTGTTTCGCTCGACCGATGGCGGCAAGACGCTGAATCTTCTGCCCGCGCCGCATGGCGATCATCACGGTTTCTGGATCGATCCGCAGAATCCGAATCGCATGATCAACGGGAACGACGGCGGGGCGACGATCTCGGTCGATGGCGGCAAGAGCTGGTCCACGCTGTACAACCAGCCGACGGCGCAGTTTTATCACGTGGCGGCGGACAACGAGTTTCTCTACAACGTGTACGGCGCGCAACAGGACAACACGACCGTGGGCATCGCCAGCCGCACCGACGACGGCTATGTCGGCCGCCAGCACTGGTTCGACGCGGGCGGCGGAGAGAGTGGCTACATTGCGCCCGATCCGCGAGACGCGAACATTATTTATGCGGGTTCGGGAGAAGGCGTTGTTGCCCGCCTCGATCGCCGCAGCAACCAGGAGCAGGACATCACGGTCTGGCCGGAAGAGAGCTCGGGACACGGCGTTGGCGATCTGAAATACAGGTTGGGATGGACGCAGCCCATCGTGATCTCACCGCATGATCCCAATGTGATCTATACGACCGCCGAGCGTGTCTTCAAGACTACCGACGCAGGCAAGAGCTGGACCGCGATCAGTCCCGATCTGACGCGCAACGATAAGAGCAAGCAGGTTTCTTCCGGCGGCCCGCTGACCAAGGACAACACCTCAGTCGAGTACTACGACACGGTGTTCACGATCGCGGAGTCACCCGTGCAGAAGGACCTGTTGTGGGCGGGAACCGATGACGGATGGATTCAACTTTCGCGCGACGGCGGCAAGAACTGGACAAATGTAACACCCAAGGGAATTCCGGAGTGGAGCCTGGTGAGCCTGATTGAGGCTTCGCCACATGATGCAGGCACGGCGTATGCGGCGGTCGACACGCATAAGCTCGACGATCTGAAGCCGTATATTTTCAAGACCACGGATTTCGGCAAAACGTGGGCGAAGATCGCGAGCGGCATTCCGGATGGCGCTTACACGCACGCCGTGCGCGAAGATCCGGTGCGGAAGAACCTGTTGTACGCGGGCACGGAGACGGGGATTTACGTCTCGTTCGATGGCGGAGCGAACTGGCAATCGCTGCAGTTGAATTTGCCGAACAGTCCGATCCACGACCTGATCGTGAAAAATGACGATCTGGTGGTGGCGACGCATGGACGCTCTTTCTGGATTCTGGACGACATTACACCGCTGCGCGCAACGACTGCGAGTGCGCAGGCGGCGACCGAAGCCGTGCTTTACAAGCCGCGACTGACCTATCGCATGCGCTGGCCGGATTTTTTCGAGCGGCGGCAGCCGGTGGGCGATAATCCGCCGAGCGGCGGGATTATTTATTACTACTTTCCAACCGCGCCGAAGGGCGTAGTGGCGCTCGAATTTCTGGATGCGTCGGGGAAAGTTGTGCGGCGCTATTCGAACGAAGAAAAGAAAGAAGCGGAAACGCCGCCAGAATGGCCCGACCTGACGCCTCCCGAGGAGAAGATTCCGACCAATGTGGGCGTGAACCGCTTTGCCTGGGATTTACGTTTGCAGGGGCCGACTCCGCTAGCGGGAGAGCCCGGCGCGGAATTCCGCAATCGAGGACCGATGGCACCGCCCGGCGCCTACCAGGTGCGACTGACGGCGGATGGGAAATCGTACACGGCGCCGCTGGAGTTGAGAGCGGATCCGCGGACCAAGGTATCGAACGACGACCTGCAAAAGCAGAGTACGTTGGGCCGCAAGATCGTGGCGCAAGTGACGGAGATTCACGAGGCTGTCGGGACCATCCGCGAAGTGCGCACGCAGACTCGCGGGCTCAGCCGGCGTTTCGGCGACGACTCGCGCTACGCTTCGCTCGTTTCGGCCACCAAAGACTTCGACAAGAAGAGCTTCGATCTGGAGTCGCAGTTGCTCCAGGTGAACTCGAAGAGTTCGGAGTCGAACCTGAACTACCCGGTGCTGATCGATGAGCGGCTGCACTCACTGCTCGGCAGCGTGGAGTCGGCCGATGCCGCGCCCACGAAGCAGCAGTACGAGGTCTTCGACGATCTGGAAAAACAGGTGCAACCGCTGCTGGCGCAGTATCGCGAGCTGATCTCGAAGGATCTGCCCGCGTTGAATGAGATGGTGAACAAGCAGAACATCCCCGCGCTGTACGTGCCGGCGGGGAAGTGAGAGCAGGGGACGGCTAAACAGGCTGCGGGGAATGTCGATTTTTCGATGCCCGACCCCTGAACGGGCGTCTGACTTCCCGTAGGGACGCGGCAAGCCCCGTCTCTGCAGGCGGAAGGGACTCGCGGCGTCGCTAACGTGATGCCATGATACGAAGCCCGAGTTTTTCCGCAACCTCTGAATTCGTGTCCCTCCCAAAAACTACTTCGTAATTACGCCGCAGGCGATGCGGTCGCCGGCGTTGCCGGCGGGGTCGGTCTTCTGGTCGTCAGCCTTGGCGTGCACTACGATTGCCGTGCCTCCGTTGCTGAACAGCGAATGGCTGTCGCTGCCGAGCGTGACGTCTTTATTCTCCGCCTTGAAATGCGCTTTGCCGTCCGCGCCCACCGTGAAGTTGGGATTGTCGCCAGCGTGGTGACCTTCCGGATTCTCCAATCCGTGTTTCTTCCCATCGGGATTGAAGTGGCCTCCCGCGGACTTGAAGTCCGGGGCATCGCACTTCGCGTTCTGATGAAAGTGGATGGCATGTTCGCCGGGAGGCAGATTCTCGAGATTGAGTTCCATCCCGATTCCCGGGCCGGATTCCCACAGAATCGCGGAGCCCACCACCTTGCCTTGAGCATCCTTGAGTTGAACCAGAATCTTGGCCGAACTGGCCGATGCGAGCGCGACTACGAGCAGTGCGAGCGGGAAAAAGCGAATGGTTTTCATGGAGGGATTATAGCGAAATCCGGAGCCTCCCGCTCCAGGCGTTCGGAAGATTGACGCCGGGTTTGCAGAGTCAGCGTCTGCATTACCCTGGTCTGCATTGCCTTGGTCTGGCGCAGAATGCGCGGCAATGTGACAATAGGTGAATGCAAAGATCTCTCTCTACAGCGCTACTATTGGCCGCGGGGATGATGCTGGCCGGAGATGGCTATGCCCAGCAGACTCCAGCAGCAAGCACTCCGGCGGCAACGACTCCAGCGGCTCCTGCAGCCACAACTCCGAAAGCAGCCACCACGGCGAAAGCTCCGGCGAAGAAGACGGGAACGGCAGCGAAAAGCGCGGCGGCTGTTCCGCTTAAGACGCGAAAAGAAAAGTTCAGCTACGCGCTGGGAATGGACATTGGTAACAAAGTTGGGCCCAGCCTGAAACAGCAGTCGGTGGAAGTGGACCCGAATCTCGTATCCCAGGGATTGCAGGACGCCATGTCCGGCACTAAGACGCGTCTGACGCCAGAAGAAGCGCAGGCCGTGCTCAGAGAAGTGCAGACCGAGGTTAACAAACAGCGGCAGGAGAAAATGCAACAGGCCGCGGCCGAAGGCGAAGCATTTCTCGCCGCCAACAAAAGTAAAGAAGGCGTCGTCACATTGCCCAGCGGTCTGCAGTACAAGATTCTGACAGCCGGCACAGGACCGAAGCCCGCGTCGAGCGACTCGGTCGTGTGTAACTACCGGGGCACTCTCATCAATGGCACGGAATTTGACAGCTCCTACAAGCGCGGGCAACCGGCGACGTTTGGAGTCGGTCAAGTCATCAAAGGTTGGACGGAAGCGCTGCAGCTTATGCCCGTGGGATCGAAGTGGCAGCTCTTCGTTCCTTCGAGCCTTGCCTATGGTGAGCGGGGAGCGGGCGCCGAGATTGGGCCCAATGCGACCCTGATCTTTGAGGTCGAACTGCTCTCGATCCAGGACAAGAGTAGTAAGGACGACAAGAGTAAGGACGACAAGAGCGCCAAGCCCGAAGAAAAGAAGCAGTAACGCGGTCCGGACCAGGTGGCGCGGACATTGCTGTCCGCGCACCTGGCCCGGATAATTCATAACCGCGAGGAGACCCGGGAAGGGCACGGCTTTTATAGCCGTGCCGTCCAAGGTCTAACCGCTAACAGCCTACCTCGGCTCCAGCGTCATCTCATGCGCCCGGTGCTGCTCGACCGCAGCCTGCGAGAATGAAAACGCGAACGTCGAGCCTCCGTACCACGCCGCCCACTGGTCCATGTAATACGGACTGAGGAAAATCCCGCTCTCCCCCGTCACCACGTTCAGCGTGCTTTCGTCAAGGTTCGCAAAGTTCCACGTCAGCCGTTCGGAGGGCCCAAACCCCCGGCTCACCGCCTTCACCGTATACGTGCTCCCACTCAAAGGATGCAATCCCGGCCCGGTGAACCGCCCAATCACCGGAAGATGGCTGAGCACCAGATGATCGATTTCAACCGGATAATTCCTCCCCCACTTCCATTGACCGAGGTCCGAAGGAGCTTCTGACGCAATTTTCGCGACGTCTCCCGAAGGTGTTCCCGTCTGCCTGACTGCGTTCTCAACCGCCGCCGTCAGCAGGCTCCCGTAGTCGGAGTATCCCGGCGGCAGCCAGCGCGGCGGCTGCTTGGTGAGCACATTTTCCAGCCAGACCGACGACATAGCCCAGTGATAGCTCTTCCAACTCAGCGCGCTCGAAGTCGAACCTGAAGCCGCGCTTGAAGCCGGACCGTCCGCCGCCGCACCCAGCTTCGGCCCCAACATCAACCGCGCCAGTTCCTGACGCGCTTTCGTTTCAATCGTCGGCGCCGCTGAATCCGCCGACATCCGCCCATCCCAGTCCCGCAAAATTTCCGCTGCCCGCTTCGCCCGGTCTGAGGCGCTCGCGGCGTGATCGACCGCGTACACGAACTTATCGGCGCAGAACCGGTCGTAATTAGACGACACATCCATCTGCAGCGCCAGCATATCCGCGGGCGCAAACTTCTTCCCCGATTCGAGCACCCGGTAAATGCGATCGCTCCGCCACGGCGCTTCCCACTCGGTGCTGATCGAATACTTGTAGCCGTCCGGAGTGATGCGCCCGTTGGCGGTCGCCAAGATCCCTTCCGGCGGATCATAAACATGCGGCATCTCGTCGAAAGGAATAAAGCCTTTCCACTCGTGCGCATCATCGCTGCCGCTTACCGGCAGGCTGCCATCGCCCGCCGCCCGGATCGGCACTCGCCCCGTCGCCTGATAACCGATGTGACCATCCACATCGCCGTACATCACGTTTTGTCCTGGCGCACCAAAAGTCGAGAAGGCCTTCCGAAACTCATCCCAGTTCTCCGCGGAGTCCACGTCGAAGAACATCAGGCCCATGCCGTCCTGCAACGTCCAGCGCAGGGCAATCTTGCGCGTCTCGCCTGGAATCAGTTCCGTGATGATCGGCCCATGCCGCGTGGTCACCACATCTAGAACCACGTCCGACTTTCCTTTGACGTGAATCCTCTCCTGCCGGTGCTGCGCATCACGCCAGCCCGCCGGAGTTTTGTACTGCCCCTGCGCATTGAACTCCTCGATGAAGTCGTCTTCCACCGTCGGACCAACGTTGGTGAATCCCCAGCCGATTCGCTGGTTGTGGCCCACAATCACGAACGGAATTCCCGGCAGCGTTACTCCGGCCACGTCGAAGCTGCCGCTCTTTTCTGTTGTTTTTAGATGCGCTTCAAACCACAGGTTCGGCATCTGGTGGTCGAGGTGCATATCGTTCGACAGCAGCGGTTTCCCCGAAACCGTATGCTGACCGGAAACGACCCAGTTATTCGACCCCGGCCGGAACAGATCGGCCTCTTCCCGAGTGAACGCGGAAGACAGCGCAGAAGTGAACGCAGAGGACGGTGCAGAAGGGGAAGTTGAAAGAAGAGTGGAAGGCAGCGCAGAAATCAGCCGGCCCGTCCCACCCTCCGGTTCAACTTCCTCGTCGTCATCCTCATCTTCATCGCTATCGCTGCTATTGGCCGCGGGTTCATCTTCCATCCGCCGCACATCGGTTGGCGGACGATCCCGCCAGGAAGAATTCACATACAAGTCCGCCGTCAGTTCCGGTCCCAGCTTCGCCAGAACTTTTTCCCGCGTCAGCGCAGGCGGATTGCTGTAGTGATTCAGGTCCTGCACCATGCGCGCGCCCACCAGCAGGGAATCCGTCACTGTCCACGGTCGCGGCGTGTACTTCATCAGGCGGAATTCGAGCGAAAGCCGGTCGCGATGCGATTCAAGAAACGCATTCACTCCCCGAGCGTAAGCGTCAAAATAAACCCGGTCGCGCGCGGAGATGCTCTTCTCCGCTGCTTCGGCCGCTACCCGCAGGCCCAGAATCCGCTGCTCGCGGTCCATCTTCACCGTGTCCTCGCCGATCACTTCCGAAAGCTCTCCGGCAGCGGCGCGCCGCATCATGTCCATCTGCCACAGCCGGTCCTGCGCGGTCACGTACCCCTGGGCAAAAAATAAGTCTTCCAGCGTAGCCGCCTCAATCGTGGGAACACCCTGCCCATCGCGCACGATGCGCACCTTGGACGAAATCCCAGGCACCGCGATACTGCCATCCAGTTGCGGCAGAGCCGAATGGGCAATCCAGTAAGCCCAAGCCGCTGCGCCAACGATGGCGAGCAGCAGCACGAGCAGAACCAGACCGGAGACGATCCGTACCAGCGAACGCCTCAGATGAACTTCGGGCAGGGAAGCGGTGACCGACATTACTCACGATTGTAGGGGCGCTTTCCGCACCTGACAACAGCACGGCGGCCAAGTTTGCGGCCGAGTCTGCGGCCCGGGTTTGACGATCCCGATTATGGCGCGACCCGGCAGCTTTCGGTTGGCGCAACCCGTGTTCCCCCAGTATCATGTATCGAACCGTTGGGCGTGCATTATCATCTTTAGTTTCCGCGCCAACCAACATGCTGCAGAAACGAATCGACGATCAGCCGACCATCTCGCGGGAGAACATCCGCGAAGCCGAAGGAATTTTCCTGCAGCATCTCCGTCGGGTCGGCTTGAAGCAGACCGAACAGCGCAACGCGATCCTGCGAACCTTCCTTGAAACGCGGGAACATCTTTCGATCGACGAACTGCATCGACTGGTCAAGAAGACAGACCCGCGCATCGGTTTCACCACTGTCTACCGGACGCTGAAACTTCTGACTGGTTGCGGCCTGGCGAGCGAAGTCGCTTTTCACGATGGCATCGCGCGTTACGAACACCAGTACAACCGCCGCAGTCATCACCACATGGTGTGTACCGAGTGCGGCGCTTCGGTCGAATTTTTCTCGGAGAAAGTCGGAGAAATCGAGCAGGAAATCGGACGCAAGCACCGTTACGTTACCACCCGCCACACTTTTCAAATCTACGGCGTTTGCGAACAATGCCGAAAGAAGACGAATGGACGCCGAATTGTCTAGTTCAGAAAAAAGACCAGCGAATCCGTCGCAAGCTTCCGTGAAGTGTCCCCATTGCGGAACTGTGATGCCGGCGAACTCGGCATTCTGTCCAGGATGCGGATGGTCGATGACGCCGCTTCCTCCCGCGGAACGGGCGGCCGCGGCGGTCGCTTATCTCACCTTGGCCCCTGCCGCGGTGGTCTTGTTGCTGCCGGCATTTCGCAATAACCGCTTTGTCCGCTTTCATGCCTGGCAAAGCATTTTGCTCTGGGGAGTCTTTTTCGTTTTGACCATCGCCGCGCTCTTCCTTTCGAATGTCGCTGCCGCCATGGTTTTTCTGCTGTTTGGAATTCTGGCTTCGCTGGCCATGTTGTTCTTGTGGATTGTTCTGTCGCTCAAGGCATGGCAGGGCGAGCGCTTCGAAGTGCCGCTGTTCGGCGAGTTCGCTGCGCGTCTGAAATAGGTCTCAGGAAGGCAGGTCTCAGGCCTCAGGTGGCAGGTGTCAGGAAAAACAAAATCAACTTCATTTCACCTTCACGGGTTTCCTGAGACCTGAGACCTAGGACCTGAGACCTTGCGGTTAGACATTCTCGGCCTCATCGTTGAAAATAATCAATTCACTTTGCATCCATCACAGGAGACCTCATTGAGCCAGCTTCAGCGCGTTAAGATCAGCGCTCTCGGCACCTACGTTCCGCCTCGCCTTCTCACCAACGCCGACCTCGAAAAGCTTGTCGATACCAATGACCAGTGGATCATGGAGCGTGTCGGCATCCGCGAGCGTCATATGGTGGACAAAGGGGTTGCGACCAGCGATCTTGCGGTCGAGGCGGCGAAGAAAGCGCTCGCCGAGCGCGGCATCGACGCTTCCGATCTCGACGCAATTATTGTTGCGACCGTCACGCCCGACATGTTTTTTCCCGCGACCGCTTGCCTCGTGCAACACAAGCTCGGCGCGAAAAATGTCTGGGGATTCGATCTCTTGGCTGCCTGTTCGGCGTTTGTTTACGCGTTGCAAGTCGGAGCGCAATTCGTCGCGACCGGATCCCATAAGAAGGTGCTCGTAATCGGCGCCGACGTGATGTCGTCGATCATCGACTACACCGACCGCGCGACCTGCGTCATCTTTGGCGATGGTGCGGGCGCGGTCCTGCTTGAGCCCACGGAAGACGAGTTCGTCGGGCTCATCGACTTTCTGCACGAAGTGGATGGATCGGGTGGGTGCTCGCTGTACATGCCTGGGGGCGGAAGCCTGAATCCATCGACTCACGAAACCGTCGATAAGAAGATGCACTTCGTTCATCAGGACGGGGCAGCGGTCTTCAAGTTCGCGGTGCGCAAGATGGCGTCGCTCTGCGAAGAGCTTCTCAAACGCAACAACATCAAGGGCAGCGAGGTCGATGCCTTCATCCCGCATCAGGCGAACAAGCGCATCATCACCGCTACTGCCGATCGTCTGAATATGCGTCCCGAAAGCGTGATCATTAACATCGAGCGCTACGGAAACACCACCGCAGGAACGATTCCGCTGGCGATGGAAACCGCGCGCCAGGAAGGCAAATTGAAGAAGGGAAGTCTGGTGCTGCTGGCGTCGGTGGGCGCTGGATTCACGGTCGGCGCGACGCTGCTCCGCTGGGCGTACTGAAACTGGTCTCAGGTTTTTCCATAACTGGACTACTGTTCTCGTACAGACTCCACCCTGCGCCGCTTGTATTCGAGGTTATCGAAGAGCGAATGCGTACGCCAAGTTCAAGGGCAAAGCCCATGACAGCCCGACAGGAGAGCGTGACAAGCGCCTGCAAACGCCTCTCCACGAGTAGAAGCGCTTGTTCGCATACTCGTATCCAGCCAAAAGCTCCTCTGGGCTCATCTGTTCGGGCCGGAAGACCACGTCTGCACGGCCGTTGTACTTGCTCCAATCGCGCGTCAGAATCCGGCCCTCCGCTTCCAGACGTTGGTACAGCCGAGTTCCTGGGAAGGGAGTCAGGATGTTGAACGTCGCATTCTGTACTCCCGCCGCCTCGAGGAAGTCCAACGTTTCGCCGAAGATCGCTTGCCTGTCGTTATCGAAACCGAAGACGATCCCCGCCTGCACCGCTATGCCGTGAGAATGGATCCGCTCAATCGCGCGACCGTAGTCGGACACGCGGTTGAAGCGCTTCTGCACTTCATTCACGCTGCTTTGCGAGATTGACTCCAGCCCGACGAACAGCTGCTTGCAGCCGCTTCTCGCGGCCAACTCAAGGAACTCGTCGTCCTGAGCGGCATGAATGCTCGCCTGGCTGCTCCACCACTTGCGATGGGGAGCGAGAGCCTTGAACAGCGTCTTGGCGTACTCCATGTCGCTCGCGATGTTGTCATCCCACAGGATGATCACCTTGCCGGGGAAAGAGCCGTACTCTTCTGCGACCGCGTCCACGCGTCGCTGGCGCACGTGGCTCTGATACATGACGGCGAGCGTGCAGAAATCGCAACGGTGTGGGCAGCCGCGCGTGGCAAACAGAACTCCACCCGTATGATCGCGCCGATGAAACAGATCCTTCCGCGACATCGGGGCATGTTCCAGAGTCGGGGGTTGAGTGGAACAGTACCGGTGGGTATGCCGCCCCGCGTCAAAGTCGCGCAAGAATTGCGGCCAGTGGGATTCAGCCTCACCGACGAAGATTACGTCTGCATGCGCCTGCGCCTCATCTGGCATCAGAGTCACATGCGGTCCACCCAATACCACCGGAATTCCCCGCTGCCGGAACCGGTCTGCCATGGCATAGACGTGAGGCGCACTCGGGGTATGGAAAGTAATCGCCACCAGGTCCGCTTGCAGACCGAAATCGACCGGCCGCACCACCTCATCGATATGGAGCACAGTCCAATGCGGCGGTGCGAAGGCGGCAAGATACGGCATGGTGATCTGCTGGAAGTTCAGCACACGGGAGCGCCGTACCTTCTGGATCTCGGGTGAGGAAGCGGTGATCAGAAGCAAGGTTCGCACAATACCTTGGACGTGACACCTACTTGATCGCCAGCGTTCCGACCAGCGACTCGAAAATCTTGCATCCATCGGTGCCGCCGAGTTCGGGTTCGGAGGCGCGCTCGGGATGGGGCATCATGCCCAGCACGTTGCGTCCGGGGCTGCAGATGCCGGCGATATTTTCCAGCGATCCGTTGGGATTCGCTTCCGGTGTGATTTCGCCTTGCGCATTCGAGTAGCGGAAGACGATGCGGTTGTCGCGCTTCAGTTCGGCGAGTGTCGCCTCATCGCAAAAGTAATTGCCTTCCATGTGGCCGATGGGGATGGTCAGCACTTCGCCTTTGCGGCACGCGTTCGTAAACGGCGTCTCGTTGTTTTCGACTCTCACCAGCAGCGGCTTGCAGACATATTTCAAGCCGATGTTGCGCATCAGCGCTCCGGGCAGCAGCCCCGATTCACACAAAATCTGGAAGCCGTTGCAGATGCCGAGGACCAGTCCGCCGCCGTCGGCGAACTTGCGGACGGATTCCATCACTGGGGAAAACTTGGCGATGGCGCCGGTGCGGAGGTAGTCGCCGAAGGCGAAGCCTCCGGGGACGATGATGGCATCGCAGTTCTGGAGGTCGTGCGAGTCGTGCCAGAGGAAAGTTACGGGCTGCTTGGCGACCTGCTGGATGGTCCAGAAAGCATCGTGATCGCAGTTCGATCCGGGGAAAATTATGACGCCAAATTTCATCGAAGTCCTCGAGTTAAGTATATGGTAATGCTGGTGCGGATGGTCTATGGCGACAAGTTCCCATTCTTAGGTCAAGGGAATAGCGCATGTGAGGGAAAAACTGAGAGCGTGGGAAGGTCGTCGGCAAGCCGGTGTCGTGAGCGGTGCCCAAGAAGCGCAAGGAGCGGGGCACCGCAGGTTAATTTCGGAAAAATCCTTCGAGATATACCTCTCGGCGAAAGGCCGGGGTACCGGCAGCCAAAGAAACAGTACTTGTACTGGAATCCCTCGATGGATATATAGCATGGGGCCGTTGGGAACTAGAACGGAAATTTCACTTTGCGTGAAATGCAAAAAGGAGCCAACTGACGAAGAACGTGATTCGTGTCATCGCGGTGCTGGCGTTTGCCGCCATGCTGCTGCCCACCTTTTCACTTGCTCAAACTGTACCCGTGCGGCCGTTCCATGATGTGTCGCTGTCCCCGATCAGTATCTGGGAAGCGCTCACTCTGAATGCGAAGGGCAGAGTGCGCCTGCGCGGCAATCTGGCGGAGTGGGTGGCGCAGGCCACGGCTCCCTTTCGTGAAGCGCCGTTGACCCATGAGATCGCTTGCCTGGCGCGGCAATTGCCACTTTCGCACCAGGATCCCGCCGATCGTTTTCTCGCCGCCACGGCACAGGTGTTGGGTCTGACGCTGGTGACTGCCGATGCCCGGTTGTTGGGATTGGGAGACATTGCCACGCTGGGGAATCGGTGAGGGAGCTGACCTTCGTCGAACCGGATCAAGAGCCCCGCCCCGGTCGCTCCAAAGCCTGGAGATTCTCGTTGCCCCAGCCCCTAAAGGGGGCGTCCGATTCGAAGAACTTACGGCATCGCTAAAGCGATGCCCTGATACGAAGCCCGAGTTTTTCCGCAGCCCGTGAAGCCGCGCCCCGTCAAAAAGAATTTATAAGATAGCTGATCGCTTCTAGTACTCCACGATTGATGCGAACGATTTGGGATCGAGCGAGGCTCCGCCTACCAGGGCGCCGTCGATTTCTTCTTCGGACATCAGGGCGTGGGCGTTCTCTGGTTTGACGGAGCCGCCGTAGAGGATGCGGAGCTTGTCGGCGAATTCCTGGCCGAAGGATTCGGCGGCTTCGGCTCGGATGATGGCGTGGGCGTCGGCGGCTATCTGCGGCGTCGCGGTCTTTCCGGTGCCGATGGCCCAGACCGGTTCGTAGGCGACCACGAGGCGGACGGCTTTCTTGGCCGAGACTTTGTGGAAGGCGCGGAGACACTGGCGGCGCAGGACGTCGTCGGTGAGCCCGGCTTCGCGTTCTTCGAGGACTTCTCCTACGCAGACGATGGGGACGAGTCCGGCTTCGATGGCGGACTTGAGCTTAAGGTTGACGGTGTCATCGGTTTCGCCGAAGTACTGGCGGCGTTCGGAGTGTCCGATGATGACGTGGGT
>JBEKAF010000005.1:0-79901 GCA_050018355.1 Terriglobales bacterium | reverse complement strand
AACGATTACGGAGCGGGCCTTGGTGGGCACGGTACTTGTTCAACTAGAGCGAAATGGCGCGCTCTTCGGAGGGCACGGTGGAGTACGCTCAAAAAAGACTTGACACAGTCCGACATTGTCAGAGATGTGCAATTTGTAATTTGGTAATTTCAAACCCAAAGCCAATTGGGTTTCAATTACCAAATTACACGATTACCAAATCACCAATTGTTTTCAGGAACGCGTGGTTTCGACCGTGAGAGGGTCGCTGGGTTGGAGTGGGGGTTGGAGCGGAGCTTGGGCGAGAACGGCCGATTCCAAGGGGATGGTCTGCGTCAGTTGTTTATGAATACGAATTTCTCCCCGCTGAAACACCGCCAGCAGCGCGGCCACGGCCCTGGGGTCAAGGCGCTGTCCCGAGAGATTCTGAATGATGCGCAGGGCTTCTATCGGATCGTGTGCCTGCTGGTAAGGACGGTTCGTGGTCAGAGCGTCAAAGGTGTCTGCGACCGCAATCACGCGCGCCAGCAGAGGGATCTCGTCGTCCTTTAGGCTGTAAGGATATCCGCGCCCGTTGAGAGCCTCATGATGCAATTCGATTCCGGGCAGCATCTCGCGCAACTGCGGCACCGGACGCAGGATGTTCGCGCCCTTGGTGGTGTGTGTCTTCATGATCTCGAATTCTTCCGGAGTCAGAGCGCCCGGTTTTTTCAGGATGCGGTCTTCGATGCCGATTTTGCCGACATCGTGGAGCTGCGCCGAGACTCGCAGGATTTCCAGAAATCCCGGGTCCAGCCCCATCTCTGTCGCGATCATCAGCGAGTATTTCGTAACGCGGTCAGAGTGGCCGCGCGTGTATGGGTCTTTTTCGTCGACGGCGCCGGCCAGCATCTGGATCGACCCCATAAACAGCGCTTTGTTCTCGTCCGCGGCACGCCTCAGGTCCTCGACGAACTGTTCCAAGTCTTCCGACATGGTGTTGAACGTCGCCGCCAGTTCGCCGATCTCAGTGCGCGTTTTCAGGTGCACGCGCTGGGAGAAATCACCGCGCGCAATGGCCCGGCTGGACTGCGCCAGCACTTGCAGCGGGCTGGTGATCCGCCGCGCCGAGAGAATACTCAGGCCTACACTCACAAACACCGCCAGCCATGCCAGCAAGCGCCCCGTGCGCTGCATCTCGTAGATTCCGCGGTACGCATCTTCGCGCGGTTTCTGCACCACGACTGCCCAATCCAGCGAGGTAACCGGACTGTACGTTCCCAGCATCTCGGTCGTGCTTTTTCCGTCACGAACCGTGAATTCGCGCGTCGCCGCCAACTGGGCTTTCGAGCCTTCGCCGACAAAACTGCGGACGATCTCGAAGTGGCTCATGTCCTGTCCGGTAGCATATTGCGCAGTTGCCGCCGCCACCAGCCTTCCCTGGCTGTCCACGACGTACGGCATCAATCCGGTCAGACTGACTTGCTGCAGCCGGCGGATCAGGTAGTCCATATCTACCACCGATCCGATCATCCCCAGAAAACGTCCGCCATACATAATCGGCGAGCTGACCAACATGACAGTTCGCGCGGATTTTCCGGCGCCCACCATCAACGGCTGTCCGCTGTAGCCGCGTCCTTCGCGCGCGGCTTGATAGGCCCGCTCCAGTTCCCGTTGCAGAAAGGCGTCGGGCTCAATACGTCCGGCGGAAACTCCTTTGGCATCGGCATTCAGCAGCGTGGCATACGCAATGTCGTTCGACGACGAAACAAAATTCTCCAGCATGGCCCGCAGTTCCGGCGTCAGAAGTTTCTCAGTACTAAGGTCGCTCCCGCTCGGATTCGCCAGCATCATTACCTGAATCGACGACGACAAATTGGCCAGCATTATGTGCAGCGCTTCCTGGTGCTGGGAAATGTCGTCGGCCAGCGAACGCGTGACCGTATTTTGCAGCAGCATTTCGTTGGTTTTGAGGCGCTCCCGGTTCATGGTTTCGATCTGCGCCGAGTAGAAGTACATCGGGAGGACGCTGATCGCCAACAGCACGCCAAGGATGACGTAAAGGAGCGGAATGCGCGCGGGAATGGGAAGCTTCAACTGCAAAAGGCAATCCTGGCGGCCCAAGCGCGGGGATGAACTGGTCCGTCCTGTATCCATTCTAAGGAAGGTGTGGTGATGACCTTAGGTGCTTAAAGTACAGCTCACCGTTACCGAAGTACTCACACCGCCGGTCACCGCGGGTGTTTCCCAGTTCCCAGTTCTCAGTTCTCCAGTAGAGCGTGTTTCATAAATCGGTTTTGGGTAGGGCACGGCTTCAGCCGTGCCGTTCAGGGCCTGACAGAATGCGGGCTTTAGCCCCTGAGGGACTTGCCTTCCGAGCTGAAAGGCATTTATGAAACAGTCTCTAGCTAATCCCGGCGCTTCTCACTGAGAACTGGGAACTGAGAACTGATTTTGGTGCGGGTCTATAATTAAGCCAGTCGGCCCGGGGTGCTGCATGCGGTCCTTCCACGGTTACTCCGTTTGTTATCGGCTGTTGGCGACCCTTCTGATCTTCTCCTCGCTCACGCTCGCCGAGAATACTCCGCCCCCAAGGATTTCTAAGGAAACCCGCGAAGAAATTGTCCACGCCTTCAATGCAGAATTGGTCTACATCCGCACGAATTTTCCGATGGGAAAGACGGGACTGAAACTCAGAAACGGAACCGTAACTCCCAGCGGCCCGGAACTACAACGTTTAATGGCGCTCTGGGGACCAGCCGCGAAACCCGGCGACCGGGCCCGCATCAGCGACGTGGTCATCAAGGAAGACCACATCCGCTTTGAGATCAACGGCGGTCCCATCAAGAATAAGTGGTACCGGCACATTCAGGTTTCAGGTGCGGACGCATCGGTTCCGCTTGCGCCCTCGGATCCCTCCGCCAACGCCCGCGGCTCTTTCGTGGATCTCTACTTCGACAAATATGTTCCGGAGATGACCGGGCCAGAACTGAAGCAGTTGCTGCGTCCGGTGTTTGATTTCGATGCCAAGTCGGCGCTCGAGGCCTACCTGGAAACCGTTCCTCCAAGGGTCAAGGATGCCATCAAGAATCACCACGTGCTGGTGGGAATGAATCACGACATGGTGATCTACGCCAAGGGACGTCCGCCAAAGAAAGTGCGAGAGACTGCCAACGAAGTTGAGTACGAAGAATGGATCTATGGCACGCCCCCGCAGGACGTGGATTTTGTGCGCTTCGTTGGCGACGAAGTCGTTCGGGTCGAGACCATGAAAGTGGATGGCCAGAAAATCGTGCGCGTCGAAAAGGAAGTTGATCTGGGTTCACCAACCGTTGCCAAGAAACAGGCAGAACGCCCAGCGATCGCGCCCACGTTGCGGCGTCCCGGAGAAGAGATGCCGGAGTCTAATCCTGCAAACCCTTCCAGCACGCCACCGATGGCCGCGCCTCCACCGACCGGCCCCGGTACCGACCCAGGCCCCAACTGGACTAAGATTTATTGAGCCATTGAGCGATTGAGGCATTGAATCATTGAAATTCAAAGGCTCGCGGTTTTCAGGTTTTCACTGACTCAATGATTCAATGCCTCAATAGTCCACGCTGTTCGCATCAAGAAAGTCACGTCGTTCTTTGCCCGCCATTAGCGCCTTCCGGTCTCGACCTTCTACACCTCGACCTTCTACACTATGAGCGTGAAGATTGCCCTGGGCCAGATCAACCCCACCGTGCGGGACTTCTCTGGCAACGCTGCCAAGATCATTCATTTTGCGCTGCAGGCGCGGAGTGCTGGCGCCGGCCTGATTCTGTTTCCGGAACTCGCCGTCTCCGGTTACCCGCCGCGCGATCTGGTCGAGAGGCCCTCGTTTGTGGCGCGCAGTCGCGCGACCGTCGAGAGGATCGCGGCAGAAACGCAGGGAATTGCCGTGATCTGCGGGATGGTGACCGCGGCCGAAGCGGACTCGGGCAAAAAAGCGATGAACTCCGCCGCCCTGCTGCGCGATGGGCGAATCGACTTCATCCAGTCGAAGATGCTCTTGCCCACCTACGACGTGTTCGATGAGATGCGCAACTTCGCTCCCGCCAAGAGCCAGCAACTGTTCAGCTTTTGCGGCAAGCAGATGGCGTTGACCATCTGTGAAGATGCCTGGAACGACAAGCGCTTCTGGAACCGGCGGCTGTATCGCATCGACCCGGTCGAAGAACTGGTCCGAGCCGGCGGGAACTTCGTGCTCAACATATCCGCGTCGCCATTTTGGCTGGGCAAGCGCGAACTACGCCGGGACATGCTGGCCGCCATCGCGCAGAATCAGAAAGTTCCGGTCGCGATGGTGAATCAGGTCGGAGGCAACGACAGCCTGGTCTTCGACGGATCGAGCCTGGTGATTGCGCCGGATGGACAGGTGATCGCGCAAGCGAAGTCGTTCGAGGAAGACCTGATCTATTTCGACTCGGAGAAACTCACCGGAGACATGCACCCGCAGACTGTGGGCGAAGAAGCCAGCGCGTATGAAGCGCTGGTTCTGGGCACGCGAGACTACGTCCACAAATGCGGCTTCCAGCGGGCGATCATCGGACTCAGTGGAGGCATCGATTCCGCGCTCACCGCGTCGATTGCCGCCGATGCGCTCGGCCCGGAAAACGTCATTGGCGTCGGCATGCCCGGACCGTACTCTTCGCGAGGTTCGATTGACGATGCGCGAGAACTCGCTAATAACCTGAAGATCCGCTTCGAACTGCTTTCGATCCAGGCAATCTACGAGGCTGCGCGCCAGTCGCTGGCGCCCGTGTTTGCCGAGATGCCGCAAGACGTCACCGAAGAAAACATTCAGGCCCGCGCCCGCGGATTGCTGTTGATGGCCATGTCGAACAAGTTCGGCGCGCTTGTGCTTTCGACCGGCAACAAGAGCGAATTGGCCGTCGGCTATTGCACGCTTTACGGCGACATGGTGGGTGGACTGGCGGTGATCTCGGATGTGCCGAAGGCGTTGGTGTACCGCCTGAGCGCTTACGTAAACTCGCGGCGCAAAGTAATTCCGGAAGCGACGATCGCGAAGCCGCCGTCCGCTGAATTGCGCCCGGACCAGAAGGATTCGGATTCGCTCCCACCCTACGACGTGCTCGATGCGATTCTCGAAGACTACGTGGAGGAATCATGCTCGGCCGAACAGATTGCTCGCGTTCACAATTTCGATTTAGATCTGGTGCGGCGGGTGATCCGGATGGTGGAGCGCAGCGAGTACAAGCGGCAACAAGCAGCGCCCGGAATCAAGATCTCCGCCAAAGCGTTCGGCTATGGGCGGAGATTCCCGATCGCGGCCAAGACGGAGTTCTAACTGCAAGTCGCAGCCACGAGCGCCTCTCCTGGTTGTCGTTTGAGCGAAGCGAACGACCTGCTTGTGCCAGAATGCAAACTCTGTCGCTCATTCGGAAATGACAACTTCACCGGTCTTTGTAACAATCGAATTCCAATCTATGACACGCATGCATCGCACATTGCTCGCTGCTCTTCTGTTCTCCGGCATCGCCATCGCTCAAACTCAACCCGCTCACCCGGCAAAATCGGCAGCGAAACCAGCGACGACTTCGCCCGCCGCTGAAGGCACGACGGTTCTGCCCAGCGAAGACACGGTCAACTCGTTCCTGTTCCAGATGTTTGGCTACGATCCCACGGTGACGTGGAAGGTGACGGAGATTCGCCCTTCCGAGGTGCCGGGACTGGCGGAGGTCTCAGTTGTTCTCACCAACCCGCAGGGCTCGAACCCGAATCGGTTGCTGGTCAGCGCTGACGGCAAGCATGCCATTACGGGCGACATCCTGCCCTTCGGTGCGAAGCCATTTGACGATGCTCGCGCCAAGCTGGAAAAAGGCGTGAACGGCCCTGCTCAGGGACCGGCGAAGGCTTCTGTAACGATTGTCGAGTTCAGCGATATGCAGTGCCCGCACTGTCAGACGGCCGCTCCCACGATTGATCAGTTGATTGCGCTGGAGCCCGAGGCCCACTTTGTTTTCCAGAATTTTCCCCTGCCCGCGCACAACTGGGCAGAGAAAGCGGCCGGCTATGTCGAGTGCGTGGGGCGCGCTTCGAATGATGCCGTCTGGAAATTTATTCGTAAAACGTTTGACGAGCAAGCCAATATCACTGAGTCCAACGCCGATGAAAAGCTGAAGGCCATCGCGACCGCATCGGGCGCGAATGCCGACGAGATCGCCGCCTGCGCAGCCAAGCCGGATACGAAAGCCAGAATCGAGGCCTCCGTTGCGCTTGGAAAGTCGGTGGGTGTGAATGCCACGCCGACCCTTTTCATCAATGGACGCAACGTACCCGGTGGGGCGCCCGTCGATCTGTTGAAGAAGATTGTGGACTTCCAGGCGAGCCAGGAAAAAGGCGACAAGTAAGCAGAGCGCGGATGCCCGGCTACTTGCCCAACCAGATTTCCGGTGCTTCGCTGCGCTCCGGGCTGCGGACGACATACGGCGTGATCAGGATCAGTAGCTCATCGTCCTCTTCTTGCTTCGTACTCTGTGATGTGAGGAGGCCGAGGCCAGGGATCGTGGAGAACAGAGGCAGACCGCTCAGGCTCTTCTCATCGGACGCGGTAATCATCCCGGCCACGACCGCCGGTTCACCTTCTTTGAGCAGGATTCCCCCCTTGTACTCGCGATTCAAAATGTCAGGAATGCCATTTGTGTTTCTGCTTCCCAAAGTGCGGAATTGTATCTCCAGCTCGAGCGCCACGTCTGAATTGTTGTGAACCAGCGGCTTCGCTTTGAGCGTGAGTCCGATGTCCTCATAACTGACTGAAGGAAAGGGCGCTGCGTAAGACTGATTCCCGACGACCTGCGCGATGGCCGAACTGTTATAAATCGGCGCAAAGCTGGCGTTGAGGATGGGATAGCGCGACCCCAACTTAAAAGTGGCGTCCTTCTCCTGGGAGGCGCGCAGGGTTACGTGATCGAGTTCCCGCACCGAACTCTCATTCATGGATAGAACGGCGGACAATTGATCGAAGCTAAGTCCCATCAGCGTGAGCCCGCCGCCGAAGGTCGCGACCGGCTGGCTGAAAATCGAATTTTGCTGGCTTTGCAATTGTGCGAGAAGGGCGGAAATGGTCTGATTGCCGGCTTGGTTGATGCCGCCAGAGGCAATCAACTGGTTGATCAGGCTCTGGATGTTTTGTCCGCCGAGAGCCGCGAGTGCCGCCACCGGAATGTTGAAAAGATTGAAATTGTCCGGGACATGCAGCCCGATATTCCGAGCGTAGGTGTGGCTTACCTGGAAGACTTTCAGATCGAGCATCACTTCCGGCCGGGTGTCATTCAGCTGTCCGAGAAACTGGGTTGCGGCTTCCAGTGCCGCCTGCGGTCCGCGCAACGTAATCGTGCTCGACGCGGCGTTGAGGCTCGCGAACTTGAACTCAAATAACGTCCGCAGCGAGTTCATCAGCTCGTTCAAATCCTGGGGACTGCCGCCAGAGATGTAAAACGAGCGCATGCCCATGCGGTCGTAGAGGCGGTGGTTGTCGGGGGTGTCGGCGCAAGCAAAAAGAACTGTGTCTTCCAGTGCCACGTTGAAGCTCTTCGTGACCGCGGAGGCCGCCCGCATGGCGGTTCCGAAATCAGCATTCTCCATGTCGAATCGCACGCGGCGGCTGGGGAAGGTATCGTCGAAGACTACCGTCAGCCCATAGCTCGCGGCGACCGCGGTGAGCAGACTCCGCGAATCGCCGCGGTAGTGGATGTCATGGTGCCCGTCGATCGGTTTGGCGACGAGCGCGTTGGCGCTGGCGACCACTTGCGGCGGGCCTGCGGTATGCACCGGCACGGGCCCCAGGGCGTCGCTTATGCGCTGCTGAGCGAATTCGTTCTGCGGATCGAGGTTCAACGCCGTGCGGAACTCCGCCAGCGCCTCCACTTGCCGGCCATCAAGCAGGTCGCTGTTTCCACGTTCCAGGTGCATCCCGGCCAGATGTTGCCGCGTAATCTCCCGTGCGGTCAGGTACTCGACGTTTTGTGGGACTAGGCGAGACGCTTCCTCAAATTCGTAAAAAGCCTCGTCCAGATTTTTCGACTTCTCGAGTTTGAGGCCGCGCGCGAAAGCCTGGCGTGCGGCCTTCAGGTCTTTGGCGGGACCCTGGCAGGCGGGCGCGCCTCCGGAATTAGAGCAGAGCGGTGGAGCGGCAGCCGGGGGAGTGTCCGCGGCCAAACACACTCCGGCAAGCAACAAAGCAATTCCTGCTGGCAGCCATCGCATATTACTTACTATAGAATGCCGGGCTGCTGCTGTCTTGCAAGAGAAATCCTGGGTTGGGAACTACGGTCGTAACAGCAGAAAGAACAGGTGTGGGAAGGGCACGACTTCACAGGCTGCGGAAAAACTCGGGTTTTGACTTTGCTTTGAGGGGGCGCGGCTTCAGCCGCGCCGTAAGTGCCGCAAAATCAAAGGCGGCTCTAGCCGCTGAGGGAAAATGCTGCACCCATCATAATTCTTTGCGCGAACTGCCGCTCTTCACCGCAGCATCAGCCGTTCCATCCGGGTGGCGCGGCCGCTCTGGTCATCGCACTCGACCAGCACGGCGCAGAGGCGGACGTCGCCATTCGCCGCTTCGAAGCGCGCCGGCATCCCGCTGAGAAACCTCTCGATCACCAATTCTTTCTTCACACCAATGACGCTGTCGTACGGCCCGGTCATGCCGACGTCCGTGATGTAGGCAGTGCCCTTCGGCAGGACGGTCTCATCCGCGGTGGGAATGTGCGTGTGCGTGCCCACAACGGCGGTGACGCGCCCGTCGAGGTACCAGCCGAAGGCGACCTTTTCGGAAGTGGCCTCGGCATGGAAATCCACAACCACGATCTTCGATTTGATCTGTTCCAGAAGTCGATCGGCGTAGCGAAAGGGATCGTCGCTCGACCCCATGAACACACGTCCCTGAAGATTCACGACGGCATAACCGACGCCGTTTTTCTGGCCTTCGTACACTCCCCAACCCGGCAGGTTCTGCGGAAAATTTGCCGGCCGCAGCAACCGGCGTGCCGGACTGTGCGGATTGCCATCCGCCATCTGGAAGTATTCGATGATTTCACGTTTATCCCAGACGTGATTTCCGGTGGTCATCACGTCGATCCCCAGATCGAAAAGCTCGTCCGCCAGCGGGGGCGTGATTCCGAAGCCAGCCGCAGCATTTTCGCAGTTGGCGATGACCAAATCCACGGCGTGCAGCTTTCGCAGTTCAGGCAGGCGCTCTCTGACGATCGTCCGCCCAGGGCGCCCAAAAATGTCACCGATAAAAAGAATTTTCAAGATCAGGTCTCAGGTCTCAGGAGTCGCCCTGGTTGCTAGATTCGTATCAGGGTATCGCTTTAGCGATACCAGACGTTGCTCGAATTTCGTTGCCCCTTTAGGGGCCGCGCGAAGCAACGTTCGATGGTATCACGCTGAAAATCGCGAAGGTTTGGCGGGCTGGCTACTGGGTACTGATCTCAGCCGTCTTCAGAAAGTCGTAATTCCCCGACGGATTCAGGGTTGCGTTCCGCACACGCCGCGTGTGCACGAGCACGTTATCGAAGTACCACAGGTTGATATACGGGACATCCTGCGCCAGCACTTCCTGAACTTCGGCGTACAGCCGCTTGCGGGCATTCTGATCGGTCTGGCGGCGCGCCTGGTCGATCAGACTATCGATACGTGGATTGGAATAGAAACTGCGGTTTGCGCCTTTAGGCGGAAATCGGTTGGAGTGGAAGGAGTACTCAAAAATATCCGGGTCTTCGTTCCCGCCGATCCAGCGCAACGAATAAAGCTGGAAAGCGCCGCTGGTGACGTCGGCAAAAAATGTAGCGAACTCGAACGTGCGAATGTCGAGCGCAATTCCCACATCGCGCAATTGCTGCTGCAACACCGCCGCCAGTAGCCGCGTGGATTCCTCCGTCGACGTCTTCATCGTCAGGTGAAAGCGAACGCCGTCGCGAGCTTGGTAGCCGGCGGCATCGAGCAACTGGCGAGCCTTCTCTGGATCATGTGGGTAGGCGGCCACGTCCTGGTCATACGCCCAGCTTTGCGGTGGGAGCACACTCAGAGCCGGTTGCGCGAAGCCGCGCCAGATGTATTGCAGAAGGGGCCCGCGGTCGATGGCATACGCGATCGCTTGGCGAACTCGCACATCCTGCAAGGTCGGATCGCGCAGGTTAAACGCGAGATAGGAAAGCACCGTCCCCGGCGCGCGCTCCACCTGCAGATTCGGCTCGCGCTGCAGCGCCACGATGGTGTCGGAAGTAAGCGCATTGATCGCGGCATCGGCGCTGCCCTTGCGCAATTCAAGAGCCCGCGTCGTCGAGTCGGGCACGACGGTGAAACGCACCCTGGCCAGGCGCGCTTTCGCCCCCCAGTAGTTGTCGTTGCGCTCGACGATGACGTCCTTGTCCTGCTCGGCGCTGACAAACTTGAATGGCCCCGTCCCGATCGGCTTGCGCGTGATCTCGTCGAGCGACCCATAGGGCACAATCCCACTCGCCCCCTCCGAGAGATTCCACAGCAAGGTGGCGTTGGGCTCCTTCAGATGAAATACCACGGTGAACACATCGGGCGCGTCGATGTGATCGACGAAACGGTACGCCGCCGATTTCGTGCTGCGAATCTTTCCCTCGAGCAGGGAGTCGAACGTCCACTTCACGTCGCGGGAAGTAAGCGGCCGCCCATCGTGAAAAGTTACGCCGCGATGCAGGTGGAAGACGTAGGTCAGCGGATCCGGGATCTCCCAACGCTCCGCCAACCCGGGTTGAACATTTAAGTGCTCGTCGCGCGTCAGCAGCGCGTCGAAGAGGAGCTCGCCAATGCGCTCCGATTGCGCATCAATCCCCACCCGCGGATCGAGATTCGTTGGGTTGCTTTCAATAATCATTACCAGCGTGTTGGGATCGGGAGCCTGTGAGCAGGAGACGAGAGGCAGCACCCATCCCCCGGCGAATAACAAACAACTTGCCATCCTGAAAAAGCTTGTTGTCCTGAAAAAAATTGTCATCCTGAGCAGACCGGGGCCCCCGACGCGCCCGGTTTTGGCGCGTTGGGGTGGTGGAGCGAAGGACCTGCTTCTTGCTCGCTCCCACACCGCCGCTTTATGCATACGAGATCTTTCCCAGGATCGCCGCCCGCTTCGCTCCCGTGGCCGACGGCACATTGCTTGGCCGCCGATGCCACGTCTCATGCGCAAGCAGGGCAAAAGCCACTGCCTCCTTCGCTTCCGCCGGAAGGCCGAACTCATCCGAGAAGTGCAAGCCGATCCCCAAGGCTGCGATTTCATCCCGCAACATGGCCATCAGCGTCGGATTCTTCGCGCCTCCGCCCGAAACAATCATTTCGTGATCACGTCGCTGCCGGGCTCGCGGACCTACGAATCGCGGCAACACGAATCGCTCGACTGCGTCCGCAATCGATCGCGCCGTCAATGCCGTTGCCGTCGCCACCACGTCGGGCTTACTGGCGCCGCGGCAGATCCGAAGAAATCGGCCTACGTATTCCCGGCCAAATTCCTCGCGGCCCGCCGTCCGCGGGGGCTTCTGCCGGAAAAAGTGCGCGCGCACCAACCGTGCAACCACACCACCCAGTACGCGTCCCGAGGCGGCGACTTTGCCGTCGCGATCGTAACGCCGTCCGAAAAGTTCTTCCATTACCGCGTCAATCACCATGTTGCCGGGGCCTGTGTCAAGAGCAACCACTTGGCGCAGCGACGCGCCCGCAGGAATCGCCGTCAGATTCGCAATTCCCCCAATGTTCTGCGCAATGCGGCCCACCCGTCTATTGCGATAAAGAAGATAGTCGAGGAACGGCACCAGCGGCGCGCCTTTTCCCCCGGCCGCTATATCCGCGGGACGAAAATCGGAGACCACCGGCACACCCAGCTGTGCGGCGATCACTGCACCTTCACCCGTTTGCCACGTCACCGCCAATTTTCGCCCGAGAAAGCGCTCCGCCTCTCCCTGGTGATACAGCGTCTGTCCATGACAGCCCACCAGGTCAAGTTTCACGCGATGCTTGCGCGCTGTCTTCGTCACCGCCTCCGCGTACAGTTCACCCAGAAGAAAGTTCAGCCGGGCCAGATCCGCAACGTGGGCCAATTCCGCGTTCATCATTCCCAAAATTGCGCGTCGAACCGGAGCAGGGAACGGATACTCCTCGTGAGCAAGAAGTTCGAAGTCTGAGTGTGGATTTGAGTGTGGGGACGAGCCTCTGACCCGTCCCGTCCCGTTAGAGGGGAACCGAACCAGCGCCACATTGATGCCATCCACCGAGGTGCCGCTCATCACGCCGGCAACGATCATGCGCGCTCCTCGCGAGCAAGCGTAGCCAGCCGAATCTCTTCCCCGAATTCCCAGAGCTGTCGCGTCAGTTTCTCAACTCGTGCGGAAGTGGGAGAGGGGTTGCGGCGCCTCGCCAACGACTTCTTCTTGAATTCGAGCACGTGCCGCGCCGATTCCCGCACGCGGCGGGCAAATCTGCTATCGCGCTCCGCCTCGCGGACGACTGCTTCATGCGCACGCAGAATGAAATCTTCCTGATGGCAGATCAGGCCAAGATCGCCCCCGGCGCGGATGTGCCCGATCATCGCCTGTTCGATCGGGCCCGCCGCCAGTACGCCGCCCATCTCCAGATCGTCGGAACAGATCAGGCCGCGGTAGCCAATCTTCTTGCGCAGAATGCCAGTGATCCATTTCTTCGAGAGCGATGCCGGAGTCCGCTCTTTTGTCACCGCCGGAAACGCCGCGTGCGAAACCATGACGAACGGCAATTCGCGCCGCAGGGATAACGTGCGATAGGGAACCAGATCCTCGTTCCACAATTTGCGCATCGGCTTCTCCACGCTGGGAAGTTCATGATGCGTATCAAGCGTGGCCTCGCCGAGTCCGGGGAAATGTTTGCCGCAGCCGAGCACGCCGGCATCGCCCAACCCGCGCAGAAACTCGCGGGCGTAGGCAACCACCTGCTTCGGATCGGCCGAAACCGCCCGCGAACTCATCACTGAACGCGAAGCCTCATACGCCAAGTCGAGCACCGGGGCAAAATCCACGTGGAAGCCCATCGCTCTGCAGTTTTCGCCGATCAGGCGCCCATGCTTGCGAAAGAGCGCTCGGCTGCCCGTGGCAAAAACCTCTGCCGGAGAAGGCGCCGGACCGATCACGTTGCGGAAACGGTCCACGGTGCCGCCTTCAAGGTCGACACAAGTGAAAAGCGGCGTTGCCACGCACTTCTGACAGTCCCGCAGAAGAGAATGCGTCTGCTCAGCCCCGGTGATATTACGGGCAAACAGAATCACGCCCGCCGGCTGAACCCGAGTGAGCAGGGAAGCGAGGCGCGGAGACATCTCGGTCCCGTCGAAGCCGATGATGAGCAACTGGCCGATGTTCAGTGTCAAGTCACGCATTTTTATTTCTGACTGAGTCCGGGTCAAGACCCTGATCTGCCTGGTTTTCTCGGCGTACTCCGCGTCTCAGCGGTTAGATTTCTTTTTTCAACTCCGCCAGCAAGTTTAGCGCCTCCAGCGGCGTCAGCCGGTTCAAATCCACTTCGCGCAGCTTTTCCAGCACTGGCTGTGACAGCGGCGTGAAGATGGTCAACTGCGTCGGACGCTCCGGCTCTGCACCCGGCGTCAGATGCCCCGAAAGCCGGTGCTCGGACGATTCATGCTCTGCCAGCACCTCGCGCGCGCGTACCACGACTTCGTTCGGCAATCCGGCCAGCTTCGCGACTTCGATTCCGTAGCTGCGGTCGGCCGCGCCCGGTTCGACGCGGCGCAGAAAAACAACGCTTCCGCCGGTCTCTTTGACGGACACGTGATAGTTTTTCACGCCACTCAATTGCTCCGCCAATTCGGTTAGCTCGAAATAGTGTGTCGCAAACAAAGTCTTGGCGTGCACTCGTGCATGCAGATACTCGATGGCGGCCCATGCGATTGCCAGGCCGTCATAGGTGGAAGTGCCACGCCCGACTTCATCCAACAGGATCAACGACCGCGCCGTCGCCGTGTGCAAAATCGCCGCCGTCTCCGTCATCTCGACCATAAACGTCGAGCGCCCGCGCGCCAGGTTGTCGCTCGCGCCAATGCGCGTGAACACGCGGTCCACAATACCCAGCCGCACGGCACGCGCGGGAACAAACGAGCCCATCTGCGCCATGATCACGATCAGCGCCGCTTGCCGCAGGTAGGTGCTCTTGCCGCCCATGTTCGGCCCCGTCAGCACCACGATATTGTGCGTCGCATTGTGCAAAGCCGAATCCAGAAACAGATCGTTCGGAACGAAGCGCTCGCTTCCCGCCGCCAGTTCCTGCAGTTCGATCACCGGATGACGACCTTCGACAATTTCCAGATCGCCCGCGTCCTCGGCCTTTTCAACTTCATCGAACCGCGGCCGGCAGTAATTCCGCAGCGCAGCAATGTGCGCCAGGCAGCCGAGTACATCCACTTCCGCCAGTGCCAGCGCGGTTTGCCGGATGCGCTTGGCCTCAGCCGCAATGGCGGAACGCAACTCGGCAAACAGCCGCCGCTCGATTTCGACGATCTTCTCCTGTGCGTCCAGAATCTTGGATTCAAATTCTTTCAGCTCCGGAGTTGTGAAACGCTCGGCATTCACCAGCGTCTGCTTGCGCTCGTAGTCGGCGGGTGAGAGGTGCAGGTTCGCCTTCGAAATCTCAATGTAGTAGCCAAAAATCGAATTGAACTTTACCTTGAGCGATCCAATCCCCGTGCGTTCGCGCTCGCGCTGCTCCACTTGCGCCAGGTACTGCTTCGAGTTGCGGCTCAGGTCGCGCAGTTCGTCCAGATCTTTGTCGACGCCCGCAGCGATCACCCCGCCATCGCTCAGCGTGAGCGGAGGCTCTGGAACCAGCGTACGATCGATCTTCTCCCGCAGATCACCCAGTTCGTCGATCACTCCATGCAGCGTGCCCAGCCGCAACGCCGACAGCCCGGCCAATACAGTTCTCACCTTGGGAATTCGTCCGAGTGATGCCGCCAGAGCCAGCACGTCTCGTGGATTCGCCGTCTCCAGCGTGACCCGGCTCAGCAGCCGTTCCAGGTCCAGAATTCCTTCTAGCGACCTCCGCAATTCTTCGCGCCGCACCGTGTCTTTGACCTGCACCTCAACCGAATCCAGTCTGCCATCGATCTCGGCCCGATCCAACGACGGGCGCAGCATCCATGTACGAAGCAAACGCTTGCCCATCGGCGTCACGGTTGCATCCAGGCAGCGGAACAGAGTCACCCCGGCATCGGTTCCGGCGAACAGCGGTTCGATCAGTTCCAGGTTGCGCACCGTCACCGCATCGAGCACCAGGCAATTCTGCCGCTCGTAGAAGCCGATGCGGTCCACATGATCGAGCGTGCCGCGCTGCGTTGACCGGATGTAATACAGGATCGCCCCCGCCGCCGAAGCCGCCGCCCGTTTCCCCGCCAATCCGAAGCCCTCCAGCGAGAGCACGCCGAAGTGATTCTCCAATAGCGGAATGGCGTGGTCGGGAGCAAAGATCCAGTCGTCCAAAGGAGTCTCTGCCCAGCCCACGCCGGAAACCCTAGCAAGGGGAGTGTGGGGACGGGCGTCTCGCCCGTCCAGGGCAGCGAAGCTCCGCAGTTGACCGCCTCCGGCCCGCTCCAGCAGCGGAGCCGAAGATCCATACAGCATTTCTCTTGGCCGCAATTGTTCAAGTTCTTCTTGAATACGGCGCCCGGCCAACTCGCCCACAAACTCCGTGGCTCGAAACTCGCCGGTCGAAAGATCCAGCGCCGCAAAACCCACGCGATCTCCGACCGTTGCCACCGCCGCCAGAAAGTTGTTCTCCTCCGCGTTCAACGACGAATCCGCCGCCGTGCCCGGCGTGACGACGCGTGTCACCTCGCGCCGCACCAGCTTTTTCGCCAGGCGCGGGTCCTCCACCTGTTCGCAGACCGCGACCTTGAACCCGCGCCGGATCAGTTTTGAAATGTAGCCCTCGGCGGCGTGGTAAGGCACGCCACACATGGGGATGGCCACGCCCTTTTCTTTATTGCGCGAGGTCAGCGTGATCTGTAACTCGCGCGCGGCCAGCACCGCGTCGTCGAAGAAAAGCTCGTAGAAATCCCCCAACCGGAAGAACAGCAGAGCGTTGGGATGCTCTTTCTTAATGGCGGCATATTGCCGCATCAGCGGCGTCGAGGGCTCGGACATAGGACAATTGGTAATTTTGTAATCTCTAATTTGGTAATTTGCAATTTTGTCTTCGTGCCGCTTTGCAGCTCCCCGAACTGCTTTACCGGTCTCACTTACTTTAGCTTGCCGGAAGGTTTTAAATTACCAAATTACAAATTACCAAATTACAAATTCTCCATTTGACTCCCTTCGTCCCTTTTGTTCTCCTTACGCCATGGAACTCCGCAAAGATCCCATCACCCGATCCTGGGTGATCACCGGCGACGATGTCATCGAGCCCACTCCCCGTTCCCAAGCCTGCCGGTTTTGCGGTCCGTCCGCCGAGCCAGCCCAGGTCATCGCCAACCTGCCCGGCGTGGCTGGCAGCGCATGGTCGGCGCGCTCCGTCGTCCATCCGCATGCGCTCTACCACGTCGAAGGCGAGGCGTCCCGCCGCGGCGACGGCCTCTACGACCGCATGGGATCGGTCGGTGCTCACGAAGTTCTGATCGAAAATTCCCGTCACAACGGCCATCTCTGGAATGCGAGCGACTTCGAAGTCGAACAGTTCCTGCGTCTGGCCGCCCTGCGGATTCAGGATTTGAAGCGCGACAGCCGCTTCAAGTACATCAGCATCTTCAAGAATCACGGCGCGGAAGCCGGACAGGAATTCGATCACCCCACTTCCCAGTTGACCGCAACCACTTTCGTGCCGCGCCGCGTCCTCTACGAACTCCGCGCCGGACGCGACTATTTCGAGAGCAAAGAGCGCTGCGTCTTCTGCGATATTCTGGCGCAGGAGGAGCGTCAGAACCTGCGCATCGTCGAAATTCGCGGAGACTACGTCGCCTTCTGCCCCTATGCTCCGCGCACCCCGTACGAAACCTGGATTATGCCTCGCAGCCACGAATCTTCCTTTGAGCGCACCGGCTCATCGCGCGTGGGCAGCGTGACCGATCTCGCCGCGCTCGTGCGGCGCACCCTGCAACGTATCCGCACCGTCACCGAAGCCTTCCACCTGGTGCTCCACACCTCGCCCAACAGCCAACATCCTTCGGTAACACTCGGATATTGGAAAACGCTCGATGATGATTACCATTGGCACATCGAGATTCTCCCCATTCTTGAGGCCAAGGCCAGATCCTACACGTTCAAAGAGATTTATTATTCTCCGGTCACCTCCGAGACGGCAGTGAAACGCCTGCGAGAGGCAAAAATCTAGCAGCAGCCGCTAGCTCCGAGCTACGAGCCGCGAGCTTCGAGCAAACGATTCATGTTCGCTCGTAGCCCGAAGTTCGTAGCTCGAAGCAGGGCTGCAGAACGCCAAGCACTAACGACTAACGACCAACGACTAACGACCGCCCATGACCATCCGTCGCCTCAAAACCTACACCGGATCCCAAGGCTACGTTTACCAGTACTACTTCGTCGGGAAACGTCTCGCCCCCGCATCCGGCGCCCATGAGTCCGACGCCAATGAGTACATCTTCGACGTTACCTCCGACCGCAAGCTGACCTACGCGGTCAGTATTTTCCTCCCGCACCAGGTCGTCGCCGCCTGGGCCGAATCTCACGGACGCCCCCTCGCCGATTCCGAGCAGTACGCCGCCGTCAAGATGCGTCTGTTCCGCGCCTTCGACGAACTGGAAGAAATGCAAGCGCAAGGCAGGCAACTGCAGATCGACCTGCAGTCGCTGGAAGAATCGCTGGCGTCGTTAGGCGTGGAATAGATTTGGAAGGTGCGGCACTGTGGGCATCCTCGATCTTGCGAGAACGCTGTTTGAGCCAGTTGTGCTCTTATCGCATGCTGATTATCATTTGGTCGAGATGAACTGTGAGGCCAATGACAAAGCAAACCTCTAACGTTTTGATATGGGCAGCGTGGATTGCCTTGGCGGTGGTATGGTCAGCCAACGCTGGGCTGGCTGCGGACAAGGTGAACTACTCAGGCAAGTATTCGGCTCAAGCACGGAAAACGGCTTCCGGCAGCGAAACCGATACAATCCTCGACGTGGTTCAGGGCGCGGACAGCATCGAAATCACGAGAGTGGAACAGGGGAGAAGAACTACCAATCGGTATCCGTTGAATGGTTCGGAGGGAAGCTACGTGAGTCCGGGCGGCGTTGCGGGAAAATGCAAAGGGCAACTTAAGGACAAGCATCTCGTGCTGGAATCTATCGTTGTGGCTAGACCGCAGCCAAACGCTCCTCCTATGCGCATGCACACTAAAGAGAGATGGCAGCTTTCGGCAGACTCCAAGACCCTGACTGTTAAGTCAGACGTGGATTTTCCGGATGTGCCTGGGGATATATCGGCTCTCGTGGGCGCATACGGGTCGGGGACCCAGAAATACACACGCACCGAGAACCCTTAGATGGCCGCAAATAACACGCTCGCTCCCTGTGACCACCGTCACACCCACGTGTGACAGCCTCCGTTTCCCCCCGCCCGCTCCGCCCGGCAAACTATAATCACCCAGGCGGGGTGGGGAGGTATCATACCGGCCTGCGGAAGCACCCAAGAATGATGACTCTGATCTGGCTGCGCGTTGCGCTCGTTTGTTATGCTGCGGGATTGCTCTATGCGCTGGTCGCGCTCACTCGCACGTCCGAAATCCTCGGCAAAGTCGCGCTCCATGCCTCCTACCTCGGCATGGTGTTCCATCTCGTTTCGCTGACCGAAGCCGTCGTGCAAAGCGGCCAGATCGCTTCCGCCTCGGTTCACAACTCAGAATCGCTGCTGGCCTTCCTGATCATGGTCGGCTTCATGCTCGCCTATCTGGTCTACAAGACGACAACGCCGGGCATCGTGGTTTTTCCCCTGGTTTTTCTGCTGACCTTTGTGGCCGCCACCGGTCAGCAACCGCTCGTCTTCGCCTCGGATGTCGTGAAGAAGGGCTGGCTGGCTATGCACATCCTGATGATCTTCACCGGATACGCGGCGCTGTTCCTCAGCTTTGGCGCCAGCATTCTGTACCTCATGCAAGAACGCGCTCTGAAATCCAAGAGTTCGAGTGGAATGTTCTCGCGACTGCCCGCTCTCCAGGTCATTGATGACATCGGTTACCGCTCCCTCATGCTCGGATTTCCCTTCATGACTCTGGGCCTGATCGCGGGATCCGTGGTCGCCGAAGCCACCTACGGACGCATTGATTTTCTCGATCCTAAGATTCTGCTTTCCATCCTGATGTGGGCCGTGTATCTGCTGATGGTGTTTACGCGCCTGAATGCTGGGTGGCGCGGACGCCGCGCCGCCATGCTCGCCAGTGCGGCCTTCGCTGCGGCAATCGTGGCCTGGATCGCCAACTACTTTAGCGGAATGCACAGGTTTATCGCCTCATGAAATTCCAGCTCATCGGCGTCAATCACAAGACCGCGCCGGTCGAGGTGCGCGAGCGCCTGGCCATTCCTGAATCGCGCTTGCCGGAAGCCTGCAAGCGCCTGTCCGAGCATCCCGCCGTTTCCGAGGGCATGATCGTCTCCACCTGCAACCGCGTCGAATTTATTGCCAACATGAAGAACGGCTCCGGCGACCTGCGCGAATTCCTGCGCGAGTATTTCGAAACCGATCTCAGCCAGTTTGAAAGTCATCTCTACGAATTCCGCGAAGATGAAGCCGTCCGCCACGTCTTTCGCGTTGCCGCCAGCCTCGACTCCATGGTCGTCGGCGAGCCCCAGATTCTAGGGCAGGTCAAGGAAGCCTACGCCACTGCCCGCGCCGTGGGAGCGGTGCGCGCGCAGCTCGATCAGTTGCTCACCCGGGCGTTTGCCGTGGCCAAGCGCGTCCGTACCGAAACCGCCGTCGGATCTTCGTCGGTTTCGATTGCTTCGGTAGCCGTCGAACTGGCAGAGAAAATCTTTGGGAGCCTGCACGGCAAGAGCGTCTACCTGGTGGGTGCGGGGAAGATGAGCGAGTTAGCGGCCCGGCATCTGCTCGCGCACGGCGCCGCCTCTCTCTTTGTCGCCAACCGCACCTACGACCGCGCCATCCGGCTGGCGCAGAAATTTAACGGACAGGCGATCGAGTTCAGCCGGCTTTATGACACCTGCGATCGCGCCGATATCGTGATTACCTCGACCGGTTCGCCCCACTTCATCTTCCGGCCTGAGCACGGCGAAAAGCTCATGGCGCTGCGCCGCAACAAGCCCATGTTCTTCATCGATATCGCCGTTCCCCGCGACGTCGATCCCGAGATGAACGAGATCGATGGCATTTTCGTCTATGACATCGACGATCTGCAGCAGGCGGTGAGTTCGCACGTCGCCGATCGCAAGAAGGAAGCCGAAAAGGCGGAGGCGATCGTCAATGGCGAGGTCGCGAAATTCCATGCTCGCCTGCAGACTCTCGATGTGGTTCCCACCATCGTCAGCTTGCAGGACCACCTCGAAACCATTCGCCAGGCCGAGATTGATCGCGTTCGCGGCCGTCTCGGCTCCATGACCACCGACCAGGAACTTGCCGTCGAAGCGCTCACTCGTGGCATCGTCAACAAAATCATGCATACCCCCATCAGCACCCTGAAGACGGCGGCGCGCGATCCCGAATCCACCACCGTCATCGACCTTGTGCGTCGCCTCTTCAACCTGCATAACGAAGACGAAGAAAAGGAAGCGGTCGCTTCGAAGTCCGCTCGTCGCCCGGAAGCAGAAGACTGATGGCCCGCCTGCGCATCGGCTCCCGCGGCTCGCAACTCGCTCTCTGGCAGGCCCATCACATCTCCGATCTGCTTCGTGCGCAGGGCCATAGCGTGGAACTCGAGATCATCAAGACCACCGGCGATAAGATCACCGACGTTGCGCTCGCGAAAGTCGGCACCAAGGGCATGTTCACCAAGGAAATCGAAGAGGCCCTCGTCGAAAACCGGGTTGGCCTCGCCGTGCACAGTTTGAAAGATTTGCCAACGGAGTTGGCCGCCGATTTCGAGATTGCCGCTATCACCACCCGCGAAAATCCACGCGACGTTTTTTGTTCCGTGAAGTTCGCAAACATCGAAGCCCTGCCGCAGCAGGCGAACGTGGGTACCAGCAGCCTGCGCCGTCAGGCGCAGTTGAAGGCACTTCGTCCCGATCTTCAGATTCACCCGCTGCGCGGCAATGTGGATACGCGCCTGCGCAAGCTCGAATCCGGCGACTACGATGCCATCATTCTGGCCGCCGCCGGCCTGAACCGTCTGGGCAAAACGCAACTGGTACGCCAGGTGATCCCTGCGGAAGTGATGACCCCCGCCGCCGGACAAGGCGCCTTGGGAATCGAAATTCGCAACGGCGACACGGCAACCCGGGCGCTCGTCGCTTTTCTCGATGACGCTGCCGCCCGCGCCACCACCACCTGCGAGCGCGCGTTACTCAACAAGCTCGGCGGTGGCTGCCAGGTCCCCATCGGAGCCTTCGCTGAAGTAAAGGGAGGCCGCATTCGCCTGAACGGGCTCGTAGCTCATCCCGATGGAACCAAAGTTCTGCGCGAAACCCGCGAAGGCGACGATCCCGTGCGCTTGGGCGAGGAAGTCGGCGAAACCCTTCTCCGTCGAGGCGGCGATGTTATTCTCGAAGAAGTTTACGGCGAAGGTTTCGCTCTACCGCAGCAGCAGATCTCAGGCGTTAGGTGTCAGGTCTCAGGAAAACGTGACACCTGAGACCTAAGACCTGAGACCCGATCTATGCGCAAGCCCAACGAAAAAGATCCCCTCGCCGGAACCCGGATTCTTGTCGGACGCGCCCGGCAGCAGGCCGGCAGCCTGTCCGCCAGCCTGCGCAGCCTGGGCGCATCGGTAATCGAAATCCCCTTCATTGAGATCCGCAAGCCGCAATCGTACCGCCCACTCGACGATGCTCTGAAAAATATCAGGAACTACGACTGGCTCATTCTCACCAGCGCCAATGGCGTCGAAGCGATGTGGGAGCGCGTCCGGAAACTTTGCATCACGCGCCGCAATCTCAACCATCTCCAGATCGCTGCCATCGGGCCTGCAACCAAGAAGGAAATCGTGAAGCATGGCCTGAAGGTCAAGATGGTTCCGGAGGAGTACGTTGCCGAGTCTGTGGTGAAGGGGCTGCGCGACAAGGTCAACGGCAAACGCGTCGTGCTCATCCGAGCCAAAGTCGCGCGCGACGTGATTCCAGAGGAACTGCGCGCGGCCGGAGCGCACGTGGATGTGGTCGAAGCTTACGAAACCGTAGTGCCCGAGAGATCCCGTGTGCGCCTGCGCGCACTGATGAAAAGTGCAGCTCGCCGACCGCACATCGTGACCTTCACCAGTTCCTCCAGCGCGAAGAACTTTGCCGAACTGCTCGGCAAGTTCAAAGCAGATGCACTTAGCCACGTCCAGTTTGCCTCGATTGGTCCGGTGACTTCGGCGACGCTGCGCGAATTGCAGATGCCGGTCGCAATCGAGGCCCGCGAATTCACGATGGGTGGACTGGTTCGAGCGATTGTGCTCGCCCGCTACGCAGAAACTCCCGCATAGTTCAAAGAATTCTACTCCGGCTTCGGAGCTGAGATTCCCATCGGCGGGTCAATCGCGTCCAGGTAGGCCTGCATGCGGGCCTTGCCGTCGACGGGCATGCCGGTGAACTCGATTCCGTTGCCTACGCCCGGGTCGCACGTCCGGACCACCGCCGTGATCTTGATGTGCTCCGAGTCCAGCCAGAAATCCACCCGCAGCACGGTTCCGAGCGGCAAAGGCAGCATGCTCTCGACGTAGCATCCATTGCCGCTGACGTCAGTGGCATTAATGCGGATCGGCGCGTTGACGTGCTCGTCGCGAAGTTCCAGGGGAAGCGAAATCTTATGCCGGTGAAAGCGCCGGCGGTTGGAGTCGGCAATCGTCACCGTCGCGCCGTCGAGTGGCAGATAGCTTTTCCACGGGCACTCCTGCTCGGCGACCAACTTCACTCCCACTTGATTTTTCTTGACCGGGCCGGTGTTCATCACCCAGACCACCATGCAGCGTGTTTTTCTTTCGGCGCACTGTACTCCGATCACGTCGCCCACTTTCAGTTCGCTCTCGACGCCCGAGATCAGCGCCCCCTCCGAACTGATGTTATGAGCGTGAGCGGATTGCGAAAAAGGGCGTCCCTCGGCGCTCATACCCCATATCCGCACGGGTAGATCCACAGTCAGGCGAGGTTCGGTTTGTTGGTCAGCCATGCCTTATCCTCGTATCTGTTCATGCGATAATACCGCCCTCTGACGCGCCGCGGTATTACAAAAGTTCGCCGGCGCAGTAACGAGCGAGGCATCACTTTCGACACCTGCCAGTCATCATTCAGGGCGGTTTTCTGTGAACTCACGATAACTGATGACCCGGATCTTTTGCTCTTCCAGAAACTGTCGCAGTTCCGCCGAAGTCAGCAGACGCCGCTCCTCCTCGCGAGAATCGAGCAATCGCGTGCGGGCCGCGCGCAAGTCGGCGTCGTTGTACCCGGGATGGCAGACTAACTCCCATGTTCCCTCCGGCAGGCTCGCGAGCGTCTGACGCAGCAGGGAACTATAGCCGGAACTCTCGACCGAGCCGGTCTCGATCACGCCAACCACACCGTCGGGCGTAAGCAGCCCAGCGCGCTTGGTCCGCTGGCGGAATTGCCCAGAGAAAGTGTGCAGCATGCGCACCTGGCCATATCGCTTCCAGAGATCGCGCTTGCCTTTGAATTGCCGCGCGCGCATCGCTTTCACGGGGACGAACGGATTGCGGATGGCGCGAACGCCGCATATCCGCGCGGCTCGCAGCAGCGCCGCAAGAATCTCCGGAAAAATGTGGGCGTGTTTGTGGGTATCGAGATGAGTGACCCGGAGACCGGTGGATTGAATTTTTCTTATTTGCGCCGTGACTTCTGCGACCAGTTGATCGCGATCGAAGCCTCCCAACATGGCGCGCGCGGCGAAGGCGGAAAGGCTGGAGTAGAACTTGCCCGGCTCTGCCGAGCGAATCGCCAGCAACGTATCCACTGTGTCCGGTGGCGACACCGGCGTTCCATCCACCAATACGACGTGGCAGCCCACGGAGAGATTCGGCGCCGAGCGCGCCGCAGTCACCGCGTCCTCGAAGGCAGCGCCGTTGGCCATCAATGTCGCCGACGACACGACTCCACCACTGTAGGTTTCCACAATGGCTCGATTCACTCCAGCGGTCAGACCAAAATCATCGGCGTTGACGATTAACTTTCGCACGCAGAAAGTGTAGCAGCCGCGCCAGTGAGTTCCGCACCGTTTGGATCTCGGGTGCAGTCCGCTCGCCCAGCGCACCGCCCATTCGCGGAACCGACGCCGGCGCAAAATCAAGGCATTCACTAGCCAACAGCGTCGTCGGCAGGTAGGATGGTGCGCCCGGAGAGAATCGAACTCCCAACCTCATGGTTCGTAGCCATGCACTCTATCCAATTGAGCTACGGGCGCATTCTGGCGTAATTGCGTCTTTGAATTATAACGGAAACAGAATCGTTTCGACCAACCCGATCACCGGACACGCTCGCCGAAAAAACCCTGAGCCGAGTTCGTTTTACGCTTCCGATTCGCGCCAAATCCCGCGCTGGCTGTGGAAATCGGGGGCCTAGCCGAAATAGTAGATTTGTAAATTAGCGTAAAAGTTTCCGGCCCAGCGCAAAACCTACCTGCCCCAGCGTTCTATCAATGCATGTTGACAAGGCGTTAGCGATGGCAGCCGACATGCTTCTCCTGGGGGCAGACGAAGTGGCGCGCAACGGGGCATTTGGGAAAAAACTTCGGCCAGAGGTCTTTCCGGATGCCCCTTTGCAATGCTCCGTTTGTCGCCAACCCCGAGAGTCCTCCCAGGAATGAGGATTAGCAGGGAAACGGGCGGAGTGCCGTTTGATCCCTTCTCACCTCTCGCCAGAAACTCTCAAGCTAGAACAAGCTGTTCCTGCACGTCGATGCCGGCCTGGCGCAGCAACTTGGCTACCGCGTCGCCCTTCAATCGCGAGGCGTCGAACAGCACGCGCACCGTCCGCTCTTTCTCGTTGAACTGGATGCGCTGGATGCCATAGACCTCGCGGACACTGTTAATGGCCCGCAACTCAGCTTCTCCGGGCGGAGTCTGGTAGCGGTAGGCGACTTCGAGGTACGTCATTTCATTTCTCCCAAGGAATAAGGTTCGAGGTTTACTCTTTGAGTATCTAATAATGGCTGGATTCCGCCAAGCGCGATCTGGCAACTAAACTCAACTAAACCATGGACCACCCCGACCCTGTGGACATCCCGAACCCCGCACCGTCCTCCGCCAAGTCGCAAGAAAAAGACCCCGTCTGCGGGATGGATGTGAATCCGGCAACCGCTCGCTACAAGGCGCTGCACAAGGGGACGCTCCATAACCAAAAAGAATATTTCTTCTGCTCTGCCGGTTGCCTCGCGAAGTTCCAGGCGAATCCCGAGAAGATTCTGTCATCCGCGCCCAAGCCGATGGGATCGGGACTGGTGTCTCTGGGTACTCCGACCCCGATCATGCCAACGCTGACCATGCCAACCCTGAGCACGCCGGCCGCGGTTGGCACGGGCTCGGGCAACGACCGCACCGGCCAAGATGCTCGTCGCCCTACTGCTCAGTTGGCAGGTGGGTCCGGAAAAGACACGCGGGCCTACATTTGTCCGATGTGCCCGGAGGTGCGGCAGATCGGGCCGGGACCCTGTCCCAAGTGTGGAATGGCGCTCGATCCCGAGTCGCCGGCGCTCCCCGCGACCAAGCGCGAGTACACCTGCCCGATGCATCCGAAAATCGTGCGAGCCGAGCCGGGGAACTGTCCAATTTGCGGCATGGCCCTTGAGCCGCGCACGGTGACGGTCGAAGAAGAGAATCCCGAGCTGCGCGACATGACGCGGCGATTTTGGACCAGCCTGGCGCTGACCACCCCACTGCTAGCGAGTGCCATGGGCAGCATGTTGTGGCCGCATGTGTTCATGGCGCCACCGTGGAACTGGGGGTTGCCGTGGATTGAACTGCTGCTCGCCACGCCCGCCGTGCTGTGGTGTGGCTGGCCGTTCTTCCAGCGCGGATGGGCGTCGGTGGTAAATCGCAGCACCAACATGTTCACGCTGATTGCGATGGGCACGGGTGTTGCTTACCTCTACAGCGTGGTAGCAACTTTGTTCCCGCAGATATTTCCGGCGTCGTTCCGCAGTATGGGTGATCGCCCTGATGTTTACTTTGAAGCTGCAGCGGCGATTGTCACGCTCGTATTGCTGGGGCAGGTGCTGGAGCTGCGCGCGCGCAGCCAGACGTCGAGCGCGATCCGGGCGCTGCTCGATCTAAGCCCGAAGATGGCGCGCGTGCTGAGCGAAGATGGCTCGGAGCGGGATATCTCGCTCGAAGAGGTGAAGCCGGGAGATCGG
Organism: Terriglobales bacterium; assembly: GCA_050018355.1. Taxonomy (GTDB): domain Bacteria; phylum Acidobacteriota; class Terriglobia; order Terriglobales; family Acidobacteriaceae; genus Acidiflorens. The sequence continues at coordinate 53,457 of JBEKAF010000005.1, read as the reverse complement.
CTGCGCGTACGTCCGGGAGAAAAGATTCCTGTCGATGGCGTTGTGTTGGATGGGTCCAGCGCAGTGGACGAGTCCATGATCACGGGTGAATCCGTTCCCGTGGAGAAGACGGCGGCCTCGCGTGTGATCGGCGCAACCGTGAACGGGAACGGATCTCTCGTGATGCGCGCCGAGCGCGTCGGCAGCGAGACGATGCTGGCGCAGATCGTGCAGATGGTCAGCCAAGCGCAGCGCACGCGCGCCCCGATCCAACGGCTGGCGGATAAAGTAGCCGGCTGGTTTGTTCCCGCAGTGATCGCGATTGCGGTAGTGACGTTCATCGTGTGGGTGAGCTTCGGACCGGAGCCGCGTTTCGCGCATGCCATCGTGAACGCCGTGGCCGTGCTGATCATCGCGTGTCCGTGCGCGCTGGGGCTGGCGACGCCGATGGCGATCATGGTCGGCACCGGACGCGGCGCGCATGCGGGCGTGCTCATCAAGAATGCCGAGGCGCTGGAGACGCTCGAAAAGGTGGACACCATCGTCTTCGATAAGACTGGGACACTGACCGAGGGCAAACCGAAAGTGGTGGCATTCTCGACGGCAGAGATTTTGCCAGGTATTTCAGGCAACGAGATTCTGCGGCTGGCGGCAAGTCTGGAGCGCGCCAGCGAGCATCCGCTGGGCGCGGCGATTGTCTTAAAAGCAAACGAAGAGAAGTTGAGTTTGAGCGAGCCCGCCAATTTTCAACCCACGCCGGGCCAGGGCGTACGCGGAACCGTGGAAGGGAAGAGCGTGGCAGCTGGAAACAGGGCTCTGATGCGAGCGGTCGGAGCTTTCGAGAACAACACCGCGACCTTAGTTGTTAAATACCCCGGTTCCACTGAGATTTATGTCGCGGTCGATGGCCGCTATGCCGGGTACATCGCAGTTGCGGACCCGCTGAAGGCATCTACCCCGAAGGCATTGCGCGAACTGAAAGCCCAGGGAATCCGCCTGGTCATGCTCACCGGCGACAACCAGGCTACGGCCCAGGAGATTGCTCGGAGCCTCCGAATCGAAGACTTCAAAGCCGAGGTTCTGCCGGCGCAAAAAGCCGAGATCGTCAGGAGTCTCCAGAACGAAGGTCGCGTGGTTGCCATGGCGGGCGACGGCATCAATGACGCGCCCGCGCTGGCGCAAGCGCACGTCGGAATTGCCATGGGGACGGGCACCGACATCGCCATGGAAAGTGGCGGCATCACGCTGCTTAAAGGAGACCTTGAAGGAATTCTGCGGGCGCGCAAACTGAGCCAGGCAACGATGCGCAACATCCGGCAGAACCTGTTCTTTGCGTTTCTCTACAACTCGATTGGAGTGCCGATTGCGGCAGGCGTGCTCTATCCGGTGTTTGGACTGCTGCTGAGTCCGATTCTAGCCGCAGCCGCGATGAGCTTTAGTTCGGTGTCGGTAATCACAAACTCGCTGCGATTGCGGAAGGTGGAACTGTAGGTCCCACCAACTAATTCTCCGCTCCGGCCCCATGCTTCTGACGGCATACCTTGCACTCGGTGGCTGGTTCAGAGTTGTCCACGTGATGCTTTACTGGTTTCAGAGTGCGCAAGTAGGCAAACATCGCTTTCAGGTCGCTGTCGGTGAGGTTCGTGTAGACCACGACTGGCATGATTGGGTTCAGCGGCCTCGCCTGGACATATCCGCTGTGGAGAACCTGCAGAAAAAGAGCTTCGTCGTAATACGGAATTCCTGTGGCATCCGGCGTAAGGTTCGTGCTCGCGACATTCCCCCACGGGCCCGAAAAGGTCGCCCCGCCGGCAAACTCCAAGCCGGGCAGGTTTTCACCCTTCACCTGCGGAGTGTGACAGTCGCTGCAACCCGCCAGATTGACCAGATGCGATCCGCGCTTGACCGGATCGGACGTGTCCGCATTACCGACTGGCGATGTAACAGGCTCTGGCACGCTGCGGATCAGGTACCTTACCGGGAAGATGATCTCAGTCTTCGGCAGTTCGCGCCGCACCGCTGGCAGCGATCGCAAGTAAACGACAACGGACGCCAGATCCTCATCCGACATTTCGCGGTAATGCGTGTAGGGCATTATGGGAAAAAGCGCCCGGCCGTCGTGCCCAATTCCCTCGCGAATCGAGCGTGCGAGTTGATCGTCCGTCCAGTTGCCGGCCCCAGTTTCGGGATCAGGCGTAAGGTTGGGCGCGACGATGCGTCCTGGGAGATCGTTGTACGGCAGAACCTCTCCTGAACCCTCCGAGCCCGGTATGATGGGTGTCCCCGCAGCGGACCAATCATGACGGGAATGGCAATACACGCAGCCGCTCAGAGCCGTTGCGATATATCGCCCTCGCTCCAGGCGCTGCGGCGTGCGTTCAAAAGTGCGGCTACTGAGCGGGCGCGCTTTTGGCCCGATAAAAGGACGCCACCCGATGGTCAGAGTGACGGCAATCGCCAGAACGGCGGCCAGCGCGATAACGCCGACCAGCAACCATTTCCCCAGTCGCCTCATAGCTGCTTCTCCGTAGCAGTTGCAGTTAGAAGTAAATCAACGCTGAGTAATTTACAGCTTGCTCAGGTAGTCCGTGATTTCCGGGCTGGTCCAATCCACGGCTCCTATAAACTTGCGACGAATCACTCCCTGGCGGTCGATCACGTAAGTTTCAGGCCAGCCGAACGTCCCGTAAAGAGAGCTCGCCTTCCGCTCTCCATCGCGGACCGTGACCATGTTGACGTTGTAGTCTTTCAGGAATTTGTGATACGCCGCGTCATCAACGTCGATACTGACCGCGAGAACGACCACGCCTTTTTCTTTCAATCGCTTCTGCATCTGGACCAGGGAGGGGGTCTCCTCGATGCAGGGCGGACAAAAAGTGCCCCAGAAATTCAGCACCACCACCTGCCCGCGAAACTGGCTGAGCGTGACTTTGTGGTCGGAGTCCTGCACGGTGAAGTCCGGGGCGTTCGACCCGATACGGGGAGGGTGGCCACTGCTGTAGCATCCGATCAGGGCAGCCAGCAATCCAATGGTCAGAAGCGTGGCTAGTTGCGTGGGAAGAAGCGTTCGTCTCACCCCGCTATAATAGCGAAAAACTGATGGATAGTTCACCTCCAGCCGCGTTGCCCGAGCTCCCCAGCCCCGAGGTCGCGATCCCGGATGTCTCAATTATTGTTCCGGCCCGGAACGAGGAAGCCAACATCGGCAACTGTCTAAAGTCGCTGACCGCCCAAACCGGCGTGGGTTTCGAAATAATCGTGGTCGACGACGGCTCCACCGACCGCACCCGCGAAATCGCACAGAGTTTTGCCGGAGTGCGGGTGATTTCCCCGGAGCCTCTGCCCGAGGATTGGACAGGGAAGAACTGGACGGGAAAGAACTGGACTGGGAAGAACAATGCGGTGATTGCCGGGGCCAAAGAAGCGCGTGCGCAGTGGCTGTTGTTCACGGACGCGGACACCGTGCATCTGCCGGGATCGCTGGCGCGGGCTTTGGGCGAAGCCGAAGACGAAACAAAGCATGAACGGGTCGATTTGTTGTCTTACTCGCCCGAGCAGGTGGTCGTCACCTTCGCCGAAAGGGCCGTGATGCCGGTAGTTTTCGCGGAACTGACGGCGCAGTACCCGCCTCAGAAAGTGCGCGAGCATAGTTCGGGACAAGGTTCGGGAATCGCAGCCGCGAATGGGCAGTACATCCTTGTCCGCCGCGCAGCTTACGGCGCCGTAGGTGGGCACTCCGCGGTGGCTACGGAAATACTTGAAGACGTGGCGCTGGCCCGGTTGTTCCGCAATGCCGGCCAGCGCGTGTACTTCCGTTATGGCGGAGATGCCGTGCGCACGCGCATGTACCGCAACTGGGCGCAGCTTCGCGAAGGCTGGACGAAAAATCTGACGCTGTTGTTTCCTCAACCCGAACGGCTGGCGCTCCAGAGTGTGTTTTTGTGGTTCATGGCATGGTCGACGCTAGGCGTCGCCGTGTCTGGCGCAGCCAGCCGCCACGCGCTGAGGATTGGGTTCGCTGCCTTCTGGCTGTTGGTGTATCGGCGAATTCGCGCCGCACACTTCGCGACCGCGAATAACCTGATCGCGATCGCTTGTGGTCTGCCGATGTTCGCCTATCTGCTGCTACGCTCCAAGAAGGCCCACGCGAACGGCCAAGTATCGTGGAAGGGCCGTGCCTACAGCGTCGGCGCGCCAGGTGGAAGTACTCCCACCGGAATGCAAGCCGCAAAACCGATTCCAAGAATTGAGAATCGAGGACTGAGAACCGGGAACTGACTCTATGGTCTATCTCACGCGCAAAGCGGAATTTTCCGCATCGCACTTCTATCACAATCCGGAATTTACTCCAGACGAAAACCAGCGCGTCTTCGGCAAGTGCAATAATCCCAACGGGCACGGGCACAACTACACCCTCGAAGTTACCGTGAAGGGCGCGGTCGATCCGAAGTCGGGATTCGTCGTCGACCTGAAGCAATTGAAGGACGTCATGAGCAGGGAAGTGCTCGACGCGCTCGACCATCGCTTCCTGAATAAAGAAGTGCCCGAGTTCTTCACCAAGATCCCGACGACCGAGAACCTAGCCATCGTCATCTGGCAGCGTCTCGCGCCGAAACTCGACGCAGCGCAGTTGCATCGCGTGCGCGTATACGAAACGCCCGATCTGTTCGTTGATTTCTACGGAGAAGCATGAAGGCCCACCTGACCCGGCGGTATATGTTTTCGGCGTCGCACCGCTTGCATAGCGACGAAATGTCGGCGGAAGAAAACTGCGCGACCTACGGCAAGTGCAATAATCCCTACGGACATGGGCACAATTACATGGTCGAGGTCACCGTCAGTGGGCCGGTCGATGACCAGACCGGCATGGTCTGCAATCTGGTCGATCTGGATGGCTTCGTGCACAACGAGGTCCTCGAACGCTATGACCACCAGAATCTGAACCTGCTTTCAGAATTCGGGAAAGATGTTCCGACCACGGAAAACCTATGCATCGCGATCTACGAAATTGTGAAGCGCGGCTTCCGCAAGGCTCATCTAGAAAAGATACGAATTGAAGAGACGATGATGAACTCGTTTGAATATTCAGGAGAAAACGGTCGTTAGTCGCTCGTCGTTGGTCGTTCGCGGTACGGTTTGCTAACGACCAACAACCATCGACCAACGACTAAGATTCTATGAAAACACCAGCCGACTTACCCGCGACCCTGACCAGCGCCAGTTACGAAGAACTGGTGCGCGAAATGCTTGTTCGCCTCGGCGAAGATCCCGATCGCGAAGGGCTTTCACTCACGCCCGTGCGCGTGCATAAGGCCATGCAGTTTCTCCTCAAGGGCTACAAGGACGATCCCGAAGCGCTTTTGCGCGAGGCGCTGTTCACGGTCAGCTACGACGAGATGGTGATCGTGAAAGACATCGAAATGTTCAGCCTGTGCGAGCACCACCTCTTGCCGTTTTTTGGCAAGGTGCACGTGGCCTATATCCCAAACGGAAAAGTCATCGGGCTGAGCAAAATACCGCGCCTCATCGAAGCCTTCTCGCGCCGCTTGCAGATCCAGGAGCGGTTGACCACGCAAATTGCGGAAGCGATCCAGAACACCATCGAGCCGCAGGGCGTCGGCGTTGTCATCGAGGCGCGGCATCTGTGCATGATGATGCGTGGCGTCGAGAAACAGCATTCTTCGGCTGTAACTTCGTCAATGCTCGGCTGCTTCCGCAACGAAGAGGAAACGCGAACCGAATTCCTGTCGCTGATCCGCCAGCGCTCGAATACCTTGTGACTTGAGTTGAAATGCTGAATGCCGAAACGCAAAGGCACACCGCGCGAACCCACGCTCTCCGGCCGCCTCGCCCTCATCACCGGCGCCAACCGCGGCATCGGTCTCGCTATCGCCCGCGCGCTGGCGCGTGAAGGATGCAACCTGATCATCACCGGCCGCGACGAGCGTGCCTTGGCCAAGGCGCGCACTGAACTGGAGACGATCCAGCGGGAGAAATTGCCGGAGAAGCTGAACGTTCAGGTGCTGGCGCAGTCCTGCGACGTCCGCATCCCCGAGTCGGTCGATTACCTCTTCGCGCTCGTCCGCGGTCTGCACATGCCGCTCGATATCCTCATCAACAATGCTGGCATTGGACATCCCAATCGTACCGTCGGCGAGTTGCCCTACCCCACCTGGATGGAAGTGATCGACACCAACCTCAATGGCCTGTTTCTCATGACGCAGGCGGCGCTCGCCGTGATGAAGCGCGGAAGCACGATCGTGAACAATCTCTCGATCTCCGCCGAACGCGTCTTCCCGGGGTCGGCAGCCTACAACGCGTCGAAGCATGGCGCCCTCGGCTTTACCAACACCTTGCGCGAGGAGTTGAGGCCGAAGGGCATTCGCGTGATCGCCCTCATGCCCGGCGCAACCGATACCGCGATCTGGAGCACGCTGTGGCCGAAAGCGCCAAGGCGAAAAATGATGTCCGCCGAAACCGTTGCCCGGACGGTTGTCGATGCACTGCTCTTGCCCGAAAACACGACCGTAGAAAAAGTCGTGGTGATGACCTCAAGCGGCGCACTGTAGAGAGGTGCCGGGTAGTGGCGACGCGGCCGCTAGATTGAGCATCAAACTGAGGTTAGGTTTCATCGGTAGCCGGTCACCGCAGTTGGCTAACGACTAACGACCATCGACCGACGACTGAGAAAAGCCATGTCATTCCTGGATTACTTCAAATCGCTGAAAGAGCCGGAGCACCGCATGGCGTGGGCCGTAGCCATTGCCGCCGACACCCTCCAGATCGCCGCGTTTCCACTCTTCGTCGAGGGAGCTATGTCTCCCGCAGACTCGCTGCTCGACCTGATTGTGGCCTTCGTGATGATTCGTCTCCTCGGATGGCATTGGGCTTTCTTGCCGACGGCGGCGGCGAAACTGATTCCCGGCGCCGATCTTTTTCCCACCTGGACCGCAGCCGTATGGTTCGTCACCCGCCAGAAAGTGCGTTCCGGGGAGCAAGAGGTCTTGCCTCCCGGCCCCGCGCCGGAACCGCGCCGCTGAGAGCTGACAGCTGCCTACCACGTCCCATACCGGTATCGTTGCGGTCGTTCACTGAATACGTTAATCATCACGACACCCGCGACGAAGCCTCCCACATGCGCCCAGAAAGCGATCCCGCCCGAAGTCTGGCTGGTTTCGGCGATCGCAGTAGCAGTGCCGCTCAGGAAATTTCCCACGAACCAGTAGCCGAGCATCAGCCAGGCCGGAACATGGAACAGAAATATCGGCGGAAACCAGATCAGCACTCGCGCCCGCGGATACAGAATAAAGTACGCGCCCATCACCCCCGCAATCGCGCCGCTCGCGCCCACACTGGGTACGCGCGAGGCCTGGTTAAGCAGAATGTGCGTGGCGCCGGCCGCCACTCCGCTGACCAGGTAAAACACCAGATACGTGAAGTGTCCAAGGTAGTCTTCGATATTGTCGCCGAAGATCCATAAGAAGAGCATGTTCCCAGCCACGTGTAAGAATGAAGCATGCAGAAACATCGAGGTAAACAACGGCAAAACGACCGTAGCGAGCCCGTCGTAGGAGTGTCCGGTGAGCACGGCCAGCGTGTGGTGAGGAACCACGCCAAACTCGCCCAGGAACGAATTCAACGCGCGATGGCTCTGCATCCCGACCGAAAGCTCCCACAGAAAGACCACCACGTTCAGGACGATCAGAAAATAGTTGACGAACGGCGTAGAGAAAATGGGCTGATCGTCACGAAGCGGAATCATAGGGAATTGGTAATTGTGTAATCTGTAATTTGGTAATTTGAGAGGGAGCCGTGAACACCGTGAGCAGCCGCCGTCCGCAAATTGCCAAATTACAAATTACCAAATTACAAAATTCCATGAACGGTGTCGTAGTCATCGATAAACCGCCCGGGCTGACCTCGCACGACGTGGTCAATCGCGTGCGCCGGATTCTCGGGCAGCGCTCGGTCGGTCATCTCGGAACCCTTGACCCCTCGGCTACCGGAGTCCTGCCGATTGTCCTCGGCAACCTCACGCGCCTGGCGCAGTTCTACGCCCATTCCGAGAAGACTTACGAAGGCGTGATTCGCTTCGGCTTCGCCACTGACACTTATGACGCCGATGGCGAGCCCACCACGCCGCCTCAAGACGTGCACATAAATGGCGATGAAGTGCGCGCCCTGGCTGCCCAGTTTCGCGGCACCATCGAGCAGATGCCGCCGCCGTTTTGCGCCAAAAAAATTGCCGGAGTGCCCGCCTACAAACTGGCCCGCAAGAATCAGAAAGTCGCGCTCAAGCCGGTACAAGTAGAAATTAAAGAATTCGAGATTCTGGACACCACCGCCGATCAAGCCACTTTACGCGCGCGCGTAGCCTCGGGCACATACATACGGTCGGTGGCTCACGACATGGGCCAGAAGCTCGGCTGCGGAGCTCATCTGGCCAGTCTGCGACGCACCGCCGTCGCCGAGTTTGCCATCGAAGATGCTCACTCGCTGCCAGCGTTAGAAGCCGCGATGCAGCAGGGAATCGCTGAGTCGTTGTTTGTCCATCCCCGAAAGTTGGTCCCGCAGTTGCCGAGCGTCACCGTCAATGAGGCAAGCGCCGCCCTCATCCGCAGTGGCCGCGCCGTGAATCTGCCGGAAATGTCTCGCGCGCCACAGGTAAAAGTCTTCTACGGCCAACGCGAGCTGATTGCAATCGCAACCCGAATCGCAGGGACGCTTTTCCACCCCAGGATCGTGTTTTCCGCCGAGAACAACTCCCGGTAGTTGCCATAGCAGGCTGCGGAAAAACTCGATATTGCACTTGATTTTGGGTGGCGCAGCGGTTCACCGCTGCGATAAGAGGCTTGTTTCCAGAGTCGGCTTTAGCCGCTGCGGTGAGACTGCGACGTGGAAAGTACTTTTTCCGCAGCCCGATAGTGGGGAGCCCGGACCGCACGTCACAGACGGGGAGTGCGATGGGCGGTATACTCCGGCGCAGCGGGACCAGTTGAGTCCTCGCCGCAAGGGGAACCCGTGACCTTCGCCAACTGCTATGAAGATGACACTCGCGCTGAAGCCTACGCCACGTTGGAGTTCAAGAACACTTACCACTTAGCGTATCGGGACATCCCTGCCATCCTCGGCGCGCATGTTCGCGGTCGCAAGAGTGTGGACTTCGGTTGCGGCACAGGACGGTCTACGCGGTTCCTGCGCCAACTCGGCTTCGAGGTTACGGGAGTTGATATTGCCGAGGATATGATCCGCAAGGCACGGGAACTCGACCCCTCCGGCGACTACCGCCTGATTCCCAGCGACGACGTTCCCGGGGACGACCTACGCTCGTTTCAACCCGGGACCTATGATCTGGTGCTTGCTGCCTTCACTTTCGACAACATCGCGGGCCGCGACAACAAGGTGCGCATCCTGCGCGACCTGGGCCGCCTCCTCAACCGAGACGGAAAGCTTGTGCAGATCGTCTCCAGACCGGAAATTTACACCCACGAGTGGGCGTCGTTTTCGACGAAGGACTTTCCCGAGAACCAAGTGGCGAAGTCGGGGGACAAAGTGCACATCATTGTGACGGATCACGCCGATCCGCGCCCGGTGGAGGACATTCTGTGGACCGATGAGGCCTACCGCGAGGTTTTCGAAGAGGCCCGGCTGCGGCTGCTAGGGAAATACGAGCCGTTGGCGCGGGGAGACGAGCCGTACAGTTGGGTGAGTGAGGTAAAGATCGCGCCTTGGGCCGTGTACGTGCTGGAGGTTGCTTAAAGCGGCGGCCATACCAGCAGTGTCCGATAATTGGTATTATGTGAAGTTGTTGAAATCCCGCTAAGCTCTGAACGGCATCGGCCTTGACGAACATCGCCAATCTGGCGGCGAACCTCGCTGCCCTTCCCGTAACGGTCGTTGCGGCGGACAAGGATCTCGCCGAAGACGCGGCAATCTTCAAGTACGACTTTAAGTTCCGTTTGTCGACGCCTTTGCAGGATCGCTGGCGTTGCACGAGAACGCGAACCGGGTGACCGCGGATTACGACTTCAAAAGCGTCCTGTCCGGCACAATCAAGATCGAATTTCTCCCGGCCAAGTAGCACCATCTGAAGGCTTCCTGAACTGCGAGCTCCTAGCTGTGCGCGCACAGCAGTTCCTTAAGCTCCGCGCGGAATTTCTGCAAAGCCAGGAGCCGTTCCGGCGTGGCCTCCACAACTTCGCTCTTCGCCTGAAAGACTTTGCGTCCTTCCCTTTCGGTGAGCACGCCCATCACTTCGCCCATGCGCCAGCCGGGCGTGCCCAGAACTTGCAAGCCGTCCACGCCCGGGACAAGCAGGGCGACGCAGCTCTCGCGCATCACGCCAATGCACTTGGGATAGCGCTCAAAAGTCTGCAGTTCGAATCCCGCAAGGTAAAGACGCTGGAGCTGTTCGGTGGAATCAGGCATGGAGGGGAATTGGTAATTCTGCAATTTGTGCTTTCGCAATTTGAAAGGCCCACTTAAACGGAACAACCGAGCGAAGACGAGGAGCGCAAATAAAGCAGTTGATAATGATCTCATCCCGCGCCTACATCTTGTACTTGCCGAGGTCATCATCGCCGAGGTCCTCCAGCCACTTGCGGAGTTCCTCGCTGCTAACGGCGGGGACGGGATTGGCGGCCTGCTTCGAGTTCTTCAAAACCTCGTCCTCAACGAAGATGGGGCAATCCACGCGCAGCGCCAGCGCCAGCGCGTCTGACGGACGCGAGTCGATGCTCACCACGTGGCCTTCCCTTTCCAACCAGATCACGGCGTAGAAGGTATCGTCTTTCAGTTCCGTGACCACCACTTTGTGAACCAGCGCGTCGAGGCCGGTGAGAACGTTCTTGATCAAGTCGTGGGTCATGGGTCGAGGCGTGCTGACCTTTTCGATTTCGAGCGCGATGGCATTGGCTTCGTACACGCCCACCCAGATGGGGAGCACCGTGTCGCTCCCGACATCCTTGAGCAGCACAATCGGCATGTTCGAAACCGGATCCATCATGAGTCCGCGAATTTTCATTTCAACTTCCATGTGCACCTCAAAAGCAAACCTTAAAACGCCAAACCTCAAAGAGCAGTCGCCAGTCGCTGCTCAGTTCGCCATCTCTCCCACCAAGCTGTTCGGAAAACTTCCCGTGACGCGCACGCGCACGTAGCTCCCAGTCGTAAGTTCAACGCCTTCAGGAACGGTAAAGTTCATCACCTTAATCTGCGACGTCCGGCCGATCCACTGTTCGCGGGCCGGGTTCTTCCCTTCCACCATGACCTCGAGCACTTGCCCAACGTGCCGCCGATTGCGCTGCGCCCCAATCTGCTTCTGCTTGTCATTCAGCACGGCCAGGCGGCGCGCCTTCTCCGCGTCGGAAATCGCGTCATCCAATCGCAAGGCCGGCGTGTTCGGACGCGGAGAATACTTAAACGTAAAGACGCTGTCATACCCAACTTCGTCCAGCAAGCTCAGCGTCTCTTCAAATTCCCGCTCGGTCTCGCCCGGGAATCCGACCATCATATCGCTGGTGATCGATATATCCCGCTGCGCCGCCTGAATCCAGCCAATGCGCTCCAGGTACTCGTCCCGAGTGTAGAGCCGTTGCATGGCGTCAAGCACGCGAGTAGATCCGCTCTGGACGGGCAAATGCACGTGGTCGCAAAGCCCAGGCACGGAGTCGATAACGTCGACAATATCGCGTCCAAAATCGCGCGGGTGCGATGTAGTAAAGCGCACCCGCCGAATGCCGGTGACTTCGGCGACCGCAGCCAGCAGCTCGGCAAAGCTTTTCTTTCCATCAGGATCGCGGTAAGAGTTCACGTTTTGCCCGAGGAGTTGAATCTCCCTATAGCCCAAGTCGGCCAGTTGTCCCGCTTCTTCAAGAACAGACGACGAAGTCCGGCTGCGCTCCTTGCCGCGCGTATAGGGCACCACGCAGTAGGCGCAAAACTTGTCGCATCCCTCAATGATCGTAATGTACCCGCGATGTGGATTGGTGCGAGCCGTGTATTCAATCTCAAAGCACTTGTCGGTAGCGCGATCGTCGAGCCCGGTAACGCGCTGCCCGCCCGTCTCCAACTGCACCAGCATCTGCGGAAGATTGCGGTAAGAAGCCGACCCGCAGACCAGCGACACATAAGGCGCGCGCTCAAAAATCTTTTCCCCCTCCTGCTGCGCCACGCACCCGAGGACGCCAAACTGTTTCCCCTGCGCCCGAAACTTCTTATAATCCGCCAGCCGGTTAAAGACCTTCTGCTCCGCCTTGTCGCGAATCGAGCAGGTGTTATACAGCACCAGCCCCGCCTCTTCGACCGTCGGAACCTGGCGATACCCCTGCTGCACCAGCGTCCCGACCACCTTTTCGGAGTCGTGCGCATTCATCTGGCAGCCAAAGGTTTCAAGGTAAAACGTCTTGGCAACGGGGTCCGACATTGGTTCAGTATAAACCAGCAAAAGCGCCGGATTCTACGGCGATGGCAAAGAGCTGGTGGGTCAGTTGCGGACAGCCCACCACTCGGGAGTCAGCCAATCCAGCGGCGTGTTTATACTCCACGGGTGAAAAGCCGACATGCTTGTCAAACTGCATTCGGCCCGGGTCTAAATTGGGCACGGTTCATGCCGTACCCGGATTGGGAACTTGCGAACGGGCGCTAGCCGTCATTCCTAGTCGTCATCGGGGTCGGTGGGCGGACTCTTGTCGTTGATGAAGTGGGCGGCATCGAGGGGCGCCGGTATTTTCTGGAAGGTAATGGGCGTCTGGGTTAGGTTGAAACAATCGGAAAGGTCGTCGGCCGGAGCGTCGGCGTAGCCGAGCGAGGGCAGGTTGAAAGTGGCCTCGATGAATTTGAGGATGCTACCGAAGTCGTGTGTGTTGTGAGAAATGTAAGCGGCTTTGGCGTACGGTGAAACAACCACCAGGGGAACGCGGAAGCCGTAGACGTATCCCGATCCCCAGCTTACGCCATCGTTGATGACCTTGGGCGCGACGTGATCGTACCAGCCGCCCCAATCGTCCCACGTGATGATGATGGCGGTGTTTGCCCAGTACGGGCTATTGCCAATCGCGTTGACAATGGCGGCTACCCACGAAGGTCCGCTGCCGTTGTTGCTTTCGGCGTGATCGGAATGTGCGCCGTCGGGGATGATCCAGCTAACTTGCGCGAGTTGCCCGTTGGGGATGTCCTCCAAGACTTGCCACTCCGGAATGATCACATTCTTGGTCCAATCCGGACCGGTGCAGGTGAGCGTGCCGTTGATGGTCTGCTGCTGGCACAGGTGCTCAATGGCGTCGGGCGCGGTCCAGATCGAGCCGGCCGAGGGAGCATAGTAGCGCCAGGTCACACTCGCGGCGTCAAGCAGATCGGTGAGGGTTTCGTGTTCAAAGCACGGATACTGCGACGACGCCTCAACGCCGGACGGGTTGACCAACGCCACCGTCGTCCCGGCCGTGGCGATGCAGCCCGCAATGCTTCCCCCGCTCATATTCTCCGCCGCGAAAAGGTCGCTGCTGGCAGTGGGGGCCGAAGTGCCCGAAAGAATGAACTGGTGGGCGGGAAAGCTGGGCCCCTCGTTAGTCTGGAACATGCGGTCGCCGAACGTGTATTGCTCGGCCATAGCAAAGTAGGGCGCAACGTCGGATGGATTAACGTACATGAATTGCGGATTAGGATGCGCATTCGGAGGGCAATTGGCCGCCGGCGAGCACGGGATGAGGTCCGCCCCGTGCATTGTGCCGAGGTCATACATGGAAACGAAGGCGGAATGGGCATGGCTGAGGTCGTAATTCTGAGGGTTGGAGCCGGCCGTGCCCAGGTCGATGGAGCCGAGCGTAATAGTCTGGCCCACCGAGTTCACGCCGCTGCTCGCGATATCGGCGCCCTGGGATATCAATTTGGAATCATGGAAGAGATTGTCAGGGGTGCGGTTCTCCTGAAAAATGACCACAACATGCTGGATCACGGCCGCCGTTGTCAGGCTCAACGCCTGAGGGCCGTTGCTGGGAGCTAAACTCTTGGCATCGCTTCCGGTAACGGTGATGGCGTAGCTGCCCCCGGGTGTGCCGCTCGTAGTGGACACCGTCAGCGTGGACGTGCCCGCGGCGGCGCCCGTGACGGCGATCGGATTCACACTGAACGAGCAAGCGGGAGCCGGAGTGCCTCCGGTGATGCTGCTGCACGAAAGGTTCACGCTGCCGGTATACCCATTTGCCGGAGTCACAGTGATGGTGGAAGTCGACGCGCTTCCTGCGGTGACTGAACCTGGGCTCAACGCTGTGGCAGTGAGTGCGTAGCTGGGCGCTGGACCTGATGGGGTTCCTGACCCGGAACTGCCACAAGCGCTAAGGCTGAGCAGAAGCCCGCTGAGGCAAAGAACCGTGCCAAGAACCAACAAGAGACGACGGCAACTCATGGGGTAACCTCCTTGCGACTGCCGGACCGTGTGTCATCAAATAGAAACCCGGTTGGCGACGTTTCTACTCGGGGAAAACATAATTATCATGGTCCGTGCTCTGATTTTTCATCTACACATAACCAGTGAGCGCCATCACAGACTTGCAACGCGGCCGATGCGACAATACTCGTCTGTTTGGGGCAGTCGAGAGCTGTGCCCGTCAACTAAGGCGGCCCTCGAAGCTGCCCCAAAGCCATTTTCAGCGCTCTTTGACAAGCTAAGTCCTTATTCCGGAATATTTTCCATATAAGTCCTTTAAACTCAAAGATTTTGTGGGATTTCCCCCCTAACGGTATCTATATACTTGGCACACGTTATGTGCCATAGTGATACTTGCCGTGACAGGGCTACTTGGGTTGGGGATAACATCGGTGAGGGGAAAGGTCGCTCGTATAGTTCCCGCAAAATGCCAGATGTTTAGCTTCGGTTTGTGGAAATACCCCATAGTAAGAGAGCTGTATAAAGAAACAAGCTCGCAGCCCTTGCCTCTTAGAGTTTGGACTTGGCATGAACCATCGGTCTTTAGGTTCTTTTGGCCATCCGTTAGTGAGTGTAATTCTCTGTTCCTCTTCGGCCCCTGCAGGAATACTCCAAGGAGATTTTGGGTTCCCTGGAATAGGAATATAGCGAGGCAAGAGGTCACATATTTCGGGGGTGGTTCCTGGCGTAGCAACGCTGGCGATGTGTTCGGCGGAGGTAGCCCCAATGTTCTTCAGGCTATAAACAAGTTCTATTGTGAAAGTTTCCCCTCCAACTTCCTCAATCGTGTTCAGGTGTACATCTTTAGCAATGAGTTGCGCGGATTCTTTAGATTCATAGTCGGCAACTTGCCGCGCAGCGGTATCGGCGGACTTTTTATTCGCACACATCAACCCTATGTTGACTACGAGCAATCCCAGGGTGGCAATGGCAATGGAGATCTCAGCCCGTTTCTTCCATGGTGGTGTGCTTTCTTTGCCCCCATTGGAATTGTTGGAATTAGTTGGGGTTGGTGGAATTTCAGGGACAACAAGAGACTGCCGTGGAGCGGGATTGTGTGGGGGGTTGGGCTTATCATGTGGGGGTTGGGACTTTTTAAACTGATTACCCTTTGAGGCAAACAATGCCGAAACCGAGAGAATACCTAGAAGGGCCAGAGGCCACAGACAGATTCGAGAAGGGAATGCGGATTCTTTTTCAGGTTTCAAAGTCCCCCTCCAAACAGAAGAAGCAGCAGGATAAACCTACTGCTTCTGGGAGGAAACCGAAAACCGCCGACAAGGACTAGAAGGGGACTTGCGTTTCCCCCGCCCCTGTCGGGGACGTGTGAAGCGAGTCAGTGTCCTTGCCAATTAGTTCGGCATAGGTGAGACGCTTTCCAGTGACCTGAGACATGGCCTTGGTAAAGCGTTGGGCATCGTTCATGTCTTTGCGGTTGTTGTAACGGAAAACCTGTTCGTCAATGTATCGGTCAAGATGAAACGGCTCAACAGCAACGTAAGTTCCACGAAGGCCGCGCTTCAACAGCGACCAGAAGTTCTCCAGTCCGTTTGTGTGAACACGGCCACGGACGTAAGCTTCCGAGTGGTTCACAACGTCATGGACGAAACGCGAATGCAGTTTGTCGTAGCCAACCGCATCGTCTGTATAGACCGTGGAACCGTACTTAACGTTGTTCAGGATTGCATTCTGCAAAGTGTCGCGCTTCACATTCGGAACAACGTTAGCGCGGACCTCGCGCAAATTGCGGTCAAAGATACCCTGCACAACAGTTTTTTCGCCGTGGACTCCACCTTGATTCACAAGGCGAAGTTTGCGTTCCTTGTGCATGTTCTTTGTCAGACCGCCGACGAATGTTTCATCAAGCTTCAAGTTCCGTATCAGGACCGCCCATTTTCTTGATCGCGCCGAACGATCCGGTACGCAGCGCCGTGCGGAGTCGCTGGAGCATAAACCACGCCGACTTCTGCGTCACGCCGATAGCGCGGTGAATCTCCATGCTAGAAATGCCGTTCTTACAGTTGACCAGCATCCAAAACGCTGCCATCCACTTGTCCATGCCAAGGGCCGAATCCTCGAAGATCGTATTGACCTTGAGCGTGAATTGCTTGTCGCATCCCCGGCAGAGCCACAGCTTGCGCGTTTTGATGAAGTAGTTCGAGTCGGAACTGCAACGCGGGCAGATGACCTTGCCATCCGGCCAGCGAAGGCTCTTGGCGTATTCAAACGCACGGTCAGGATCGGAGAAGTAAACGATGGCTTCTTGTAAAGTACGGGGCGGCTTCATAGAAAAATTATACGCTACTTGTTCGCGTGTGTCAAGTATATATTCGCCCCCCCCCTAACTCTATGATTCCAATAGATAGGGGGGAGGGGTACCCCCCCATCCTAACTGGTTAATACACTCGGAGTAATAGGGCAACAACAAAGACAGGTTGGTGGCTCAGAAGTAGGATTTACTTCTCGATCCTCTGCAGGCGAAACAGCAGCGTACCCCATCCCAGTTTGGCGCGCATTTGCACCGGCGTGTGGCTTGGATCCTCCGAATACCACACCCACACTTTGCCCTTGGACTGCAGCGGCCCGGAGGTAGCTTCGGCCGTGACCAGCAGGGCCGAGAATGTTCCGGCCGGCACTTTGATCTGCTCGCGCTTGTCCACGGTGGCGTGGACGATCGTCGTCTTCCCGTCGCTGATCGGGAACTCGTAGATGGCGCCGAGTTGCAGCGGCAACGACTGCAAGTAGTAGAAGCCGGTGATGACATCGGTGGCGCAGCCGGCAAGATCGTTTTCGACGTGCTTGGTCTCGCCGGTCTTCAGGTTCTTTTCATCGAGCGTGCTTTTTTTGCGCGCGGAATCGAAGTGGATCGAAGTCTCGCGTTTGTGCGAGCCTTCCTCGCTGTGCTTGAAGATCGAGAGCGAGCAGAATGTCCGGGGATCGAAGCGCGATTCGAAGCGGTCGTGCACAGGAAAGATGACGTTGACCGCTCCTGAAGATTCGGCGGACGCCATGACTTTGCGCTCGTTCCCGGCGACTTCCATTCTCACGACGCCGGTCCCGGCGGTAATCAAATGCCACTCTGCCGAATAGACGTAGCCCCGTCCATCGGGGAAAAGATAGTTGGGACGTGGAGGCGTGATCTGCACGGGAGCGGGGCCGATCGTTGCCGTGGGCGGGCCTTGCTGTGCCATCAACATGGCCGCGATTAGACAGATCAGGCAGCAGAGCAAACCCGCAAGCGCCAGCAGGCCGCGGATGCTTTGAAAGGGCGCGGCTTCAGCCGCGCCGCAACCCGGACCATGGCCACTCGAATGACGACAGACGCGCTTTTGCCCCTTACGCAAACGGCTCATGCTCCACGGCAGACTACCACACCAGCTTGACGACGAGGATGGCCAGCACCACCACGCAGCCAATGCTGGCCTCGTATTCGCGGTGCTTCCAGTAGCGTGCGGAAGAGTACCCACTCTGCTGGCTGCCATAGGGCGAAAGCCGCGGCAACATGCGCGGCACGTGGCGGGCATAGTCGTCGTAGTCGGGGAACGTCTGACGCAGGTAACGCTCTTCGCCGCCGATGACCGGAATATAAATCACAGCGAACATGAGGAGCATAATCGCGACGATCCACCAACGGCGCGCCGCGATGGCGAAGCCGGCCGCTAGCATCAGCGAGCCGAGGTAAAGAGGGTTGCGAGTGTAGGCATAGGGGCCGCTCGTGGTGAGCTGCTTGTCTTTTTGCACGTGGCCGGAAGCCAGTCCGCGCAAGACTAGCCCGGGAAGCAGCACCAGCGCGCCCACGATGAGCGAAGTTCTGGTGGGCTGCGCCAGCACAACGTACACAACCGCAAAAATAAATCCCAGGGGCACGCGGATGCGACGGGCCACGCGCGACCAGGTGTCGCCAGCTGTCTGCGAGGGCTGCGATCCGGATTGTGAAACTTCACTCACTCTGCAAAAGCTTCCGAGTTGCGGCGACGACTTCGCCGACGGTGATTTCGAGCAAACCTTGTTCCGGCTCGCGGCGCCGGGTGTGATCGGTCATACTGCTCGCGCTTCGCAGCACAATCGATCGCGTCCCGAATGGGCCGTTGCGCGCCGGATTTGTCGGACCAAAAATTGCCACCACCGGAATTTTCAAAGCGGCCGCCAGGTGCATCGGCCCGGTATCGCCGCCGATGACGAGGCGAGCCCGGCGCGTGAGCGCGATCAACTCAGAAACCGCGCAAGAGATTTTTCGCGCAGCTCCTTCGCTGGCAGTTTCCACCGCCACAGCCAATTCTTCTTCTCCCGGCCCGTAGTTTACGAGCGAACATAATCCATCTTTTGCGAGTTTCTTCGCAACCTGTCCGTAACGCTCGGCCGGCCACCTCTTCGCCCCCCACCCCGCGCCGGGGTTGAGAATTGCGAAGTCATTCACGTCCGCCGTGAGGCCAGCAATCTTGTCCTCTGCATCCGGGTCCACGGGAAACTGTACCCGAGGCTCCGCCACAGGCGTTGGAATGATCGCACTTGAAATGACCGCTCCCGCCAGCGCAAGCGCCTGTTCGACGACATGAGTGCCGTTCGTCTTCAAAAGCACTTTTCGTGTGTAAAACATGCTGGCAGCATTCTCACGCGGCTGTGCGCTCCCATACACAATGGGCGCGCCCGACCAGCGTGCCAGCAACGCCGAACGAACCGCGCCCTGAAAATCAATCACCGCGTCATATTGAATTCCGCGTAACTGGCTCAAGCCCACCGCTATCTGCTGCCAGGTGTTGAACGAGAACGTCGCGTGGCGCCATTCCGCCGTGTTGACGGAATGGACGCGGTCGACCAGCGGGCGCTGCGGAGATCGCCGTCCCGAACGCGGATAGCGCAGCGTGCATAGCAGTTCCGCCCAGCGCTCTTCGATGAGCCATCCCAAAGTGGCGTGAGGAAAAGCCTGGCGCAGCGCGGCGGCGGCAGGCAGAGTGTGAATGATGTCTCCCATGGCGCTGAGGCGCACCACGAGCAAGCTATCGAATCGCGGAGTGCCGGCTGTGAGAGAAAAGGAGTTGGTCATCCTCGCCGCCATCCGCACCGCCTCACCATTTTCGCGGCCCCAGCCGCGAGCGCGAACGAATGATCCCGGTTGCCGAGTGATTCTTCGGATCACCCACGATGACAACCCGGCCTCCGCAGGCTTCGACCTCGTCGCGCTCGGGGACGCTCTCCGCCGTGTAGTCCGTGCCCTTGGCATGAAAATCAGGGCGGATTTCGCGAATGATGGCGCGCACGTCTTTTTCTGAAAAAACTACGACGGCGTCCACATCCGCCAGCGACGCCAGAATTTCCGCGCGTTCTTCGGCCGGCATCACTGGCCGTCCTTCACCTTTCAATGCGCGCACGGAAGCATCGGCGTTCACCGCGACAATCAGTTTGCCGCCGAGTTCCCGAGCTGCATGCAGGTAGCGTACATGGCCGACATGCAACAGATCGAAACACCCGTTCGCCAGGGTGATGCGATCGCCGGCGCGCCGCCAATTCGCCACACGTTGCTGAAGTTCGTCGCGCGAAACAATCTTCTGATGGAGTGATGTGCTCAATGATGATGTGCTCAATGATCTCGGACTCTGAGGAGGGCACGGCTCCAGCCGTGCCGCTCAGACCTGCAAAAAATGTGCGGCTTTAGCCGCTGAGGGCTAATGCTCGCGAGCAAACGGCGGCGTCTTTTCCAGCGCCTCCAGTAATTCCTGCTGGCTGACCGTGGCCGTGCCGCGCTTCATGACTACGATGCCGCCCGCGTAGTTCGCCAGGTGGGCGGCCTCTCCGGCGGTTGCGCCCGCAGCCAGGGCAGCGGTAAAAGTTGCGATGACGGTATCCCCGGCGCCGGTTACGTCGGTGACTTCATCGCTGCCGTAGATCGGAATATCCACCGGCTTGTGGCGCCGCGGGAAAACCACCATGCCATCCTTGCCGCGCGTGATCAGCAGCGATTCCAAATTCATTTCGACCGCGATCTGGTCTCCGGCGGCCAGAAGGCGCTCCCAGTCGTTGCCGATGCGGATGCCGAGAACTTCTTCCACCTCAGACTCATTCGGCGTTGCGGCCATAACGCCGGAAAATTCGAGCATGCGGTGGCGCGAGTCGAGCGTCACGGGAACCTTGCCGAGCCTGCGCTTTTCCCGAATCGCATTCAGCAGGGTTGGCGTTGCCGCGCCGTATCCATAGTCGGAAACCAGCAGCGCATCGGAGGCCCGAGTGTATTCGCGGGCGGCAAGTACAAGCTCGCGGCACAAATGCGCATTGGGGCCTTCGGTCGGCTCCCGGTCAAGGCGCACGACCTGTTGTCCGGCGGTGTGCGCGAATCCCGCTAGAATGCGCGTTTTGGTCACGGTAGTATAGCTCTTGTCTTTCAAAACACCGCTGACTGGGATGAGTTTGTGGCGGAAAGCGCGCAGCAGCAGCTTTCCCGGCTCGTCGTCGCCCACGACCCCAACCGGCAAGACGTTCACTCCGAGGTCGGCAAGGTTGTAGATGGCATTGGCGCCGCCGCCAGGAACCACCTTGCGATCACGGTGCTTCAAAATCAGCACCGGCGCTTCGCGCGACACGCGAGAAATCTCGCCGAATACGAACTCGTCGGCGACCAGATCTGCGAGGACGGTCACCGTCAGCTTGGGAAAAGATTCGACAATCTTCCGCAGGCGGTCGTTTTCTTTAATATGCTTTGTCATCAATGCTTAGTCATCAAATGCTTGGTCATCGGGTACAACCCAAGATTTTCTCACGAGCGGGGCTTCCCTTCCGTGATTCTCGCCAAAATGGTTCTCACCAAAATGGCATCCACAACGTCAGCGGGATGGTCGAGCGTGAGGTTGAGCGGAGCGACCGCGAACGGCTTGAGATCCACCTGCAGCGACCCCAGATTGACCGCATCTTTTTCCGTAGTCAGGAAGCCGCCGACGCCGAACTTGCCGCGCATAGCAAGCAGGCGCTCGATGTCACTTCTGTCATAGGGATGGTGGTCGCGAAACTCGATCTCTGCCGCAGGCGTGATTCCGGCGGCACGAACCTGCGCGAAGAACTGCTGTGGCCTTGCGATACCGCAGAACACAATCGGTGCGACGGGCGCAGCCGGTGTCACGATTTCTCGCTTCATTCGCCAGATAGGCTTTCCTTGCAGAGCGAACTTTTTGATCGCCGGGTTCTGCACAGGGGGGTCCTGCACGGAAAAGTCCGGCGGTAACACGATCGCATCGGCGCGCCGCAGCGCGGAGAGCGGCTCGCGTAGCCGCCCCGAGGGCAGCAGCCGGTCGTCAAAGTCGCGCTCCGTCATCAGTACGATGTCGAAGTCACGCGCCAGAGAACGGTGCTGAAAGCCGTCGTCGAGGATGTGCAATTGCGGCTGGAATTTCTGTTCGGCGACTCGGCCCGCGTCATAACGGCTTTCACCGACGATCACCGGAACGCCCAGCCGCCGTGCGATCAGCAGCGGTTCATCGCCAAAGTCGGCGGCGTTGCCGTCGGTCTCAACTACCAGGACGCCGCGAGTCTTGCGGCGATATCCGCGCATGAGTACGTCGAACCGAATGCCGCGCGCCTTCAACAGTTCACCGAGCGCAATCACGAACGGAGTCTTGCCCGAACCACCCACCGACAGATTCCCGACGCTGACCACGGGCCGCTCCAGCCGCTGCGAAGACAGCACGCCGCGATCGAACAGCGTGTTTCGCAGAGCGGTGGCGGCACCGTAAAGTCCAGTGAGCGGATTCATGCAGAGCCCTCGCCGGGGCGCTGCTCGCTCATCAACTGGAGCAGCGCCGCAACCGTCCTGGCCGTAGCGCCGCGCTGCGATTCGAGCGCCGCCAGTGCGTTCCGGCCGAGCGTCGTTCGCTCGCCGCCGTTTTCGATCAGCTCCATGAAGACCAGGGGCAGCTCCGCCAGCCCGACTATGCGGACGGCATTGCGGCTGGCAAAAAAATTGACGATGTCGCGAAAATTTTCGTAGTGGTTCCCAGTGACTATCGGAACGCCATAGAGCGCAGGCTCAAGAATGTTGTGTCCGCCGCGCGGCACCAGGCTCCCACCGACGAACGCGACAGTGGCTAGCGAATAAAGAGCAGCTAACTCTCCGATACTATCGACCAGAAACACGCTGCCAGCGAGCGGTTCGCCGCTCCACAGAGATCGCCGGCACATGCGGAAGCCGAGATTGTCGACGAGCTCGGCAACCTCCGCAAACCGCTCCGGATGGCGGGGTGCAAGAATCATCACGGCCTTTGGATGATTGGCCAGGATGTTACGAAATGCCGAGAGCAGCGAGCCTTCTTCGTCCTCGAGCGTGCTGCCACACACCAGAACCGGCTCCGCTCCGGAGTGGCGGAAGCTCTCCCGAAGACTCGCAACGATCGCCGGCGACGGCGGTGGCGCCACATCGAATTTCAGGTTGCCGGCCACTGCGACTTTCGACTCGGGCGCACCAATTTCTATGAGCCGCCGCCGGTCTTCTTCTGTTTGGGCCAAAAAACAATCGACGTTATCGAGCGTCTTCTCCAGCAATCTCGGGAGCCAGAAGCGGAGCCGCTTGTAGCCGGGAAGCGAGCGATCGGAAATGCGGCAGTTAATCACGGCGATGCGGGCCCCGCTGCGTTTGGCAAGCCGAAGAAAATTCGGCCAGAATTCAGTTTCGGCGACGACCACGAGCTCCGGCCGCAAGGCGTCGAGGTAGGGCCGGACGGCAAAGGCGAAGTCCAAGGGGAAGTAGAACACGTTCTCCGCGCCGAACCGGTGCGCCGCGAGTTTCTGCCCCGTGCTGGTGGTCGTCGAAATCAGTACGCGATGCGACGGGAATTTCTGTTGCAGCGCCGTGACGACTGCGCTCGAGGCCACCACCTCGCCCACCGAAACGGCGTGAACCCAGATTGCATGTTTCTCGCCGCGGCCAGCGACGGCGGGCGAAATCGCGCCGAACCGCTGGCGCAAACCCGCCCGATACTTGCCGTGCCGCATCGTCTGCAGCAGCCAGTAGGGCAGCGTCAGCACCAGAAACAAAGCGAGCAGCGCACTGTAGAACGCGTACATGAAGAGAAGTCCCATTCTAAATGGCGAGCCAAAATCCGCACTTCGCTCGGGACGAGGCGGCACGGATTGCGTTGACAGCATCCAATTAAAAACCACGGCTTCGAGTTCCGAGCCTCGGGCTGCGAGCGAACACGAATCGATGGCTCGCAGCTCGCGGCCCGTAGCTCGAAGCCATCTCCTATGATTCGGCATCCTATAATTCACCTATGCATAATGCAGGTTTGCAGGAACCACTTCGCGCGCCGATTCCGCGAGCCCCGCGTTTCGCGGCCGTCTGTGCTTTTGTGCTGCTCTGCGGCCTGGGCGCGATTGCGGCAAAAGAGTTTGTGATGCCCGCGGCGCAGCCTGCCCGCACCTATCCGGCGCACGACGACCACCCCATGGAAAAAGTTGTGGTCGCAGTCGATCCGTACGACGTCGAGGACAAGGCTTCGATCTTCAGCGTCAACTACCGCAACAACGGTTACATGCCGGTCTTCTTCGTAATCACGAATGACGGCGATCAGCCCGTCTCTCTCGTCGACATGAAGGCACAGTTGAATACTAAAGATCGCACCAAGCTGTTCCCAGCGACCATGGACGATCTGCTGCGTCGGCTCTCGCATCCTTCGCGCAATGACAGGCCGAATACGTTGCCGATTCCGCTGCCACGGAAAGAGGTCAAAGGAGGCGTGAATCGCAAGACGTGGGATGAAATCGAGCAGGCTCAGTTCGGCGCCAAGGCGGTAGAACCGCACTCCACAGCGCGTGGCTTTCTGTTTTTCGATATCACTGACATCTCGAATCCGCTGGCCGGCGCCAACTTCTATCTGATGGGAGTGCACGACGCGAAAGGCAATGAGCTGATGTATTTCGAAATCCCGATGGAGAAGTACTTGAGCGCGCCGGAAGCCAAGCGGGGAGCGAAGACACCGTAACCGCCCGCCCACGCCAGCTATAATCTTCCGATATGGCGACCACTCCAGCCCTTTCCGAGGATCTCCTCGCGAAATACGAGCCGGTCATCGGACTCGAAGTCCACGTACAACTGCTGACCGCGTCGAAAATCTTTTGCTCGTGCTCGACTCGTTTTGGCGATCCGCCGAACACGAATGTGTGCCCCGTCTGTCTGGGGCTTCCGGGAGCCTTGCCAGTGCTGAACCGGAAGGCCGTGGAATTCGCGGCTCTGGCGGCGATGGCTTTGGAGTGCCGCATCAACGAAGTTTCCATCTTTGCGCGAAAAAACTATTTCTACCCTGACCTGCCGAAGGGCTACCAGATCTCGCAGTATGACAAGCCATTGGCTGAGTTCGGATTCATCGAAATCGATCTGAACGGCAGCAAGAAGAAAATCGGGATCACCCGCCTGCACTTGGAAGAAGACGCAGGCAAGAGCCTGCACGAGGGCTTCCCAGACGCCGCCTCGAAGACTGCCATCGATCTGAATCGCACCGGCGTGCCCCTCGCCGAGATCGTCAGCGAACCGGACATGCGATCGCCAGAGGAAGCTTACGAGTACCTCACTCGGCTCAAGGAAATCATCCTCTACACCGGCGTCAGCGACTGCAACATGGAAGAAGGTTCGCTGCGCTGCGACGCCAACATCAGCGTGCGGCCTCGCGGACAGAAAGAATTCGGCACCAAAACCGAGGTCAAGAACGTCAACTCGTTCCGCTTCATCAAGCAGGCGCTGGAGTACGAGATCGAGCGCCACATCGGCATCATCGAGGCCGGTGGCAGGATCACGCAGGAAACGCGCCTTTACAACGCGAACGAAGGCAAGACTCACGGCATGCGCTCGAAAGAGCAGGCGCACGACTATCGCTATTTTCCTGAGCCGGATTTGCTCCCCTTGGTGGTGGATGAGAAATGGCGAGCCGCAATACGCGCCGGCCTGCCCGAGCTTCCGGAAGCGCGCCGCCAGCGCATGATGAAGGAGTACGGCATCACCGCAGGCGACGCCCACACCCTGACGCTGACGCGAGCGATGGCCGACCAGTTCGAGTCCGCAGCCCGCACGGCAAAGAGTCCGAAGCGCGTCGCGAACCTCGTGCAAAGCGAATTACTCGGACGCCTGAAAGTGCAGGGCCTCGAACTCGAGCAGTCGCCAATTTCAATGGCTGGAGTCACGGCCTCAGCCGATCTGGTCGAGTCGGGCGCCATCTCGGGCAAAATGCTGAAAGATCTTTACGACCTCTGCTTCGAACGCAGTCAGGACTTCCCTGCCGTTTACGAAGAACAGGGGCGTCCCGAGCAGTCGCGGGACACGTCGGCCCTGGAAAAACTCGCCGATGAGTTAATCGCAGCCAATCCCAGGCAGGTGGAGCAATATCGCGCGGGCAAGAAAACCATGATCGGATTTTTCGTCGGCCAAGTGATGAAGGCCTCAAAAGGCCAGGCCAATCCTCAGTTGGTGAACGAAGTCCTGACCAAGAAGCTGGAAGCTTGAAAAATTGCCGTGGAGACGCGGCAAAACCACACCTTGCCCCGTCTCTACACGCAGTAGGTTATGGAGGGCCATGCGCTCCTTAGTCTTTAGTTTTTTCGTGCTAATCGTTCTGTCTGCCGCGTTCCTGGCAGTAGGGCTGCTAATTGCCTTCTGGCCTGCTACATACTTGCGATGGGTACGTTGGTCGAAGGTGGAATACTATGCGCCGTGGGTGGTTCGCGGGTGGGACGTCAACTGCGGACACTACGGCTGGCGATTCAGAATAGTCGGCATTGCGATGGCACTCTTTGGTGTTACTGCGGCCATTCTGACTGTGTGGATTCATTGGTTCCAATAACGGGCTGTTCAATGCCGCAGACACTGATAGTTGGCCCGCAAACAACGGCAACTTTAGCTGGTAGGGAGCGTTCGCCAAGAAATTGAATCTACTTCGCCGCTCCCGCGTCCTTCAGCACTTCTGCCGCATAATAATTCGTGACTTTGGCGTCGTCGCGGAGACTCTCGTAGTACGCCGCTTTCAATAACTGCTCGCGGCGATCGCGCAATTGCTGGCGGATGGCCTGCTGCACCCGCGGATCATTCAAGTCCCTCTGCCCCGCCGGCTCCTTCGAAATCAGTTTCACGATCATGTAAGCGTAGGGCTGATGATTGGTCGGATTGATCATGGGAATCACCGGCGTGTATTGCCCCGGTTTGAGCTTCATCACCGTTTCCCGCGTTGCCGGATCTGCGTTCTTTAGCGCGGATTCGGGAGCCATTCCCAAATCGCCGCCATTGTTGCTGGTCTCCGGGTCCTCGGAATAATTCATG
Organism: Terriglobales bacterium; assembly: GCA_050018355.1. Lineage (GTDB taxonomy): Bacteria > Acidobacteriota > Terriglobia > Terriglobales > Acidobacteriaceae > Acidiflorens. Next base: position 26,773 of record JBEKAF010000005.1, on the reverse strand, counting down.
GCCATCGTAGCGAAGTCGTCGCCACTATCGAGGCGGTTGGCGATCATCTGGATTTTCTTGCGTGCCTCGGCATCGTTCTGCGCCTTGCTGTTCTGCAGGTTGTGCACCTGGGCGCTCACCACTCCAGAGACCATGATTTTGGCCAAATGGTATTGCGCTTCGATCAGGTTGAACTCGGCCTTGTGATCGTTGTAATAGCCGGAAACGTCCTGGTCGGTGATGTTGATGCGCGAGGTGATTTCCTTGTTCAACACCTTGTCGCGGGTGAGCGAGCGCCGCAGGTCGCGCTTGAAGTCGTCGACCGATATTTTCTTGTCCTGAAGTCGCTTGTTAAATTCTTCGGCGGTGTAGGGCGACTTGATTTCGTTCAGCTTGCGGTCCACTTCTTCGTCCGTCGCCAGCAGCCCGAGCTTCTCCGCGCGCTGCATCAGGATTTCCGTTTCGACCAGCTCATTCAGAATGCTCAGCCGAAGGCTCACCGCCTGCTCGCCTGTCGGCTGCTGATCGGAGCCCGCCGTCTGGTTGGCGTAATACTTGTCGACTTCGCTGCGATAAATCTTCCGCCCATTGACCGAAGCCATGACGTCCCCGCCGCTGCTGTTGCGGTTACAAGCCGCTAGCCCAATCAACAGAAACGCGCTGACCATGACCAGGCCCGCTCGCCCAAAGCAGTTTCGATTTTTCAAGTTCTTCCCTCCGCCACGACGGCGAGTCAATCCCACGACATGCCCAGAACGCAGGCAATTGAGGAATTTGTGATTGGCAATTTGTAATTGGTAATTTTGATCCCGGAGTCGCCCGGTTTTCCATCACCAATTACAAATCACAAATTCAATATTAGATTTTAACGATCTAAAAGCCGATCTGAAAACGCTGACAGCTTACTTCGATGGCGCCGCCGGCGGAGTCTTTGCTTCCGCTGCGGCCGGCTTGTGCTCCGGAGGCGCAACGCCGGCATCCTTCAACGCCTGGTCGAGCGCAAGCCGCACCTCACCCGGAGGCACGGCTCCATCCAATTTTTGTCCATTTACAAACATCGTCGGAGTCGCGTCCACTCCGACAATGTCTCCTTCGTGCATCGATGCCCGCACAGCCTTTTCATCCTGGGCTTTGACGCATGCCTGCAACTTCGCTACCTCGAGATTATGCTTCTGAGCCTGCAGAGTGGCCAGCTTATCGAGTTCCGCATTCTGGCCGTCGCGGCCTTTTTCGCCGCTGATCGCGTGCTGATTGCCGTGCAGGTAATCGGCATAGTCCCAGTAGGCGTCACTGTTTTGCGCGCCCAGGCAATTGGCGTTCACCGCCGCGTGCACCGCCCAGGGGTGAATTTCCTCGAGCGGGTAATCCTTGTAGATGAAAAGAACGCGATCGCCGTATTCCTTAAACAGCCCGGGAAAAAGGGTCTCGTGCATGCGCGAACAGAACGGACACTCGAAATCGTCATAGTTGACGACCGTCACCTTGGCATCTTTGTTGCCGCGCGTCGGGCGCCCGCTGACGTCAATCTTCTTCATGATCTCAGCGTACGGATCGCTGGTCAGATCCAGCTTCGTCACGCGCACCAGCGTCTTGTGATCGTGGGACAGCAGGAACTCGAAGTCCTGTTTCTTCCTGGGACTGGCAAACGTAACTGTCAGCGCGTCATAGTTCGCAAACTCACTCGATCGAAGCGGCCCCACAATCACTTTTACGTCGGGTGGGAGGGAATATTGTACTCGCACATGCCGCTCGACCACGCGCACGATGTCCGAAGGAGGGGACTGGGCCGAGCAGCCCAGACAGATCAGCAAAAGAACCAGAAACGTGCGCCGCACAATCATCAATCGAAACCACCTGAACATGAGGAAGCCGCTTGATTATCTCATGGCAGCAAGACTCCCTGGGTGGTTCTCCGCAGCTGCAAGCTGTTTCAGACGCGTCCCCGTAGCAACTCTTCCGAAGTCAGCAGTTGATTCATCGACCCGGAGCGGAATCCCTCCAGGTCGAGAGTGACGAATTTGAATCCAAGTCCTTTGAACACGGTGGTGAACTCGCGGGCCATCTCGGCGGTCAAAGCGCGGGGAAGTTCTTCGCGCGCAATCTCAATGCGCACGATTTCCCCGTGATGGCGCACGCGGAATTGCCGGAACCCCATGGCTCGCAGTGCGTCTTCGCCCCGCTCGATAACCCTCAGCGCTTCGGGCGTAACCGCGCGTCCATATTCCATGCGCGAGGAAAGACAGGCGGAGGCCGGCTTGTCCCACACCCGCAAGTCTGCCTGCCGCGCCAGTTCCCGGATTTCACCTTTGTTCAGACCGGCTTCGAACAGCGGGGTCAGAACATGATGCTGGCGCGCGGCCTGCTGTCCGGGGCGAAAATCGCCCTCGTCGTCGGCGTTCACTCCGTAAGCGATGGCGTCGAATCCGTGGGCCTCGCGGTAGCGCTCGAAGACGGTGAAGAGTTCGTCCTTGCAGTGAAAACAGCGCATGGCATCGTTGCGAATGTACGCGGGATTTTCCAGTTCCTGCGTCTCCACAACTTCGACCGGAATTTCGCGCTCGCGCGCAAAGGCGAGCGCGTCTTCAAGATGAGTCCGCGCCAGGCTGGCGGAATCGGCAATCACCGCGCACATTTGGCCGCCAAGCACTTGATGCGCCATCCAGGCGAGAAAGGCGGAATCCACGCCGCCCGAGTAGGCGACGATCAAGCGGCCGCGGCCGGCGAGAATCTGACGCAAGCGCTCAGCTTTCTGATCGAGCATGGCCACAGTGTCCACGATCTCCAATTCTATTGGAATGGCGAGCGTCGTGCATGAACCGCTCGTGTGGGGACGGGCATCTCGCGAGCCTGCCCTGAGCGAAGTCGAAGGGTCCGAGCCGGGCCAAGCCCCGCAGCTTGCCCGTGGTCACTGCAACTCTGGGTTCGCGCTAATACAGCCGCTCCTGCCGCCTAAGATTACCGAACGCTCCAATGTTCGCCAGCGTAAACGAGAAACGATATTGATTCTCGTTACGCACCGTTCCCAGCGCAAAGCGCCGGTACTCCAGACTCAGGCCGCAACAGTCCCAGGTGTAACTCGTCTGTGCTGTCGCATACTGCAGAGATCCATTGTCCGCGTCAAAACCGAAGCTGCTGGCGGCGCTCAAGCCACGCTTGTTGAGTTGACCGTAGCCAAACAACACCCGAAACTGGTGGAACTCGCTCGCGCTCGTCGGCGTCGTTCCCGCTGCCGTGTCGATCACGCGCAGGAAGGCATCGCCTCCCCCCACGGTAAACGGGCCGTAGTGGTAGTTCACCAGTGCCAAGCTGGAATTGATTTGGCCGGTCTTGACGTCGTAGTCCAGGTCCCACTCGGTGTTGGTGCGCGGACTGGTTTCGATACGCAAGCGGGAAATGAGTGGAGCAAATCGCCGCTCTGAATCCAGAAACGCGATGCCGGTGAAATCCGCGGTCGTCGTAAATACGTTTCGCTGCCCTGCCACCAGCGCATTCCCAAACGTGGGATCGAAAAAATACTTCTGTCCGATCTCCCAACTCAAGATCTCGCGCGGGCCCGAGGCACAGGCCAGCGCGTCCGGGTTCGGAGGCAGTTCCCACGGAACCGCGCCGACCTGCGGAACGCCGCCGATGGTCAGCATGCTCATGCTCGGCACGTCGCAATCCTTGACGTTCGCATCCAGGTGCTTGGCATAAAGGCGATTCACCAGCGAGTACTCGACTTCATTCGTGTTGGTCAGCACGTCAGTGGCATCGAAACGCAGAATGTCGGCGAAGTTATTTACGCCGGTAACGTAGTCGTAGCGCATGCGCGGCTCAATCACGTGCTTCCATTTGCGTCCGAGCCAGGGACGATCGAAGACGCGCGACAATGCCGGCGGGCGCACTTCGACCGAAGTTTCCAGCGACTTGCGGTTAAGAATGTCGTCGGCAGCTCTTCCCGTCGCCGCGGCTAATGCCGGGTCAAACTGCTCCGTATAGAACGTATCCCGCAACGTAAGCGCGGGACGAAACGACCATCCCCGCCATTGCACCGGCATTACAAGCGAAGGCGCCAAATCGAACCTGCCCACCAGAGGGCCGGTGCGGAGCCCAAGCGGGCGCTGCTGCAAACCTTCGGGCACCTCGCGCCGCTGCAAACCCTCGGCTGCGCTCTCGAATGACCAGTACAGTGGCGTATTTCCCAACTGCCGCTCCTCACCCGAGAGGAAGAAACTTGGCGTATGCAGAATCCGGACTAACTCTGTCTGCGTAATAAACGTGGGGCACGCGCTCGGATCCGTTTGCGGATTGCAGATCTCGAAGTTCTGGTAGCGCTCCGCCAGGGCGTTGAAGTGAAATCCGTTGGTCGCATTGGAGAGGAAAATCTGCGACCGCACTTCCGAGTCGATCGCCTGCGTGTACACATCGGTGAAGGCAATCCGGAAAACGAACGAACTCAAATAATCGACATTCGCGACGCCGCGGAAATCCCCGAAAGGACGCTCGGCCATAAAACGTGCGTCCTCGCCGCCTTGGTTCTGCGGTGGACTGCCGATGCCACGATCCACCATTCCCTCATAGTTGAAGTACAGGTAGGAGCTGTCGCTCGGACGGGCGCGGAATTCTCCGCGTTGGAACCAGCCCCGTTTCGAGTAGTATTCGGCGCCCACAAGGGCGTCCATGCTGCGATTGAAGACCCAGTACACCGATTCGCCGGCAGTATATCCCTTGGTGGATGACGTGCCAAAAGTCGGGATCAACAGCCCGCTCTGCCGCTCTTTCTGAACTGGATAACTCACATACGGAAAATAGAACACTCGCATGCCCATCAGCCGGAAGTCACTGTTGTAGATTTTGGCGGTGCTGTCCACATCCACCGAAATGCGTCGCGCGTTGAATAGCCACTTCGGATGCGGCAGCTCGCAGGTCGTGACCGTGCCCTGGCGCACCAGATAGTGGTCGGGCCCGTGTTTCTCGACAATTTTTCCGGTAAAGGCAAACGGATTGGAAGTGGTAAGCACGTAGCGGGATTTCCGCATCTGCATTCCCACCGTTCCGATCACGCTATAGAACGTTCCCGTTTCCGTGCGGATATTGTAAGTGCCGTGACTGGCCTCGATGTGCTCGTCGTAAGGGCCGCCGTCCAGCACGACGTGGCCCTCCAGTTCGCTATCTCCCGTGTCCGCGTTGTAGGTGACTTGATCCGCGTGCAGGATGTAAGTGCGATAGCGAATTTCGACCTCGCCCCGCAGGTGGTAAATCGACCCGTCCTTCTCCTGTTGCACCGCCCGGATCGTCACCTCTTCTTCCGTCTGGCCGGCAGGGGCTGTCGGTAGAGCCGGGGCCGTCGCAGGGGCGCTCTCAGAAGCAGAGACCGTCGCGGCGGCAGGGGGCAGCGTCTGGCTGGTTACTATCCCCGAAGCGAGAAGCAGATGACAGACCAATGCGGTCGTGATAAAGATTCGAGAGCGGGTGATCATTGCAAGCGCGCGTGCGCTCCGCCAGCCGGTCTGCCAACGGGAACCAACTGACCTTAGCACGCGAGCGGCAGGCGAAGCAAAGCTGCGCATTTTTGTGGTCTCCGGCATTCGTGCCTGGCTTGGCTCTGGCTGCTGGCATTCTTCGACGACTTGATTTGCGACGAACGGATTGATGACGAACGGATTGATGAAGGCCGGATTGATGACGACTGGATTGACAAGCTGCCCGACCGGCGGCGATCCCGCCGTCCCAAGGCACTTCTGCGCCACCGATGCCGTCGAGCCGGCGCGCAGCACCGCCGCCGCTGCAGAAACTGCGGCCTCGGACCCGAACGTTGATCCGACCATTGATCCGAATGCCGATTCCTGGCGCGTCGAGGTGGCCGCTCGCCTCGAACGCTATCGCACACGGCGCAAGCCCCGGACTCCGCGCTATCCATCACTGCTCCTGCCCTTTGATGCGCCCGAGAGCTGGTCCCGTCCTGCGCCGCCAAGTGAATCGGCGGCAGTTGCCACTGCGCCAGCGCGAGCCGGGCAAGACTTCGCGTTCCAAACAAAAGAAGAACCGACGGCAGTCGGCGTACCCAGCCTCGCCGAACCTCGCCACACATCAGAGCAAGGCCCGGACCGATATCCGGAGCAAGCCCCGGAGCCATCCGCCAAGGTCATCGAGTTCCCGCGTTCCGCTGCAATTCCGGTTTTTCGCGCCAGCGAACTGGCCGATCCCATCTTCGATCGTCCGCGCATAGTGGAAGCCCCGGAGATTCTGCCGCCGCCTCCCGCATTGGGTGGAATGCTGATCGAACCTGCTCCTCAAGAGCCCGCCGACAGACGAGCCGGCGCCGACTTCCCCTCCGCATCCCCGTCAGCATCCATTGTCCGGCGCGCGCTGGCTGCCCTCGTGGATGGCGTTGTCTTGGCAACGGCTCTGGCGGCCTTTGCCGCAATTTTTCTGCGCCTGAACCCCGTTCGCGGACCGCTTCCGATGCTTGCCGGTGCGCTCGGCGTGGTCGCAGTCCTGCTCTGGGCGGCTTACGAATTCTTGTTTGTGGTATACACCGGCTCGACTCCCGGACTTCGCGCCGCCCGGCTGCGGCTGGCAGGATTTGACGGGTCTCCGCTCAACCGTCGCTTGCGCCGCTGGCGCGTGCTGGCTTCGTTTCTCTCCGCGTTTTCTGCTGGCCTCGGCTATCTCTGGTGCGTTCTCGATCAGGACGGATTGTGCTGGCACGACCGCATCACGGGCACCCACGTCCAATCAGCAGCGCAAGCAGAATAGAGTGAACGTGACCATCATCTAACCTCGCAAAACTTCAGCGGGTTGGACGGCAAAAATCGTCCGGCCTCAGTTCGCGTGGAGACGGTCGAGGCTGTGTCGCGGCTTGGTTGTGCACCCTGGAGTGGGCAACAACTGCTGGACCCTAGCCGCGAAGCGGCGACAGATTGCAGCCCATGGCGTCAGCCATGGGTGGAAGTGGGAAGTGAGCAAGCCCCGAAGGGGCGAAAGAATAGTTGCGACACAGTCTCGGCCGCCCCCGGCCGTCCAAGCCGAGCGCAGCTCGGCAGCCGCCTGTGGTCACAGCAACTCTGGATTCGCTACAGCCGCCGTCTGTTCAGACCAGATTCTCCAGCGCCGCCCTCAACTCGCGAAAGCGAAACGTATACCCGCTGGCCCCGAGTTTTCCAGGCTCAACCCGCTGGCTGGCGAGCAACAATTCCCCCGCAGCCATCTTGCCGAAAGCCAGTCGAAGCGCAAACTCCGGCACCGGAAAGAATGCAGGACGTCCCAGCACCGACGCCAACACTTTTGTAAACTCCGCGTTTCGCACCGGATTCGGCGCCACCAGGTTCACCGGCCCAGAGAGCGACTCCGTGCGCATCGCGTGATGAATTCCCCCCACGATGTCGTCCACATGAATCCAGCTCCACCATTGCTGCCCCGATCCAATCCGGCCGCCCAGCCCCAGTTTGAACGGCTTCAGCATATTCCCGAGCGCCCCGCCCTTCGCGCTCAGCACCAGCCCAATCCGTATGTTCACCGTGCGGATGCCGGCCTCGGCCGCAATCCGGCTGGCGTCCTCCCACTCGCGGCAAACCTCGGGCAGAAATCCCTGCCCACCCGGACTCTCTTCCCGCAGAACTTCCTCGCCGCGATCCCCGTAAAACCCGACCGCCGACGCGCACACCAACACGCGCGGCTTCGCCTCACTCTCCGCCAACGCCGCAGCCAGGTTCCGCGTCCCCTGCACGCGACTCTCGCGGATCGCCTTCTTCTTTTCCTCGGTCCAGCGTCCCACCACGCTCTCCCCGGCCAAGTGGACCACCACATCGAATCCCGACACCGCCGCCGGCGACAGCGAAACCAGAGGATCCCACGAAACCTGCGCCGCATTCTGAGCGTGTCCCCGCACCAGGCGCACAATCTGCGTCCCCTGAGGTTCGAACGAAGCCAGAAGCCCCGTCCCAATCGGCCCCGAAACCCCAGTCACAAGAATGCGGTCCACGCCGTATCTCCTTTTCGTACTCTACCAGCCCACACGCTTTTTTCGGCGAACTCGGCGTCTCGGCGGTGAATTCCCCGCTTCCGCTAGGGTAAAATCGATCATGGCGACGTTGCGCCAACAGATCGCGACCAACGTGCTCACGGTGACCCGCTTCCGCGAGCTCATGCGGAAGCTGCGCGAGAACCGTCCCAACGACGACCTCGACCTCGTCAAGAGAGCCTACGAATTCTCCCAGAAGCACCACGCCGGACAATCCCGCGCCTCCGGCCAGCCCTACCTCGTGCATCCACTCGAAGTCGGCAACGTTCTCGCCGACATGAAAATGGATTCCGTCTCCATAGCCGCCGGCCTCCTCCACGACTCCGTCGAAGACACCACGGTCACCGCCGTTGAAATCCGCCAGGAATTCGGCGAACAGGTTGCCCACATCGTCGAGGGCGTCACCAAGATCGGCAAAATCGATTTCTCTTCCCGGGAAGAAGCGCAAGCCGAGAACCTCCGCAAAATGATGCTCGCCATGGTCGACGACATCCGCGTCGTCCTCATCAAGCTCGCCGACCGCCTGCACAACATGCGCACCCTCGAACATCTCGATCCCGAACGCCAGCAGAAAATCGCCCGCGAGACGCTCGAAATCTACGCCCCCATCGCGCACCGTCTCGGCATGGGCAAGATTCGCGGCGAACTTGAAGACCTCGGTTTCAAATACGTCGATCCCATCGCACACGAGCAGGTCCGCGCCGCCGTCGAGTCGCGCCGCAAAGCCGGCGAAGCCTTCATGGCGCGTGTCGAAGACGTGCTGCGCGACGGCCTCAAGGAAGCCGGCATCACCGGCCGTGTCGAGAGCCGCGTCAAGCGCCTCTACAGCATCCATAAAAAATTGCTTCGCCAGCGCATCAGCGTCGACCAGGTCTACGACCTCTACGCCATGCGCGTCATCACCAACTCCGTGCAGGATTGCTACGCCGTTCTCGGCATCATCCACAACCTCTGGCGCCCCGTGCCCGGCCGTATCAAGGATTTCATCGCCATGCCGCGGCCCAACCTCTATCAGTCGCTGCACACCTCCGTCATCACCGAGACCGGCGAGACCTTCGAAATCCAGATCCGCACCGAAGAAATGCACAAGATGTGCGAGGAAGGCATCGCCGCCCACTGGAAATACAAAGACGGCGCCGTCTCTGCCGAGGACGAGCAGCGCCTCGCCTGGCTCCGCCAGGTTGTCGAGTGGCAGCGCGATGTTTCCGATCCCAACGAATTTCTTTCTACTCTGAAAGTCGACCTCTACCCCGAAGAGGTTTACACCTTCACGCCCAAGGGCAAGGTCCTAGTCCTGCCGCGCGAGTCCACGCCCATCGACTTCGCCTATTCCATTCACACCGAAGTCGGCCACAGTTGCACCGGGGCCAAGGTCAACGGACGCATGGTTCCCCTCCGCCACAAGCTTCATTCCGGCGACATCGTCGAAGTCATCACTCAGCCCGGACACAAGCCCAGCCGCGACTGGCTCGCCGTCGTCAAGTCCTCCCGCGCCCGCAACAAGATCAAGCACTGGCTCAACGTCCACCAGCGCGAGCGTGCCATTGAAATCGGACGCAAGCTGATCGAAAAAGAAGCGCGCAAATACCGCATCTCGCTGAAGGAAATCAAAGAAGCCGACCTGCAACGAGCGGCCACCGAATACGGACTCGGCCGTCCCGACGACCTCATGGCCGGCATCGGCTACGGCAAGTACTCGGCCCGCCAGGTGCTCGCGAAATTCGCGCCCGCCGGCGCTGAACCGATGTCCGACAGCGAGGAGCAGGCATCATCCCACGGCTTCACCAGCGGCATATCGAGCGTTGCCCGCCGCGTCTTTGGAGGAGACACGAACGCCATCGTAGTCCGCGGACAAGGCGACCTTCTCGTCTATCGCGCCCGCTGTTGCAACCCCATTCGCGGCGAGGGCATCGTCGGCTATGTCACCCGCGGCAAAGGCGTAGCCGTCCACTCCATCAACTGTCCCAACGTCACCAATCTTCTCTACGAACCCGAGCGCCGCATCGACGTATTGTGGGCCGGCGACAAAGACGGCCAGCCGATTTCTTATCCCGTCAAACTCACGCTTTTCTGCGACGACCGCTTCGGCATGCTCAAACAAATCACCGCCGTAATCAGCGACACCCAAACCAACATCCGCAACATGGAGTCCCGCAGCCAGAACGGCCAAGCCTGCGTAGACGTAGTCCTCGAAATCGCCGACTTGAAACACCTCCAGAAAATCATGGACGGAGTCCGCCAGATCCCCGGCGTCCACGACGTGCAGCGTCTGCAGAAGATCTAGGCGACATCATGCGATTGGGACTTGGAAGTTGAACCGAGACGCTCCAGCCGCGTAGCGGCAGAACAGGAAAGCCCGGCACGTCAGTGCCGCAGACGCTCCAGCCGCGTAGCGGCAAAACAGGAAAGCCCGGCACGTCAGTGCCGGGAAACCTGAGATCAAAAGCGAGTTCCGTAGGGACGGCACTAATCCCGCGTGATCACATTAGATACGCCGCCGTGTGGGCGGCGTGTACCCTCCCCATCACCAAACGTCTCGGCCGGACGCCCCTTAATCTCCAGCGCCCACCCCGACCGCATCACCTCAATTTGTCATCCTGAGCGAAGCGAACGACCCATGTATTTGGCTGCTGCAATGAACAGGTCTTCCGCTTCGCTCCGCCTGGGGCACCGATGATCGTCCCGTTTCGGCATAATCCCGCGCTCGAGCGGGGAGAACGCGGATTCAACGGCGTTCGTGTGGAACGCCGCGAGCGCTCCCACTTCAGCAATCTCACGCCTGACTTTTTTCATCACAAACCATCTGTGAGCACCGTCACAGACTTCCAACCCGCCTTGCGCGACAATGAAGATCTGATTGGGGCAGCTAGAAGCGTGCCCGTCTCCCAAGACGGCCCTCGAAGCTGCCCCAAACCCATTTTCAGCGCTCTTTGACAACCTAAGTCCTTATTCCGGAATATTTTACGTATAAGTCCTTTAAACTCAAAGATTTTGCGGGATTTTTTGCGTAAGTCTATGATTCTAAAAGATCGAGGGCAGGAGTTTTTTCTATTATTATTTGATTACTAACCATTTGGTTAACAGCAAGCTAAGTTGAAAATCCCACCAGTCCCGAATGGCGCCAGACGATGAAGCCGATCCGCACTCGGCTTGGACGGCGCGACCACTGACCGGCAACCACCGACAAGCCCAAATCCGGTATCATAGAGAAACATTCTTCCCGGAGGGGCAATGGCAGTTCCTGTATCCCAGATGTGGACAGTGGCCTCCTACGTTCTGCGCCAGAAGCTGGCCGGACGCAAGCGCTATCCGCTCGTGCTTATGCTTGAGCCGCTGTTCCGCTGCAACCTGGCTTGTGCCGGATGCGGCAAGATCCAGTACCCGGCCCACATCCTGAAAACAGATCTCTCTGTAGAAGACTGCTTCAAAGCGGTCGATGAGTGCGGAGCCCCGATGGTCTCGCTCCCCGGCGGCGAGCCGCTGATGCATCCGCAGATCGCCGAAATTGTTGAAGGCCTGATCGCGCGCAAAAAATATATCTATCTCTGCACCAACGCGCTGCTGCTGAAAGAAAAGCTGCACCTGTTCAAACCCAGCAAGTACTTGAGCTTCTCGGTGCACATGGACGGCCAGAAAGAGCACCACGATTTTTCCGTGTGCCGCGAAGGCGGATACGACCTCGCCCTCGACGGCATCCGCGCAGCCATTGAAGCTGGCTTCCGCGTGACCACCAACACAACTTTGTTCGATGGCGCCGATCCCAACAGCGTGCGCAACTTCTTCGACGAGATGATGGACGTCGGTGTCGAGAGCATGATGGTCTCGCCCGGATACTCCTACGATAAGGCGCCCGACCAGAAACACTTCATGGGACGCGCCCGCACACGCCGCCTCTTCCGCACCATGCTTTCAAATCGCAAGAAGACGTGGCGCTTCAACCAGTCGCCGCTCTTCCTCGAATACCTGATGGGCAAGCGCAACTACAAGTGCACGCCCTGGGGAATGCCGACCTATAACATCTTCGGATGGCAGAAACCCTGCTACCTGCTGCAGGACGGTTACGCCGAATCCTACAAAGAATTGATGGAAACGACGGAGTGGGCAAGCTACGGCACCGAGTCGGGCAATCCGCAGTGCGCCAATTGCATGGTGCATTGCGGCTACGAACCTTCGTCGGTTGACGATACGTTCGGATCGCTGCGCGGATTCGCGGATACGGTGAAGGCGACCTTCTCGCTCTATCCCGACAAGGACGCGCTCACCGATCTCGATCGGGAGACGCGCCCGGTGCACTCCTACAATCCGCTGGTGCAGATACAAGCGAACGCCGCGGCAGCCGCTCCGCAAGTGGAAGAGAGCCGCGTATGAGCGGTCGAGAACATGGGCACGATCCCGCGCTGCCCCACACCGCGCAGGCCGTTGCTTCCGAGCCGCACGCTACCGACGAACTCGAAGTTGTCCCCGGATTCGAGCGCGAAAATCTTCAGGGATGGATCCCGCAACTCGCCACCGAAGCCGATGTCCGAGCGGTCATCGAAAAAGCATTCGACTATCGCGGCGACGTAACCATTACCCGCAAGGATAAAGATGGCTCCCAGATCACCGGATATCTTTTCGACCGCCGCATTGGCCCGACGCTCGCGAACTCCGTGGTTCGTCTGATGCTCGCCTCCAGCAACGAGCGACCAGCTATTCCCTATTCCGAAATCGCCGTCATCGCTTTCACCGGCCGCGACACCGCGGCCGGCAAGAGCTACGAAGCCTGGGTAAAAAAATACTGGGAAAAGCGCGCAAAAGGCGAGAAGAACATTTCCATCGAACCCGAGGCGCTGGAGTAGCGTGTGGCGCGGACACTCCTGTCCGCGGCCTTTCGTTCCGCTCCACACTTCCACCCTTGTCATTCAATTTTCACTCTTGTCATCCCGAGCGTAGCGAGGGATCTGCAGTTGGGCGCTGGCGAGAAGACTGCAGATCCCTCGCTACGCTCGGGATGACAATCAGGATGCCGATGCCAATCAAGAAGCATTGATGCGCGGTCTAGAATGATTCCCATGCTAGTGCTCGCCTCCGCCTCCCCGCGTCGCCAGGAATTATTACGCAACGCGGGCATTCCATTCGAAGTGCAGCCTGCGCATATTCCGGAAGACCCGCTGCCCGGAGAACGCGCCAAGGAATCTGCCGAACGCCTGGCGCGTGAGAAGGCGCTCGCGGTTGCACGTCAACGTCCGCATGATTTCGTGCTCGGCGCCGACACCGTGGTTGTCGTCGATGGCCAAATTCTCGGCAAGCCTTCCGATGCCGTTGACGCCGCGCGCATGCTGCGCCTGCTTTCTGGACGCGAGCATCAGGTGATTACGGGAGTGTGTTTGGTGGTCAGCGGCCAGTCGTCGGTGGCCAGTGAAACGACGCTCGTTACCGTGAGTGAACTCACGGACCAAGACATCGCCGACTACGTCGCCAGCGGCGAGCCCATGGACAAAGCTGGAGCCTACGCCATTCAAGGCATCGCTTCCCGCTGGATTCCTCGCATCGAAGGGGATTACAACAACGTGGTCGGACTGCCAGTGGCGCTGGTTTTTCGCATGTTGCGCGAGCACATGTGCACGTGACTCACGGGGCAGATTTGTTTATCGCGTTTCACATTTCGGCAGAGCGATGGACGGAAACCATGAAAACTCTAGGTGCTAGGACCCGATTGGGGTTTGGTCGGCTCCTTTTCCTTGTCGTCCTTCTCCTTTATCGCGGACTTGAAATTCCGGATGCCTTCCCCCAGCCCTTTGCCTAAGTCGGCAAGCTTACTGGGACCGAAAAGCAGCAGCGCGATGCCAATAATCAACAGAATATGCCACGGCGAAAACAGTCCCTCACCCATAAATCCTCCAGTTTCGCGCTCGAATGCGCCGAGCAACCCCTGTGGAAATTCTAGGCTTCCCTAGAGCTGGAGTCAAAGAACTCCCTTAGATGGCCTGCACTGCGGCGTAGGCCTGCTTTATGCCTCGTCGATCAGGCCCGCTCGATCAGCCCGGCAATGAGCGCGGCCCGGCGGGGCAACTCCGAGATCAGGATGTGCTCGTACGCGGCGTGCGCTCCGTCGCCCACTCCGCCGAGACCGTCCAGTGTAGGGATTCCCAGACCCGCGGTGAAATTCCCATCGGAGCCGCCGCCCACCGCGGCTTCGCCGAGCTTCCATCCCAGCTCGCGCGCGATGGCGGAGGCCTGCGCGTACAACGACGCCACCCCGGCGGTACGTTCCATCGGCGGACGATTGATTCCTCCGGTGATCTCGATTTTGCACTTGCGATTGAAGGGTCGCAGGCTGCGCATCCTCTTCTCGATTCCGGCCGCATCTTTCATGCGCGCGATGCGAACATCGACCTGCGCCGCCGCTTCCGCCGGCACTACGTTGGTTCGGGATCCGCCGCTTACGAGGCCGACGTTTACCGTCAAGCCCTTCTTCAGATCGGTGAAGCTGGAGATTTTCTCGATCTGACGCGCCAGCTCCAGAATCGCGTTCACGCCTTTCTGGAAATCGAGGCCGGCATGAGAAGCCTTGCCGGTAACTTTGAGGAGGTACTCGCCAACTCCTTTGCGCGCAGTTTTCACGGCGCCCTGAAATCCATAGGAAGGTTCAAGCACGAGCACGGCCGCAGCTTTTTTCGCCAGCGACTCGGTGATCGCTCGCGACGAGTCGCTGCCTACTTCCTCGTCGGAAACCAGGAGCACGGTCACGGGGCGCGGCAATCCGCCATGCCACTCTTCTTTATGCCAATCCTGCAGTGCGGCGAGCGCGTGCAGCATCAGGGCGATGCCGGATTTCATGTCGAGCACGCCGGGTCCAGTCAGTTTGTTATCCACGGCGCGGCATGGCATGGCGGCGAGCGTGCCTAGCGGATAGACGGTGTCGTAATGGCCGAGCAGCAGCACAGGCTTGGCAGCGGACTTGCCAGCGAAGTCGAAGTCGATTTGCAGGTGATTGCCAAAATCTTTCGCTGGATGGACGCGTACTTCGACCTTGCCGCCGAGCTCGGAAAATTTATGCGCGACGGCCTCCGCAATGCGATCGACGGCGGCCTTGTTGTCGCTGGGAGATTCGATTTCAACCAGCTCACGGATGGTCGAGACAATCTCGTCGCGGCGCTCGCTGAAATAGGCAAGACGACGCTGCGCTTCGGGGCTGCAGTGCGTGGATACTTTTCTGGAAACCGGATTCACGTGCGAAGTCCCTCGGGGGCTGAAAGTCCTTCCTAAAACAAAAAGTAACGCATAAATGGCCGTTCCGGATAGCCGATTCGCGCTGTGTCGTCAAACTGAAGGTAGTGTCCTAGGACACTACCAAACTGAAGGCCTGATTGACATCGGTAACGCCGCTGGAGTCGCGTTAGATGCGTTTCAACAAATCCCACAAGCACAGGAAGAAAACATGTGATTGCCACTGACGGTTTACGGTGCGGTGTTGTGCGTCTGTTTCGTCCCCATCCCTCTCGGCTCAAGATGCGGCCAAGGTTGATGCCAAACATTACACGGTACTGAGCGAAAACGACCAGGTACGGATTCTGAAGGTGCACTACGGTCCGCACGAGAAGTCGGTCATGCACAGCCATCCAGCCCGGGTTGCGATGTTTCTCACCGACGCCAAGGCGCGGTTCAGATTTCCGGATGGAAAGACGGGAAGACATTAACGCTAAGGCAGACGATGCCCAATATACTCCGGCCGTGACCCACTTGCCAGAAAACATCGGCGACAACGGGATGGATGTGATCGTGATCGAATTGAAAGGCAAGGCGGCCAAGGCAGCGACAACGGAGATGAGGTAAATCTCCGGGCGCTGGGCTGCCGGGTACAACTCGATAGGAGCGAAAGCTCTCTCAAGCGGCATCCGCCGCCAGCTTATCCAGCTTATCCATGGTTCGCGCTAAGATCTCGTCGGGAGATCCCTTGGCGACAATCGGCATCAGCAGGCCGAGATTTTTGTAGAACTGGATGAGTGGAGCGGTGCTGCGTTCGTATGCTTCCAAACGCACGGTGATAGCCTTAGGCCGGTCATCTTCGCGCTGATAGAGCCGCCCGCCGCAGCGATCGCACACAGCCTTGACCTTCGGCGGTCTTTCCTTAACGTGGAAAATCGACTTGCATTTTTCGCACGTGCGGCGGCCGCTCAGGCGCTGGACAATCTCGTCCAGGGGCAGTTCGTAGTTGATCACGGCGCTGAGCGAAATCTTCTCCTTCTCCATCAACTCTTTCAGGGACTCGGCTTGGCCGAGCGTGCGCGGAAATCCGTCGAGGATGAAGCCGCCGCAATCGAGGATGCAGGCGCTGCGCTCGCGCACCATCTCCCACACGGTGGAGTCCGGCACGAGTTCGCCACGACGCATATACTCCAGTGCTTCCTTCATCGCCGGCGATTGATCACAGTCTTTCCGCTCCTTGGCAGCTCGAAAGAGGTCTCCGGTCGAGAGATGGCAAGCATCCAGACGCCCCGTCAGGAGTTCGGCTTGAGTACCTTTGCCCACACCCGGCGCCCCCAAGAGGATCAGCCGCCAGGGGTGCTTGTGATCTCCTGGAACCGCTGAGCACTTTGCCGAAGGCCCTTGCAACCACGCTGCGCGATCTTTCTTGAATATGGTGTTCATGCTGGTGAGTTTACGCAGGCGCGCGCCGCTTGCAGTGACGGTAGTCACACATGAAGCAAAAGACACGAGTCCGGCATGAAATTTGCAAGTATTAAGCCTCGCCCTCACGCGACCGTTCGCAAGCCGCTTCGTAACCGGAGCAAAACCGATCCCAGTGCCGCCGTCCCGGCCAGCCAGATGGCAAGCGCCGAATTCACCGCCCAGTCCGGCGCTGCCCCGACGCGGCGCAGCAGAAACGGCAGAAAATTCCACGTCGTGATGTGAACATGATCCCACGGGTCCTGGGTCATGGCCTCGGTGTTCAAGCCCCAGGCATCCATCTTGCCCAAAGCGAAGGCGACGATGTTTTTGAAACGCAGAGCAATAACGAACGTCGGATGTCCGAGAGTCTCCATCTGGTAAATTTCCAAGGGTAACCAGAAGGCCAACGATGCTAGCTGAATCATCAGGCTGACCGCGATCAGCACCCATCCCGCGCGCCAGATCGTTCTTCCCAAAGGCTCTCGATAGCGCATGAGCAGTGGCACGGCAATGAGTGTCACCAGTTCGACCGCGGTGGAAACATAGCGGTCGCCCCAGGCGAAGTCGCCGCTCCAGTAGGTGTATCTCGCGTAAAAGCAGATATAGGCCAGCAACAGGAGAAGAGAGGTCGCCCCATACGCGCGTACCTCTGGAGTCAGGCGCTTCCACAGCCATGCCAAGAGGAAAATTGCCAGCACGAGAAGAGGATCGAAGAGAAAAATGGACTTCTCAGGCTGGAACAGCGCGCCGAGAAAGCCGGCATGAAACGGCGTGCTCCAGGGAAAGTTCGCCGGCAGCGTAGGATCCCGCTGGCGATATTCCCGGGCGAATAGCGCTACGTATGTATTGGTAAAGGATCCGAAGCGGTAAAACTGGTAGGCACGATCGAGTTCGAGGAAGAATATGTAAACGGGTGCGGCGACTTTGCAGTAGGCGATGAGACGCCGCCACAACCCGCGGCCGCGTGCTCCTTCAAACCAAAGCACGAGTAACACAAAAATTCCTCCGGCGATGAGATCCAAACCGGTGGTGAGACGCGTAAGCAGGTTTAGTCCAAGCCCGCAGGAGCCGATAAAGAGCGCCCGCCGGCTGTCCGCGCGCAGCCACTCGTACTGAAATGAAAATCCCGTCAGCGTCAGCAACATGATGTAGTTGTTCTCCATCATGTTCTGCGTGTAGTGAAGATGGGTGGTGCAGAACATCAACGCCAGCACGCCCGCCACGGACTCTTTCATGCTAAAGCGCAACTGACCGAGCAACCGGAACGCGATGAGCGCGGTGAGAATGTTCACCACAATGTTGGTGAGGTAGCTGACCACAATGCTGCACACGGCAGGGTCGTCGCCGTAATCCGAGAAGATAGACCAGTGCGCCATCCACGTCCCCAGGAGATCGGCGGGCAGCATAAGCAGCGACTGGCCGATGCCGTACCAGCTATAAAGGCGCCCTCCACGGCCGTGCAGGCCAAACTCGGGATACTCGTTGGGGAAAACCTGCGGCTCCGAGGTCCACAGCCAATGGGTGGTTTGAAGCCGATGTATCGTGTCGGACGTTCCCAACTCGCCAGATTGCACCACGAAAGCGAGCAGCCCCGCGGTCAGACACAAGAGAAAAAGCGGATCGCGCAGCCATCGTCCGAGGCGAGAAGTCATCGCTTGGATGGTAATTCGGAAGTGATAATTTAAGAAGTATCGGCGCGTGGCCCGAGTTGTTGGAGTACTCCGAGGAAGGTAACGCCCTCATACACGCGGCAATTTTCGCGGAGGGTGACTTCGCCTTCGGCGCCGCCATCAAGGTGGTTGAAGACGGCCCGGGGCACGCGGTGCCGGGCGAGATCGCGGAAATCCGCGATGCTGACCACGCGGGGAGAGGCGACGGAGCGGGCGGATCGAGTCATTCCGTGATGCCAGTGTCGGGAGTTCGTTAAAGCAAGTTGATGGTATCACCGATGAAAACTGGAGACGGCGTCTTGCTGTTGCGGCTAGCGATTTTGCTTCGTCGTCCGTTTTGCCACGGCGGCGAATAGCGGCGCGCCCCATCCCCCGATTGCGAGCAGCGAGCCGAACAGGAGGACGGCGTCGATGCTCGACCGTCCCTCGCGCACGAAGTAGACGTCCTTCAGATTGAGCCAGAGCGCAAACTCATCGAGCGTCAGCGCCGAGCCCAGTCCGTAAAGCAGCGACATCAAGCCGCTGGCGAAAATCGACGAAGAATCGCTGCCGTTACCAACTTCACACAACCAGCCATAACCGACGGCCAGCAGAATTAGAATCCCGAGCACCAGGTGGTGGATGTGGCGACCGCCCATGATGATGTAGTGAAAAGGCGGAATCTGGTGCCGGATGGCAAAAACCATTCCCCGCACTATGGCAAACGTCAGAAAGAAGCTGACGGATGCCAGAAACAGCCTGCGGCGCGGACGGTCGGCGATATGCTCGTGCAGAAGTGAACCCAGGCGAGTGCGATGAAGAAGCAAGAGCAACAGCGCTATCATCGCCAGCAGAATCAGAAAAAGAATCCCAGCGTCATTCCAGTGCATGGGACATTAAACCTCGACGACCATACACGCAGCAAATCGTGCGCTGCCGGATAGATGATGCGGGATAGATGAGTGATCGAAGACTCGGGCATAATATCTCAACCAACCGGGGACCGAAAACGAGGACCTGCCATTGCGTAAACTCAGATCGTGGTTAAGACGTCGCATTTTCACGTTGGCTTTTCTGTTGCTCACCGTCGCAGGGGTTGCCCAGCCTGTTCCTCCGCAATTGGTCAATGGCCCCAAATGGCGCTTAATCGGCCCTTTCCGCGGCGGACGAGTGGTGGCCGTGGCCGGCGTGCCGGGCGACTCGACAACCTTGAGATTGAGCAGCAGGTCGAATTTCTGATGTCGCGCTAGAGCGGATTCAGCGTTGCTGTACCCTTTTCCGCGAATAGCTTGAGCTTCTCGACAACGCCGGGCCAACCGCCGCTGTAGTCGGCGCGAGCAGCGGGTTCCTGAGCAAGACAGCTGTGCGTTACTTTCACGTGTGTGCCGGATGCGGTGGGCGTGAGTTCCCAGCGCACAATTGTTTTTTTCTGCTTGTCGAGATGCCAGTTGCCGATCCAGCTGTAGACCAGCAGCCGCGGCGGATCAATTTCCGTGACCTCGCCGTGACATTTGAATTCGCTGACACCATTGACCACGAAGTTGCCCTTCTCGGTGGCGTAGCTGTAGCTGCCGCCCAGCCGCGCATCCATTTGCCAGAACTTGACCGGACAGCTCGCGTCGGTAAACCAGCGCATGAGCCGGCTGGAATCGGTCAGCGCCTCGAAAACACGGCTGGGCGGCGCGGAAATGTCAATCTCCGCGATTATGGCGTCCTGGTCGGGCGTCACAATGGCTTCCGGCATAAGCTCCTCCGATTGGGTTCGCGATGGTTTGTCTACTTCACCCGCGCGAGCGTGAACACTTCTTTGATTTCTTTGCCGTGATCGAGGAAGACCCATTCTTCGATATGGTGATCGGCGTCAGGTTGGGTGAAGGTCACGTGCTGCATGTGTCCGTCGCCGGGGCCGATGTTGGTGCCGTCCACGAATTCGAAGCTGACGGATTTCGCGTCCGACGAAATGACCTTCATGCGTGGCTGGTTGCCGGCTCCGCAGTAGTGGGTCATCAGAAGGCGGTCGCCATCCATGTGAAACATGGTGATCATGTTTTCTGGACCGCGACCGAGAATTTCGCTCATGAGCGCGGAGCCGCCGGCGGTCAGGCGGAAGGTCACTTGAATGGGCTGACCCTGCTGGTTCTTCCCTGCCCAGTTCCCTTCCAATCCCTTCAGCAGGTCGAACGACTTGTGCGCATCTGACTGGGCCACAACAAAGCTGGCGGAGAAAACGATGACCAGCGTTGCGGCAATGGCAGCGATGTTGCGAACGAGATTCCGAACTAGATTCATAGATTCCTCCGAAGATTTATTTGTGCTTGCGGGGTGCCTTATTCGGGACCTTACCTGAGACTTGGCCCATCTCGCGGGCGTTTTCCTTTTCGACATACCATTTCAAATTGCCCAGATTCGTCTGCCAGAACATTCGGTATCGGTTGAGCCACGAATCCACCGCTTCGAGCGGCGCGACGTTGAGCCGATAAAAGCGGTAGCGTCCGCGGCGGGATTGTAGCACCAGCCGCGCTTTGCGCAACTGGCGCAGGTGCTTGGAAATCGCGGGACGAGATATGGGGAAGGCTGCGGCGATTTGCCCGGCAGCCTGGGGTCCCCCGCGCAAAAGAGCGAGCACGGCAAGCCGGGTGGGATCGGCCAGCGCGTGGAAGGTGACCTCGGGCAAATATGTAACCGAACGGTTCGGCATAATGAATACTTCGTAACTATGCGGTTACATGTTAAGTTGCGTCAAGAGGAAAATTTGGGTTTCCGCGACCGAGTTTCTCGCTGAGGTGAGCGGCGATCAGTTTGCCGTGGAAGCGGCCGTTCTCAATGAAGATTTCGTTGGTCCGCGAGCCGGCGACGATCACTCCGGCGACATAGATTCCCGGAACGTTCGATTCCAGGTTCTCGGGGTCGCAGACGGGACGGAGCTGTTCCGTAGCCAGTTCGATGCCCACGCTGCGGAGGAAATCGTAGTCGGGATGGTAACCGGTGAGAGCGAACACAAAATCGTTTTTCAGACGAAGGGGGCCGGCCGGAGTTCGCAGCATGACCGAGTCATCGCCGATCTCCTGCACGGTGCTGTTGAAGTGCGCGGCGATTTCGCCAGCCTTGATGCGGTTCTCGATGTCGGGACGCACCCAATACTTGACGTGGTTGTGCATCTGCGATCCGCGATGGATGAGCGTGACGCGGGCGCCGTGCCGCCACAAATCCAGCGCCGCTTCGGCCGCTGAATTCTTGCCGCCGACCACAACTACGTCGGTGTCGAAATAAGGATGCGGTTCCCTATAGTAATGGGAAACTTTGTCCAGGTCTTCGCCGGGGATACCGATCTGGTTGGCGAGATCGTAGTAGCCGGTGGCGACCACGATCTTGCGCGCACGGTAGTCGTGGATGGCGTTGTGCCGGTCGGTTGTGGTGACCCGAAAGTTACGGTCCTCACCCGTAATGGTCTTTACCCATTCGTACTGGCGGATGTGCAAGTGATAGTGCTCGGCGACACGGCGGTAATATTCGAGCGCTTCTAGCCGGGTGGGCTTCGGCAGCGATGTGGTGAAAGGAACATCGCCAATCTCGAGCAGCTCGGGCGTGGTGAAGAACACCATATTGTTGGGATAGTGATAGATGGAATTGACGACGCATCCCTTATCGACGATGAGAGCCTTGAAGCCCGCCTTCTGCGCCTCGATGGCGCAGGCCATGCCGGTGGGGCCAGCGCCCACGACCAGGACATCAGCCCAGGAGTCGGGCCGCGCCTGGGCTTGAGTGCGGGGCAGAGTTTCCGGAATCTGTTCGACGGGCACAGGTGTCAGGACCTTCATCGCGTGTGCTTTATCGCGGGTGATGCAAACGCACAATTCTATCACCGTGCGATACGAGCACGGCGCGCCTGATTCCCTACCGTAATCTCTTCGTAGGGATATGAGCGAGCGGGGCAGGGAGTGGGGATTGACAAGGCAGAGACTGTGGAAAAGGATGGGGCAAGACTTCACCGAATGGAGTTTTGTTAGCGGCCGAAGGAATGTGTTACAAGCATCGAGACGACAGAGAGTGGAATGCAATCTCGCGACTACATTTTTTGGGGAGTGGATGTGCAGGCTGATTTTATGCTGCCTGGTGGCAAGCTTTACGTTCCCGGTGCCGAGAAACTCCTGCCCAACATCCGCAAGCTGACGGACGCGGCGCGGCGGGACGAAGTGTTTCTGGTTTCGCATGGAGATTTTCATCCGGCCAATGATCCTGAGTTCAAGCAGTTTCCGCCGCACTGCCTGAAAGGGACGGCTGGGGCGGAGTTCGTTCCGGAAGCGCTGGCGGAGAATTTTGTTCGGGTGGAAAACGATGCCAACGCCATGTTGCCGGAAGATCTTTTCAAGTATCAGCAGATCATCCTGGAGAAGCAGACGCTGGATATTTTTGAGACTCGCCATGCCGACGGTTTGGTGGAACGGTTGGGAAACGCTGCGGAATTTGTGGTGTTTGGAGTCGTGACGGAATACTGCGTCAGTTGCGCGGTGAAGGGGTTGCTGGAGCGAAAGCGGCGGGTAGCGTTGGTCCGCGATGCGATTGAAACCTTGGCGCCGGAAGTTGGGAACAAAACGCTTACTGAATTGCAGAGTCTGGGAGCGAAGCTGGTCACTACTGACGAAATCCTCCACAAACTAGAAGCCAGCTCGTCATAAACAGAAGGAGCAAACTGCCGCATCCCTCAGGGGCTAAAGCCCTACCCAAGCCGGTTTCCACAGCAAAAGCGCCTTTACAGAAGCATGCCGGCAATCGAAGCCGACATCAGGTTGGCCATGGTTCCGGCCAACATGGCGCGAATTCCGAGACGGGCTAGTTCGCCTCGCTTGTTGGGAGCGAGCGCTCCGATTCCGCCCAACTGAATTCCAATCGAGCTCAAATTTGCGAACCCGCAGAGCGCGAAGGTCGCGATCGTAAACGAGCGGGGGTCGAGCACGGCTCTCTGCGGTCCGAGCATGGAGAAGGCTACGAGTTCGTTCAACACCATGCGCGTGCCGAGAAGATTGCCGATGGCGGGACAGTCACGCCATGGGATTCCGATGACCCATGCGACGGGGGCAAACAATGTGCCGAAGATTTGCTGCAGGCTGGAGGGAAACCACAAAATTCCCAGCCGGTTGTGAATGCCGCCGAGGAGGCCGTTGGCCAGGGCGATCAGCGCGAGGAATGCAATCAGCATGGCGGCGATATTAAGTGCGAGGCCTAAACCGTCGGTGGTGCCGCGCGCAATCGCGCCCAGCAGGTTTTCGCTTTTCTCGGCGCCCACTTCTTCCTCGCTCATGACCACACGACCGGCCGTCTTCGGAACTTCCGTCTCAGGCACGAGCATCTTTGAAATCAGGATGGCGCCGGGAGCGGTCATGATGACCGCGCTCAGAAGATGTTTGGGTTCGATGCCGAAGAAGATGTAGGCGGCCATGATGCCGCCGGAGACGTGGGCCATGCCGCTGGTCATCACGGTCATCAGTTCCGAGCGAGTGAGGTCGGGAAGGAACGGGCGGATGGTGAGCGGAGCTTCGGTCTGACCCATGAAGATACTCGCCGCCACGTTCAGAGATTCGGCGCCGCTGGCGGCCATGAAGCGCGTCATCACCTTCGCGGCCAGTTTGATGATGAACTGCATGATCCCGTAGTGATAGAGCACGGCGAAAAAGGCGGCGATAAAAATGACGGTCGGCAGCACCTGGAATGCGAAAAAGAATCCCATCGACGAGCCCTGCGCACCGAGCGCGCCGAAGACGAACTTCGATCCCTCAAATGAATAGCTAAGCAAGCGATTGACTGCGTCTCCCGCCTTTTGGAAAAGTTGGCGTCCAATCTCAATTTTCAAAACGAAGATGGCGAACACAACTTGCAGGCCCAGGCCCCACACAACCGTTTTCTTGTTTATCGCGCGGCGATTGGTGGAGAAGGCGTAGGCGAGGCCCAACATGGTGAGCAGACCGAGAATGCCAGTGAAACGTCCCATCTAGGGTTCCCCTTTATAGATCGCGCGATGAACCAGGGATGTTTTGTGCGCGGGCGCGGCAGCTGCGATTTGATAACTCTCTTCCAGCAATGTTCTTGCGCGCGCGGCCTGTGCGTCGGAGTGGCAGTGAATGGTGCAGAGCGACTCGCCGACAGAGACTTTGGCGCCGATCTTTTTATGAACGACGATGCCGACAGCGGGATCGACGGAATCTTCTTTGCGTTCGCGGCCTCCGCCGAGAATGACGCAGGCGGTGCCGACCTGTTCGCACAGTATGGCGGTCACGTATCCGGCTTGGGGGCTGGGTAGCTCGACGCGGTGATCGGTGCCCGGGAGGCGGGTCGGATCGTCGATCGCGCTGATGTCGCCTCCCTGCAACTCGACCATCTGGCGGAACCTCTCGAAGGCTTTCCCGGAAGCGATGATTTGCTCGGCGAGTTGCTTGCCTTGCGCCACCGTCTTTGAAGCGCCGCCGAGGTAGAACATCCAGGCGCCCAATTCAAGACACAAATCGCGCAGGTCCGGCGGTCCGCCGCCGTGTAATACTTCAATGCACTCCTGCACTTCGAGCGCATTGCCGACCATGTGGCCGAGCGGCTGATCCATGTTGGTGATGAGCGCGACCATCTGCTTGCCCATGCGTTCGCCAGTTTCGACCATGAGTTCGGCGAGAAAGACGGCGTCTTCCTCTCTTTTCATGAACGCGCCCGAGCCGGTCTTCACATCGAGCACGAGCGCGTCGGTGCCTTCAGCCAGTTTCTTGCTCATGATCGAGGCGCAGATGAGATACGGGCTCTCGACGGTGCCGGTAACGTCACGCAACGCGTACAACTTGCGGTCGGCGGGAGCGATTTTGTCGGTCTGGCCAATCATGGAACATCCGCAGGCTTTGAGAACGCGATGGAATTCGGGCACCGTCAGACCTACGCGAAATCCTGGGATGGATTCGAGCTTGTCGAGCGTGCCTCCGGTGTGGCCGAGTCCCCGACCGCTGATCATGGGCACGAAGAGGCCGCCGGCGGCGACCAGCGGGGCCAGCACGAGCGAGGTCTTGTCGCCGACGCCGCCGGTGGAGTGCTTGTCCACTTTTTTTGCGGGAAGAAAGCTGAGATCGAGAACTTCGCCGGAATGCAGCATGGCGTGCGTGAGGGCGGCGGTTTCCTCGCACGTCATACCGCGCAGCACGACTGCCATGAGCCACGCCGCCATCTGGTACTCGGGAATACTGCCGTCATCCTTAGTGCAGCCCTCGACGAGGTATTCGATTTCAGCGGCGGATAATGCCCCGCCATCGCGCTTTTTGCGGATGAGATCGATGACGCGAAACGGGGATTGCGAAACACTCGGCTGGCTCACTTGAGGCGGAAACCCTCCGGCAAAAGATCGGTGATGAGACTTTGCTTCGGGCCTTTTTCGCCCTGGTAGAAGACGATGGCACGCGGCCCAAATTCATAGATGACCTGGCGGCAGGCGCCGCAGGGCGAGCATGGAACTCCGTGATCGTTGGCGACGGCGACGGCGTGAATCTCAAGTTCTGGGCCGAGCTTGGCGATGGCAGAAAAAATCGCGGTACGCTCGGCGCAGTTGGTCATTCCGTAAGAAGAGTTCTCGACGTTACATCCCAGGAAGACTTGGCCCTTCGAGGTGAGGATGGCTGCGCCCACTCTGAAATTAGAGAAGGGCGCGTAGGCGTTCTTCATCACTTTCCGCGCTGAACGGAGCAGGCTTTCGCGCATTGCAGCTGGCACCTTTGTCTTTTGCATACCTAAACCAATTTAGCTGAAGATTAAGTGGGTCATTGTAACGCCAGCCCGGCTTCGACAGTAGAGATTTTCGCAGGCCGTTCGCATGGTTCCCCGTGGTGAGTTTCATGATTGCTGAATTGGTGATTATTGAGTTTTCTCGAGAATGCTGGCCAAGCGGTCAGCTCCATGTTTTTCGCTAGTTGCCTGCGCGGCACGACCGGTGAGGCTGTATATCTCCGCGAGGCCGTGGTTCGGCGCGGGCTCCTGCGAGTTTAGTTTTGCCGCCTCATGAAAATAGCGGAGAGCATCGGGATATTGGCGGGCGCTCTGAGCTTTGCGGGCGAGCGACAGGGTCGCGAGGTAGAGCAGATCGCCGGTCGCAGCGTCCTGCGCATTGAGTTCGTGCGAGTACTGAGGCACCTGATACGCCGGAAGATCTTCACCGAGCTACAAGACCGCGCCATCGACTGGTTCAACCCGAAGCTGGCCGAGGGCCGCTGGTTTCTTGAGCACGCCACCCAGGTCAAGAACATCCGGGTTCCTTACGGCGAATAGGAACGCGACAGCCCGCTGCGGCCCCCACCGCGACATGGATTGTGCACAATGCGGGAACATTGTCTAATGTGGTATGAGAGAGGCAGGGTACCGCGTGTTGAACCACATTAAAAGTGTCCCCCTGAAACCACAATAGAAGTGTCCCCTTTTAGAGTTCCTTCGGCGAGGAGGAACCGAGATTGGGGAGAACGGGATTGAGCAGGAA
>JBEKAF010000004.1:0-83061 GCA_050018355.1 Terriglobales bacterium | reverse complement strand
CGAGCTCGCCGATGAGAGTGACCCCGCCGAATCGTTGCAGCGTGCTGGCTGAGTTCAGCGCCAACAGCGCGCCGACGGAGAGTCCGGTCAGAATCACAATCGGCAGGGAGCCGACGCCGATCAGGTCCGCCTGCTGCAGCATGTCGGCCATGTACAGGGGGCGGCGGAAGAAGTTCGCCAGGGATTGCGCCGACAGCAGGGTGTAGTCCTGGACCGCCAGCGCAATATCTTTGGCGACGTCAACGGGCGAAGTCAGTTCGAGTTCTAACGCCATGTCTGGTCGGGGAACTGCTCAGGGAACTATAGCAGAGCGGAAAAGAGGTTGGAGCAGCCAAGTTTGTCCGACGAGGGTCTGCCGCGTGGAAGATTTGGGCATCATTGCTTTCCTGTAGAGACGCGGCTGGCCGCGTCGCTACAGGCGAAAGAACGAGCTGGCTACTCGCGATTCTTCTTCTTGATCTCGATGGCCAGCCGTTTGATTTTCTGATTCAGTGTGGAGAGCGGGACGTGGAAGCGTTCCGCTGCTTCGGTCTGGTTCCAGCCGCATTTTTCCAGCATGTCGATGATGATCCGCCGTTCGCAGTCTTCCATGATGCCGAACAGCGTGGCCCCCGCATTCGCATCCAAAGATGGAAGCGAGTTGCCCCGGCCGACGATGTGGTCGGGCAGCAGGTCGAGCCCAATGTCGCTGTCGGAAGATAGCACCACGGCGCGTTCGATCGTGTTCTCCAGTTCGCGAACGTTGCCGGGCCATGGATAGCTCACCAGCGGGCGCAACGCCTCGGTGGTAATGCGGCGACGGGGCCGCTCGTTCTCCTCGGAATACTTTTGGAGGAAGTGTTGCACCAGCAGCGGAATATCTTCGCGGCGCTGGCGCAGCGGCGGCAGATCGAGACTGATTACGTTGAGGCGATAGAACAAGTCTTCGCGGAAGCGGCCTTCTTTCACCATTTGGCGAAGATCCACGTTGGTGGCGGCGATGATGCGCACGTCCACTTGAATTTCCTGCACGCCGCCCAGATGCATGAACTTGCGGTCCTGCAACACGCGCAGAATCTTACTCTGCGTGTCCATGCTCATGGTGCCGATCTCGTCGAGAAAGAGCGTGCCCCGGTCGGCAACTTCGAACAGCCCCTTCTTCGACGCAACCGCGCTGGTAAAGGCGCCTTTGACGTGCCCGAACAGCGTGGATTCGAGCAGATCGGGTGGTGTGGACCCGGAGTTGACGGGCACGAACGGGCGGTCGCGCCGCGTGGAATTCAGATGAATCGCCTTGGCGATCAGTTCCTTGCCCGTCCCGCTTTCGCCTTGCAGCAGTACCGTCGAGCGGCTGGGCGCCACCTGTGCGACCAGATCGAAAATCTTCAGCATGGGCTCGCTCTTGCCCACGATGTTTTCAAAGTTGTAGCGCTGTTTGAGCGCGCGCTTCAGTTGAATGTTTTCTTCTTCCGCCTTCTGGCGGGCGACGGCGGCGCGCACGTCGGCCAGCAGTTTCTCGTTGTCCCATGGTTTTTGGATGAAGTTGGTGGCCCCGGACTGCATGGCGCGGACCGCGTTCTCTACCGTTCCATAGGCGGTGATCATGATGACTGCCTGCTGCGGATGCAGCAGCCGAATCTCAGCGAGCACGTCCATCCCGTTCTTGTCGGGTAGCGCCAGGTCGAGCAAAACCACATCAAAAGTGCGCTGTCCAATCTGCGTCAGACCTTCCCGTCCGTTTTCCGCAACCACGACCGTGTAGCCTTCGAGCTGAAGAAGAGTCTCCAGCGACTCCCGGATTTCCGCTTCGTCGTCAATGATGAGGATTCTGCCCGCGCTTTGCGGCTGCGTGTTTTCCGGTGTGCTCCGGCGCGGGATAGGTGTCACTTCAGACATTGCTACTTCAGACATGGACTGCCTTCCTGATCAACGGGAAATCCAGGGTGAAGGTGGTGCCTTCGCCCGGGCGGCTCTCCACGCGGATATTGCCCGCGTGTTCCTGGATGATGCCGTAGGTGACAGAAAGTCCAAGACCGGTGCCGCGATTCTGGCCCTCCGCGGGCGACGTCTTGGTGGTGAAAAATGGATCGTAGATGCGCTGAATGTGTTCCTGCGCAATGCCCGAGCCGGTGTCAGAAACGCGCACGCTGACAAATTCGCCGTTCAGCGTCGCCACGTTCAGGACTCCGCCCCCGGACATCGCGTCCTTGGCATTCAGGAACAAATTCAGAAACACTTGCTGCAGGCGCCCCGCGTTGCCCTGAATCAAAGGAAGGTTCTCGTGGAGCTCGCGCTGCACCTGGATGTGCGCCACCTTGAACTGGTGCTCGAGCAAGGCCAGCGTATCCGCGATCACCTTGTTCAGACTGACTTCCGTCAATTCCGTGCCCGTGGTGCGGGAGAAGTTCAGCAGGTTATTGACGATCTCCGAGGCGCGGAACGTCTGCCTGGTGATTTTTTCGAGCAGCCCCACTTTCTGCGGGTCCGACTGCAACTGCTTCGCCAGCATCTGCGTGTAAGACGAGATCACAGCCAGCGGCGTATTTACTTCGTGGGCAACGCCGGCGGCCAGCAGTCCGATCGAAGAAAGTTTGTCGGCCTGGGTGAGCTGGACTTCCAGTTCGATCCTCTCCGTGATGTCGTCCATGATCACCAGTCGCCCCACCACGTTGAACTTGCGGGTTACCAGCGGCGCGATCGCAACATTCACAATGCGCGATTCGCCGGTGGGAGTCGCCAGCCGGAACTTATAAAGATTGTGGATGCCTGGATTCTGCCGAACGCGATAGAACTCCTCGACGAAGGCGGCCGGAAAAACCTCGCTCAACGAACGCCCCACCACCTGCCAACGCGGCTGGGCATACATTACTTCCATCTGCGAGTTCCAGCTCTCGATGCGATCCTGCAGGTCCACGGCCATCACGCCGACGTTGATGGATTCAACAATGTTCTCGTTGAAATCCTTGAGCCGCTCGTACTCGCTAACCTTTTGCTCGAGCGAGGC
Organism: Terriglobales bacterium; assembly: GCA_050018355.1. Lineage (GTDB taxonomy): Bacteria > Acidobacteriota > Terriglobia > Terriglobales > Acidobacteriaceae > Acidiflorens. The sequence goes on along the minus strand of JBEKAF010000004.1, from coordinate 80,078 downwards.
GTACAGCCGCCCGTTCTGGATCGCGATGCCGATGTATCCCGCCAGCGCTTCGAGCAACTCCACATCTTCGCTCGAAAGAAAGTCGCCTTGCATCGTCTTGCCCAGTCCGAGGAAGGCGATGGTCTTTTGCCGCGCGTGGCAGGGAATGTAGTAGTTCAGATCCAGGCGTCCGATGGCTTCTTGCGCCGTGGCATTCTCACGCGGCAGCTGGTGCGTATTTTCGAAGAAGATATGCCCGGCAGCGTCCTCGATTCGCGGTTTCGCGAGGAACGACAGGTCGAGACCGGTGACGTGGGCGATCCCAAACGATTTCGACAGTTCAAAGCGCGAAGAGTCGCTGTTGCCGAGGAAGATAGCGATGCGATCCACCAGCAGTGTGCGTGCCACCCGGTCCACCAGCGAGGAAAGCATTTTGTCGAGGTCGGTCTCCGAACTCAATTCCCGTCCGAACTCGATCAGCGTGCGCCGGTAGTCGTAGCCTGTGCGGTAGAAGAATTGGTCAAGCTTCTCCTGAATCCATTTCCGCACTGGATCGAACAGCAGCGCGGTGACCACGACCGCCGCCACCAACCCGTAAGGTCCGGAACTGGGCACGCGCGTGTGCACCAACTCCGCAATCGCGGCCACGACGGCGAAGTACGCTCCTACAATGGCCGCCGCCGCCAGCGTATATGCCATGCCGCGTTTGAAGATCAGATCCACGTCCATCAACCGGTAGCGGAAAATGGCGTATCCAAAAGTCAGCGGCAGCAATCCCAGCGATAGCACCGACACCTTCATGGTGAGCGAAGGCATCACTCCAAACAGATACGGCAGAACGTAAAAAAGCGTGAACGGCGTGATGGCGAGGATGGTGCCGCGCGTAATCCACTTGAGTTGCTGCCGCAGAATCGGAGTGGTGGCCTGGCGGTAGCTGCGCCACAGAACCGCCGCCGCCGAGACGAAGAAGATCGTCAGATAAGCCCAGTGCACCCGGTTCAGATTAAAGAGCAGCGAAGCGCTGGCTTTTAAAAACTCCAGCGCCAGCACCTGTATTCCGAGCAGTATTACGCCTGGCAGGTAGAGCAGCGGAATCGACCAGCGATGCTTGCTGACGAACTCCCGCCGTTCCGGGAAGGTCAATACATAGTGCAGAAACAACGCCGGCTGCAGCAGCCACGCGACCTCATTGGCCCACAGGACGATCCAGTCGAAAGCGTTGAACTTGCCGGTGTAGTGCAGCGAGTAGAAAACGAACGATACCAGGCAGAAAATGTAAAAATGCGTGGAACCCACCGCCGTCCAGCGCCGCAGCAGTACATAAAGTCCAATGCCCAGGTAAATGAGCGCGATCAGCCGCAGCCAATCGTTCATGGAGCGCTCGGCCGGAGCCAGCACCACTTCCACATCCAGCGGAACCGACCCGCGGATCAACGAGTAGGTCGCCTTCGACCAGACGCCGGAATAGTAGATCTGCCGCGTCACCGCCGCCGAAGTGTCTACCGCGCGGCCGTTGACGCTGACCACCTCGTCCCCGCGGCGGATTCCGGCCCGCTCTGCCGGACCGTTCGGCTCCAGCCGATCCGCTACCAGGCGGCCCTTCCGCTCCATCCACCACGCGCCGTCGTCGGGAACCGCAGACTGGTGCTCGATCTTGTAGTTAAAACCGGCGAAAAGTACCGCCGCTACTGTGAGGAGAGTCAGCAGGATGGCGGTAAATCGGGCCTCAAATTCGCGGTTCATAGTTCGCGATTCATGGACTGGCACGGTCGCAGCGGCGGCGCGGCCAGATAATCGTCGTCGATCAGGCATAAGCAACTTCACTGCCACCCTCCAATCTTGCCCAGTGCTGGTAAGTCACGTCCATAGAGTAACTTCCACAATTATAGAGAGGATCCGGGATAGCGGCTATGAATTATGGAAGGTAGCTTCTGCTTTTTGGGATGCCATTTCGCTGGCGGGAAGAGGGTTCTGGGTGCTGGGTAAAGCTTGAGGGAGCTAGCGGATTTTGTAGTTGGCCTGTTTCTGAAGTGAAGTGAGGTGACCTGACCAAACCCTTAATTTGCATTTGAGGGGTTCGAAAACCTTCCCCGATTTCCGAACCCCCCACTTACTGGGCTCACCTGACTCGCCTAGGAGAGGTGAGCAAATCCCGCAAGTGAGTGTGATCTTGCGCCTGATTTCTGGAAACGTACATGGAGCCAGTCTGAAGCCGTCTGAATTGATCTGAAGAAATTCACCATCGCCCGCTGTGGCTCAACGAAAATAGCGGTCTGGGCGGGAAGCGAGGGCCGCGATGACCGAGACTGCGTGGACATGGATAAAGCCTGCGCGGACAGAGCCTGCCCTGAGCGAAGCCGAAGGGAGTGTCCGCGCCACACTTAGATTTCGGACCTTGCCGCACGCGTCATTAGTTCTTCGATGGCCTTTTGCGGCGACTTGCCCTTTTCGAGGATGGCGAACATCTGTTCGGTGATCGGCATCTCGACGTTCTTCTTGCGGGCTAAACCAACCGCGGCTTTGGTGGTGAAAACCCCTTCGGCGACTGCCCCGCGCATGCCGGCGATGATGTCGGGCAGTTTGCGGCCTTTGCCTAGTTCAACGCCGACGCCGCGGTTGCGCGAGAGATCTCCGGTGCAGGTTAGAACCAGATCGCCCAGTCCGGCGAGTCCAGCGATGGTATCGAGGCGTCCACCGCACGCGACGACCAAACGCGCCACTTCGGCGAGACCTCGCGTGATCAGCGCCGCTACCGAATTGTGGCCAAGGCCGAGGCCATTGCAGACGCCGGCGGCGATGGCGATGATGTTCTTCAGCGCGCCGCCTAACTCCACGCCGATCACGTCGTCGTTGGTATAGACGCGAAAGCGGGAATCGTTGAACGCCTGCTGCACGGCGCGCGTTACTTCTCCGTCGACGGACGCCACGGTGACAGCGGTCGGATCGCCGCGCGCGACTTCCTTAGCGAACGAAGGGCCGCTGAGCGCCCCCACGCGAGGAGTGAACCTGCGGCTTCGCAAAACATCGCTAATCACTTCCGTCATACGCAGTAGAGTCCCGTCTTCGAGTCCTTTGGTACAGCTGACGAAAAGTATCTCCGGGCGGAGCGCCGGCGCCATGCGTTCGAACAGAGCTCGACAATGCTGCGAGGGCATCACGCTGACGACGATCTCGGCGGCCTCGAGCGCGGTATTGAGATCGCTCGTCGCTGCAATCGATTCTGGCAGGATGAACCCCGGCAGGAAGCGCTCGTTGATTCGGCTTCTTGCGATGCTCTCGGAAACTTCAGGTTCGTTGGCCCAGAGCCGGATATTGTGCGGGACATGGTGCGTCCCTTTGCGTCCCAGGACGATTGCCAGTCCGGTGCCCCAGGCACCGGCGCCGATGATGGCAATGCGGCTCATCTGCGGGTTGCTCCTAACGTTCCCGACTTTGTTCCTGATTTTGTTCCTAATTTGGATTCCGTTCCGGCGGCGAGACGGCCGATGTTTTGGCGGTGCTTCCAGATGACGAGCGCCGAAACCAGGGCGATAAAGACCAGTTGCCGCGGGTCCGCGTATTCGTGCAAGGCCCACGCCAGCAGCGGAAAAGCCGCCGCCACAGCGACGGACCCGAGCGAGACGTAGCGGAAGGCGACGGCGATGATCAAGAACAGGCCTACCATGCACAAAATGGATTTCGGGGTGAGCAATATAAAAGCTCCGAGGCTGGTGGCCACGCCCTTGCCGCCGCGGAACTTGAGCCAGACGGGGAACAGATGGCCGAGCACGGCAAAGAACGCCGCCGTGGTCATGATGAGCTGCTGATGCGGCCCGCTGAACAGCACCCGCGCCACTAGAACTGCGGTCAGGCCTTTGGCGGCGTCGAGAAGCAGAGTCGCAACCCCGAGTGCAGGCGACTTGCGGGCCACGTTCGTCGCGCCAATGTTGCCGCTGCCGCTCGTGCGTACATCCTCGCCCTTGAAAACCCGCACCAGCAGGTAGCCAAATGGGATGGATCCCAGCAGGGAACTCACGGCGGCGGTGATGAGGTACGGATTCATCTTCATCTATCTAGAAGCTATCTCATAAATCGGCTTTGGGTAGGGCACGGCTTCAGCCGTGCCGCTAAGAGCCAATAAAGAAGCGGGCTTTAGCCCCTGAGGGAGCCAGCGGCTTACTCCTTCGGCCCATTATGAGATCGCTTCTAATGTTCATCGAACTATTCCGCTGTGTTGGCGGGCGGTCGCATCGGAAATCGTTGCAGCTTCGTGTACTTCGATCCTCCTGGTGAAAGCTGGCTCTGATAGAGAATAAACTCGTGGGCCGTCATGGTACCGAAATCAAGCTCGCCCATCGCGGCGAGCCGCTTTTCGAGCACTGCGAACGTTGCGTTGGGGGCGTCGCCTTTGCGCCATTTCGGTGAGCCCGATCTGCCGCCAGCGCGCGCCAGAGTCAGATGTGGACTGAAAGGCCGGTCTTCGCGGGGAATGCCGAGTTCGGCTACGGCCATATCGATGCTCGCGGCCAGTTCCGCGAATTGCGGTCCAGCGTGGATTCCGATCCAGAATACGCGCGGAGCCTTTGCGGTAGGGAAGAATCCGTATCCGCCGGAGCGAATTTCGAACGCGCCGCTTTCAACCCGCCGCAAACGTTCGCTGATGGCCTCAACCCGATCTGGCGATTGTTCTCCGATGAACTTCAGCGTAATGTGCAGCGACTCCGGACGCACCCAGCGGGCATCGGGCGCGAAGCCCTCAACGCCTTCGAGGAAGCGCGAGATCCGCGCGCGGACTTCAGGGTCGAGATCGATGCCGATGAATATTCGCATCTCTTAATAACAGCGACTTACAACAGCGCCCTGCGGATCATCTCCAGCGCCTGCTGCGTTGCGAACTGGCGGATGCGCTTGCGGTCGCCGGGGAAGTTGCGTTCGACAACCTGCGTGCCTTCTTCTCCCGCGAGTGCGATGTAGACCAGGCCCACGGGCTTCTGCTCGGTTCCGCCGCTCGGACCGGCGACCCCAGTGATTCCGACTCCGTAGCTCGACAGGCAGCGCTTGCGGATGCCTTCGGCCATGGACGCCGCCACTTCGCGGCTGACCGCTCCGTGCTGGTCGATCAGGGCCTTGGGAACGTTCGCAAATTGCGTTTTCAATTCGTTCGAGTAGACCACGGCGCCGCCTAGAAAATAGCGCGAGCTGCCGCTGAGCGAAGTGATGCGCTCGGCCAGCAGGCCACCCGTGCACGATTCGGCCACGGCCAGCGTCAGGCTGCGCATCTGCAGCAGATAGCTGACGATCTGCTCGATGGTTTCACCTTTGCGAGAGAAAATGGCGTCGCCGAGTTCGTCCTCGATTTTTTCGGCGAGTTCTTCGACGCGCGCTTCGGCATCCGCTTGCGAATCTTTCCGGCAGCGCAGGTGGAGTTGAATCTCGCCCCCGCCCGCCAGGATGGTGGTCTGCACGTCGGTATAAGTTTTATGGATGGGCGCGACCCGTGCGTCCACTTGCGATTCTGGCATCATCGCCATTTTGAGCGTGCGAGTCGCGATGTGCCGGGGCGGGATCCGGGCGCGCAATCGCGGGATGCATTCACCTTCAAACAGCGCCTTGAGTTCGTAGGGAGGGCCGGGGAGCAGCATCAGAAGTCGTTCCTGGCCGTCGTACTTCCCGCCGATCCACTGGCCGGGCGCGGTGCCGAGCAGATTCGGCAACATCGTGGCGCTGGTCAGGATGTCGGCCTGCTTGGCATTGTTTGCCGACATCTTCATGCCGCGCTTGGCGAAGCGCTCTTCGAGCTTCGCGATGATGTCGGGATCGCGTTGCAGTTTCAAACCCAGCGCGTCGGCCACCGCTTCGCGCGTCAAGTCATCTTCAGTGGGGCCGAGGCCGCCCATGAAAATGACGATGTCCGAACGCCGCATGGCAAGTTTGGCGGCCGCGGTCAGTCCTTCGGCGTCGTCGCCCACAATGCACTTGAAGCGCACTTCAACGCCCAGTTCATTCAATTTTTCGGTGAGGTAGAGCGAGTTGGTGTCCTGGCGATGGGGAGTAAGCAACTCAGACCCCACGGCAATGATCTCGGCGTTCACGGGTAAAAGTGTAAATGATGAAGGAGATGCAAACCCTTCATAAATTGTCATCCCGAGCGAAGCGAGGGATCTGCATTTTGCGGCGAACTACAGATCCCTCGCTTCGCTCGGGATGACAAGGTCTGAAGAATCGAACGCCAAAGAGCGGGATCTCCCTTTCGCTACCGAGCTGCGGGCTTCGAGCTTCATCTTCCCGGTTGCTGCTGCGTCATGCAATGCAGGGCGCCGAATCCCCAGATCAGATCGCCGGAATAGATCGGTACGATTTCGCGTGTCGGGAACAGTTCCGCGAGCGAGTTGAGCGCAATGCGATCGTTCGGATCGTTGAAGACCGGCACCAGCACCGCGCCGTTCGCGATATAAAAATTGGCGTAGCTGGCAGGCAACTGGCGGCCTTCGAACACGACTGGACGCGGCATGGGAATCTCGACGACCTCAAGTCTCTCGCCGTCGGAAGTGTGGGCGTTTTTCAGGCGGCCCAGGTTCGCATGCAGGGCCATGTGGTTTTCGCTCTGCTCATTCGGCTCGATCATCGTGACCACGGTATTGGGAGCGACGAAGCGGGTGATGTCATCGACGTGGCCGTGAGTGTCGTCGCCCGCGATCCCGCTATCGAGCCAAATGACGGACCGCACGCCAAAATAGTCGGCGAACAGTTGCTCGTATGCCGCGCGGTCCATGAGCGGGTTGCGCTGTTGCGTGTCGGAGAGCAAGCATTCTTCAGTGGTAAGCAGAGTGCCGCAGCCGTTGACGTCGATCGATCCGCCTTCGAGTACAACGCGATGTTTCTCACCAAGCGGATCGGCAAAGATCGGCTGCACCACACGCGCCCCGGCGGCCTTCGCCATGCGCTCTCCAACTTTTTCGTCGAAATTGTAATTCGGATACTTGGCCCAGGCGTTGAATTGAAAGTGCAGGGCGAGCGGCCCGGCATCTGTCTGCTCGGCGGGCGGCGTCAGAAAGATGCAGCCCGAGTCGCGTGTCCAGACGCGATTGGTGCGCCAGCGGTGAAAAGAAACATTATCGGAGAGCGCGTCCGCCTTTTCGAGCACCATGCGCGCGCGTTGTTCCCAACTCGCGTCGTTGACGATCACTTCCACACGCTCATGCCGCGCCAGAGTGCGGACGATTTCGGCATACACCCACGGGATTGGCTCGAATTTGCCCGGCCAATCGCCGCGGAAATGCGGCCAGGCGAGCCAAGTGGATTCGTGCGGCTCCCACTCGGCGGGCATGCGGTAGCCCTGCGCGGCGGGCGGAATCTTGGTGCGGGAGGCGGATTGTTTGGTCATTAGTCTTCAGTGTCTCAATCTCATCCTTACATGACAGACTAGCGACGACCTTGAGGATAGTCCGACCTGAGTGGGGGAGATGGACGGACACTAAGACTCGCCACCGTAACAAGGCCCCCGCAGACAAGACATGCACGGAACTCTTTTATGCTGTCCCTCCCTGGCTCGCCCATCGGAGCCTCGATATTCTTGGCGAAGCATTTCACACAAAGCCGCTGGTCGGGGCGGTCTTTGTGGTACCGGAACGGGTTGCGAAACACGTAGTCATCACTCTTGAAGCGCAACTTTTCTCGAAGATCTCGGTTCTGATCTTCCAGTTCTGAAGCCGATTGCTTAAGTTCGCGTAGCTTGTCTAGGATGTCGTCAACCTGTTGCTTCGCCTCACGGTCTTTTAGATTCTTACCAAAGTCGTACAGTTTCTTCGAGATTTCTCCCGCAGTCTTTGCGATTGTCCAAGCGGTTGTGACCGTTGAAATTGGTTCCATGATTGAGATTGTACAGCGCAGCCATATTGCAATTCACCCATACCTTCGTGTTGCAATCGTCATTTCTCGTCGAGCATGCGGTTGGTGATGGGAGCGTAACTGTCGATACGGCGGTCGCGCAGGAAGGGCCAGTTGCGGCGAATGTCCTCCAGGTGATGCAAGTCTACTTCGCCGACCAGGATCTCTTCCTGGTCGTGGGAAGCTTCGGCGAGCACAAGGCCGAAAGGGTCGCAGAAGAACGAGCCTCCCCAGAATTCGAGGCCTTTGCCGGGCACCGAATTGCCGCGAATGTTTCCGGTCTCGAAGCCGACGCGATTCACCACGCCGACATAAACGCCGTTCGCGATCGCGTGCGCCCGCTGAATGGTGCGCCAGGCATCGTGTTGCGCCTCGCCGAATTCGGCCTTCTCCGCGGGATGCCATCCGATGGCCGTGGGGTAAAACAGAATGCTGGCTCCCTGCAGTGCCGTGAGGCGCGCTCCTTCGGGATACCACTGATCCCAGCAGACGAGCGTGCCGAGTTTTCCGGCGGAGGTGTCGAAGGCCTTGAAGCCGAGATCGCCGGGCGTGAAATAAAATTTTTCGTAGTAGAGCGGATCGTCGGGAATGTGCATTTTGCGGTAGATGCCGCGCAGCACGCCATCGGAATCGAAGATCGCGGCCGTATTGTGATAGAGGCCGGGGGCGCGCTTCTCGAAGAGCGATGCGATCAGCACGACTTTATTTTGCCGGGCGGTGGCGGCGAGCTTCTCTGTGCCCGCGCCGGGGATCGGCTCCGCGAGATCGAACAGGGCGGCGTCTTCGCGTTGACAGAAGTATTGAGTCTGGAAGAGTTCGGGCAGGCAGACGACGTCGGCACCCTTTCGTGCTGCTTCCGAAACGCGATCGAGCGCCTTGGCCAGATTGTCGGCGGGCTCGGGGCCGCACGACATTTGCACCAGGGCGACGGTGAACTTGTCTCGCACTTGTTTCTCCGTGAATTCGCTAGACTTTGTTATCCCTTAGATTTTGTCATCCCGAGCGAAGCGAGGGATGACAATTCATGAAGGGTGTAGTTCATGCAACACTCCAGCCTGACTTTCAACACGCGCTCTAGAATATCAAAGTGCGAGATGCAGGCGTGAGCGTTGCAACACCGCGGTAAAAGCAAGTCGCCGCGTTCCCTCACTTCTAGTAAATTGTTTCTTCGATCAAAACCGGTTTTTATTCTGGAGGTTCGTCCCTTGAAGCAGAAAAGTGTCGCGAAGCACGGCAATCATCACGACGGCAAGCGTCAGGAAGGCGTGGGAATCGACCGCAAGCTGCACGATCCGGTAGCCGACCGTCTGATTCCACTGGAGCCGCTGGATCTCGGCAAGATTCGATCCATTGACGACCTGGTGCGGGCGATGTCCAGGACAGCGTTTACGGGCCGCCAGCTCGGCGAAGCTGCCGACGTGCTGGAGGCCATGGCGCGCGACCAAGACTGCTTCGTCGTTATGACGCTTGCTGGCGCGATGACCGTGGCCAAGCAGGGCCTGGTGATTGCCGAGCTGATCGATCGCGGCATCGTGAATGCGATCGTTTCTACCGGCGCGCTGATGGCGCATGGGCTGGTCGAAGCGACCGGGCGCGCTCATTTCCGGCATAATCCCGAGCTCAGCGACGAGGAACTCTACGAGGCCGGATACAACCGCGTCTATGACACGCTCGAACCCGAGCAGAATCTCGACGACGTGGAGCGCGTGATGGCGGCGGTGTTCGGCGGCTGGGACGCGGACGACGTGATGTGCTCGTATAAGTTGAACCGCGCAATCGGAGCGCATCTGGCGAAGCATGCCAAAGGACAGCGCGGCATTCTGAAGTCGGCCTACGAAAAAAATGTTCCGGTATTTGTGCCCGCGTTCTCCGATTCCGAGTTAGGCCTGGATTACGCGTTAACCAACCGTGAACGCGATAAGAAAGGGAAGCCGCGATTCCGCTTCGATCCCTTCGAAGACCTGGAGCACTTCGCCGCAACCCTGCTGCAGCAGAAGCGGCTGGGAATCTTCACCATCGGCGGAGGCGTTCCCCGCAACTGGTCGCAGCAATTCGGCCCGTTCATCGAATTGCGCCACCGCCGGGGCGGGGAAGACCTGCCGCTGAAACGCTATCACTACGGACTGCGCATCTGCCCGGAACCGGTGTACTGGGGCGGCCTTTCGGGCAGTCCCTACAGCGAAGCCGTTTCGTGGGGCAAGTTCGTGCCCCCGGCTGAAGGTGGGAAGTTTGGGGAAGTTTTTGTGGACGCTACAGTAGGATTGCCGCTGATCGTAGCGGCGGTGCTGGAGCGGCTGAAGAAGAAACCGGCTGCAAAGAAGATGGTTGCCGGAATCGCGGTAAAAAAGTAGAGACGCGACAAGCCGCGTCTCTACGCCACAAGCTTAATCAGTCCAAGCTCGATCAGTCGAAGATCAGCACCGCCGACGCGATCACCGTCGTCCACAGCCCGCGTTTATCGCCTACCGCCGATTGCGTCACGTTGGCGGTGCGGACGATCTTGTTGGAGATGCGATAGATCTCTTTTTTCTCGTCCCACGATCGATCGGAATCGAACTCCACGTTCAGAGTTGTGGCCAGCATTTCGGCGGCGAGTTCTTCCGCGTAGTCTCCGGCAGCGTCTTCGGTCTCGCCGAACGAATGGTGCTCGCTCAGATATCCGTAGGTGGTGCGATCGGCAGGGATGGCGACGCCAATCGAAGAGGCTAGCAAGCGGTGCGGTTCGTGCGTGGAATTTTCGGCAACCACCGCAAATACGACTTCCCCGGGGTGCAGATACGTGAGTCCCTGCGAGCGTGGGACCAGCTTGCAGTTGGGCGGGAAGATGGAAGAGACACGCACCAGGTTTTGCGCCGCGATGCCGGCGTCGCGCAAGGCGAGTTCGAAAGAGGTGAGGCGCTCCCGATGTTTCCCCACACCTTTGGTGAAGAAGATTTTCTTGGGGACCATGTCCTTGCCCAATTCAGTTTCCTCCAGGAAATTTTGAGTTGATCTGAGAAGGGCAAATCTAACACAGCGATTTGTGAAGATTGTATGAAAAAAACAGGGATAGCCCACTTCGCCCCACAACCGCTCGCTTGGCGGCTACGGGCGCTGCTGCCGATGGCCATGAGACGGCGACCGCTTCGCGCAGGGAAAGAGCCCGCTCCCGCAGCACTCAAGCCGCGTGAATATGGGCTCTGCCCGCCGCCAGCGGGATGATTACCGGTTTCACTAAATCGCGAAAATCGGCAAATCTCATGCGCACCAGTTCCCGGTGCGAACCCGCGTTGAAGGCGATTTCCTTGTCCTCGGCCAGAGTCTGGTCCGCGAAAACATCCATGCCGTAGAGATTGCCGAAGGGTGGCATAGACCCGGTTTCGCAGTCGGCAAAACGACCGCGAAATTCGAGCTCGCTGGCCAGTTCTACTGACTCTGCCCCCAGATATTTTTTCAGCCGGTATAAATCCACCCGGAACGAAGCCGGCACTACCGCCATGGCCAGACGTCCGTCCACCATGACCATGACGGTTTTCGCTAGTTCTTTCCCGGGTGTGTGGGTGAGGGCGGCAATCCCCTGGGCCGTGTAGGCCACCGAGTGCGAGATCACCATGTATTGAATGCGGTTACGATCCAGGAATTCCCGAAGCATGGAAAGAGGCACAGACACCTCCCGTCCGAACCGCATGCGCTAACGCTTCTGAAGGACTGCCGAAGCATGCTCTGCGGGTCGGCGCCGATTCAATTATGCGCTCATCAGAGGCTGGGGAGTTAGTGAAATTTCCAGCAAGTGCATAATTCCGGAAATTTGGGAGCAGGTTCGCGGCTGACCAAAAACGGGAAAACGCAGAGCAAAATTTGGCACGGGCTAGCGAAGAATGTTCACTTTTGGCCACGAAACGCCTCGAAGAATGCGCTGGGAGGGAACAGCGCGGGTCTTTTCGTAACCCTTACGCGGCTTCTTTCGTAACCAAGGAGTGCGCGGCCTCTCTTGCCTGCGATCCCACGATCCTCATTTCTTGCCAGTCGTAGCGGAATTCTTTGCCGCAATCCAGGCACGCGACGTAGGTACCCGTGCGCTGAGCCGTCGGGTTGCGGCGCGAACCGGCGCGCACCGTGATCGGAAAGCTGTAGCGAGCGTGCCGGCAACCAAACATGGCGTCCATCAACTTCGAAAACATCGGGTAACCTCCACAGAATAAAAGCGACAAAACTGGCTCATCCCCTTCGCCTGAATATCAAGACGAGCTCTATCTACTTAGATTCGAGGAGTGCGGAAAAGGTTCGCACCACTGATAACACAGCAGGTACACGACCATAGGCGCTCCGAAATCAAGCACTTGCGAGCGTTCAGAGGAACGACAGCGGGGGCGACGGGAAGAGCAGGAAGAGCACTAAGAGCGAGACTCGGCGCCTATACCGGTTTCACAGTTGGTGTAAACCTCGCCATCGGCGATCCTCAGGGGCTAAAGCCCGCATTTCCGGCGCTCATGTGCGGCACGACTGAAGTCGTGCCCTTCCCGAAACCGACCGCAGTCTACGGTAACCGTGAAACCGGCTTAGCCACTCGGCGGGTCGGACTTCTTGTGTCCCGAACACTTGGTCATGATGGCCGACCGGAGCCGCACGCGCAGATCGTCGGGCAACTCGTAGAGCTCCGAGTTGCGGTAGATTTCGATGGTTTTGCGAGTGGTATCGCAGACGACGTAGCAGTTGTGGCACCACGCCAAGTGATCGTCGAGTTCGGACTTGGTCCGGGCGTCCAGCGCGCCATCGAGGTAATTGGTCAGTTCGTTTAGAAACTCAGAACACTTCACTGGTCGCCATCTCCACTGGCCCGTCTCTGAAAGAAGCGGTTGAGCCGCTCGCGCAATTGCAGGCGCGCGCGCAGCAAACGCGACTTCACCGCCGGGGTGCTCAGCTCCAGCGCTTGGGCCGTCTCTTCAGTCGAGAGGCCTTCCACGTCACGGAGTACGAACACCGTCCGGAATCCCGCCGGCAACCCCTGAATGGTGCGCGTCAGAATGTCCCGCAACTCCGCTTGGTTGTACATCTGCTCGGGATTGGGGCTCCAATCCGCAACCTCACGGGGAAGCGAGTCATCCTCGGTTCTTACGTCCTCGTCCAGAGAGACCGTACGTTCCGGCCTTCTCCGGCGCAACTTCATCAGTGCTTCGTTAACCGCAATCCGCACCAGCCAGGTATAAAACTTGGACTGTTCCTGGAACTTCGCCAGGTTCCCATACGCCTTGAGAAACGCTTCCTGGACCACATCTTCAGCGTCCTCGCGATTCTGCGTAATGTGCTGTGCAATGCGGAAAACGTTGCGATCATAGCGTCGCACCAATTCTTCAAACGCTTGATCGTCGCCGCGCTTGGCCCGCCGGACCAGCGCCATTTCTTCGCTGACCGGTTGCTCTATGTTGGGTTGGATGGTACTCATTCGTAACTTGATGCAGATTTTTCCGACGGCGCGACTGAATCTGCAGTGCTATTGTACTTGCTGGCCGTGGTTTTCGGTGCGTTGTTTTGACGCGCACTTGCCAGAAAAGTTTCCCCCGCTTGGCGATCGGCTGCTTCAGACACCAGTAGGGCACGTACCAAGGTGTCCTGAGAGCGCCCGCAGGCGGCCCTATAATCAGAGGTTAGAAGGGTTACGCCCTTCTCCCCCCAAGATCTTTACTTCGGAGTACGAATGAAGGAGCGCGGTTGGATTGAACCAATTGTGGAACGGGTGGTTGGCGAGGTTTTGGACAGCCATGCGGCCCAACTACGCACCGAGATTGTCCGCCGCGTGATGGAAGAGATCGCAGCCGGAGCTGCGACCGCCGAAGCAACCGCCCACGATGCGGCATCTGCGTCCGGTTCGGCAGATCTGGCGCGTGCCGTTGCCGAAATCCAGTTGGGCACGTCTCAACGGGAAATTCTGCGCGCGTTGCTCGATACCAGCGCTCGCTATGCGGCTCGAGTCGCGCTCTTTGTCGTGAAGGGCAGCCATGCCACCGGGTGGCAGGGACGCGGCTTCGACAATAGCGATGCGGTGAAAGATTTCGCTCTCGACGAAAACGCCCCTGCCGTCGTTCGTGCGATCGGCCGCGCGATCGGCGATCGCGTGGTGGCGAGCGCTCCGCTTGCCGACCTCGACTCGCGTTTCCTGCAGGAAGTTGGAACGCCAGCGAGCGGAGAAGGCCGGATTCTTCCCTTGATTTTGAAAGACAAAGTTGCCGCGCTGGTCTATGTCGACAGCGGAACCGGCGCGGCGGGTTTGCTCGATGCCGGCTCGCTTGAACTGCTGGTGCTCTCGACCAGCGCATGGCTCGAGGTCAACTCGCTCCGTAAGCAAGCGCACAAAGAACCGTCCGCGGCGCATGTGGACAGTCACAACGTGGACAGTGGCGCCCCGGCGGCCGAGGCGCCGTCATACCAGGCGCCGCACACCGTGTCCGCTTACAACGACCCCTTTGCCTCGCATGCTTCTGACCACGTCATGGCCGCCGCGGCGTCAGCGGCAGCGGGCGAAGCCTTGGCGTCAGTCGCCAGCGCCGCAGTTGAGGCCCCGGCGCTGGCCGAAATTGAAGCCCAGAGCGCGATCACCGAAGTTCAGTCTGCGGTTGTTGAATTGGATCCTGCGCTGGCCGAGCCGCTCCCGGTCGGCCATGCGGAGACCGAGGCAACACCCGAGACGTCACCGGTTTCCTCGATCTCGCCCGAGCATCAGGACGTTCACCGCAAAGCCCAGCGTTTTGCCCACCTGCTGGTCGACGAGATCAAACTCTATAATCAGGCAAAGGTCGCGGAAGGCCGGAAAAACAAAGATCTCTACGACCGTCTGAAAGAAGCGATCGAGAAAAGCCGTGGGACGTACCAGAAACGTTACGGGAACACCGTTGCAGCTTCCGCCAATTACTTTCAACATGAAATAATACGAAGTCTCGCAGAAGACGATCTTTCCATCATGGGTGCCAACTTTCGGCAGTAGGTAGGGTTTGAGTGCGCCGTTTTGCAGTCGTAGTTTTCGCTGGAATTTTCTCCCTGCTCTGGCTCAGCTTTTTGCAGCCCGCGGTCGCCCAGTCCAAGTCGTCCACGCCAGTTGAGAGCACGCCAGCTAAGCGCACGCCAGCTAAACGAAAAGCCGCCGCTTCCACCAGCACCAAGAAAAAGCGCAAAACCATCTCTCCGCGCGTGCGCCGGGTGCGGCGGGCCTTTGTCGCTTCCGCCAGTCTTCGTCCCATGGCGCAGCAGTTGTTGCAGGACCGCACTCCCACCGCCTATGCCGGAGTCGAAGCCTATGCGCGCCGTCACGCCAAAGAAGATGCCGGCGCACTTGCATGGCTCGTCGTCGGCTATGCCCGCACCCTCGATCACGACTATGGCAAAGCGATTGACCCGCTCAACCGCGCCAAGGCCGGCGCCAGCGAACTCGGAGACTACGTTGCCTACTACCTCGGCGACGCCTACCTGAAAACGGCGCACAATGCCGAGGCACTCTCCACGCTCGCGGATTTCAGCAAAAACTTTCCCGATTCACTTCTGGTCCGCGATGCCGACCTGGTCTATGCGAACGCGCTGCTGGAGGAAGGCCGTGCGCAGGAGGCAGCGGCTCTGCTGCAAAAGGAACGTGCTCCGGTGCGCGGCGATGTGGAACTCGCCGTTGGGCGCGCCTATGAAGCAGCGGGCGATAGTCAGAAGGCCGCGAGCGCTTTCCGCAACGTTTACTTCAACCTTCCCACGAGTTTCGAGGCGGATGTAGCGGGAACGGAATTGCGCAAGCTCGGGATCTCCGGCGATATCGCCGAGCGTCGCACGCGCGCCGATCTGCTGTTCAAAGCCAGGCATTACAGCGACGCGGCCCACGATTACAAGGATCTCGTAGAAGAAGTCAGTCCGGCGAACCGGCCGGAGGTGCAACTGGCGCTGGCGGGAGCGCTCGAGAAAAGCGATCGCAGTCACGATGCCCGCCAGATTCTGACTGCCATGGGAGTGCAGAACGGCGACGCCGAAGCCGAGCGCCTTTACCTGCTGAGTGAGACCGAACGTTCCACCAGCGATGAAGAGGCTGTGCAACGCACTCTGAACGAGCTGCGGCAATTTGGTCCGGCGAGCCCGTGGCTGGAACAAGCGCTGTTTTCGGCCGGAAACATGTATCTGCTGAAGCGCGACTACGATCGCGCCATCGACTACTTCCGCGAATTGCAGGAGCGCTTTCCGAACGGCGGGCGCGCATCCTATGCGCACTGGAAGGCTGCGTGGCTGAGCTTTCGGCAAGGCCGAACCGATGAGGCCCGGCAAGAATTCGAACAACAAATCGCGCTCTATCCCGACTCCGCGGAAATTCCCGCCGCGCTCTACTGGCGTGCGCGTCTCGCCGAAGAAGACGGCAACCCGGCGATGGCGCAGGCGTTCTATCAGAAACTTACCGATCGCTTTCGCAACTACTACTATGCGGAATTCGGCCGGCAGCGATTGAAAGGCTTGCCGCGCGGAGGCGGGCCAACCGAAGCCCCGCCGCACTACGCGCTGCTCGACCGCGTCGCCTCGCTTTCAACCGCGGGAAAAATTACCGCAACCGATCCTCCCGACGACAACCTGCGCTTCGAACGGGCGCGTCTGCTCTCGAACGGCGGGCTCGCCGATGCGGCGGTGCGCGAGTTGCAGGCTGCCGCGAGCCAAGAGGGCGGAACCTGGGCGCCTCCCGAGATGGCGCGCGTTTATCAGGACGGCGGACGCTACGATCGCGGCATTGAGATCATGAAGCGCACCACGCCCAATTATTTCGCCGTCGACATTCCCGACCTGCCGCGCCCGTACTGGGAAGCGCTTTTTCCCAAAGCCTATTGGACCGATCTGCGCAAATATTCGCTGCTCAACGGGCTCGATCCCTATCTGGTCGCATCGCTCATCCGGCAGGAGTCCGAATTCAATGCGCTGGCTCTCTCCCGCGCCAACGCCGTGGGCCTGATGCAGCTTCTGCCGAAGACCGGCAAGACCGTCGCCAAACAAGTCAAGCTCAAGGGATACAGCGCGCCACAACTCTACACGCCGGCCGTGAACCTCGAACTCGGCACCCGCTATTTCAAAGAGATGGTCGACAAGTACAACGGACAGTTCGAGTATGCGCTGGCCGCCTACAATGCCGGCACCGACCGGGTCGGAGACTGGCTGGGACAGGGTCACTACCGCGATCCGCAGGAGTTCGTCGAGTCCATCCCCTTCACCGAAACCCGCGAATACGTCCAAGCCATCCTGCGGAATGCGAATGTGTACCGCCAGCTCTACGGGACGCCGTAGCGCATCGGGCGATCTGGTGATCGGGTCATCGGGCGATCGAAAATTCTGAAGTCTTGTAGTCGAGTCGTTGACCGACGAACACCCTGAAAGGCCTTCAAAAATGGGACTTCTGCGTTCTCGTCATCATCTTCGTTCTCGCTCTGCAACCCAGTCCCCAGAAGCCTCACGTCACGCTTCTCAATGAGTAGTTGCCTCTGGTCAACCGCAGCAGCGTCCCTTAGTGGAAGTGTCACGCCGAGTCTTACGAGTTTATCGGGAGATGTTGGGGTTGCCGGGGTCTTTCAGCCATCCCTGTAGGAGCGCGGTTAGGTCCCTGATCCTGAGCTCTCTCACTATTTTCTGAAGGGCCCGGGTGAATTCGAGCGTTTCATATGCCACTTGTATCACATGGACCACCGCTGGCAGCGACTGTCATTGCGCCGGTTGGGGCTTTGGCCCGCCGACCCATTTTGTGCTCCTTTACCCGTACAAGCCCCGCTTGGCGGGGTTTCACTTCCGACTCCTGATTTTTCATCACATCCCTTCTGTGAGCCCCGTCACAGACACGCCCACCGGTCCGGTGCGACAATAGCCATCTGATCGGGGCAGCATGAGTGTGTCCGTCTCCCAAGACGGACCTCGAAGCTGCCCCAAAGCCATTTTCAGCGCTCTTTGACAACGTAAGTCTTTATTCCGGAGGTAATTATCCCTTGACAACAAGTTAACGATATGGTACAGTTTTCTTACCATGAACCGCAGACAAACAATCCCACCAGAGTTGCGCTACACAATCCAGCAGTTCAATGAGCAGTATCCCACAGAGGACGCTTGCCTAGAAACGATCAAAGAACGGCGCTTTCCCGGTGGCGTCACGCATTGCGAGAAGTGCGGCGTAGAGCGCAAGCACCATCGTGTGAGCGGACGCACCGCCTATGCCTGTGATCGTTGCGGGAATCACATCTTCCCTTTGGCAGGGACGATCTTCGAGAAAACCACAACCAAGCTGAGACTGTGGTTTTACGCGATGTACCTCATGTCCTCGACACGTTGCGGAATCAGCGCAAAGCAGATTCAGCGCGAGACTGGTGTCACCTACAAAACCGCGTGGCGGATGTTCAAGCAGATTCGCATTCTCCTTTCGGAGGATGTGAAACTGGAGGGTTCATCAATCGAGATGGACGAGATGTATTACGGAGGAAAGCGCAAGGGTCAGTCTGGCCGTCCGATGCGTGGCGACAAGAAGAAATCGCCAGTGATTGGGATGGTAGAACGCAGCACCGAGAGCAAGGCCGGACGGATAAAAGCTCTCGCAACGCCGGACGTAACGACGAATCAGGTATTAGGCTTGGTGCGTGAGTACGTGCTTCCCAAGAGCACCGTGTTCACCGATGAATACCCGATCTATGATCGCCTTGGCGCACGTGTGAACGAGCACAAGCGCATCAATCACAGCGCGAAGGTCTATGTGATGGGCGACATTCACACAAACACGATTGAAGGATTTTGGAGTCTGGTAAAGCGTGGGATCGGTGGAGTTTACCATTCGGTTTCGCAGAAGTATTTGCAGACCTATCTTGATGAGTACAGTTTCAGGTACAATCGCCGCGATTGCGGGAACCTGATTTTCCATGACGTTTTGGCGAAGGCTGCACAGCCCTTGGTTTCGCGGCCCGATCCAGTAATGTCTCGAATGATGAGCGACGAATCGGTTCCATTTTAGCCGCCGTTTCAGGCAATGGAACTAACGGTTGTTGATGGGTTTCACTCTGAGCATTCTTGGCGGAAGGTCTTGAGTGATTCTCCATTTGTCACGACCTCGGGATACATATGACCATAGGCTAATCCTAGGGTAACACGGGTGGCCAAAATGCCGCAGCCAATTTTTTTCCGCGTAGGAACTGAGCGCCAAATCGACCTCTCCACGTTCGTGGATTCTGTCCGAGATTTTCTATACATCCTCAAAGATGTGGACGCCACCCTCTCTGAAAAATCCCATGGAAGCGTGAAATGGATGGTCGAAGTGCTAGAGAAGCCTGCTGCCCCAGTAGTTGGCGTTTTACCCATCCCTCGTAAACCATTATTTGATCGAAGTTCTGCGGTGAAATCGCAGGTGATTGAGAACACCAGCCTATTGTCTACAAAAGGTGAAAGAAACAAATTCTTTTCTGATGGTGCACTTTCGCATGTAGGTAAGCTGGCGAACCGAACGCCGAAAATTGGTCCGATGGCGATTTGGACGCCGCAAAACGGACGGCCAAAACAGGAGAGTGAAATTTCTCAAGCCACGCTCCGAAATGTCGAGGAATTGACTGGCCCCAAGTATTCTGGCTTTGGCTCTGTTACTGGAAGTTTGGATGCGATCTCTGTTCACCGAGGAGCTGAATTTCGCATTTGGGACAAGGAAAGTGGAAAGCCAGTTCGATGCGTCTTTAAGCCTGATTTCGAGGGGAAGGTGAAGGACTCTCTTCGCAAGGTCGTGGTTGTAACTGGGGAAATGCTGATGAACAGTGCAGGCAACCCACTTTCAATAAAGGTGGACGATTTAGAAGAGGCTCCGCCAAGAGCCGACCTGGTACCAATACAGAGTCTGTCAGGAATTATCAAGGATTTCACTGGCGGGGTGTCCTTGAAGAAATACCTAGAGGAATCTGACGATGAGTGATTTCCGCAAACTATATTGGGATACGACATGTTTTATTTGTTTTCTCAATGATAGTGACCATGAGAGGGAGCGGCACTATATCTGTGAAGATATACTCCAGCACTCCGCAAATGGTACTGCTGAAATTTGGACCTCATCCTTCACCATCGCAGAAGTGATACGCCCACGAGACAAGTTCATCGCGAAGCCACTTCCAAGCTGGACCGATGCGGTATTGGAGAAATTCCCACAAGTGGAAATCCCTCTTCGGAATTTATGGGACTTCCACATCCAAAGGACGCGACCGACACGTCTGCTCACGAAAAAAGAGATGGATGGGATAAGCCAACTTCTACATCCTGACCGAATACACACGATTAAACTTGATGATCGGATCGCTGCATCGGCAGTTGAGATTTCTCGCAATTATGGACTCAAACCTGCCGATGCGATTCATGCGGCCTCAGCCATAGACCTACACAAGCGTAAGAAAGTTGAGGTGCTTCAGCATTGGGATAAGGACTACGACAAACTTAAGGATTTGATTCCGGTGGAATTTCCAACCAGAATTTCACCACAACATGCCTTCAAGGAATTTATTAAACCGTTGGGTGAGTCTGGATAATTTGGGGAAGTGGTCGGGATACCGGGAATTGAACCCGGACGGGTTGCCCCAGCAGTTTGGCTAGCGGCCCACTTTCGAGGACAGCTAACAAACTGCCGCGTCTGCCAATTTCGCCATATCCCGACCCATCCATTTTACTATACTTGGTCTGGGGGGATACTTACCATTCCGGAATATTTTACGTATAACTCCTTTAAACTCAAAGATTTTGCGGAATTTTTTGCGTAACCCTATGATTCCAAAAGACCGGGGGGAAGAGTTTTTTCTGTTCTAACTATACTATTACCTTAATAGTAAACAGGCAGGAACACGGAGGAATAGGCGAACACCTGAAGCTGGATGAAACCCGTTCTAGGCCGACCGTTGGCTGGGCGACTTCGTAAACACGATTTCAAACACCAGCAGCCCCGCTCCCACCACAATCGCGCTGTCGGCGACGTTGAAGGCTGGCCATTGGTGTTGGCCTACATAGAAGAGCAGAAAATCCACCACGTGCCGGCTGACCAGGCGGTCCCACAAATTGCCGACCGCGCCGCCTAGAATCAGCGCCAGCCCGATTCCGGTGGAAGTCAGGCTGTGGCTGTTTTTCCAGAGCAGCAGGGAGACGATCAGCAGCGCAACCACAGAGAACGCAATCAGCAGGCCGACTTTCCATTGCGAGGGAGAATCCGCAAAAATCCCGAACGCAGCACCCGGGTTTTCAGCGTGGATGATTCGAAAGAATCCGGGAATGACCGGAATGCTGTCGTGCAAGGAAAGCCTGTGCGAGATCGTCCACTTGGTGACGCGATCGAGAGCGATGACGAACAACGCGATCAGGAAATGATATTTGCGCATGGGCAGAAAAAAAATGACCGAAAAAACTTCTTCTCTATACTTTATCGCGTTTGCGGAAGTCGCGGTCACGCCCCGTCAATTTCTTTGAGCACGGCGCTGCAGCGCTCGCACACCGTGGGATAGTTCTTATCCTCGCCCACGTGGGTCGAGTAGTTCCAGCAGCGCTCGCACTTTTGGCCTGGAGCTTTGCTCACCTGCACCACAACCGGCGCGTTGCCATTTCCCGATCCCTCCTTTACTTCGACGGCCGAGACGATGAAGAAGTAGCGCAGATCGTTCTGAAAGCGCTCAAGCGCGGAGAATACCGGGTCAGCCGCGGTCAATGTAACGTGCGCTTGCAGATTGCCTCCGATCAGTTTCTGGTTGCGCGCCTCTTCCAGCGCTTTCAGCACCGATTCGCGCACGGCCAGCACTGCCTTCCAGTCTTCGGTCTGTTTCGGATCGGCTGCGATTGCAGCTTCGTTTGTGCCCAGCAAGTCTGCCGCTTCCGGGAAGGTCGTCAGATGCACGCTCTCCAGCCTGCCCTCGACTCGTGGCAAATACTGCCAGACTTCTTCGCAGGTAAAGCTCATGATCGGCGCCAGCAACCGCACCAGCGCTTCGCCGATGCGCCAGATGGCAGTTTGCGCCGCCCGCCGCGACACCGATTTGCGCGCCGAAGTGTAGAGCCGGTCTTTCAACACGTCGAAATAGAAAGCGCTCAGTTCCACGCCGCAGAAATTGTTGATCCGGTGATAGATCTTGTGAAACGCGAACTCTTCGTACGAGCGCTGCACCTCCGCCGACACTTCCACCGCCTGCCGCAGCATGTATTGATCGAGCGGCTGCAACTCATCGAACGCGACCGCATCTTTTGCGGGATCAAATCCATCGAGATTGCCAAGAATGAACCGGAAAGTGTTGCGAATGTCGCGATAGATTCCAGCGACTCGCTGCATGATCTTTGGTGAGCAGGCGACATCTTCGCGGAAGTCGACCGAAGCCACCCACATGCGCACGATTTCGCCGCCGAGCGTATCGGCGATCTCAACCGGATCGACCGTGTTGCCGAGCGACTTCGACATGGCGCGGCCTTGCTCGTCGAGCGTCCATCCGCTGGTTGCGACCATGCGATAAGGAGCGCTGCCTTCGTAGCCGATCGCGCAGAGCAGGGAAGAATGGAACCATCCGCGGTGCTGGTCGCCGCCTTCGAGATAAAGATCGGCGGGCCAGGGCAGGTTCGGCTCGTGGCCGAGCACGGCGGCGTGGCTCGATCCCGACTCGAACCACACGTCGAGAATGTCGGTTTCCTTCTTGAACTTCGTTCCGCCGCAGTGGGCACACTTGTGGCCGGAAGAAAGAATCGCATCGGCCTCGGGCGTGTACCACGCATCAGCGCCGTGCTTCGAAACGAACTGCACCACCTTCCGGTTGATGTGCGGATCGTTTACCGGCTTGCCGCAGTCGTCACAGAGAAACACCGCGATCGGCACACCCCACACCCGTTGCCGCGAGATGCACCAGTCCGGGCGCGTGGCGATCATGTTGGCGATGCGGTCTTCGCCCCAGGCTGGGTCCCACTTCACCTTGGCGATCTCCGCCAAGGTGCGGTTGCGCATGGTTTCGCCGTTTGCGCCGCCCTTCATCGGTGTATCCATGCCGATGAACCACTGTTCGGTCGCGCGGAAGATCACCGGGTTGTGACACCGCCAGCAATGGGGATACGAATGCTCCATTTTTTCGGAATGCATCAGCACGCCGCGCGATTTCAATAGTTCGACGATCGGAGCATTGGCATCGAAGACGCGCTTGCCCTCGTACTCCGGGAGACCGTGGCGCATGATGCCCGCTTTATCCACATTGCAGGTCGGATCGATCTTGTATTTCTGACCGGTGATGAAGTCTTCGGCGCCGTGCGCGGGAGCGGTATGCACCACGCCGGTGCCCTGGTCCATGGTGACGTAATCGGCCAGCACGCCGACGACTTTGCGATCCAGAAACGGATGCTGGAAGTCGGCATACTCGAGCTTGCGGCCGGGGAAGCGGGCGATCTCGCGCGCCGATTGCAATCCAGTTTTCTCTTGCACCACCGCCGCGAGCCGGGCTCCGACAATGAACACGTCGTTGCTGGTTTCGAGCGCCACGTATTCTTCGTCCGGATGAAACGCTACCGCCATCGACGCCGGCAGCGTCCAGGGAGTCGTGGTCCAGATGATGGTGGAAACTCTCTTGCCTTTCAGCGCCGCATCGAGCGAAGTGGGATCGCCCGCGAACGGATACTTCACCCACACTGTCGGGCTGGTGTGGTTCTCGTACTCGACTTCGGCTTCCGCCAATGCCGTCTCGTCGAACACGCACCAGTACACCGAACGCAATCCCTTGTAGACGAAGTCGTTCTCTAAGAAACGATAAAGAATGTCGAGCACGGCCGCTTCGTATTGCGGCGTCATCGTGGAGTAGGGCTGGTCAAACCGGCCGAATACGCCGATGCGCTTGAACTGGGAGCGCTGCAGGTCGAGAAACTTTTCGGCGTATTTCCGGCACTCGCTGCGCACATCGACCGCAGCCATCTGCAGTTTCTTGCCGCCCAGCATCTGGTCCACTTTGATCTCGATCGGCAGTCCGTGGCAGTCCCATCCCGGAACATACGGCGAATCGAAGCCGGCCATGTTTTTCGACTTCACGATGAAGTCCTTCAGGCATTTATTCATCGCCGTTCCCAAATGTATGGGCCCGTTGGCGTACGGAGGTCCATCGTGCAGCACATAGGTGGGCGCGCCCTTACGCACTTCCCGGATGCGGTCATAGATCCGCTGCTCCTCCCATCGAGCCAGTATTTTGGGCTCATTTTGGGGCAGACCTGCCTTCATGGGGAAGCCGGTTTTGGGTAAATTGATGGTGGATTTCAGATCCATCGGCACTCGTAAGGTTCTCCCAACTGGTTGAATCTTTTCATTATA
This sequence comes from Terriglobales bacterium, assembly GCA_050018355.1. Classification (GTDB taxonomy): domain Bacteria; phylum Acidobacteriota; class Terriglobia; order Terriglobales; family Acidobacteriaceae; genus Acidiflorens. The sequence goes on along the minus strand of JBEKAF010000004.1, from coordinate 55,945 downwards.
TAGGGAGCGCGGAAGGACACGTCTATCGGAGCTGCCTCACTGGGAACGAATTCAAAAAGTACTGTTTCCCGTCAGGGAAAAGCGTGTACAATTTTCAGTAGATCGAAGTCTGCGCGCATCTAATTGACTAGGAAATATTGTGGCGGGTAGGTTCGTCCGTTTTGCAAGCGACCTTGAGGAGCGCTTAGGCATCTAAATCAGCGGCTCCCCATACCGTGAGCTTGGGGTTACTGCTCGGGAAAATATGGCAGAATTCGAAATACCGCAGAATCCACTGGGTCCAGAGCCCGAACTGCATCTTCTCCTGAACAACCAGACTCTGGACGAGCCGCTGTGGAAATCCCTGTTCCGCAACATTGACGACTTCTTCTTCCCCAAGAAGCTCCCTCCGCTGGTCCTGACCTCGAAGCCCATCCCGGTGCGCGACATCTGGGGCTTCTACAACTACAAGGGACGCGGAGCCGCTGGTTCAACCGTCATCCACGTGCTGGCCTTGGCACTTATCATCGCAGGTACCTATCTGGGACGGAAGATCGTCGACGTCGCCAAGCCGAAAGAAACGGTTTTGTTAATCGCGCCCGATGACCTTCCCGTTCTGCCGGTTTCGAAGAGCGCGAGCGGCGGCGGCGGCGGTGGTGGTGATCGCGATAAGCTGCAGGCATCGGAAGGCCGTCTGCCCAAACAGTCCATGCAGCAGATCACTCCGCCGATGGCAGTGGTGCGCAACCTGGACCCGAAACTGGTAGTCCCCCCGACAATCGTGGTTCCCCCCGACATTCACCTGCAGCAGCCGAACATGCCAGAACTGGGCGATCCGCTTTCGCATCTGCCCTCTGTGCCTTCGAATGGAACTGGCTATGGCGGCGGCATTGGCTCCGGTAGCGGTGGCGGCGTCGGTTCGGGCGAAGGTCCCGGATACGGCCCTGGTCACGGCGGCGGCACTGGAGGCGGGGCGTTCCGCGTTGGCGGCGGTGTTTCCGCTCCGAAAGCGATTTATGCGCCGGACCCTGAGTACTCGGAGGAAGCCCGCAAGGTTAAGCACATGGGCACAGTCGTATTGTGGCTGGTGGTCGGTCCGGACGGTAAGCCGCGCGACATCCGAGTGCTTCGAACTTTAGGATTGGGTCTGGATGAAAAAGCCATCGAAGCGGTAAGAACCTGGCGCTTCGAGCCGGCCATGAAAGATGGCAGGCCAGTCGCCGTGCAGATTAACGTCGAAGTCAATTTCCATTTGTACTGAACCCGGCTGTACCGAAAAAGTTTGGGAGCCCAAAAGGCGGCCGCGCAAGCGGCCGTTTTTGTTTGAGTGTAGGTGCGAGCATCTCGCCCGCACGACCTCGCCTATTCTTTCAAGTCCACATGCGCCACATCTTCCACCGGAAGCCCCAGGAAACGCGTTCCCATCTTCCTGAATTTCTCCGCCGAATCCGTCGCAAAGAACTTGAGCTTGGGAACGCCTCTCCGCTCGCTCTTCGCTGAGGGCAGCGGTTCGATCTGCAGTTGACGCGCCACTGCCTGCGCAGTCGACTCGGCGGAGTCCACGATCGCGACGTGCTCCGGCGCCACTCGCCGCAACAGTGGCTTGATCAGCGGATAATGTGTGCAGCCGAGCACCAGCACGTCAGCATCGCGCGCGTCGTCCGAAAAAGCTTCCGACAAATAAATCTTTGCCACCTGCTCGGTCACCGGATGTTCCACCCAACCCTCTTCGACCAGCGGCACAAACAGAGGACAAGCCTTCTCGCGCACTGCGACTCTCCGGAATTCGAGCGCTCGCCGGTAGGCATGGCTGCCGATGGTCGCATCCGTGCCGATGACGACCACCTTTCGCTTGCGGGTGGCCGCCGCCGCGGCTTCCGCTCCCGGTTCGACAACGCCGATCACCTCGACGCTAGCCGCCGCTTTGATCTCGTTCAGCGCCAGCGCGGTTGCCGTGTTGCAGGCAATCACCAGCAACTCCGCTCCCTGATCCTGCAGATAGCGCACCGCCCCGACCGCGTAATGCGCAACCGTGGCCGCTGACTTCGATCCATAAGGAAGGCGGGCCGTGTCACCGAAGTAGAGGTAGTCGGCGTCGGGAATTCGCTCGACCAGCGCGCGGAGAACGGTCAGCCCGCCTACGCCGGAATCAAACACTCCGATCGTCGGCCTGCGTGAATTGGGCATAGTGGACAGACTTCAACCTTCCGCAGTGGTTGGACCGATGACCGACCGGATTGCGGAGATTCGATTTGCCGGAAAACCTCCCTGGCGGGCGTGTTCGCGGATCATCTCTTCATTCGGAGCGATATAGACGCAATAGATCTTGCCGTCGGTGACGAAACTTTCAAGCCACTGGACCTGTGAACCAAGCTTCTGGAGAACGCTGCAGGACTTCTGCGAGATGGCCTGGAGTTCCTGCTGCGTCAATTTGCCGGCGTTGGGAATCTCGCGCTCGATTACATATTTCGGCATGGTACGCTCCTGCTGTTGAAGTTCTGGCTGCTGCAACTGCGAACCCGGATTCTAGCACTGCTCGAAGGTTCCGCTCGAGGCGTGCACCGCAAAGTTTGGAATATAGTTTCGCAGTCTGCCTGTTGCACTCGCGCTCTGTCAAATCCCGCCCGAGTTGCCTGACCCGACCATCGCCCGTTATCCTTCTCGCCATGCCCAGCACTCTTGTCGAATGCGTTCCTAATTTTTCGGAAGGCCGCGACCCGGCCAAAGTCGATGCCATTATCGCAGCCATGAAGATTCCCGGCGTCTATCTCCTCGACCGCGAAATGGATTCCGACCACAACCGCTGCGTCATCACCCTGGTCGGCGAGCGTGAAGCCATCCAGGAGGCCGCCATTCGCGGGGTCGGGAAGGCCGCCGAGTTGATCGATCTCACCAAGCATCAGGGGGCGCACCCGCGCATGGGCGCAGCCGATGTCGTGCCCTTTATCCCGATTGACGGCGTCACCATCGAAGACTGCGTCGCCATGGCGCGCCACGTCGGAGCCGAGATCTCGAAACGCTTCCAGATCCCGGTCTATCTTTATGAAGCCGCCGCGGCCACGCCCGAACGCCAAAACTTGGAGAATATTCGCCGCGGCCAGTTCGAAGGCATCCGCGCCGAAATTGCGACCAATCCCGCGCGCAAGCCCGATTTCGGCGAGCCTCGCGTGCATCCCACGGCCGGCGCAACCGTCGTAGGCGCGCGCAAGTTTCTGATTGCCTATAACGTCTTCCTGAATACGCCCGACGTCGAGATCGCCAAGAAAGTCGCGAAAGCCGTGCGTTCTTCGGGAGGCGGCCTGCGCTTCGTCAAGGGAGCCGGATTCCTGGTGCGCGGCCTGGCCCAGGTCTCGATGAACCTGACCGACTTCGAGCAAACTCCCATCCACCGCGTCTTCGAATTCGTGAAACGCGAAGCCGCGCGTTACGGCGTCATCCCGGTTTCAAGCGAGATCGTTGGCCTGATTCCGAAGCGGGCCTTGGAACAGGCCGCGGAATGGTTTCTGCAAATCGAAAACTTCGATTCCTCGCTCATCCTGGAAAACCGCCTTACAGCAGTGATGAGCGGCAAGGTGGCCGTCGGCGGCCTGCGCGCTGGAGTCGAGCCTTTCATCGAACAACTGGCCGCTCCCACCGGGACTCCCGGAGGAGGCAGCGCCGCCGCCGCCAGCGGCGCCATGGCCGCCGCACTCGCAAGCATGGTCGCGTCCATGTCGCGCGGCAAGAAAGCGTATCTGCAATACGAAAGCCAGCTCAGCGAAGCGATCGCCAGGCTCAGCCAGCTTCGCGAAGAACTGAAGTCCGCGATTGACGCCGACGCCGAGTCTTACAACGTCGTCATGAAGGCCTACAAGTCGGCCAAGTCGTCAGATGGCAAGGCTTCCGATGGCGACGCCGCGCTCAGCGCCGCGCTCAAACAGGCGACCAGCGTCCCTCTAGGCGTCGCCGAGGAAGTAGTCGAGGTCGCACAGATCGCCGCTAGTCTGAAGCCGATCACCAACCCGAACATGAAGTCCGACCTGACGACCGCGATCGCTCTGGCAAGAGCTGCCCTCGAAGGCGCGCTCGCGAACGTCGAGATCAACCTTGATTCGCTGGAAAAAGATTCTCCGAAGGACGAGGTGTTTGCGGCCGGGACACGCAAGCGGGTGGCAGCTCTGGAAGGCTCGTCATGATTAGAAAGCTAATCCTCGTGCTGATCGTGGCCGTTGGAGTGGTCGCCATCGGCAGTCTGTTTGTAAACCGGCTGCGTTACCACCATCAGGATCTGAAGTCCTGTTTCAATGATGCCGGAGGGCTCCAGGCGGGTGCCTCGGTTCGTAGCGTCCGAGCCAACCCGCAGAATAAGAATTGCCCAGCAGAAGTCGAAATGGTTCTGGCCACAACCTACGAAATCGGGATTCCGAACGACTCGGTCGCAGGAATCGAGCCGGACGGGCTACTCGGCCGACCCTACCTGAGTATCGACACTACCCAGGCATCAGGGGTGTCGATCAAGGACTACGGCTATCTGAAAAGCAAACCAAGCAAAGCCGCGCTACCCATTGGAGATCAGATCAAGGCGGCAGATGTATTGCTCCGTTTGTTTCAGGCAGCAAAGGAAGCTGATAAGGAAATCCCTAAGGACAGCAGCCCCTCTCCTCGGCAACCCAGCCGATAGCCACCTCTCGACAACCCTGAGCCCGAGCTGTCTGTTTTCCACGCAAACTACCCCGGTTCCAACGTTCTAAGACCAAGCGGGGCGGACGCACTTTAGTTACGGTCCTGCCTGGCGAATTAGGGACTAGAATAGGTCAGAACAGGTGAAAGACCGCCAAGGATTGCCAACGCATGGTTCGCGGTTTGCATCTAAACGTTGCAGACTCCCTTAGAGGATTTCTATGAAGAATTTGTGTTTTGCGGTTTTGCTTCTGTGCGCAACGGCTGGCTACGCCATGCCGATCGCATCGTCGGCGCGTTCCATGATGCCTTCTGAGATTCAGCAACTGATCGGCGTCGACTATCGGGCGCTTAAAGATTCGCCCACCGCGCAGGCGCTCAAGCAACAAGTCCTGCCCGACAACCTGAAAGAACTCGAGACCGCGCTGAAAGGGATCGGCATTGACGCCGACCACGATCTCGATCAGCTCAATTTTGCCTCTTTCCGCACGGAAAAGAAGGGCATTCAAACCATCGGCGTGGCGCAGGGATCGTTCTCCGCCAAAGCCGTCCTCAAGAAGATGAAGCGCAAGAAGATCACGGCCGCCAAGTACGGCACGACCAGCATTTACCCGATGGATAACGGTCTAGTGATGACCTTCCTGGACGACAACACGCTGGCCTTCGGTACTCCGGCCTCGTTGCACAGCGCGCTCGATACCCGCGACGGCAAGCGCCCTTCGCTCGATTCCAATTCGGTGATGACCGACCAGATGGCCGCCGTCGATGGTGCGCCGCTATGGAGCATCCTCGACCAGCAGGGAACCCAGGCCATGATGTTCTCGGTGATGGGCGATGCCGCGAAGATTGCCGACTACGACAGCCTCAAGAAACGCATTCTGGCTTCTCGCTACACCATGAACTTTCAGAACGGAGTGAATTTCGATTTGAGTGTGCTCACGGCCGACTCGATGACGGCGGCTACGCTTTCCACGGTCGTCAAGGGCGTCATGCTTTACAAGAAGATGAGTGCCAGCCCGATCGAAAAGACTGCCATTGACGCCACCACTGTCGATTCCGACAGCTCGAACCTGCAAGTCCACTTCAAGAGCGACGATCAGAAGTTCCAGTCCTTGATCCACGCGCCGCTGTTTGCCGCCGTTTCGCACTAACGTCGCGCGCTAATCCGAAGCAGAGAAAGAAAACGTCCCGGATGTTTCCTCCGGGACGTTTTCCTTTATGCGGAGTCCGATCGCGCTGCAACGCTGGGAATACCTTGGGGAAGACGACGACCTCCGCGCCATCGATAAGCAGAGACATTGAGGCGGTTCCGTTTCATCGGGTCCCTTTTGATACGCTGTTTACAGAACTCATCCCAACGAATGGATGAAACGTGTTACCAATAACTAATCTTCTGGACGAGTGTACCTTCTTGACAACGTTTTATGCGCACTATACAAACACGAGTGCGTTCAAGGTTAAGCGGTTGCATATGCGCGTGAATGGTCTTAGCCGGAAACCCTTGTTCCAAGGGCACTCCGGGGCTTGAGCCCGCGAAGGGAAGTTGGACCGAGCGATGATCGGCGAAACCCGCAAGCCCCGAGCCGCGACAGGGGTATTGATGAAATGCGTTGCAGCGGCTGGGGCAACGCCCGGTCCATATCCAGACGCCTCTTTGTCCGGCGCTGAGGGGAGGCGGTAAGCTACATGCGCCCACATCCACATTGGATTGATTATGCGGTAATCGGCATTTACTTCACATTTGTTCTGGGCATCGGTTTCGTACTGAAAAAGTACATGAAAACAAGCACCGACTTCTTTCTGTCGGGGCGGTCCATTCCTGCCTGGATCACGGGATTAGCCTTTCTTTCCGCCAACCTCGGCGCCCAGGAAGTAATCGGCATGGGCGCAAGCGGCGCCAAGTACGGGATTATGACCTCGCATTTTTACTGGGTGGGTGCGATTCCCGCAATGGTTTTCGTCGGCATCTTCATGATGCCGTTCTATTACGGCTCCCGGGCGCGGTCGGTGCCCGAATATCTGAAGTTGCGTTTCGACGAAAAGACGCGGGGAGTGAACGCGATCTCGTTTGCGGTGATGACCGTCTTTTCTTCGGGCGTATCGATGTACGCGATGGGAAAGCTGCTGCAACTGTTGCTCGGCTGGAATTTCAACGCTGCCATCATCGTGTCCGCGCTGGTCGTGCTGGCCTACACGTTTCTCGGCGGACTCACTTCGGCGATTTATAACGAGGTGTTGCAATTCTTTCTGATCGTGATCGGTTTTATCCCGCTGACGTTTCTGGGGTTGAGGGATGTCGGCGGATGGGGCGGCCTGAAGACCCGGATCGGGAACGACGCCATGGTGCATTCCTGGAAGTATCTGGGCAGCCCGAGTACGAACCCCATGGGCGTGGAATGGTTCGGCATGTTGATGGGACTCGGTTTCGTGCTGTCGTTCGGCTACTGGTGCACTGATTTTCTGGTGGTGCAGCGCGCCATGGCGGCCGACTCGATGACGTCAGCCCGCCGTACTCCGCTGATTGCTGCCTTTCCGAAGATGTTGTTTCCGTTCCTGGTGATTCTGCCGGGAATGCTTGCCGGCGTGGTTTCCGCTGCGAGCATGAGCGGCAGCATGAGCGGCGATGTTTCGGCAGACGTTCCGGCAAAGCCGGGATCGGCCGTGGTCTCGCAGCGAGCGGCCGGCGGCGGAATCAGCTTGGAAGGCGGAAAAGGAATCATTCCACCGAAAGTCGACGAAAGTGGAAAGCCTCTCATCAAAGACGGCAAGACCGTGCTGGATTACGATTTGGCAACTCCCATGATGCTGGTCCGTTATTTTCCTTCGGGATTGCTGGGGTTGGGATTGTGCGCCCTGATGGCTTCGTTCATGTCCGGGATGGCCGGCAATACGACCGCCTTCAATTCGGTTTGGACTTACGATATTTACCAGAGCTACATCAATAAGAGTGCGACCGACCAGCATTACCTGTGGATGGGAAGGGCGGCTACGGTTTTCGGTCTGGCGATTTCAGTGGCCGCCGCATACGTTGCCCGCCAGTTCAATAACATCATGGACGTGCTGCAGCTGGTCTTTGCGTTCGTGAACGCCCCGCTGTTTGCGACATTTTTGCTCGGCATGTTCTGGAAGCGCGCTACGGGCAACGGCGCGTTTTGCGGACTCCTCGGAGGCACCGCTGCGGCCGCCGTGCATCATGGCATAACGCTTCCTGCGGGCTCGGTACCCGGCGTCAAGGGTGGGTTCTTAGGCGTGGTGGCTCATCGCTACCCGAGCGAGATGGCGCAGAATTTCTGGACGGCGATCTTCGCCTGGACGACCTGCTTCACGGTGACGATCCTCATCTCCCTGCTGACGAAGCCGCGTCCGGATGGAGAACTCAAGGGATTGGTTTACGCGCTGACGGACAGGCCGAAAGATGTAGGGCTGGCGTGGTACCAGAAGCCAGCGTTGCTGGCGGTGGTGGTGCTAACCGCCCTGGTCGTCCTCAATTGGATTTTCTGGTAACTGAGATGATGAAACAAGGGAACGTGTATTCGCCGCAAACACGGGCGGGAGAGTTCTGAGGAATAAGCATGGGATTCGATATCAGATTGCCCATCGGCATGATGTTCAGTGTGTTTGGTGTGCTGGTGGGTGGATATGGAGCGGCGACGCGAGGCAGCGAGATGTATACGCGTCATTCGCTGGGTATCAATGTCAACTTCTGGTGGGGAATTGCAATGCTGATGTTCGGCGCCGGAATGCTGCTACTGGCGCACCGTGGAGCAGTCGCGGCGCGCTCGGCGGACAAGAAGCTCAAGGGCGGTATCATCAAATAGGACTGCAAGCCGGACCTGGGCTTGCCGTGAGTCTTCATGCATAACACGAATTCAGCGGTCGAAAATCGCGCCCCTGCTCTGGAGCAAAGGTTTGTCCAGCTATTTGGAGAGTCTCCACGCATTTACCAGGCTCCAGGACGAGTCAATTTGATCGGTGAACACACCGATTACAACGATGGATTCGTCATGCCGGCAGCGATCGGCTTCTATACCCGAGCCGCCATTGCGCCACGCCGCGACCGGAAGCTCGTGATTCATTCTGAAAATTACTCCGAGCAGGTCGAGTTCGATCTCGATCGTTTGCCACCCGCGCGCGCCTGTCACTGGAGCGATTACGCGATTGGCGTTGTGAAAATGCTGGAGCGGTCCGGCAAGAATCTGGGCGGGGCCAACCTGTTGGTGGATGGGAACGTGCCAGGGGGTGCGGGATTGAGCTCCTCCGCTTCGATTGAAGTAGCCGTCGGCTACGCGCTGCTCGATCTGGCCGATCAGGCGAATGATCGAGCGGAGATCGATCGAACCAAGGCCGATCAAACCAAGATCGATCGAACTACTCTTGCCTTGCTCTGCCAGCAGGCGGAAAACGAGTTTGTCGGCGCGCGCTGCGGAATCATGGATCAATTTGTTGCCAGCCACGGGAAACGCGGTCACGCTCTGCTGCTCGATTGCCGCTCTCTGGAATACCGGCAGTTGCCGCTGCCTGACGATGCGGCCCTGGCGATCTGTAACACCATGGTCAAGCACAGCCACGCCAAAGGCGAATACAACCAGCGCCGGTCCGAATGCGAAGCGGGTGTGCGCGGTCTGTCGAAGTATCTGCCAAACGTGCGGGCATTGAGGGACGTGACGCCAGCGGATCTGGAAGCCTACGGGCGCGAACTGCCGGATACAGTCATGCGGCGCTGCCGTCACGTAATCGGCGAAAACGCACGTGTCCTCCAGGCAGCGGCGGCGCTTGAACATGGGGACTTGCAGGCATTCGGGAACCTGATGCGCGAATCGCATCGCAGCCTGCGCGACGACTTTGAGGTGAGTTGCTCTGAACTCGATTTGATGGTGGAACTGGCTGAGCAAGCGGAAGGCGTTTACGGATCGCGAATGACGGGAGGCGGTTTTGGCGGTTGTACCGTCGCGCTTGTCCAGACCGGTTGCGTCGAAGCGTTCCAGCGGACGGTGCAGGAAGGATATGAACGCTCGACCGGCTGCAAACCGGAGATTTACGTCTGCTCCGCTGCCGATGGGGTTGGCCAAGTAGCCTGAGAGGTCGCCTGAGAAGCAGACTGAGAAATGGGCACGAGTCCAATGAGGGTTCTAGTCACAGGGGGAGCGGGCTACATCGGCAGCGTGGTTGCCGAAGAGCTCTTGCAGGCCGGACACCAAGTTGTCGTCTTCGATAACCTGAGTCGCGGCCATCGCCAGGCAGTGCCGAAAAACGCTGAGCTGGTAGTGGGCGACTTGGCGGATCGCGCTTGTCTTGACCAGCTACTCCGGTCTCGCGCGATTGATGCCGTCATGCATTTTGCGGCGCTGATCGAAGCGGGCGAGTCGATGAAGGCCCCCGAAGAATTCTTCCGCAACAACACCGCGAATGCGCTGACCCTGCTCGAAGCGATGCTCGCCGTTCGGGCCAAGCGTTTCGTTTTCTCGTCGACGGCGGCGCTGTTCGGCAATCCTGAGCGCACTCCGATTGAGGAGGACGATCCCGTCCATCCCACCAATGCGTACGGCGAATCGAAGCTGCTGGTGGAGCGCATGCTGACATGGTTCCATCAGATTCACGGCCTTCGCTATGCCAGCCTGCGATATTTCAATGCCGCCGGTGCGTCCCGTCCCGACCAAGGTGAAGCCCACCAACCGGAGACGCATCTGATCCCCCGGATTCTGCAAGTCGCCCTCGGCCGTGCGCAACACCTGAACATTTTCGGCACGGACTACTCCACGCCGGACGGCACCTGCATCCGCGATTACATACACGTCAGCGATCTGGCTCGCGCGCACCTGCTGGCCCTCGAAGCGCTGGCGCTGGAGAATTCCAGTCCGCTGATCTACAACCTGGGCAACGGACAGGGCTTCAGTGTGCGCCAGGTAGTCGAAGTGGCGCGGAGAGTCACCGGGCATCCGATTCCGGTGATCGAATCGCCTCGCCGCGCGGGTGATCCAGCGGTGTTAATTGCCAGCTCGGAAAAAATTCGGCGCGACCTGGGCTGGCAGCCGAGATTCCCTGATTTGGAAACCATTGTTGAAAGCGCCTGGCGGTGGCATCGCACACATCCTAATGGATACCCAAAATCATTGGAGTCATTGACTTCAACCCATGAACTTCTCTGAGCTTGCATCGCATCCGCATCGCCGCTTCAATCCGCTGACCCGGGAATGGGTACTGGTGTCGCCGCATCGCACCGAGAGGCCCTGGCAGGGACAGGTTGAAAGCGTTCCACCGGAAGCGCCGGCAACTTACGATCCCAACTGCTACCTTTGCCCCGGCAATGCCCGAGCCGGAGGAGTGAGAAATCCCGCCTACACCGAGACGTTTGTTTTTGACAATGATTTTGCGGCGCTGAAGCCAGATACGCCCGCTGGGGAAATTCAGGAAAAGGGACTGCTAGTTGCCCGCAGCGAAGCGGGGCGGTGCCGGGTAGTCTGCTTCTCACCGCGACACGATCTCACCATAGCCCGCATGAGCGTGCCCGAACTGCGGCAAGTGGTCGATACCTGGGCGCGAGAGTTCTCTGCACTCGGGAGTGATCCGCACACCCGGTCCGTGCAGATCTTCGAGAACCGCGGCGCGATGATGGGATGCAGCAATCCCCATCCTCACGGACAGATCTGGGCCAACCAAACTCTACCCAATGAATTGGCGAAGGAAGTGGCCGCGTTTCGGGACTACCGGCAATTGCACGGCACAACTCTGCTGCACGATTACCTGCAGCTTGAGCTCGAAAAACAGGAACGGTTGGTATGCGCCAACGACCATTTCGTAATGCTCGTGCCGTTCTGGGCAGTCTGGCCCTTTGAGACCCTGCTCGTCAGCCGGAGATGCGTGTCCGCTCTGGATGAACTGAATGACGACGAGCGCACCGCCCTGGCCGAGATACTCCGGCAGGCCACCATTCGTTACGACAATCTATTTCGCACGTCGTTTCCTTACACCATGGGTTTTCATCAGCGGCCCACCGATGGCGGGGACTATCCGGAATTTTACTTGCACGCGCATTTCTATCCGCCCCTGCTGCGCTCGGCGACGATAAGAAAATTCATGGTTGGTTACGAAATGTTGGGCACGCCGCAGCGGGACATCACCGCTGAAACCGCGGCGCTGCGGTTGCGTGATGTGCCAGCCCAGCATTATCTGGACCTCCAACCGCCCCCGCCCATGGCTTAACGATCATGGCCTGACTAGATCGGCCTGACGACGTCGGCCTAACGATGTCGGCCCAGAGCAGGGAATGGGCGCACACGAAGAGCCAGGCAAATTACCGGTCCAGTGGCCAGCGCTGACAGAATGGAATTAGTCGCCAGGACCGCTACCCGCCGGTCCCACCAATGGGTTCACCTGCCAAGTTCGATAAGGCGATCGCGGCCTATCCACAAGCGCTTGGGATTCTTGCGGCGCCTCACACACGTTTGGGCTCGCGCTCGGGCTTAATGGCACATTCTCCGTGCTCCCGGCCTGATCCGAACCCGCGTAGGTAAATTGCGGTACGATTTGTTTGAGTTGGGCCAGGATGGAGGCTCGCTTGCCGAGCGATACGGCGACAGAGAGTTTGTCGAGACCACGCTTCAACGCCGGCCAGTCGAGCTTTACACTTTCCGTACAGGCTATCTTTTCACAGGCGCTCGGAAAAACCCGCTCGTCGGGATAGAAGAGTTCCTCGAAGAGCTTTTCGCCCGGACGGAGGCCAATGAACTTGAATTCCTGGCGGGATTTGCCGGAGAGCCGAACCAGGGTTTTCGCCAGCTCCGCGACCCGAACCGGTTCCCCCATGTCGAGCACAAGGATGTCGCCGTTCCGGCCGATCGCGAAGGCCTGCAACACCAGGCAAACCGCTTCCGAAACGGTCATGAAAAAGCGAGTCATTTCGGGGTGAGTGATGGTGATGGGCTGGTTTTGGCGTATCTGTTCCTGGAAGAGCGGAATCACGCTGCCGTTCGATCCGAGGACATTGCCGAACCGGACCGACACCGAGCGCATCCGCTCTCCGGGCCAAGCGGCGAGAATCAATTCTCCGACGCGTTTGGTACAGCCCATGACGTTGCTTGGATTCACCGCCTTGTCGGACGAAATCATCACGAAGGTTGAGCAATTCGCATTCTGCGCCACATTCAGCAACGACAGCAGGCCGAAAACGTTGTTGCCGACCGCTTCTTCCACATTGGATTCCATTACCGGCACGTGCTTGTACGCGGCGGCGTGGAAAACGATCTCGACCCCGTAGGTCAGGAATATTTTGCGCATGCGCTCCGGGTTGCAGAAATCGGCGACACAAAATACCTTTCGCTCGTCACCGTCGCCCTGGGCAAGCTGGTGCTGCAAGTGAAAGATCCCGGTTTCATTCTGGTCGAGGCACAAAAGAAGTTTCGGTCTGTACGTCCTGATTTGCCGGCATAGTTCGGAGCCGATGGATCCCGCGGCGCCGGTCACCATGACCACGCGGTCCCGAATATGCTCGCGCACCGATTCCAGATCGAGGTCGACAGGGATACGCCCCAGCAGATCCGTAAGTGAAACTTCTCGAACCTGCTGCAGGGTGACTCGACCCGCGATCAATTCCGCCATTTCGGGGACGGTCCGGAAGGCAGCGCTCGCCTCTTTACAGATTTTCACTAGGCGGCGCATCTGGGTCTGGGTCGCCGATGGAATCGCAATCAGGACTTCGTCGATTCGGTGCTGGCCGACTGCTTTCGCCAGAGCCTCGACCGGGCCAAGCACCGGCACGCCCAGAATTCGCAGCCCCTTCTTGAGTGGATTGTCATCGACACAACCGATCACCTGATAGCCGGTCTCCACTTCCTGAGTTTCGCGAATGATCATCTGGGCGGCATGTCCTGCACCTACCAGGAGTAAACGCTTCGAGGTCGAGTCTGCCCGCACGGTTTCCGCGAGCATGCGGGAGAGTACGCGTACGCCGGTCAAGAGCGTGAAAGTGATCAATGCCTCCAACGCATAAATCGACAGCGGAAAGACTTTCAGTCCCAACCCATAGCGCACGATGAGCAGGAAGACGAACGAACCGGTGAGGATGGCTTTCAAGACGTCCACCGCATCGCCGATCCCGGTATAGCGCCACCAGCCATGCATAAGATTGAAAAACGGCATGACAGCGAGGCGAACGATAATCAGTATGGGAGCTGCGGCCCACAGCAGGCTCGGGTCTGGCACCTGGAACTCGAAGCGCAGGAGCCAGGCGCATACCAGAGAGCAAAGGATAAGACCCATTTGCAATAACAGCACGAACAGAGACCGGCAACGTAACAGCGCGGGAGACTTCTTGTTGATTTTTCTCATAGCACGAACAGGTCACTCCCTTAGTTGTGGACACCTATGTTGTTGATCGTCATTGGTTGGTAGTTCCTTGAGGGCGCGGCACGATTTGATTGGCAGGGTAAAGCGGCGCGGCGATTCCCGGCGCTGGGCGGCCCGGATTTCAAGTCAGCGTATCCTCACCCCCGAAAATCAAATGGGGGACGAATGGAGGCTAATGTTGCACGCCTTCCGCATTGATCACCCTCCACAGGGTGAGCGTCATGATCTTCAAGTCCAGGGGAAGCGACTGCGCTTCCATGTATTCGGCGTCGTAATGAACCTTGAGTGGAATCTCCAACTCATCGCGGCCATTGACTTGCGCCCAACCGGTAATTCCGGGAACTAATCGATGCACGCCGCGCCGGGTGCGAAGCGCGACCAGATCGTCCTGATTGAAGAGCGCGGGACGCGGTCCCACCAGGCTCAGATCGCCCCGCCAAACGCTGACCAGTTGCGGCAATTCATCAAGGCTGGTCTTACGCAATAGGGCTCCGATCGGGGTTAGATAGCGCTGCGGCTGCTGCAACAAATGCGTTGCTACCTGCGGCGTGTCGACGCGCATCGTCCTGAACTTGGGCATGCCAAAAAGACGATTGTCTTTTCCCACGCGCTCGGACCAATGCAGGGCGGGGCCGGGAGACGTCAACCGTACGGCGGCCCAGCAAAGCACGAAGAGAGGGCTGGACAGGATCAGGAGTATTCCCCCCAGAACCAGATCCATGCCCCGCTTCCATGCCGGCAGTCGGTACGCCGAAAGACTGAAAGTTGTCGTGACCATGGTCGTAACTGCTGTCGTGACTATGAGAAGAGCCCCTCCATCCGACGGAAGGCGATGTTTTCGGAGAAGTTTCGTTTCGAGAATGGGAGGCTACGAAGAAGCCGAGGCCCGTGCCTTCGGAGGCGCGCCGGGTCCCTTGATCACTCGCTTATCGGAGCTCAGGTAGTATTCCGCGCGCTTGAAGTAATCGCGCGCCTTCACCGCGAGACGAACCAGGAGCTTGCTGGCGCGACTTTTGCCAAAGTAGTCGTAGGCTTCGTTGAATTCGATCAGCGCGTCGTGCAGTTCGCGAAGCGAGCTTTGCGGGTTCTGATTGACGCTTTGACTCCCGAAGTGGACGACCTCCGCGCAAGGCGTGTAGTGCACCGGATAGCCCTTTTTCCTCAGCATGAAGTTGTAGGCCAGGTCGGAGACAAAAAGCCGGAAGCGTTCATCCAGCATGCCCGCATTCTCCCAGGTAGAGCGCCGGACGATGTAGGCGGTCGTACCAATGCTGTCCACCGGCTGTGCTTTGGAGTAGTCGAAGTCGGTAGCATAGTAACGATCCGTCAGCCGGCTTCGGGGAAACAGTTTGTGCCAGTTGAGGGCTTGCAGCACCAGGGTGCCGGGCCCGGAAAAATGGCGGATGCAGTGCTGTACCGAGCGGTCGGGGTTCAGCAGCTTTGGACCGCAGGCGGCCACCTGGGGATTCTCGTCCATGTACTTGACCAGCGCTCGAAAAGCATTGCTGATCAGCAGGGTATCGCTGTTCAAGTGGCAGGCATAGCGCGCCCGCGACATTCGCATCCCGAGATTGGTGTTTGTGACATAGGACTGGTTAACCTGGTTCCGGACCAGGATTACCTCGGGGAACGCTTCGGCCACCATGTCCGCGGTGCCGTCCTGCGAATTGTCATCGATGCAGATAACTTCAAAGGTGATGCCGCGCGTGTGCTCGTAAATTGAGGAAATACAATCGCGCAGCAAGTGCCTGGTGTTGTAGCTCGGGATGATGACGGTAAGATCCAACAGGGGTTCCATCCATTTCTCCTGGTCTTTATTTCGCTATCTCGATGTCGTTATTTCGATGTGGTTGTTTCGATATTTTGCGGGCGGGAATGCCAACCACGGTGCTGTCGGGTTCGACCGAATCCAACACCACCGAGTTCGCGCCGACGGTCACGTTGTCGCCAATGTGGATGCCGCCCAGAATCTTCGAGCCTGCGCCGAGCACCACGTTGTCCCCGATTTCGGGGCGTAATCTGAAATCAAAACCCAAGTCCATTCTCTTGGCGCCCAGCGTAACGCCCTGGAGGATGGTCGCGTTGCTGCCGATGCGCCATGCTCCAATGACGGTCCCCGACGGGTGGGGAAAAAAAATCCCCGGCCCGATCTCGCAGCGCGGCGTAACCTCCAGGCCGAAGAGCACAATATTGAGATAGGTCAGCAGTTCGGGCAGGACCGGAATCTTCCGGAGCCGGGCCGCCCGGCTCACGCGGCACAGCACGATGGGCAGAAAACGGTGATGCAGCAGGCGGCGGAGCAACCCGCGCAAGCTGGGTCGCGCCACGGGCCTGCCCTCGAGTTCAGCCTGGCGTGCGAGATCGCTATACAGAAGCTGCTTGATGTTTTCCATGGTTGTTTGCTCCGCTTGGAATAGCCGCTATACTTTTCACTTACTCCCCCCACTGCGCGCTCCAGCAGCGGATTGCCTTCTCAGATCACACGCCCTTCGCAACCAGTGGCCATATCGCAGCGCGGGTGCGTAGCGATACCCGGAGAACGCGAACGGGATATTTCACCGTCTCCGTCCAAATGCCAAAACAATACTGCACCATGCTAATCTTGCCCTCATTGATCAGCTTCTTTAGTGCGAGCATTCTTCCTAAATGCATTCCCTTTACGTCCTGGCTTAGGCCCGACGCACCGATGGTGCTCTTGAATCCACCTGCCAGGACACGTCTAATATAGACAGCTCTGCACCCAGGCCTCGAGAGCAACTCCATATACAATGTGAAGTCTTCGCCTCTCCGCAACGACGTATCATATAAAACCATGTTCTCCTTCAATACCATCACTGAATTTGTACTGTCGTTCCGGAGCAGAGGTGTCCAGGAGGAAAGCGAAGAAAGAGATAGGGACGACCTGTCATTTCTATCCTCGCTATCGCATCGTAAACGGGTCATATCGTGACAATACCGGTGCATCGAAAAGTCAAGATTGCGGCTCGTCATTAGCCCATATTGGATTGCGATCTTGTCCTTATACCAAACGTCGTCCGAGTCAAGAAATGCCAGATAACGTCCCTGGGCGGCCGAGATGCCGATATTTCTGGCGCTGGACGGTCCCTGGTTCTTATCCATATGAATAAAGCGAATCGCTATGCTATCGGGATAGGAAGTTGCGATCAGCCTGGACTGTTCCCAATCGTCACTGCCATCATCCACGACAATGATCTCCCGAGGAAGCGATGACTGGCCATAAATCGAGTCCAGCGCCCTCCTGAGTGTGCAAGACGAGTTATAGGTTGGCGTAATAACGCTTACATCACAACTCATAGGTTCTCCTAATTGGCTCTGGCCCACAAAATGACAAGGAATGAATGCGGATGTGTTCACTGACTTCTCCCTGGGGGACAATATGTAGATCTCTCGCCGTTATATTCCTGTGCACTTCTCCAGCGTCAGCTCGGCACGCGGTTACGGGCAGGCGACGGCGTCCATCTGGGGCTCGGTTCGGGTGGCGAGTTCTTGCGCCGTTCTTCCGACAAAGCCCAGAGCGGCCAGGAAGATCGCGTAAGACAGGAGCGTGTTAATCGCCGCTCCCCGAGCCCCGTAACTTGGGATGAAGGCGAGATTCAAGACGATGTTGCTGGCCGCGCCGATTCCAGTGCAAAGCAAGATCTTCTTCTCCATGCCCCAGGCGATAAAAGCGTTGCTCAAATAGGAGGTCATGAAATCGAGTGGTATGGACCAGGCCAACAGAAACAGCAGGGGGCATGCCGCCAGGAACTGATGTCCAAACATAATGGTCAGCACCATCCGGCGGGAAACCGAAACGACGGCCGCGATCAGGATCCCCGTCCCGAGCAGGGGCAGCAGGATGCGCGCCCGCAGCATGCGGGCGCGGTCTTCGATACCATGCCGGGCAAACCGCGGATAGAGGACCTGTGTCAGCAGGTAGTATGTGACCAGCACCTGATTCAAGACGCGGTAGGCGGCGCCATAGAGACCGATCTGTTCCGGGTTCGACATGAGACCGAGCATCAGAACATCGATGGTGTTGAAGGCCAGGTTGCATAGCCATGCGAGGCCCATAATGCGGGTGCGCCGCCAGGCCAGCGACTCGCGGATGGCGTCCAGGGTCTCGCCGTATACCGGCCGCGATGGTTGCCTTCTCCACCACGTCCAGAAGATCGCGCCCTGCAGCAGGTACCCAAAAGCATTGCCGGCTACCGCCCACCACAGGACCCGCTCTCCTGGTGCCCTGCCGATCGCGAGAAACACCAGGATGCTGAGGGGAACGACGGATCTCGCAAGGCCCAACAGATACAGCCGCTCCTGACCCCATGCCACCCAGTCCAGAGAAATGGCATAGAGTGCGCCCACTGCCGAAAAGGCGAACAGGAAGATCTTCATTTCCGCAGGCAGTTTCGCGCATGCGGCGTAAAGCGCGATCAGCGGTAGGACTAGGACTGCCGTCCCCAGGCGCCGGCGCTGCACCCGCTCGACAATGTCGCTCGCAGCGTGAGGATACAAGGCCAACAGCCGCGCTCCCACCTGTCGTAGGCCGAAGTCGATCAGCGGCTGCAGGTACTGGTTCAAGCTCTGGGCCAGCGCATAGATGCCCAGGATCACGACCCCATAGCGGTGTCCGAGCAGCACCGCGATCGCAATGCCGCATAGGCGGCTCAAGAGTTCGCCCGACCCGAGGCGAAGGACATTCTTGAACAGCCCGCGAAATGGAATCTTCATGGACAATTGGGGGATGGAATCGCGCGCCCACTATTGGCCAAGGGGCGTGGCGCGGCGGCTTAGATCGCGCGGACCGGAAATATAGCCGACCAGTTGACCCGCCCCGCGCAGCACATACACCGATGCCTTGAACAAGTCACCCTGGCACAGCCTGACTGCGGCTCCGCCAAAGGATCGGATAAGATCGCTGCCCACTTTGTGCAGCGGATAGCGGTACATTCTCTGCACACAACCCTCGCTTAAGGCGTACGCGTAAGTGGTTTTCTTGAGCCGCTCGATAGAACCAAACGGTGGGTGGTGGACCGTGAACGAGGGTTCGTACCAAAATTGGAAGCCCTTCTGATGCGCTCGCAAGACGTAATCTCTTTCCTCGCCCGCCTGATATTTGGAGGCGGCGCCGATGCCGAGGTACTCATTGAAACCACCGACCGCGGTCGAGACCGACCGTCGCATGAACAGTGCCGCTGATGCCGCCAGGCATGTCGAGACGTCGCTCTTTGTGCAGCGGCGTGCCGTGGCCGGCGTTTTTGGTCCGGAGGGCGTGTTCTCCGCAGTCCGCAAGGCCGTGAACAGCAATCCGAACTCAGAATGGGACTCGAACCATGTCGCGACGGTTGCCAGCAGTTCCTTGGGATACCAACAGTCATCGTCGGGAATAGCAATGATATCGCCCCGCGCGACACGAAGACCGACGTTACGGGCACGGGAGAGCCCGCGTTCCGACCGCAAGTGTCGAATCACGAGGCGGGCATGAAGGCCCAACACGGGGACCAGCCGGTCGTCAGGATTCTGGTCCACCACAAGGACTTCAAAATCGCGGTAGCTTTGCTCCTCGAGGCTCCGCAGTAAGCGGTCAAGCTCGGTTACGCGGTTGAGAGTAGCAACAATGAGTGAGATCATGGATTTCCTCCGGATAGTTCCTCAATGGCGAGTACTTGCCTTGGAAGTTTCTGCACGCGGTGGTCGAGCGCGCAGTTGCTTCCCCATAGAATGCCGCCGATTCGGGCGATGGCCTGATAGAAATACCAGCCGGCCAGCAGCAGGAGAACCGAGATTCCAACTCGCAGCGACGCCGATACCCAGTCCAACAGCCCGCCTCGAGGCATAAGAAGCACGTCAGGAAGGATCATCGCGACCAGGAAGAGCCCGAGAGGATTCCTGGCATACACATGCATTCCGTGGAGGAGAGCGCCCAGTAATCCGGAGACGATCACGACTCCCCAGAGGCCGCCCGCCAAATAAGCTTCCGCCAGATACGACGAGCCGCTGCCGGACCCCATTTGATATGCGGTTGGATTCAAGAAAAACGAAACATCGGCGTCAAAATTCTTTCCGGCAACGTACGCCATATGATCGGTGGGGAAGAACGCCGACCGCAATTCGTCGGCAAGATTGGAAACGATGTGCGGGGCGAAAAGCCGCCGATAGGCGATTGCGACCTCGGTGATATTGATCGACGAACCCTGGCCGGCAATGAATTGGGAAGGGCCGGCGAGCGCGTTGGACTCGACATTCCCGGCGCGGAACGAGCCGATCACGGAACCGGCCAGAACGAGTCCGGCTGCGAGAAGCCCCGCCGAATACAGGTGGGAGCGCTGCCCGGACTTCACTTTGGCGACATACCAGAGAGAAAGCACCAGGCTGAAAATGCCGCCGCGCGAGCCCATCAGCAGAATCGGCGCCGCAATCGCGAAGTACACGGCGGTTGCGGTGCGGAGGAATTGCTTCCGCCGCTCCAGAACAAAGATGCCGACGAACGCGGGCAGGCTGATCAGCGAAATGGCCCGAACCGCCATGGGTATGCTCGCAGCCATACCTCCATGGTCAATAAAAACCACGAGATATCCGCCATGGTCCTTCGCGTACTGGTAGTAGCACAAATTCTTGTACAGTTGCACCGGCACGCTCAACGAGAACAGAAAGTAGAGATAGGGGAGGAAGCGGCCGAAAGATCCGCTGCCCGGCGGATAAGAAGAGTGGTAGTTCCATCGGCAAGGCGCATAAATACAGATGGCGGACAGTGCAATGGACAGCAGCACCAAGGCCGCCACATCGCGGGATACGTCGAATGGATACGCAGTCATCAACGTGACCTGGAATATGTCGGTCGCCCCGCCGGCACAGTATGCAATCAGCCGGCCGGCTTGGAACAGCGTCAACATGCACAGGAAGAAGAAGCAAGGATGCCGTCCGCCATCGAACCGTTTCCACGCGAGGCCAATCAGCGAAACCAGCATCAGCGCTGTGAGAACCTCGGCTCCCTCGCAGCTCAGCCAACCCATGAGGAAGCAGAGTGTGGCGGCAGCGACGGCGGTCAAAGATCCGAGCAGCTCGAGTGCGGCTCCGAACTGGGGAGATGCAGCCGCGCCGGCTGGGTATGTTTTCGGGGAAGAGTTCATCGCATGGGCATGGGGCTGGGCTAAGTGCGTGGCTGGAAATGGGGCTGAAGAACGGCTGTCTTCAGCATGGTCAAACGCTCATTGACATCTGGGTTCAAACGCATGCGGCCGAGGGCTTCGGACGACAAAACGTACCCGACCGAACCGAAAAGCCCTAACAGGGTCGCGATCACGACCATCCAAGTCCGTTCCGGCGAGGATTTCCGGTCGGGTTCGATGGCGGGATCGAGGACCTGGATCACGGCCGCGGTTTTTGCCTCATCGAGCCGGGCGGCTTCGTACTGTTTTGCCAGAAGTTCAAACATGGCCTCGGCGTACTTCACCTCGCGCAGTTTGCGGACATACTGCAGGCCCGCCTCGGGGACGTTGCCGCTGGGGACACTGCTCGCCGAAACTTGGATATCGGCCGGGCCGCTGCTTTGCTTTTCCATTAGGGCCAGTTGCGCGCGCAGGCCGGAGAGTTGCTGTTCGCCGAGCATGACGTCGGGATTCTGCTCCGTCGAAAACAGCCGCATGGCGTGCAATTCGACTTCTTTCGCGGCCATCAGCGCCCGCAGTTTGACCACCGACTCGATAATTGCCTTGGCCTGACCATCCAATTGGATCAGTCCGGTCTTCTGCTCGGTCTCTTTCAGCGCCTGTTCCGCGTCGGCCAGATTGTTCTTGGCCAGCTCCAACTGCCGCTCGAAAAACAGCCGCCGCTGTCCGGCTTCGGTCACGGCGAGGTCTTGCGTCAGCTGGCGCAACTCGTCCACGTAGGCGTTGGCGATTTGGGACGCGCGGCTCGGGTCTTTGTCCTCGACCGAGATGCTGACGAAGCCCTCCTTGCCGAGTACGATACTGCTGGCATTTTCCAGGTCATGGCGGGCGTCCGACATCTTTTTGTCGCGATAGACACGGCGTAGATCGAAGCGGCGGATCAACGCATCTTCCGCCGTGCGGCTGCGCAGCATCCCGACATAGAGGTCGTTCGGATTCTTCAGCCCCAGATCTTTCTGGGCCATCGCCGCCATCGGCCCCAACGGGCCCAGTTGCCCGATCATCGAGGCGGCCAGCGACTGGCTTTGCTGCGGCGGCAGGATGTTGGCGGTGGCGGTGTAGCGATTGGGTAACAACAGCGAAACCATACCGGCCAGAAGGGCTGCGGCCAAAGTGGCCCGCAGGATGAGCGGCTTGCGCCGGGATAGAATGATGAGTAAATCGAGCACGCGGCACTCGTAGGGTTCGCCGCGGACGGCACGCGCTGCCGGCCGCAAAGCGGCGGTTTCAAGACCGCGGGCTTCAAGCTCAAGAGTGTCATCGTGCATGGTCTCAGTGTTCCCGGTCTGCACGTCCATGGTCTGAACGTCCGTGGAATTCTCGCGGCCCGCATCCGCCGTGCTCATCCTGTTCATTGAATGACCCTCACGGCCGCCGCGCCTAGAGCAAATTGCGAGAAGACCTGACTCCAATCTTTCAAGCCCCTGAGGAAAGAGCCGTGGGACAAGCGCTCCGGCACTATGATGGCATCGCCCGGCATGAGGCGAAGGGAGGCGAAGCCGCCGTTCCATAATCCCTTGACCGACTGCTTGCTGAGGACGGAGCCGTCGGCCCGAATGACAAACATGCGGCTCGTGTCCGCGTCGCGCGTGGGCCCGCCCGCCCGCTTCAGATAGTCGTCCACCCGCTCCTCACGCCGGTAGAGGAACGAGTTCTTGTTGTAAACCGCGCCCAGCATCTCGACCGTCGACGGGCGGTACGGGACCACGAAGCGGTCGCCATCTTCGAGTGCGATTTCCGGCAGGTCGCCCACCGCCGTGGAGTCCGGTTTCAGATCGAGGACCACGCGTCCGGTCGCCTTTACTTCCCGGAGCTTCTCCACCAATTGCCGCTGCGCTTCCAGCTTGGCGCGGTTGTCGGCAACTTCGTCGGGATTGACGCCGGAGGGCGCCATCGCATTGCGGGAGATGTCTTCCTCGAGTTTCTCGATCAGCTGATCCAGCCCCTTCTGCTGGTCGACGCGCACCGATTCCCGCGTAAATTCGGTCCCGTAGAGATAGGCGTTGGGAGTAAATCCGCCGACGCGTTCGACCAGATGGCGGACGGTCTCGCCCGCTTCGGCCTGGTAAACGCCGGCGGTTCGAAACTCTCCCTCCAGGCGCACGAATTTGCTTTGTTTTTCGAGTGGGACCGCGAGATCGTTCTGCGAAAATATGGTGATGACATCGCCCGGCTCGAGGACCAGGTTGTTCTGCTTATCTCCCTGCAGCACGAGTTTCCCCAAATTGAAAGGGAGCAGGCGCGTCGTCAGGTCCTGCGGGTTCAGCCGCTGAATCACCGCGTAGTCCCAGTTGATCTCCGGAGCATTGCGCGTGATCTGGTTTCGCAGTTTCGCAGTCGTGGCCTCGGTAGCTGCTCTTGCCGAGGCCGGTTGCCGCTCGAGCTGTTGGTCAACACTCTCGCCCGCGTTCGCAACCGGGTTGGTATCACGCCCGTAGTCGGTGGTGATCGGTTGGTCCCCTCTTTTGCCCGTGTTCGCGAGCGGGTTGGTGGCCCGCCAGTAGTCGCGGGTGTTCTGTTGGTTGCCTCGCTCGCCGGCGTTCGCAGCCCAGTTGGTGGCGCGCCAGTAGTCGCGGGTGGCCAGAGCGTCCTGGTTGGGGATCACGTCCTTCAGACGCATGCCGCTATGCCATTCCGTGCGTCCGGGATGAGCGACGTTTCCCCGCAGCGTCACCGCGTTTTGAAAACGGGGAGAAAGCGAGAAGATGCGGACCAAGTCCCCATCTTTCAATGCCCGCTCCAAACCTTTTCCATCCAGAGGAAATTCTTCGACCCGGCGGGTGTTGTGGTTTTCGATGCGTTCGACCACCGCCTTTTGTCCGTCCGCGGTGGTAGCGAGACCCCCCGCCATCTCGACCGCGCTGCCGAGAGTCGTCCCCTCCCGCAGTTCGTAAATCGCGGGTACATTCACGCTGCCCGCGATGGCAATCGACGGCCCGGCGGGCGGAATATAGATAACATCTCCGGGCAACAACCGCGCGTCTTTCGACTTGTCCCCTCTTAAAAGCAGGTCATAGAAATCGAATTCTGTGACTACGCTGTCATTTCGCTTCAATTGGATGCGCCGCATGGAGCCGCTGTTCGAGGGGCCGCCCGAGGCGAACAGCGCGTTGACCAGCGTGCAGAGTGAACTGACGGTGTAACTTCCCGGACGCCGCGCCTGCCCCACGACAAACACTTGAATGGATCGCAGCTGTCCGAGGCTGACCGTCAAATCGAAATTACGGAACACTCTCCCAATCGCGGTCCGGAAGTATCCGGGCAGTTGCTGGTATTTCAAACCGACCACGGAAAGCGCGCCCACCTTGGGCAGAAAGACCTCGCCTCCCCGGTCGACCACCAGTTTGCCGTTCAGATCGATCTGTCCCCAGGCCCGGATCAGGATCTCGTCTCCCGGTCCGATCAGGTAATCGTCGGTCACCGGAATCCGGTCGACCGGAGCGAAAGTTGCGGGGACGTGATCGAACAGGCTGTATCCATAAATAGGCAACCTGCGGCCGACGGAACTGGCGACAAATTCCTGAAATTCGCTGGGTGGCGGTTCGGGAATCGCATCCGTCTTCAAAGGAAAACCTTGCTTCGGATGCCGGGCTGGTTCTGCATTCTGGTCTTGTTCCGCATTGTTGTTATTGCTATTTCCCCACACGGTCTCACCGGGACGCGGTGCCGTGCCCGCTTGATTTCCCGCTCTGCCAGGCGCCGGATTGTCGTTGCCCTCGGAGGTTCTGGGGGTGGCCGGGCAGTCGTTCTCTAGACATTGCGGATCGTCAGCGGCCGGCGTACTCAGCGTGGTTTGAGCTGATCCGAGACCGTGCAACGCGAGCAGGCCGACCAGCGCCGCTATCGTCCAGCGCAGCATCCGGCTGGCCGGAATGGCAAAGCAGCAGCTTCCAGCCAGTGCGGACGATTCGGCTCGGGGCTTACAACTTCCGAGGATCAGTTTTTCGGAAGTCATGATTGTTATTTCCGGGGTCGTCATTTCCGAGGTTGTTACTTCGAAGAGCGTTTTTTCCGGGATCATAGTTTTTGAGATCATTGGAAGTTCAGCGCCTTCCTCCACTTCGGATGGTAGGTGAACTCAATCGAGGCCACCGTGTTCGGTCCGGCGAGCGGGGAGAGAACGGGGAAGTTCCAGCGTTCGTACTGGAGAAATGTGGCAATCTCCATTTCCGGGCGCAGTCGAAAAGTCGCTCGCACAGAGAAATCCTGAATGTTGCCGCCCGCGGGAATAAAGTCCCGGTCGACATGGGCTTTCCGGTATCCCACTTCGACCGAGTTACGGGGCGAAAGCCAATAGGTGCTCCAGAGTTGAAGACCGTGGCCCTCCCGGGCCCACCCAGGAACCGAGCAGGTGCCCGTCGTTGGTGTAGCAGTCGCGGTAGCCGGGGTCGTAGTAGAAGAATTTGCCGCCAAAGTTGGACACCTTCGGAGCGTCCGACCACACCACCTCGGCGCGGAAATCAAGCTTCGGGATTCGGGGAATTTGCGGCAGGTAAACGCCCGGATTCATCAGCGAGCGTCCCGGAGCACTCAGAGGCGAAGGGTCATCGTCGGTCATCCCATCGTTATATAGGACCATCCATTTTCGCAGGCCGGGAACGCGATAGCTGAAATCAAAGCCACCACGCCGGTCGCCCACGTAGGCCGCGGTGCCGGGTATCGAATTCTTGTTGTTCCCGAAACTGATGAAGCCACTCCAGAACTTGCCGAGCGTCACCGGACGGAACGTGATGATGCGCGAGAACCCGAATTCCAGGTTGGGCGTCGGCTTGAAACTCAGCTTCTAGCCATCAATCGCTGGAAGTGGCGGGTAGTGGTGCCCGGCCATCAATCCGAAGAAGGAGTCCCAGCGCATGGGCCCCAGCCAATGGAAGAAACTCGGAAGCCGCCAGGGAGATGGATTGGTCAGACGCAGCATGTCCATAGGTTGCGCGTTGTCGCTCAAGTTCGGCGGCCCGCCCTCGCCCGGTCCCCACCACAGACTTTGCCGGCCGGCCGAGATCTGAATGGTCTTGAAGTTAAACGCCGCGTAAGCGTCCAGAAGACGAAATTGATCGATGACGGTTGTATGGATCGGATCCTGAGGCGGCGTCACGTCGATCGTGCCAATCATTTGCTGAACCGCCTGACTGTAGGCGGGAAGCGCTGCCGCGTGCTGATACTCGCCGCGCACATAGAACGCCACCGGCCCGGCCGATCCCGACGCCGAAGCCCCGCTCACCAGGTTCGAACCCTGGCCGTAGAGACGGCCGTAGTCATTGATGAGGGTCTGGCCAAAGTGATAACCGTCGTCGAGCGGCGAGCCGGCGATGCCGAGGTAACGCGTATAAATGCTCTCTACCCGGACATCGGAAGTCCCGGAACCGTCGAAGCGCCCGAGTTCGTTCGCGAACTCGGCAGCGAGCGCCGAGTGGAGCCGGTACGCCTCCGACTGATGGTTATCCTTAGCGCCCAGATTGTCGACGACTAGGTCGTCGCCGGCGGCCGCGATGATCCGGGCACACTCCATGCGCGTCCATGGCCGCAGATTGGCGTAGGCGCTGGGCGCATACCCTAGCGCGGCCAGGCGGTCGAAGGCCGCATAAACCCAGGAGTCCAGGGGAACGGATGGCGATCCGAGTTCGGCCGGGGTACGGGTGCGCGGTGGTCCTTTCTCCTCGAAATCTTGCTCGAAACTGCCCGCGCTCGCGCCCGGCAACTCCGGGTCGTGATGCGCCCGGTACTCATACCGGCCGATCAGATAGCCGAGGGCGCTGCCCACGACCACGTCGGAGGGGAAGTGTTCGCGGGCTGCGACCCGCGAAAGACTGATTCCCGTGGCCGCGCCGTAGGCCAGCAGTTTGGTCAACGGTCCGGGATATTCGTGGGCGATGACGCTCGCGACCGACCACGCGGCTAGGGCATGTTCCGAGGGAAACGAGGCGCCTCCCGCTCCGAAGCTGCCGGCGTTCGGGGCGTTAGGACGCGCTCTCTGGAAAACCAGCTTCATGGCCTCAGCCACGACTACACTGTTGACCGCCGCTTCACCCGCGAGAAAGCCGGTCTCGCGGCTGTGGTCGTCGTTGGTGGTTGCCCCACGCAGGTACAAACTGGCAGCGCTACCGACCATGGCCGCGAGCCCGTAGTTGCTGAAACTGCTGCTGTGGGCAATTGGGGTGCTTCCGAAATGCCGCATGATGTCGCGGTCGGCCGCCACCAGGCCGAGGGTGCCGACGCCCAAGGGCACGAGCCAGTTTCTATCTTGCGCACGCAGATGCAACGGGCTGGTCCAAATCGTTTTCTGATCCGATACCAGATTTTGCGCGACGTACGCCGGGCAGAAACCGGCCACCACACCCTTCTTTGCCATTGGATTTCTTTCAGCCGGTTCCGCTCCGGGCGGCTCCGCCGAAGGGCTGTCTCCTTTTTCGCTGGTACTTTGGCCGGTACTCGGTCCGATATTTGGGCTGGCATTTTGGCTGGTACAGGGTTTCTGAGTTTCGGGATTGGATGCCCAGCCGGGGCTTACCGCCCAACCGACAAGCAGAGCCACGGCCACAGGCGGGCGAAAATGCCACCGGAATTTGTCGAGGAAAAGCATGCTCTAAAGTGGCCTGCACGCCTGGGTTTGCTGGTGGGGCTGGCCGGCGAAGTCGGGCGGCAGGACTACTCGCCCAGCGCACTTCGCCGCCGGTTCCAAATCGTCCGCATCGACCTCCACCGCCACGCATTGCATGATCGCGTCCAGCGCGAGCACCACCCGGAAGTTGTTTTTCTTGCGGACCAGCACGCCTTCTATCCCCGTCATGGGGCCGGCCTTGATGCGGACCCGCTCACCGATGACGAGGTAGGGGTGGGGCTCAATTTTCCGCTGCCCCAGACCGGAGCGGAGTGCCTCGATTTCAAAATCGGGGAGCGGCGCGAGGGTTCGTCCAAAACCAACCAGCGACAGCACACCCGGCACTTCGAGTACGCGCACGCGCTCCCGGGGATCGATGCGCACAAACACGTAATTTGGAAAAAGTGGCAGCTCGAGGTTCATTTCGTAACGGTTCCTCCAACGGTGGCGCGTTGAGTACAGGGGCAAGAACGATTCGATCTGGCGCTCGGCAAAGTGCGAGGCCACGCGTTTTTCGTGGTGAGTTGGTATAGGCCGCAAACCAGTTCGCAGAAAAGTCCTGAGCCGCGGCCAACCCATCCATCTTTTGTTCTCTTGCTTGTTGTCTTGCTGCCAAACCCGTCTGCATGATTTGCGTTTCCATTCGCGTGAAGCTTCGCTAGCCCCGCTTAGCGAGGTTGGTTAGAACGTTCATATTTTGGAGTGACTGCCTACGTCTTCCATTGCACTTCCCCTGCCACCGCGGTTGCGCTTCCTGGATTTGCGCTTGTCTTTCTGCTGCTTGGGGTTACGAGTTCGTTGGGAGACATCTCTCTTGTAATTCCCGGTGCGGGAATCTGAATCGGGTTTTCCGTTCTAAATCAGCACTCGTCGCCTGGAGGTACACACGATCGAGACCCACACGTTCACGGATCGACCTCGCAGCGCTCCGGGATCGGACCGCGAGAGCGGCGGTCCCATTGCCAGGTTGCCGTGAAAAACTGGGACTGAAAGATCTCGGCTGCACGTCATCCCATGACGACAGCGTGGGCAGGAGTAGTAAGGTGCAGGGGCTTGGGGGTGCACGTTGCAAGATTGTGCGGTACACGACAACCACGAAACTAGATGGAGCGAAAATTATGATTCGTAGGATAGAAAATATTGATCCCAGCGGTACAGAAGTTTGTTGACCGTAGGAGTTGTTTCAAGCTAGTATACACCCCACTATGTTAGGCGAGACTCTTCACGCGATGTGCATGTGCACTTGTTGTTGTTGTGCATTAGTGTGCTCTGGCGCGGGGAGGCTGCCGACCTAAAGGATTTGTTCTAATACCGGCACTTATAACCCACCGCCAGATGAATCTGGTGGTGGGTTTTTTATTTTCTGGGACAAACAGTCTGGGGCGAAACAGTCTATGACAAACACAGCGACAGAAACCAAGGCACAGAGAGTCGAGCGCCTCAAGCGCTCCAAGAATCCATGGGAAGGTCTGGAAGAAATTCGACGCTTTGCGCGCGAGGGGTTCGAGTCCATTCCGCCGGAGTGGCTGGGAACCTATTTTCGCTGGTGGGGCGTGTACACCCAGGGTGATGGGGCAGGCGTAACCGGCGGCCAGGGCGGGGAAGGCCGGGCGCTGCAATGCTTCATGGTGAGAATCCGGATCCCCAACGGTCTGCTGCGCTCCGAACAACTGCGAACCATCGCCGACCTCACCCGCCGCTACGCTCACGGAATTGCCGACATCACCGTGCGCCAAAACATTCAGTTGCACTGGGTCACGATCGAGGCGCTTCCAGAACTGCTCGAAGCGCTCGCGCAAGTGGGATTGAACACGACCAGTGCCTGCGGCGATGTCACGCGAAATGTCACCGGCTGCCCGGTCGCGGGAGTGGACGCGGACGAGATTTGCGATGCTTCGCCTTTAGCGCTCGCAGCGTCGCGAATGCTGGCGGGGAACGGCGACTTCTACAACCTTCCACGCAAATTCAAGATCTCGATCACGGGATGCCGCGTGTGGTGCCCCTATCCGGAGATCAATGATGTGGGGTTGACCGCGACGACTCGCGTGCTGCGCGGGGCGCCTGAGGTGGGTTTCTCTCTGCGGGTTGCGGGAGGGCTCTCAACCGAACCCTACCTGGGGGCGCGATTGAACGCGTTTGTCCGTTGGCATCAGGTGCTGCCCGCCATTAAGGGAATTGCCGAATTGTTTCGCGACTCGGATGTGTTGCGGGAACATCGCGAGCGGGCGCGGCTGAAATTTCTCTTCTTGCGGCATGGATGGACGGCGGAGAGCTTTCTGGCGGAACTGCAGCGGCGGATTGGCTTTCAATTCGATCCAGTGGTCGAGGAATCGCCGCCTGCGGACGTCTATCGCGACCACGTGGGAATTCACCCGCAAAAACAACCGGGCTATTGCTATGTGGGAGCGGCGGTGCTCCGCGGGCGAATTACCGCCGAGCAAATGCACGCCGCCGCCGATCTGGCCGATCGCTTCGCGGCCGGCGAATTACGCACGACCAACATGCAGAACCTGCTCATCGTGAACGTTCCCCGGGTTAACGCTGAAAGTCTGGCCAAGGAATTGGATGCGATTGGATTGCGGGTTAGCGGCTCGCCTTTCTGGCGCGGCACCGTCGCGTGCAGCGGCACGGAATTCTGCAAGCTCGCGATCACGGAGACGAAGAGCTTTTCCCGCTGGCTGGTGGAAGAACTGGAAGAACGTCTGCCCGGCTTTGATCAGCACCTGAAACTGCACGTTACGGGATGCCCGAACAGTTGCGGACAGCACTGGATTGCCGACATTGGCATTGATGGCAAGAAAATGAAAGTCGATGGCCGTCTCCTCGATGCCTATTACTTCTGCCTCGGCGGAGCGCTCGGTCTGCATCAGGCGACCGCGCGGCCGGTGGGATATCGCTGCCCCGCGACTGAGGTTCCAGATGCGATCGAGAGATTGCTCCGGCAGTATCTCACCACGCGTCAGGCAGGCGAAAACTTGCGTCAGTTCTTTGCCCGGCACACCGACACGGAGTTGCGGGAATTTCTAGCTGGCGAACCGGTGGATGCCGTCACCCGCGACCTGCCGCCGGTAACTGCCAGAGGAACTGGAGAGTTAGTGCAATTAGCGGGAGGAGACGGTGACTAGTCTGTTCCCAATGTTTATGAAGCTGACAGGGAAGCAGTGCCTGGTCGTCGGCGCGGGGAAAGTCGGCGAGCCCAAGATCGGCGGGCTTATCGATACGGGCGCGCGCATCCACGTGGTTGCGATTGAGGCTAGCAGCCAGGTCCGTGAATGGGCTGACGCAGGGAAGATCGAACTGGAACTGCGCACCTTCTCTGAGAGTGACCTCGACGGCAAGTTTCTGGCGGTCGTGGCCACGGCTTCAGAGAGCCTGAACAAACTCATTTATTACGAGGCGCAGCAGCGCGGAGTGCTGTGCAACGTGGTGGATGTTCCGGAGTATTGCGACTTCTTTTACCCCGCGGTGGTGCGGCGCGGCGACCTGCAGATCGCGATTTCAACCGCCGGGCAGAGTCCATCGCTGGCGCAGAAAATTCGGCAGCAACTGGAACGGCAGTTCGGTCCCGGATACTCGGCGTGGGTCGAGCAGCTCGGCGAGACAAGACGACTCATTCTGGCCAGCGATCTCGATAAAGAGAACAAGTGGGAGTTACTGCACTCACTGGCGAGCAGGGAAGCGTTCGAAGCGGAGCTGGCCAAAATCCCAGAATTGAACACGAAAAGTTGAGCACGAAAAGCGAGGGAGCATGAAGGGGAAGGTTTATCTGGTAGGCGCAGGGCCGGGTGACCCGGAGTTGCTGACATTGAAGGCTCTTCGCCTGCTGCGAAGCGCCGAAGCCGTTTTGCACGACGAACTGGTTGCGCCCGAGATACTGAAGCTGATTCCGTCAACCGCCCAGATTCACAACGTGGGCAAGCGCTGCGGAAAAAAGAAAATCCTGCAAGGCGAGATCAATTGTCTGATGGTCGCGTTGGCGGCTTCGGGACTGCGCGTTGTCCGGCTCAAGGGTGGCGATCCGCTGATTTTCGGACGCGCCGGGGAAGAGATCGAATCCCTGCGCAGAAGCAACACTCCTTTCGAGATCGTTCCCGGCGTGACCTCGGCCCTGGGTGCGGCCGCTGCCGCCCAGATTCCGCTGACCCATCGTCGAGCGTCCGCGGCGCTGGTGCTCATTACCGCCCATCGAGCTTCCGAACATCACACTTCCGGAAAAGGCGCTTCCGAAAAAGATTCTTCGGATTGGAGCAAGTTTGTCGCGAGTGGAGCGACGCTTGTGATTTATATGCCGGGACAAAACTACCCGGAAATCGCGAGGAGGCTGACCGCGGCCGGGTTGGCCGGCGAGACACCGTGCGCTGTCATTTCGCGCGCCACCACCAAGTATCAGCGAACCCATCGCACGACGGTGCTGGATCTGCATCGCGCGCCGCAACTCGCCTCGCCAACGCTGCTGGTGGTCGGTGAGGTCGTGGGTTTGGCCGATCCCGCCGCTATCGCCGAGAGATTTGTGATGCCGGACCTGTCGCCGGGGAAGGACAGTCTGCTTCCGGTGGCACTTTTCAAAACATTCCACTCGCAGGCGCCGCGCCTGGGAGCAGATGAGGAGCCAATTGCGTGAAAGACAAGATCGCAGAAGTGCAGTTGACCGCAGAGAGTTGGAGTCCGCAGCAGGTGCTGGCCTGGGCGTTTGAGACATTCGGCAATGAGGTGGCTATCTCGTCGGCGTTTGGGGCCGAGGGCATGGTGCTGATTGACATGGCTTCGCGGGTGCGCGAGGATTTTCGCGTCTTCACGATTGATACGGAATTCCTGTTTCCTGAGACCTACAGCCTGATCGACCGGATCGAGCAAAAATATGAAATCAAAATTGAGAGAGTTTTTTCGCTGCTCTCGCCCGAGGAGCAGGAGCAGGTTCACGGTGCCGCGCTTTGGGCCCGCGATCCCGACCAATGCTGCAACCTGCGGAAGGTTGAGCCGCTCCGCCGCAAGCTGAGCGAACTGGGTGCGTGGATTACCAGCATTCGCCGCGACCAGACCTCATTCCGTAAGGGCGCCGGCAAAGTCGAGTGGGACATTAAATTCGGGTTAGTGAAGGTGAATCCGATCGCCGACTGGACTTCGAAACAAGTTTGGCGCTACCTCCGCGAACACGGCGTGCCTTACAACGCACTCCATGATCAGAACTATCCCAGCATCGGTTGCACGCATTGCACGCGGGCCGTCCGGCCGGGCCAAGATGCCAGAGCGGGGCGCTGGCCTGGCTCGAGCAAAACTGAGTGCGGCCTGCACATCATTGAGATTGAGCCGCTGCGGCGATTGCCCGAAGCAGATGCATAGGGGCCCAGCTCTGCCCTGATCGCTTCTGCCACTCAAGCTGCGATCTAAGTTGTCGAGCTTCCCGAAATAGTACGCTTGACGTAACGCGTAACCATAGCTACGCTGAATCATGATCGTCAGCTGCCGCGACAAGCGGACCAGGGACTTCGCCGCCGGTAAACGGGTAAAGGCGTTCTCTGGGATCGAACGTGCCGCCCGTCTGAAGCTGGACCGATTAGAGGCGGCCGTCGTGCTTAAAGACCTCGGCGTATTACCCGGCAACCGTCTTGAAGCGCTGAGAGGGGATCGAAAGGGCCAATACGGCCTCCGCATCAATGACCAGTGGCGGATTTGCTTTGCATGGCCCGAAGAAACGCCCGGCCCATCGAACGTGGAGATTGTTGATTACCATTAGGAGAAACATCATGGCACTTACCGCTATTCACCCTGGCGAACATCTGGCCGAAGAATTGAAGGAACTGGGCATAAGCGCCGCGGAGCTTGCGCGGCAGCTCAATGTTCCGACCAACCGCGTGACCGAGATACTAAATGGAAGGCGCGCCATCACTGGCGACACAGCCCTGCGCCTCGCCCACTTTTTCGGTACGACGGCCGAATTCTGGCTGAACCTGCAAAGTCTCTTTGAGTTACGCGTCGCGCAGAAGAAGGCTGGGAAATCCATTAGGGGGTTGCCGACCCTGAAACATCTCGAACGAGCACACGCATAGAACTCTCACCGAGCCAAGAGGGCGCGCGATGCTATGAATATGCGGCCCTCGGCGGCTAAAGCCGCTTGCGTGGCGGGTTCTAACGGCATGGCTGAAGCCATGCCCCTTCAAAGCTGTCCGAGAGCCAAACTTAATCAGAGGTTCCTTAAAGGCGAAAGGACTGCCACTGTGGCACAAAACGATAAAGCTGGCTACAACCGCTTCCTGCTGCTGGTAGCAGGACTTGGCGGATTGCTGTACGGCGTGGATGTCGGCATCATTGCGGGGGCTTTGCCTTATCTGGAGGCCACCTCCGGGTTGAATGCGGGCCAGCTTTCCATCGTTGTCGCTGCCGTGCTCCTCGGGAGCGTGATCTCAACCCTGTTTGCTGGGGCGCTGGCCGACTGGATCGGGCGCAAGCCGCTGATGATGCTCAGCGGATTGTTGTTTGTCTTCAGCATTCCCATCATTGCGCTCTCGCATGGCTATGAGTCGTTGGTTCTTGGCCGCCTCTTGCAGGGCATCAGCGCTGGCCTGATCGGCGTAGTTGTCCCGCTGTATTTGGCGGAGTGTCTGGCGGCATCGAACCGTGGCAAGGGGACGGGCATCTTCCAATGGCTGCTGACACTCGGTATCGTGACGGCGGCCATTGTTGGCATGTTCTTCAGTATTCGCGTCGAAGAGGTGGCGAAGCTGGGCGATCCCGCGAGACTCTTCGCCTTCAAAGACACGGCTTGGCGCAGCATTTTCTGGGTTTCGCTGCCACCCGGCATTTTGTTCGTGATCGGCAGCCTTATGGTTTCGGAGTCCCCGCGCTGGCTGTTTCGCCGCGGGAAAAGAGATGCCGCCTACACCGCGCTTCTCCGCTCGCGCACCAACCAGCAAGCGGACGTCGAGCTGGCGGAAATGGAACAAGCTGCCGCCGCTGAAAAAGCCAAAACCTCAACCGGGGCGCATGTCCCCGGGGTGAACGTTCAAGGGGTGAACGCACAAGGATCGCTTTTGCGCCGCAAATACGTGATCCCGTTTGTGCTGGCCTGTGTCATTCTCGCTTGCAACCAGGCCACCGGAGTCAACTCCATCATTGGTTACAACACCAACATTCTTTTGCAGAGTGGTCTTTCCGATGTCCAGGCTCACTGGGGCTACGTTCTTTTCACGATCGTGAATTTCCTGATGACCATTGGCGGCGTCCTGCTGGTGGACCGCAATGGACGCAAGTTTCTGCTGTCGGTGGGCAGCGCGGGCATCATTGTGTCGCTCCTCTGCACTGGCGTGCTGTTCCGTCGGACGGAAAGGCTGCGCGTGGATTCTCGGGACGCGGTTCAGTCCATGGTCGACGCCGACCAGAAGGTCACGTTGCTTTACAACGAGAAGGCTGCGGATGCGCTCCTCGCTGCGAGCGGAGACGCCGGCAAGGCGATCGCCCACCGGCCCACATCTCTGGTCGTCATCTATTCGTATGGAGATTTCCGCGCCGCGACCAAGGTCGCTCGTTCTGACGACAAGTCCGCTAAACCCATCGAGATCACGCGCGAAAGCTGCGTGCCCGCCAATAAAGTAGTCGCGTTTTTCTCGAATCCGTTCAGCAATCTCGATGCATCGCGCAAGGCTTCGCTAAAAATTGACAATGCGCTGGTTACTCCAGTGCCGACCGCTCACAATGGTTGGCTGGTGGCGATCAGCCTCTTCGTTTTCATGGCGTTTTTCGCGATCGGTCCCGGAGTATGCGTGTGGCTGGCGCTTTCGGAGTTGATGCCGACCCGGATTCGCTCCAACGGCATGAGCATTGCCCTGTTGATCAACCAGGCAGTTTCGACGACCATTGCCGCCATGTTCCTGCCCACCGTCGGCAAGCATGGTTACGCGACCATGTTTTTTGGCTTTGCCGGCTGCACCGTAATTTACTTCATCATTGCCGCGGTGTTTCTGCCGGAAACGAAAGGAAAAACTTTAGAAGAAATCGAAGCGCATTTTGAGGGAGCAGGCGCTTAACGGATCGCATGGATTGGGCGCCGAAGGCGGCTCCAGCCACTGATCGTCACGATGAAGGCCAACCTGAAAAGCTGATTGACGCGTATCTATTCTGTTCTCTAGTCTTCCGAAAAACATTGCGATTACAAGCACGTGTGACGGGGATCACAGAACCTCCGGCGTCACAGGCTTCAATATTGCAGTTTGCAGGTGTATTCTCCTTGCGATGTTGGGTTAACGAAAAACTCGAATGGAGCTTGAAGATGAAGAGAATGGACATCAAAGTGTTTGCTTTCGCAACAGCATTGGCTGTTGTTTTCAGCCTTCCCCTATCGGCGCATGCGCAAGGCGCAGCCGAGACGTTCAAATCAAAATGTGCCGGCTGCCATGGCGCTGACGGAACCGGTTCGAAGATGGGGAAGACAATGGGCGCCCACGATTTCACGACTGCCGAAGTGCAGAAAATGTCGGACGCGGATCTCACAGGAATCATCACGAACGGCAAGAACAAGATGCCCAAGTATGCTGATAAGTTGAAGCCGGAAGACGTTAAGGGACTGGTAGCTTACATCCGCACTCTGAAAAAATAGTCCTGGCCGGTTCTTGCCATCAAGATTAGGGAGATTGTCCAGCGCGGCGGATGATCCGCGGCAAGGGTGGAGTGTGTCTACGCGGCTGCGCATTGAAGATAAGGAGACTAGCGGTTTCAAATGACTCTGCGAGAAAGCATCCGAGAGCGGTTGCAGCCAATCTATTTCCTGGGGCAGAATTTCCTCACACTTACGGGCGCCGTGATCACGACGAGCACGGCGCTCACTACCATCGCCTTCTGGTTCTATGAAATCTTCTTGCCGGGGCCACCGCATCCTTATATCGGCCTTCTGATCTTCTTGATCCTCCCGGGCATTTTTGTACTCGGCTTGCTACTGATTCCACTTGGCATCTGGCTCAGGCGACGAAGTCTGACCCGGAGCGGGAAACTGCCGGCGGTTTTCCCCGCCATCGACCTAGGGCTGCCCGTGGTGCGGCATACCCTGGAGTACGTGGCCGCGGCGACCGTGCTCAATCTGCTCATTGTTGGGACCGCATCGTACCGCGGCGTGCAGTACATGGATTCAACGGAGTTCTGCGGGCAGACTTGTCACCGCGTGATGGACCCCGAGTATACGGCCTATCAGAATTCTCCACACTCGCGTGTGGACTGTGTCGAGTGCCACATCGGACCCGGAGCGGGGTGGTTTGTGCGATCGAAGCTTTCCGGTCTGCGACAGGTCTTCGCGGTAACCTTCCACACCTATTCGCGCCCCATTCCTTCGCCGGTAAAGTATCTCCGCCCGGCGCGCGAAACCTGTGAGCAATGTCACTGGCCGCAGCGCTTTACCGGTGAGAAGTTCCTGGTGAACACCAGCTACAAGGACGACGAAAAAAACACAGCCCAGACGGACGTGTTGCTGCTGAAAGTGGGCGGAATAACGTGGCAGGGTTCGGTCGGCATCCACGGGCACCACCTCGCCGACAACGCACGCATCCGCTACATTTCGACCGATGCCGAGCGGCAGACGATCCCAGTCGTGGATTACACCGACGATCAGGGAAAGACGACCGAATTCATTTCCAGTGATGCGAAGCCAACCCAACAACAATTGGACAAAGGAGAGCATCGAGTGATGGATTGCGTGGATTGCCACAACCGGCCCACGCATGCCTTCGACTTGCCCGAAAACGCAGTGGACAAGCAAATGTCGCTCGGGCACATTAGCCCAGAGCTTCCCTACATCAGGAAGAAGGCGGTCGAGTTTCTCAAGGTGAATTATCCCACCCGCGATGTGGCGCAGCAGCGCATCACTGGCGAGATCAACAATTTCTATCAAACCAATTACCCGCAGATCTACCAGACTCGGCGCACGGTGGTGGAGCAATCTGGCAAGGAGGTGGCAGCGATCTACCTGCGCAACATCTTCCCCGACATGCGTGTGACCTGGGGCACTCACCCGAATAATATTGGGCACAATGATTCGCCGGGCTGCTTCCGCTGCCATGACGGTAGTCATACCAGTGCCGATGGCCAGACGATATCCAACGATTGCAGTGCGTGCCACAACCTGCTGGCGGTTCAGGAGGGAAACCCGAAAGTGCTTACGGATCTTGGCATGAAGTAAGCGTTGTCGGAAGCTGGTTTCATGAATCGGTTTTGGGTAGGGCACGGCTTCAGCCGTGCCGCCTAGGCCGAGAAGAATGCGGGCTTTAGCCCCTGAGGGACGTGCCTTCCGAGCTGCAAGGCATTTATGAAACCAGCTCGAGAATTTGACATGGCTGAAACAAGAGTTGTGCGAAGGAAGAGATGTGCTGGTCTGGGTGTTATCGTCGCGCCGCTGCTTGCCACAGTTTTCTTCCTTCTGACTTCGGAAAGCGCCGGACACGCGGCGGCTAGCGAAACCGACCAGCCCGGGGCGGAATGTCTCGCATGCCACGGCGAGAAGAGCATGAGCACAACGCGAGCCGGCAAAACGGTTTCGCTATACGTGGACGGGAAGAAATTTGCGACTTCCGTGCATGGCAGCTTCGGGTGCACGGGCTGCCACGCCGACCTGGAAGGAAAAGAGTTGCCGCACGAAAAGCCGGCGCGGGTAAAGTGCGGCACGTGCCACGCGACCGAGCAGGAGCAATATGCCCGGTCCCTCCACGGGAAGGCGAGTGCCCGCGGCGATGCGCTCGCACCTAGCTGTGTGAATTGTCACGGGAACCACGACATCGTTCCGGTGAAGGACTCGCGATCAGCGGTGTTGCCGCTGAAAGTGCCCTTCATTTGCGGCCAGTGCCATCAGGAAGGAACTCCGGTTTCGCGCAATCGCCCCATTCCCCAGGACAATATTTTGGAGAACTACTCCGAGAGCATCCACGGGGAGGCATTGCTGAAGAAGGGACTGTCGGTGGCCCCGACCTGCGCCACTTGCCACACCGCGCACTTGATATTGCCGCATACCGATCCCGCTTCCTCGATCAATCGCCGCAACATTGCCGCCACCTGCACGAAATGCCACACGCAAATCGAAGTGGTCCACCGCAAGATCATTCGTGGAGCGCTGTGGGAAAAGGAAGCCAACGTCCTGCCGGCCTGCGTGGACTGCCATCAGCCGCATAAGATCAGGAATGTCTTCTATACGCAGGGTATGGCCGATGCGGACTGCATGCGTTGCCACGCAGACGAGAAACTGCGTCGCGCGCGCGACGGGCAATCCATGTACGTCAACGTGGGCGAGGTGAACCATTCGCGTCACAGCGAGGAAGCGGGCAGGCTTCGGAACGTTGCCTGCAGCCAATGCCACTCGGAGGTCAACGCTTCCCGCGTGCGGCCTTGCGAGACCATCTCCCACGAAGTGGACTGCACCTCTTGCCACGATGAAATTGGCAAGCAGTACATGGGCAGCATTCACGGACAACTTACCACCAAGAATAATCCGAATGCCCCGAGCTGCAAGGAATGCCATGGCACGCATGGAGTGCTGGACAAACAGGACCCGCAGTCGCTGACTTTTGCGACCAATGTTCCCATGCTTTGCGGGCGCTGTCACCGGGAGGGCCAGAAGGCCGCGGTGCGCTACACCGGAAGGCAGCACGAAATCATCGCGAACTACACGGAGAGCATTCACGGAAAATTACTGAAGACCGGCCTGACGGTGACGGCGACCTGCACCAGTTGCCACACCGCTCACCGTGTCCTTCCCCGAACCGATCCGGAATCGAGTATCAGCGCCGCCAACGTGCCGGCCACCTGCGGCCGGTGCCACCACGGCATCGAGGAGCAGTTCGAAAACAGCATCCACTCCAAGGGGGTGAGCAAGTCGGCCAAAGAACTTCCCATTTGCAGCGATTGCCACACCGCCCACGCCATCCGCCGCACCGATCAGGACAATTTCCGGCTGGACGTGATGACCACGTGCGGACGTTGCCACGCGGAGATCGCCCAGACCTATTTTGATACCTATCACGGGAAGGTCTCCAAGCTTGGGTACACGAAAGCGGCCAAGTGCTATGACTGCCATGGCGCTCACGACGTGCTTAGGGTGACCGATCCACGCTCGCACCTCAGCCGGGCAAACGTCGCGGCCACCTGCGGGAAGTGCCATGCCGGCGCGACGCGGCGCTTCGCTGGATACCTGACGCACGCCACGCACCACGACCCGCGAAAGTATCCGTTCCTGTTCTATACCTTCTGGGGCATGACCACGCTGCTCCTGGTGACATTCGTGGTCAGTGGCATGCACACGCTGCTCTGGCTGCCCCGAGCTTTCCAGATGCGCCGGGAGTTGCGCAACGCCGAAGCGAAACTGGCCGCAAAGCCTGAAACTCCGCCGAGCAAGGAGAGCACCGATGCCTAAGGGCGAAATTGCAGAACTCCAGTTCGTCCGGTTCAGCCGGCTGCAGCGGATTCTGCACATCTGCATGATCGTGAGCTTCATGTGCCTGGCGCTGACGGGGTTAACCCTGAAGTTCTCCTACACGAAATGGGCGGCGGTCCTTTCTCATCTGCTCGGGGGATTCGAGAACGCAGGCTACATTCACCGGAGTGCCGCCGTCGTGATGTTCGGAGTTTTCATTACCCATCTGGTGGACCTGTACCGGTCGAAGAAGAGAGAGCACGGTTCGTGGCGCGCGCTGCTGCTGGGACCGGGCAGCATGATGCCTAACCGAAGGGACCTAACTGAGCTGGTGGGCACGCTGAAGTGGTTTGTGGGCCGCGGCGAGCGGCCTGCCTATGGCCGCTGGACGTACTGGGAAAAATTCGATTATTTCGCGGTGTTTTGGGGAATCGCGGTGATCGGTTCCACCGGCCTCACGCTGTGGTTTCCGGTGTTCTTCACGCGGTTTATACCGGGGTCGTTCCTCAACGTCGCAACCATCATTCACAGCGACGAAGCGCTGCTCGCCACCGGCTTCATCTTTACCGTGCATTTCTTCAATACCCACTTGCGGCCCGAAAAGTTTCCTATGGACATCACGGTATTCACCGGGCGCATGCCGCTGGAAGAATTGGAAAGGGACAAGCCAAGAGAATATGAAGCGCTGGTCGCCAGCGGGCAACTGGAGGAAAACATGGACGAGGCTTACCAACCAATCGTCACCCGTACGATTCGAGCCTTCGCCTGGGCAGCGCTGGCGGTGGGATTCAGCATTGTGCTGTGGATCATCTATGCGATGTTGTTCGCGTACCGCTAGAGCCGATTTGCGGTTGAACTGCGGAGAAGGGTGTTGAAATGCTTGCGACTCGAGTTGCTTTGGTTTACCTGGCTTTGACTCTGGCTTCGGCTTCGGCTTTGCCCGCTGGAGACCAGGAATGTCTGGCATGCCATGGCCAGGCGGGGATGAAGTCCGACGCCGGGAAGAGCATTTCAATCGACCCGGACAAGCATGCCGCCAGCGCACACGGGGTTCTCAGCTGCAAGGACTGCCACACCGCGATCAAAGAGTTCCCGCATCCCGCCAAAATCGCCAAAGTGCACTGCGTCACCTGCCATGCGGACGAGGCCAAGTCCTTCCCCGCCAGCGCCCACTCCATCCTCGGCGAATCTGCGTGCGCTTCGTGTCACGGCAGCGTGCACGAACTCACCTTGGCGGAAAGGCTGATTCCCGGAAAGTGCACGGAGTGTCATGCCGAGGAAGCGAAGGACCTCGCGTCCAGCATTCACGGGCAGGCCGCGAAAAACGGCGATCCCGACGCGCCCAAATGCGAGTCCTGCCACGGCTCCATCCACGCTGTGAAAGCCTCCAGTGAGGCGGACTCGACCATTGCCCGTAAGAACATGGCGGATACTTGCGCAAAATGCCACAGCGATGCCGGGTTCTTGTCGCGGCACCAAATTCCGGTGGCGCATCCGGTGGCTTCCTATAAGCTGAGCGTTCACGGGCGCGCGGTCGCGCTCGGCAAGGATGCGGCAACGTGTTCCAGTTGCCATGGCACTCATGACATCTATCCCGCCACCGATGAGCGATCCAAGGTCAATCACTGGAAAGTGGTGGAGACCTGCGCGCAATGCCACAAGGAAATCGCCCGGGAGTTCAACGAGAGTGTCCACGGGGAAGCGGTCAAGAACGGCGTGCGGGATGCTCCCATTTGCATCGACTGCCACGGCGAGCACCTGATCGTGGACCCGGGCAGCCCGGCCTCGCCCTTAAATGCCGAGAATATCTCCGCGCAGACCTGCGGGCGTTGCCATGGCGATGCCCGCCTGGCACTGCGCTATGATTTGCCAGCGGATCGCCTGCCATCCTACGCCGGCAGCTATCACGGGCTGGCCCTCAAAGAAGGGAAAGTGACTGCGGCGAATTGTGCTTCATGCCATGGGGTGCATGCCATTCTTCCTTCGAGCGACCCGCGCTCGACCGTCAATGCCGCAAACCTCCGGAAAACGTGCGGGCAATGTCACAAAGGTGTGGTCGAAGCCAAATTCACCATCGGTCCCATACATGTGCAGACCGGCGCGGGCCCGAATAACCCGGTGGTGGAGTGGATTCGCTGGACGTACTGGGTGCTGATCCCGGTGACACTGGGCTTCATGCTGCTGCACAACCTGCTGGACTTTCTGTCGAAACTCATTCGGCGCCGCCCGCGGAGAGAATCCGGCGAGATGGTGCTGCGGATGAACTTGTGGTTCCGCGTCGCGCACTGGGGCATCATGGTGAGTTTCCCGACGCTGGTGTTCACGGGATTTGCGTTGAAGTATCCGGAGCTTTGGTGGTCCAAGCCGCTGCAGCTCTGGGAGTCCGCCGCCGGTTGGCGCGGCGGGCTGCACCGCACCGCGGCCATCGTCATGCTCCTGGCCGTCTTCTACCACTTCGTGCATCTGGCGCGGAAGAAGCGCGATCGCTCTTTCCTTTGGGCCATGATCCCGACAATCAAGGACGCCACGGACATGCTGGAGGTCTTCCGCTACAACCTTGGCCTCACAAAACAGGAGCCGAAGTTTGCGAAATTCAACTATGCGGAGAAAATGGAATACTGGGCCTTTATGTGGGGCACCGTCGTCATGGGCGTCTCCGGTTTCCTGCTGTGGTTCAACAATTTTGCGCTGCGCCATTATCCGAAATGGGTGACGGACGCGGCCACGGCAGTGCATTGGTATGAGGCGATCCTGGCCACCTTCTCCATCCTCATCTGGCACTTCTACATGGTGATCTTCGATCCCATGGTCTACCCGATGGATACCGCTTGGCTCAACGGCAAAGTCCCGGCCGATCATTACCGTCATTCCCGCCCGGAGTATCTCCGCGCCCTGGAACGGGCTCACCTGGTCGAGCTGCCCACTGAGCCTGCTGATTACGAGGATGAGCAGGGAACTGCCCACTGAGTCTGCCGATGACGGGGATGAGCAGGGAACGGTCCACACAACATGACTTAGTCCTTGCTACAGAAGATTTCCCGTAGCGACGCGGCGTCTCCCGAGAAGGGGCAAGCCCCGCATTTTACCGGGTTGTTTTTCTCTGCCGCCCATCAAAAAAGAAACGGGCCGGAGGAGGATGACCGGCCCGGAGGAGCGCCTTACCTTGAATCGCAGCAACTCTAGGCTGTGATAAGGGATTCCAAGGCAACGCGGTTGGGGATCACAAGAGTAGAGCCGCTCTGCTGGATGAGACGCTGCTTCTTGAAGCCCGCGAAAAGTCGGCTGACGGTCTCACGCGAAGAGCCGATCATCTGTCCGATCTCTTCGTGAGTCAAAGCCAGCTTCACTTGGCTGGGGTTCTTGGATGTGGTGTT
The DNA here is from genome assembly GCA_050018355.1 of Terriglobales bacterium. Lineage (GTDB taxonomy): Bacteria > Acidobacteriota > Terriglobia > Terriglobales > Acidobacteriaceae > Acidiflorens. The sequence continues at coordinate 12,445 of JBEKAF010000004.1, read as the reverse complement.
TTGGTCGAGCCAGCCGACAAGCAGCCGGGCCAGCTTTTCGCTGGCCGAGTCAGAAAGAATCAGGTCACGGATTTCGCGGCAAGTAGAGGCGTAATCCTGGCTGATGTGCTGGGTCACCCATAGGGCAAACTCGCCGTGAAGGCGCATGAGGCGCAGCAAGTCGCTGTGTCGTAGGAAGCTGATCTCGGACGGTTCCTGGGTCTCGGCCGTAGCTTCATACTGGCGTCCGGAAACTACCGCGGCGACTCCCAACGGGCAACCGGAGTCGACAATACGGAGGATCAGCGTTCTGCCGTCGCTGCCACAAATGGAAAGCTTCACCCGGCCTCGACGCACGATGAACACTCCCCGCGGCGCCTGCGCTTCCGCGAACAAAACCGCCCCCGTGGGATAGGTGGTGGTGAGCGCCTCTTGCTCCAAGGCATCGGCTACGGCTGGAGGAAGATCGCAAAAGGTTTTGTCTGCTGGCGCAAGTTTCTGTGCATTGTTTACGGCGTATGTGGCCATTTGGCGCCTCCGCTCACAGGTACCTTGGCACGTCCTTCGCCACTCTGCTCAGGCGGGGCAAGACTTCACTGAAAGCAGCATAAGTGTAACACAACGAGTGGCTTGAGTTGATATTGTGAGATGCAGCTATGCCCGCTGCCCACCCGAGTTGTGCCTGGAAGTGCGTCCTTTCACACACCGATGTGTGATCTCCATCACCAGTCGGTTGGTTACATGACCACGGAGCACGATCCGCGTTCGGCTGGCTGTAGCTTCGGATCGGCTCGCGCAGATTCGGGCGGAAGTGTAAAGGATGTCATGAGATTGAACGCCTGAAGGCAAGCCCTGATCCGAATCGTGAGTTTTTCGGCACCAGGTTTCACCCCAACGTCGTATGGATGGTATTCAGCAGAGCGGTGCGGGTAAAAGGCTTTTCGAGGAGAGTTATGCCGCGCCTCAACACTTCGCGTTCCGCGATCAGTTCACCTGTGTACCCTGACATGTATACGACTTTCAGGTTCGGGTGAGAGGCGTTCAGGCGCTCAACTAATTCAGGACCGCTCATGCGGCGCATCACTACGTCGGTCAACAATAGATCAATTGGACCCGGATGAGACTGCACCCATTCGAGCGCGGACTTCCCGTCATCCGCCTCGACTACGGTATAGCCGTGTTCTTGGAGGAGTTGTCGAGTCAGGCTGCGCATGATTTCGTCGTCTTCCACGAGCAGGATCGTAGTCCCTTGCCGTTTCGGAGCGACCGTCTCCACTTCAGTCTTGGATCCGAGCCCGATTTTGTGATCCGCGCTGGGGAGATATATTTTAAACGTCGTTCCGTATCCCGGTTCACTGTAGACCAAGATGTGTCCTGCGCTCTGCTTGACAATGCCATAGACAGTGGCTAGGCCCAAACCAGTTCCCTTGCCCACCTCTTTGGTGGTGAAGAAGGGCTCGAAGACGCGCGACACGGTAGCTTCGTCCATGCCGTTGCCGGTATCGCTGATCGCGAGCAGGACGTATCTTCCTGCCGCCATGGCTTGATGCTGCTCGGCGAAGGCCTCGTCAAATTTCATTGCGCGAGTTTCGAGAATAAACTTGCCGCCACGAGGCATAGCGTCGCGTGCGTTCACCGCGAGGTTTACCAAGACCTGGTCAAGCTGGCCAGGGTCTGCCTCAACCACCGCTGAGGGTGATTTGGACACAACGAGAACCTCGACATCGTCTCCCATCAGCGGACGCAGGAGCTTGCTGATGTCCTTCAACCGCTCGTTCAGATCGAGGATACAGGGTTGGATTGCGGGAGTCCGGCTGAAGGTAAGCAGTTGGTGAGTCAAAGACGAGCCGCGTTCGGTTGCCTTCTTTATGTTCTCGACGTAGACCGACGATTCCGCATTGGGATCAATGCGGTCGCGGAGGAATTCGGTGCAGGCATTGATGATCCCCAGGATATTGTTAAAGTCGTGGGCGACGCCTCCCGCAAGCCGGCCGATCGCTTCCATCTTCTGGGATTGCTGAAGCTGGCCCTCAGCCCGTTTCTGGGCCGTGATGTCGCGTGCAATCGCGGATGCTCCCACGATGTCGCCTTTCGCATCGCGCAAGGGAGACACGGAAATGGAGACGTCCAAGTGTCGTCCGTCCTTGGTTACCCGCACCGATTCATAATGCTCGACGCTTTCACCTCTCGCAGTTTTCTGTAGAATCTCCGGGATTTCGTCGGGACGATCAGTGGGAGCTAGAAGGGATATGTGCTTTCCGACGACCTCTTCTGGCGTGTAACCGTAGATGCGCTCGGCGCCCTTGTTCCAACTGGCAATGGTGCCGTCCAAGTTCTTGCCAATGATGGCGTCCTCGGAGGAATCAATGATCGAGGCCAGCCTCGACCGGTATTCCCCCAGTTGCTCGGCCGTTCTCCGATGCAGTTCTTCATTCGCTCTTCGCAGTTCTTCTGCGATTCTCTTGCGCTCGCTGATGTCGCGGATCGCACTCAAGACGAACATTCCATTCTCCGTGGAGACAGGACTGAGACTAATTTCCACCGGGAATTCCGAGCCATTGCGCCGTCTTCCATAGAGATCCAAATCTGCTTTCATCCGTCGCGTCTTCGGTGCTTGCGCGAAGTTCTCGCGATGATGGTGGTGCTGGCGGCGGTAGCTCTCAGGCACGAGCATTTCGACTTTCTGACCAATCAATTCGTCGCGGTCATAGCCAAACAGCTCTTCTGCTTGTGAATTGACTTGAATAATGGTTCCATCGCGGTCGACGGCGACGATGGCATCTGGCAGGGTCTCCAAGAGATCACTGGAAAGGAGGAATTCAGCCACGGTTTTGGCTGAAAGCAAGGAGGAGCGCTCAACATGATCGGAGGATGGTCGCAAAATGCAACTCCACGATTCAAATCGTCGGACTAAATCTATGCCGAAACCTGCCTGCTTGTAAAGTCGTGGAGCGCAAGGAGTTTCACCTCTTTCCAGGGGCGAGGCGTGATTTTGGTCACCAGAAGCGGTGATGTTTGTCACCGTGGCCCCAGAGTCCCTTTGCCAACCTAGCTGGGACGAGAGAATTTAGCCTGGAAATACTCTTCCCACGTGGGGTCTTCCCGCGTTGGCGGAGGCTCGAGGGCAGATGCGCGGCAGGCTAGGTCTTGGCAAATGACCATGCAAGTCCTTTGTCACAGCGAACGGTTCTGGGCCTCCGTGACAAAAGTCATCGCAATGGCTCCGCTACTCCGCTACCTTCGGAATATCAAGCGTGGCCATGAGGCATGGAGCCGGGCCGCGAGGAGGATGTAATGAGCATAACCGCTGCAAAAACTGTGCGGGAACTTGCGCTGGAGTTCCCGAATGCGACCCGAGTGTTTGAAAAGCTGGGCATCGACTACTGCTGTGGCGGAAACAGATCGTTGGAAGAGGCCTGCGCCGCCGCCAATTTGTCGGCAGAGGAGATATTGGATTCGCTGGAAATGACCGAACCGGCGTCCCAAGCGGGCCAGAAGGAGGGCAATTGGCAGGTGGAACCTTTGGCCGACGTGATCGCGCACATCAACAGCACGCACCACAAGTACACGCGTGAGGAAATCGCCCGGTTAGGCCCGCTGTTCGACAAGGTCTGCTCGGTGCACGGCAAGAATCATCCTGAACTGCCGCAGGTTCGGGCCAGTTTTCAGGGTCTGGCGCAGGAACTGACCGTGCACATGATGAAAGAAGAGAGGGTCCTGTTCCCCTACATAGTAAGGATGGAGGAGTCGGTCATCCAGAAAGAGCCGGTCCTGCCACCGCCGTTCGGCAGCGTGCAAAACCCAGTTTCGATGATGATGCATGAGCACGACTCTGCCGGCGAAGCCTTGCGCGCGATGCGTCAGGCCAGCGCGGGTTATACGCCCCCGGGCGATGCCTGCACCAGCTACCAGACTTTGTACAAAGCCCTGGCAGACTTTGAAGCCGATCTTCATCAGCACATTCACCTGGAGAACAACATCCTATTCCCGCGTGCGATCGAGATGGAACGAGGGCACTGAGAAAAACGGAGACAGGATGGCTGCACTGGCAACCCGCATCGAGACCCGTGCTGGTCGGGCGCTCACACCAGGGGAGATCTTCGAGATCACGCGGGCAAGGGAAACCAGCCTGTCCCGCTTGCTCATGCTTTACATCACGACCGGCCTGGTGTTCATGCTTCTCCCGGGAACGTTCCTGGGGGTCTGGAACCTGCTGGCGATCAGCAGCCGCCACGCCGCGAATTCGGTCTCTGCCGGATGGATCCAGGCCCATGGGCACGCGCAGATCTTCGGCTGGATCGGCACGTTCATCTTAGGCATCGGCTTCTATTCCATTCCCAAGTTGCGGCGCATGAATCCGTTCGCGCTGTGGGCTGCATGGGTGTGCTGGATGCTTTGGACGTTGGGCGTCAGCCTACGCTGGTTGACCGGCGTTTACCAGTGGCAATGGCGCGTCGCGCTGCCCGTCTCGGCGGCGCTCGAAATAATCGCCTTCTCAATTTTCTTCTATTCGGTGTCGGGTCACCGGCCCCACGACTCGGGCGAGCAGAGGTTGGAGGAATGGGTATGGGTGGTGATTGTTGCCGCTGTAGGTCTGCTGGTTACGCTGCTCGTCAACTTGGGCGCGGCGGCGTTCCTCGCTTATCGTGGCGTTTCACCTGATCTCCCAACCCAATTCGACCAGCGCTTCCTGGTGCTTCAGACATGGGGATTCCTCGTTCCGTTCGTCTGGGGATTCAGCGCCAAATGGCTGCCGGTTTTCCTGGGAATACGCCCGGTACGCGGGCGCGTGCTGCTCCTGGCAGTCGCAGTGAACTCCGCCGGCGTGACTGCTGCAATGATGGGCTGGATGAGATCAGCTGTGCTTTTGTTGTTGGGCGGGATCATCGTCGCGGTTTGGGCCCTCCGCTTCCTCGAGCGAACACGGCAGCCGGCCAAGGTGAAGGGAGTGCACACCAGCTTTCCGATCTTTGTACGCTTGGCGTACTTCTGGGCCATCGTCGCAGCGACTCTGGCAATCTGGGCTAGCTCGGTCGAGGACTCTCACGGGATCTGGGGTGCATCGCGCCACGCGTTGACCGTAGGGTTCCTGGCCACGATGGTGTTCAGCGTGGGCCCGAGAATTCTGCCGGCATTTTCCGGAATGCGATTGCTCTTCAGCACCAAACTGATGTTTCTTTCACTGCTGCTCCTGGGGGCAGGGTGTCTGCTTCGTGTCAGCGCCGAGATTCTCGCATATCAAGGCTTTGCGGGCTGGGCATGGTCGTGGTTGCCTGTGTCGGCTGTCATAGAGATGACCGCGGTCACGATTTTTACGATCAATCTGCTGGTCACCTTCATGGATCGTCCTACATCACATTTGGTCTAGCGGGGCACTGCATTTAAAGAGCACAGTGTTCAACACGAGTTTGAGAGACTTGGCTCTAATCCGAGGCGAAGTTGGTCGGAGGTTGTGAAGACACGGGCCATGACTGGTACCTGGACAATACTGCAGCACGTAGCCTGGGAGGGCCCCGGATTGATCGCTGCCGAAGCTCAGGCGCGAGGTCTGCATCCGGACATCCGACGACTGGATCTGGGAGCCGGCCTTCCGCAGCCCGATGATGTTGAGGGCCTGGTTGTGATGGGCGGTCCCATGGGTGCTTATGAAACAGACAAGCATCCCTTTTGGACCGAAGAGTGCAGCCTCATCGCAAAACTGGCCCGGCGCAATCGTCCTGTGCTTGGTGTGTGTTTGGGTGCTCAGTTGCTCGCGAGAGCGCTCGGGGCGAGAGTGTTTCCCGGGCAGAGGCCGGAAATCGGTTTTGGATTTGTCGAACTGACTGCGGAAGGGAAGCGAGACGCGCTGTTCGGACCGAACGGACCATCCGTTCCCGTATTCCATTGGCATGGAGATACCTTCGATTTACCCGCGGAAGCCACATTACTTGCTTCCAGCGCGGAGTACCTGCACCAGGCGTTTCGCTTCGGAAGCTGCGCCTATGGCCTGCAGTTCCACATTGAGCCGGACTTGGATACCTGGTCGGCTTGGCATGAGCACCTACCCCCCGCTTTGATTGAGCGAGCAGAGCAGAGGCGCTACGTGGTCGAACAAGTTGGCCGACGCATAATTGCTAGATTCTTTGATCTCGCCTTGGGCGGCGGGCTCGCAATCGAGAGAAGACGCGAAGCCTAAGCGGGCCCGTTGCCGCCAGCAACCACTTTCATCACTCCGAGACTCTTGTCACAGCGATACTGAACCAGGCCGGTAAACTGAGACTATGCCTGTCCAGATTGGAGCAAAAACCCACAACTTTACCGACCCCACCGGCCTGCTCTCGGACTGCTACCGGCGCGTCGAGATGTTCCTTGGAACGCTCGAGGCGGTTGCGGGGGGCCGCACCCTTGAGGGCATGACTCGACAGTCAGAGGAGCGGGTAGCAGGTGCGTTACGGTCGTCCCCCAGCGAAAAAAGCCGGAAAGTTATAGTATGAGGCTGCCAGTTCCGCATCCAGTGGAGGGATCCGATGGGCGAGATGATTCAGTTCAAGCGACCGGACGGAAAGACCTGCCCCGGCTATCTGGCACCGACCAAAGCAGGATCAAGCGCGCCCGGCTTTGTCGTCATCCAGGAATGGTGGGGGCTCAACGATCAGATTAAGAAGACCGCCGATCGGCTCGCCGAAGCTGGCTACCGGGCGCTCGTGCCGGACTTCTACCGGGGCAAGGTCGTCACGGCCGTAGACGAGGCGAACCACTTGATGACGGGCCTCAACTGGCCCGAGGCCGCCGATCAGGACATCCGCGGCGCCGTGCAGTACCTAAAGCAAGGCTCGAAGAAAGTCGCAGTGGGCGGCTTCTGCATGGGCGGCGCGCTGACCATCCTGGCGGCCGTGCGCGTACCGGAGATGGACGCCGGCGCGTGCTTCTACGGCATTCCGCTGGCCGACGTCGCCGATCCGAGGACGATCAAGATCCCTCTCATTTGTCACTTCGCGAACCACGACGACTGGTGCACACCCGCCAAGGTGAATGCCCTCGAGGCCGCGCTCAAGCAGTCGAAATCAAAGTTCGAGATCTATCGCTACGAGGCGCACCACGCCTTCATGAACGAAGCCCGCCCCGAGGTGTACGACCCAGCATGCGCCAAGACAGCGTGGGAGCGAACGCTCAAGTTTCTGAAGACGGCACTCACGTAACGGGTCGCCAACCTCGCGCGCCCAAATTGGAACATGCCGGGGATTTCACTTATACGGAATCAAGCTGTTCGTTCGCCGGGCAGATTCTCTGGCGCCCTCCCTTCGACCTCTCGGTTTCAACAGCAATTCCATTCTCAGTGGCCACACGCAATTAAAGATGCTCGTCCAGCCGTTGCGCTCTTCTGAAATGGATGTTTGTTTTTCCTATACATTAAATGAAGAGATCTCTGACTCCACCGACGAAACTGGCCTGAGCTACTCTCGCTTCAACATCTCGTCGATAGTCACGATATCGGCTAACCCAGAGCAGCCGTAGATTGCCGGTAGAATGCGATCCGCCGGGTGTATGCGCCGCAATTGTGCGACTCGCTCCGTTCCTGCCCGATAAGCCGGAAGATACATTCGACCCAGTAATGGATGTTGACCCCAGGCGCCGGAAAGCTTGTCCGCGCGCTCTTCAGTGACGAGGAAATCCCGGCGAAGATTGGCAGCCACTTTTTCGCGCTGCAATCCTTCTCCCCAAGTTAAATACGACGACTGATTCTTGGCATCATCCTGCAGTAACGCCAGCAGCACGCCGATCTGCAAATCTTCGTCGGGTAGTTGCTCGATTTCGGTTACGCCATGAGCGATGAGAATGGCATTGTTCGCGAGTCCCTCGAACAGGGTGGCCGCACGGGTGTTCATGGTCAATACCGTGGCTTCGAAGCTGGCTTTTCCGCGGACATAGAGATCCTGCAAATAGGCAAACGTTGTAACGTGCCCGGGCACGACTTCGTGGCTCACCAGTTGCTCGAACTCCGGCACGGAGATCTGCAACGAAGCGTTGATCTCGTATGTGGCTTCATATTTCGGACTGCCATCCGCGTTACGCGCTCGCCCGATGTAGTTCATCGAACCCGAAAACCATGCGTCCTTAATGGGCAAGAATTCAATATTGGCTCGAGGCACGGACAAGAGATCCTGGGGAAGATAGGGCAGCAAGTTGGCCGCGCTGAGGCGGTCAAAGTGGGCGATCATGGCCGCGCCAAGAACACGGACAGAAGCCATCGGAACCACCCTATCCCGCCGCCAGGCATCGACCGCCCCGAGAAGGCCGGCGGAACTGGAAGTTGAATAACCCGCCCGGCCCAACAACTCAGCAACACGCTCACGTTTCGGTCCTGGGCTGGAGGCTTCCGGTGGCCGGCCCGTCGAGGACTCAACACACCGGGCGTAGGGAACCGGCTTGCCTTTCCCGAGCACTTCCATGGCAAGGTCCCACATCGTCTCCAGGCAAAGCGACAAGCCTTCGAGATACTGACTGCGCATCCCACCGATCTTGCGGGCCTCATCGTGAATTCCGGCAATGGCTTGCGGCAGGTCGATCTGACGCAGGTACTCTTCCACCGCCTGGCGATCGACGTTCTTACCGGAAACGCCGCCCGTCTCCCGCACCCGCGTCGCCGCCGGAACCGTGTAGGCCTGAGGTAGTGGCTCATCCGAGAACCACGAGTCGGCGATGAATCGTCCCGTGCCAGAGGGACACATGACATCGCCACCCCAAAGCGTGTCGATGCCTAGAACTGCATCTGCGACAAATCGTCCTATCGAGTCCATGCTGATCTCCTTATTCTTTTTCTGCGGACACTTTCTTCAGCGAACCGAACCATACGTACAGACAGAGTCCAATAAACAACAGGGCGGAAACGCTTTGCGACACCGCATCGTTCGCGTAGAAAGGCGTCTGAATCCACTCTTCCTTGAAGTGCGGCAGCACGCGCAACGCCGCCCCAATCACTCCGCCGAGTGCGCCGCCCGCCATCAAGCCGCCGGCAATGATGATGCCGCGCTCGCGCATGGTATTGCCGAGCTGGCCGCCGGCTTTCTCCCCGCGCTTGTTCACCAGGTGCGAGAGGAATCCGCCGGCCAAGATCGGCGTGGTCAGTTGCAGCGGCAAATAGATTCCCAGCGCGAAGACCATGGAAGAGAGGCCGAGCATCTCGAGCACCACGGTGACCATGGCGCCGATGCCGAACAACATATAGGCGACGGGCTGGCCGCTCATGAATCCCGACACCACGGCTTTCAGTGCGGAGGCCTGGGGCGCGACCAGGACCTGCCGCGTGTCGCCGGGCACGGCTTCTCCGAACTGAAAGGCCTTGGCCAGCAGGATGATGGTTAACCCCGCAGTGATTGCCGCCGCGACGACCCCGATAAACTTCACCTTCTCCTGCGCGGAAGGCGTGGAACCGAGCCAGTAGCCGGCTTTCAGGTCGGTAATGAACTGTCCCGAGGCGCACAGGGCCACACAGACCATGCCGGCCAGGGCCATCACGAAGAACATGCCGGTGGTCCCGGAGAGTCCGAACTTCAGCAACACCACCGCGGAGACGATGACGGTCAGCAACGTCATGCCGCTGGCCGGGTTGTTTGCGGTGGTGGCAATGGCGTTGGCAGCCACCGTGGTGAAGAAGAATGAGAAGAGCAGCGTGAGCGCCAAGCCCACAGCGACCACGGTCCACGAAACATGAAGGAGTCCGAAGAAGGCGGCCACTGCGATTGCCCCCAACACCACGCCGAGAAGGATGGTGAGGATGGGAATGTCACGGTCGGTGCGTTCCATGTGCGGCGCTTCGCCGTGGCGGAAGGCGTGCAGTGCGATGCCGAACGATCCGGCAACCACGCGCAGCGACTTGAGGATGCCGACGAGGCCGGCAGTCGCGATGGCGCCGACGCCGATGAAGCGCACGTAATAGCGGTAGATCTCCGAGGCCGACATGTGCGAAATGGGGATGGTCGCGGGATAGACGGTGGCGTCGCCCATGTGGCTGCCGATGAACCAGATCATCGGGACGAGCACGAAGTTCACCAGAATGCCGCCGGCGCAAAAGATCAGGGCAATGCGCAGGCCCATCACGTAGCCCAGGCCGAGGATGAAGCTGACCGCGTCGAAATTGAAGACCATGCGCCCGCGGTCGGCCAGCGACCTCACTGCGGGCACGAACTGGAAGTTCAGGTACTCCTTCCAGACGTGGAACGTGGTGACAAAGAAGTCATAAAGCGCGGCGATGACGGTGGCCTGAAGCAGCAGTTTGGCTTGCGATCCGCCTTTCTCTCCGGTGACGAGGACTTCGGTGATCGCCGTGGCCTCGGGAAATGGGAACTTGCCGTGCATTTCGCGCACAAAGTAGCGCCGCAGCGGAATGAGGAAGAGCACGCCCAGGCAGCCGCCGGCCAGGCAGATGAAGATGGTCTGCACCGGATGCGGGTCGAGGTGGAGAATGTAAAGCGCCGGCACGGTGAAGACGGCACCGGACACCACGGCGGCGGAGGCGCCGCCCATGCCCGTGATGATCATGTTCTCGAGCACGGTGGAGCGCCGCTGGTAGACGCGCGCCAAGCCGATGGCGAGGATGGAGATAGGAATCGCCGCCTCCATTCCCTGGCCGACCTTGAGGGCGGAATAGGCCGACGCGACGCTGAAGACGATACACAGCAACGTGCCCCACAGCACCGCGCGCCAGGTCACCTCCGCTGGCGCCATGCTGGGGGGCACCAGCGGCATGTAGATTTCGCCGGGCTTCAACGGTTGGTAGGCGTTCGCGGGAAGAGACTTGGTTTCGACTTCGGCCATGCAGGAACGAGCCTCCTGACCGGGGCGGACATTTTGACCGTGAACGCGGCCGTCATCGTCGCCCCATCGCGGTCCCCTCGGAAAAAGGGGCGCTATTATCCGTTAGGAAGTCAAACACAGGGTGCGGAGACACGGCAAGGACGGAGGTCACACGGTAGGGACTTTGGAGCAGATCCCCTCATTGATATTGATCGCCGCGGTCAACCCATGCGCTGGGTTGGACGGCTGAGTCCTCGCGTCCATGATGACTGCTCGGCCACCACCGAAGTTCCCGCCAAGCTCCGTATTATAAAGCGCCGGAGCTTATACCTTTGTGGAGAACTCAGGGCTCACTGAGCATGATGGTCGAGGTGCTGCAACGGCGTTACCCTGTGCAAGGACAGCAATTCGGCTGGCACTTTCTTCTGAACGTGATCCCGGCGAGCACATCCGCCGACTCTCCGGGACGCGAGACGTGGGGGCAGTGTCCACCCGCAAGCTCAATCGGATCAATCCCCAATTGTTTCCGCACTTGTTCGCGCCAAAAGTCTGGGCGTAGTGTTCGGTCTTCGCGGCATAAGATGTAGGACGCTGGTACGTCCGGCCAGCTTCGTAACAGACAAGTTTCGGTCAAGACACGGCGGGCATGAATGGCGATGCAACCATCTTGGACGGACTGAATGCTCCGATGCGGGTACGTCAAGACCGCCGGGCATGAGAAAGCAGACGACGTTCGGCTATACTCACGCAATCGGTGAAGATGATCGAAGAGTTGCCGACGAAATCGGCAATATTCTTTGCTCAAGTTTGCCTAAATCGTCTAAGGTTAAAGCGCGTAAGCAGTTGCCAGTACAATGAGATAGTGTTGAAAGTTTTTGCTCAAAAAGAGGGCGCGGTACCCAAGTGGTAAGGGAGAGGTCTGCAAAACCTTTATACGTCGGTTCGATTCCGACCCGCGCCTCCAATCTCTTCCTGCAGTTAGCTGTAACGACTCCATTTAGCTCCGTTCCCTCATTTGCGCTCGGTTGTGCTGGTTTGCGGAAAATCGCGCATCTTTGCGGTTGTAGTTGGCCCAAAGTTGGCCCACTCAATTGATCCTCCCGCTGCTCGGCACTTCCTGGCTCCGCTCTGATGCTGTCATCGTCTCCGCATATTTCACCATCGCCGCCCATTTGTGCTCCGCGGTCGGGTGGACGTAGCGCTGCACGATACGAATAGAACCGTGACCGAGGATAGCCGCCAGCGTCGCAAGATCCACGCCAGCTTCCGCCATGCGCGTTGCAAAGCTGTGTCTCAGATCATAGAGAACGAATGAAAGTGCAGCCTTCGCGCAGACGGCATCATGGGCGTTGTTGAGCCGAGCGATGTGATGGCCCGGCTTGCGAGATGCAGGGAAGATCCACGCCGAGTCGCCGGTCATCCTGCGGGCAAGAATCTCCCGGCTTTCAGGCGTCAAGTCCAAGGCCCGCCGCGCAGCCGCGGATTTCCCCGAGCGTATTTGTAACTGTCCGCGCTCCATATTCACGCGGCCCTGTGGGCTGATCTTTGAATGCAAAAGGGGGCAAAGGTTAATGCTCCCCAGACCGGCCAATTCTCAATGAGTTCTATAAAAAGGGATGTCAAGAAAAAAGTTCTGCCTCGACCGGAGGCGAGATTTCTTTCTCGAGATCCAGCCCACTGAAGTTTCGGTTCT
>JBEKAF010000003.1:0-87582 GCA_050018355.1 Terriglobales bacterium | reverse complement strand
CCAAATGCGGGCTGGCTGGGGCCCCGCTGTCGCCGCCAGTCTACTCCCTGTTTCGGGTGAACTGAATGCTCAAATGTGTAGCTTAACTTAGGGTCTCAAACTGTCCCATTTCCGCTGACGTGGGACAATGCTGTTCTTGCGTCTTCATTTTAGAAGCTCGCTTTACTTCCCCGAAAGAAGCGACTCCGCTGTTTTCTGCGCTTCGGGAAGATTCGGCGAGAAGCGGGCCACGCGCTCGAAAATCGCTTTCGCCTCGTCCGGGTGTCCCTCCTGCTGCAACGCGTGAGCGAGCAACAGGAATCCAACATCGGTCGGCTGCACCGCCATGGCGCGCGAGTACTGACGAACGGCCTCGGGCAGGTCGCCATTTTCCTCGGCCAACAAGCCTAGTCTGACCATTAGCGCGGGTTGGTCGGGCACAATCTGTAGCGATATTTCGAGACATTGCTTCGCCTTTATCAACTCCCCCATTTGGCGATAGACAGATCCCAGATTGCCATAGGCTTTAGCGCGAAGGCCCGCGTTGGCCGTGTAGCGAGCCACCATCTGATACCGTTCGACGGCCGCTGGCAGATTGCCGCGGTGCGACGTAGTTGTCCCGAGTCAGCGCCAATGTGCGAAGCCAGAATGACGGAATATCGTGCCAGTAGCCAACCTGCCGGTAAGTGAGAGTCCCCAGCACCAGCAGACAAGAAACCGCTGAAATGGCAAGCCATCTCGCGGAAATTTGGCGAGCTTGGGCCCAGTCGGCAACCAGCCAGGTCAACATCAGAAACAAGCCAATGAACGGAATGTAGGCGTAGCGATCGGCCATGGCCTGACCGCCCGCCTGTACCAGCCCGATCATCGGCACGAGGCTTCCCAGGAACCAGAACCATCCAACCTCAAGATACCGTTGGCCGCGCGCACGGAGGACCAAAGCGGTGACGAGCATCAATAAGACCACAGACGCGCCTACTTGCCAGGCAGGATAGAGCTTGGTGGGGTGCGGATACAGCGCCACGAGCTTCGATGGCCAGAGCGCCTTCCCCAGATAGTCCACATACGAGATCACCGCTGTCTCCAGCCGCAAGAGCGGGCTGTACTGGGAAAGAGTCTGGACAGCACCTCCGGTCTTCTGGGCCTTCATCGTTACCACCGCGCTCGCTGCGGAGAGCAGCAGGAGTGGCAACTTCTCCAATACTAGCCATCCGCTCCACAATTTGGGCAAGTTCCCTTGCGCCGCCGGACCGGCAACAGCCGGAGCGCCAATTCGGCATAGCGGCCAGTAGTCAAACAAACAGAGCAAGAATGGAAACGTGATCACCTGTGGCTTGCTGAGCAGCGCAAGCGCAAAGAAGAAAGCCACCGCGGCGTAACGGCGGACCTCAGGTCTGCGGGTATACCAGACGTAGGCGTGCAGTGCGAGCAGAAAAAACAGCATGCTCAACACGTTCTTCCGCTCGGCTGCCCATGCCACGGACTCGACGTTCGTCGGATGAAGCGCAAACAAAGCAGCGACCATTAGGCTGCGCCAGCGGAATCCCGTGGCGCTCTGCAGCAGCAGAAAAAGAAGGACAGCGTTGGCCGCGTGCAGCAAAACATTCACGTAGTGGTGTCCGGACGGGTTCAGGCCAAGAAGTTCGCAGTCGAGAGCGTGGGAAAGCCAAGTCAGGGGATGCCAGTTCGCCTGATCATAAGTGGTAAAAGCCCATTTCACCGTCGCCCACGTCAGGCCCGCCCTCACATGAGGGTTGTTCGTGATGTACTGATCGTCGTCGTAGTCGAGGAACCCGTTGTGAGTCACGGGGTTGTAGGACACAAGCACAACCGCGGTCAGCAGCAGGCAAAACAGTAGAGTTCGTCGCTCAGGCGACTGAAACAGCTTTGGAGGAAGCCGAGACTCCCGGCCCTTCCAGACGTTTCGCTACTGCGGCAGAGGAAGACGAACTCATGGATTCAACGATTCTGAACCAGCCACGAAGGATTCGCGAGAAAGAATTGCAAGACCTGAGTTCCTTTGGTCATTGCTGAATGGTTATTGCTACAAGCTATCGCACAAATCGTTTTGGGAAGGCCATGGCTTCACAGGCTGCGGAAAACTCTGATTCGGCCGGGTTTTGGGAAGGGCACGGCTTCAGCCGCGCCGCCCAGAGCCAATAAAGACGAGGGCTTTAGCCCCTAAGGGTCGCGGAAGTTCAATTCTTCGGCTCACTATGAGTCGGTTTCTGGACGATCACGACCGGAACAGCCAAATGGAACACCGCAAGAGGAAGCCATCGCCTTGAGCCTCGCAGCTGGCGGCCAAGCTGCGGCTGCTATTGCGGCGTAGGGTTGCTGACTTTCTCCAGGTCCGGCGTGGAAGTTGTACCGGCTGCCCCCGCCATGAAGAAGTTGTGGTCGTAAAGATTGCGGTACATGCGTCCTGCGATCTCCGCCGCTTTAGGCCCGAAGGTAGGACGTCCGCCCTGCAGGAAGACGACCGTCACAATACGTCCAATGTCGGTGTTGGCGTAAGAGGCGAACCATCCGAAGCGCGTGCCGGCGTGCGAACATGTCCCAGTCTTGCCCAGGATCGATTCCTCGTTGAAGTTCAGACGCACGCTGCGCGCGGTGCCGTACTCGACGGCTCCGGCCATGCCGTCGGAGAGTTCCGGAATCACAGGCTCAATGTCGAGATGGCGCTTGACGCGAGGCTGGAAGTTGGCGACTGCATCGGGGCTGGTTGGATGTTGCAGGTAGTAAAGCGTACCGCCGTTTGAGATCGCCGTCACCAGAGCGCCCAGTTGCAGCGGAGTCATCGAAATGCCCTCGCCAAACGAGCACATCTTGCCAATGCCGCCGAGTTTGGCGGGGATTTCTTCCTCCGGATAAGAGCCCAACTGCTCGCCCGGAATGTGATAGCCGGCGAGTTCGCCGAGTCCGAACTGGTGCGCGTAGTATTGTACCTTTTCGAAACCCAGCTTGCGCCCTACCGCTTCGAAGTAGGCATTGTTCGAGTGCGCCAGCGCCGCCGTGAGATTCATGCGGCTGCGGCCCCCGAGCGCAACTTCAGTTCCCTCGTCGATCACGCCTTCGCTCAATGCCGCCAGCGCCACGGAAAGTTTGATGGTCGAGCACGGCTGCGCGCCGCTCGAAAGCGCGAGCCTCTGGTTGACCATGGCCAGGACGCGTCCGCTGGTCGGTTCAATCGCGACCACGGTGCCGTTCATGTTGCTCAGGGCATCGATCGCGGCCTGACGGACGACGGGATCTTCGCCGGCGGTCACGTCGCCTTCGGTGATGTCGGATGCGAACGAACTGGTGTGGAAACGCTCGTAATAACGATGGCGGCGAGGGGTACCAGAATAACGCGTGGCGGCATACTGCGAGCGTGGGGCGCGGCTCCGCGCGAGTGTTCGCATGCGCTTCTTCGCATGCTGATTTTCCGTAACCCCGCGAGCTTTCGAATGCGCCGTGAGCGCGCGCGGGTTAACACTGGCTGCGATGCCACTCGCTTCCAGCAACATTGCCAATCCTAAGAAAAATGCGAGACGAAGAAACCAGGCCCTTAACTTCACTTCACCATCCCCGGTAGTACTCGGCCAATCTGCTGCTTAGTCCATGTGTCGGCCTAGTTCATTTAGATGCAAGAGTCTCGCCAAATCCCCACACCGAAGACATATCTCCTGCAACTATCCGATAGTAGGCCATTTACGCGGTTCGGCGCAATGGCAAAGTATGAAGCCGCCCATAGCGGAATCAGCGCGATAACTATATGAATAAATTGCATTTAATGTGATTTCGTAAAGGGACAAGCACCTTGGTAATCTGATCGGCTTGTTACCTTGAAAGGTACCTGGATTTTGCATTAGTTTGCACACCCGTTCCTGGCGCTGAGCCAAAACTTCAGGAGACTCCGATCAGCGCTGCTGACAGTCCGTCACCGGGACCGCAATGCCCACGCGGGCGCTTTTCTGATATTTTCTGACGGCGTATCCTAATTAGCGCATCCTATAAATGTCTCGTCCCTGTCGGCCCGGCAGCCGCCCGCAAGCCGCGGTGGCCTTAAATTCCGCATCCCGCAACTTTTGGCCCTGCTCCCGGGTTGGCGTCCTTCAGGAGGGTTTATGGAAAAGCTGCGGTTCATGCTTTCTTTTCTCACTCTGGTTCTGGCTGCGTCCTTTGCGTTGTCCTGCGGGCGCAAGGTCACAGGGTCAAGATCCACTCCAATCCATCACGCTAAGCCCAGCAACTGCCGACGCACAGGATTATCCCAACGGGCAAGTGCAGTTCACCGCCACCGGCTTCTACATTGATCCGCCCCGCACGGTCACTCCGCTCTCGGCTATGTGGGGTACCTGCTACCAAGACGCGTCCACGAGTGAAGTATCCGTCACCCGCGGAGGCGTGGCTCAATGTGCACCGGGAGCGGTCGGCACATACACAGTCTGGGCGAATGACCCGCCATTCTCCAACATAGAATGTCTCGCAATCACCGCCTGCGGAGGAGGATGCTTTGTCGCCGGCACCGCGCAACTCACCTGCCCGTAGGCAGTCTGCGGTAGAATCCGTCACGGCCGCAGTGATTGCTGCGGAACGCTGTCGAGGTCTGCCTCTTGCGAACATCGCTCGTGCTATTGCTTGTGAACTTCTCTCTCGCCGTAGCTCTACTCCTTCCTCTCTTCGCCCAGGCCGCCGAGCAGACGCTCGAAGCCCGCCGAGCCGATCTCAATCGTTTGCTCGCCGACGAGTGGGAGTACCGGCTGCGCACCCAGCCTGAACTTGCCACCCAGGTCGGGGACGATCGCTACAACGATCGGCTGAGCGATTTTTCGGACAAGGCAATTGCCGACGATCTCGAACACACTCGTCAGGCGCTGGCGCGCTTCGAGGCCATCGATGTCACCGGATTTCCGGAGCAGGAAAAGCTCAACCACGCACTAATGCTGCGCAACCTGCGCGAGTCGCTCGACGCCGCGCCCTTCAAAGACTGGGAGATGCCAGCGACGCAGTTCGGCGGAATTCACCTCGGATACGCTTCGCTCGCCTTCGATTCCCCTTTCCGCAACGTGAAAGATTACGAAGACTACCTCTCCCGTCTGCACCAGATCCCGCGCGTGCTCGAGCAGGCCACGGGACACATGCGCGACGGACTACGCGACCACCGCATGCCGCCCAGGTATCTGCTCGAAAAAGTGTCCAGTCAGGCGCAGCAGATTGCCGACGATCCGCTCGACAAGAGTCCCTTCACCGACCCGCTGCGAAAGTTTCCCGATTCCATCTCCGAGGTGAATCGAAAACAACTGCGCGAAGGAATCGAAAGCGCGGTGAAGAACAACGTAGCGCCCGCGTACGCGAAATTCGCCAAATTCGTGCGCGACGATTACGCGCCTCACGGACGGCTCGATCCCGGCGTATGGGCCTTGCCCGACGGAGAAGCACGCTATCGCTTCGCCGTGCGTCACCAGACGACCACCGATTTCACTGCCGAACAAATTCATCAGCTTGGCCTGAAGAGCGTTGCGGAAATTGAAACCCAGATGCTGACCATCGCCCGGGCGCAGGGCTTCAGCGACCTGAAATCGTTCAACGATCACATCCGGCAGGATCCGAAACTGTACGCCAAGTCGGGCCAGCAATTACTTGACCTGTACACGCACTATCGCGACCAGATGTACGGGAAGCTGCCGGAACTATTCGGACGGCTGCCGAAGAATAAGCTAGCCGTGGTGCCGATGGAGTCGTTCCGCAGCGCCGACAGCGTTCCTGCCGATTACTCGCTGGGGGCCGGAGACGGCTCGCGGCCGGGACGGATCAACGTCAACGAGTATGCGCCCGAGAAGCGATTACTGCTCAACGTGGAAGCCATCGCTTACCACGAAGGCGTCCCCGGACATCACCTGCAATTTTCGATCGCGCAGGAACTCACCGGCTTGCCGCCGTTCCGCAAGTACGACCTCGATCTGAATGCGTATACCGAAGGCTGGGCGTTCTACTCTGAGCGCCTGGGAAAAGAAGTGGGCTTTTATCGGGATCCATACAGCGACTACGGCCGCCTGCAGAATGAAATGTGGCGCGCCGTGCGCTGGGTGGTGGATACGGGCGTGCACTCCAAGCACTGGACGCGCCAGCAGATGGTCGACTTCTTCCACGAACACACCGCGATGGACGATCAGAACATCGAAACTGAAGTGGATCGTTACATCGCGTGGCCGGCGCAGGCGCTTTCCTACAAGATGGGACAGACGAAGATTCTCGAGCTACGGGCACGAGCGCAGCAAGAGTTGGGAGCGAAATTCGACCTGCGTGCCTTTCACGACGCGGTCCTCGATCAGGGCCCGCTGCCGCTCGACCTGCTGGAAGCAAAGATCAACGCCTGGATCGCCGCCCAGAGGTGATTCATCGGATGTCAGGGGCGTCCCTGCTTTCCGCGATCCCGCTGCCTGGTTCCCCAGAACTGGTCTCATAAACGGTTCAGGCAGCAGCTTTCAAGGGAAGAACCAAATCGAACGGAGCACTCTCAAAACGATCGTTCGCACACTCTGGTCCAAATAGCGGTACGCACACAGCAGGGACCGGGTCACCACTCTGATGTTCGTCTCGATGCGGATCGGCCTCGGAACCTTCTTCAAGTCTCATCGCTGCCCATCAAACAGGATGCTAACCTCCGCGATGGTCCGCGACCTGCCAGCGGTATACACCCATTTCTTCACCGTGAATGTGGCCGACTCGCCGAGAATCGGGTTGCCTCCCAGCAACTCGACATCCTCCACGTTCCCGTTCGCCGAAATGGATACCCGCAAGCGTACCGTTCCGCCAATGTTAAGCCGCTTCAGCGTCTCCGGATAATCCGGCTCGACCCGCGTGATCAGCTTTCTTTCGGCGCTTTCACTGGGTACCCCGATGGCGAGTGTCTTCACACCCTCCGCGCTGGCGGTGCTGCTCACATACCCAATCGCACCCCGCGTCCGGGCTACGTGAGCCACGACCTCGGCATCAGATCCAAGTACCTTCGGCATAAAGCCTCTTCCCGTGAACAACAGCGTTTGGTAGTGCGCCTGCAGATCGTCTTCGCTTATGCCGAGGTACTCTTGCAGGAAGTCTTCGTGGACCGGCCCATCCTTCTCGAGTACTGGTTCGACGTGCGTACCGTCCCCGAGCGAGATCTTCTCCTCCAGAAACACGCGTTTCAGCTCAGCCGCGGAGATCGTGTCTGCTTTCACACTCGAATTGGCAATCACCTTGACGTTGCCCGCGAGGGCATTCACCGGGAAGAAGATCATCAATCCGGCAGCAACGAGGAGCGATTTCGGACATTTCATTTGCGTTCTCCTTTGCCTCCCTGCCTGCGGCTAGAAGTTAATCCCGGTCTTAACGACCAAAGCGTTAGTGTTGGGCTTGAAACCCTGGGGGTTGACTTCTGGGTAAAATCCGTCCGGATATATGCTGTTCCCATAACCATTCATGAAGTGACCCTCCACTTTCACGTCCCAGAATTTCTTAAAATCAACCCGCGCCGTGATGACTTTGTCGTAGATGTGATTGGCGGACAGGCTGGTGTCAGTTTGGTCAGGGAACAACACAGCGAGAGGGCCTCCTGCCACGTGGGTTATCGAATAGCGGGAATAGTAGGAGCCAAGTGCAAGCCGTTTCATAACTCGGTAAGCTCCCGAGACGTACCAGCCGCGTACATCGCATACGGTCTCGAGGACGGCGCGGTCGGCAACTTGATACTGTTCATCATGCAGAGTGCGGTGATACTCCGAATCGATCCGCAGTTTCCCCACGGTGTACTCGCCGTAGAATTGGTTGATCCAGTCCACCTTCGAATGATCGGACTCAGGAACGAACCCGGCGCCCGGGTCGAGGGGATTTATGAATGTCCCCTTGCCAGTGATGTCTTCATTCATTCGCGATGCTCCGATCAACAGACCCTTCAGGGGGGTGTTCCATCGGAGATCGCCGCCATACTGCAGCCCCCCATAGCTCGAGTAGTGGAGTCCGTATTGAGAAGCGAGGTACATGACGCCGCTATAGACGCTGTCACTGCGATGCCCGGCATAGGCGGTATAGGAGAGATCGCCGAGACGGTGCTTGAGGGAAACATTGCCGTAGATATCGCCGCCCATGTGAGCGATCGTGGCGTCGCGGAGATCCGTCGGATAAACGCTTTGCGGAAGCAGCGCAAAAGTGCGGAGAAAATCCAGGTCTTGCGTGTCGGTATACAGGCCCAGGGTAGTCTTAACTTTGCCGCCACGAACGCCGAACCAGCTCTTGAAACGGTAATCCGCGACGGCCCAGTCCAGGGAGGGGTGGTACTGCCCGAGTTGGCCAAGGTTGCGGTCGTAGAGCTGCGCTCCGACCCGGAGCTTATCGGTGACGCTGGTGGACACATTGACCCCGAAGTCCGTGAAGGCGGCGCTGCCCTGACTGGTGTTCATCGTCAGCCAATTGTTGGTATTCGTATAGACAAATCCCTGCGATGCGAATCCGTGTACTTCCACTTCGCGGTCAAGGAGTTTGAAGTCTTGCGCCTGTAACGTGAGTTGGCCTACGCAGAAACAGGCAACGACCAGTCCGACGATTCGCCGATGCATACGGTCTCCCTGATGATTTGTCAGAGATTACATCGGCCAAGTCAGGCGGAAGCTTGAGGGCCTGCGTCTCTACGGGAATCAGATGCCCCTTTAGGGGCTGGCCATCGGCTTGCCGCGTCTGCCGAGTCGGGGCAAGCCCCGTCTCTACAGTCGGAAAGAAACGCGACACTCGACCCCCTCCGCAGCGCGCTGGCCGGGAGTACCCTTCCCCTACATCAGTTCGCTGCGTTTCCGCAGGAAGGCTGGAATGTCGAGATCCTCCGCCTGGTAGCTGGGAGCGACGGACCGCATCGCATCGAGCGCAATCACCTCGGCATGCGACGCATTACCCGGCGCCGATTCCCGAAAGGCTACCGGCGCGGGATCTGGCTCGAAGGCCGGTTCTGGCTCGAAGACTGGCTCGGGTTCGGCCACCGGTTCGGGCTCGCGGAAGTGATCCCGCTGGCGCGAAACCTGATGCGAAACCTCTCGCGAAACTATGACCGGATCATAGTTCTCGTGCTGGCGCGGACGACGCATGTCGGCCTCTTTGAAGCCAGTTGCGATCACGGTGATCTTGACCGAGTCTTTCATCTTCTCGTCCAGAACCGCGCCGAAGATGATGTTGGCATCTTCGTGAGCGGCGCCCTGAATGATGGTGCAAGCCTGCTGCACTTCGGCCAGCTTCAGCGAATTCGAGCCCGTGATGTTGATGAGAATGCCGCGGGCTCCGTCGATCGCGCCCGCTTCGAGCAGCGGCGAAGCGATGGCGCGCTGCGCGGCTTCCACCGTGCGATGCTCGCCGGCCGCGGTAGCCGTGCCCATCACCGCATAGCCCATGCCCGCCATGATGGCCTTCACGTCGGCAAAGTCGCGGTTGATGATGCCCGGGATGGTAATGATGTCGGAAATTCCCTGCACCCCTTGACGAAGAATATCGTCGGCGATGCGGAAGGACTCGAAGAAGCCCGCGTTCTCGGCAACAGCGAGCAACTTTTCGTTGGGGATCACGATCGTGGTATCGACCGACTCCATGAGTTCGGAAATACCGCGCTCCGCCTGCTGCATGCGGCGTTTGCCTTCAAAGGCGAAGGGCTTGGTGACCACGGCGACGGTGAGCGCGCCCATTTCGCTGGCAAGCGAAGCGATAATCGGCGCCGCGCCGGTGCCGGTGCCTCCCCCGAGTCCGGCCGTAACGAAGACCATGTCCGCGCCTTCCATGGCTTCGATGATTTTGTCCGAATCTTCGAGCGCGGCTTTGCGGCCAATCTCGGGATTGGCGCCCGCGCCAAGTCCGTTGGTCAGCTTCACTCCGAGTTGAATCTTGGTCGCGGCGCGGGACATCCGCAGAGCCTGCAAGTCGGTATTGGCCACAATGAATTCGATATGTTCCATCCCCGAATCAATCATGCGATTGACCGCGTTGTTTCCGCCGCCGCCGACACCGATAACCTTGATGCGAGCGTCGTTGCGAGCTTCTTCGTTGAAGCAGATGCGGAGTCCGTTGTCTTCACTCATACTTCACCTCGAAAGTCAGTTCTCAGTTGCCAGTTCTCAGTTCTCAGCAAGAACCAAACTCGTTCGCAAACCGCCAATATCCACGCTCAAAATCTCTTGCCGTTGCCCTTACGCGCCCTTCCTCGCGAACAGCGCTTTCATGCGCGAGCCAAAGCTGGGCTCCTGCAAGCCGCGGGCAAGGCGGGCGCGGTGGCCGTAATACGCCATGCCTAACACCGTCGCGAACTCCGGCTCGGCTAGAAACGACGGCATCCTTGCCATCGGCGTTGGCCAGGCGAGACGCGCGGCTTTCCGCAGCACGGATTCAGCCACGTCGAGAAGGCCGGGAAGGCGCGAGGCTCCGCCGCTCAGCACGAAGCCGGCAATGCAGTGCTCCAGAACGCCGGCATGGCGCAGGTTGTCGCGCAGCAACTCGAAAAGCTCGCGCGCGCGCGGCCCAAGAATCTCGCCGGCCATGCGCTGCGGCATCATGCGCGAAGGCCGGTCCCCGACCGACGGCACCTCGACTTCGTTGCCCTCGGGGATCAGCGTCGGGACCGCGTGGCCAAAATTTTTCTTGAGCGTCTCCGCGGCCGCCAACCCCGTACACATGCCCACCGAAAGATCGCTCGTAAAGTGGTCGCCGCCGATGGGGATGACCGCCGTGTGCGCAACTGCACCCTGCTGAAAAACGATCAGATCGCACGACCCGGCGCCGAGATCGACGAGGCAGACGCCAAGTTCGCGTTCGTCCGACCGCAACACTGAGTCCGCGCAAGCGAGCGGCTCAAAGATAGTGTCGTCAACGTGGACACCCGCCCGGTTCACCGCGGTCACCAGATTCTGCGTAGCGCTCGAAGAAGCCGTCACAATGTGCACGCGAACTTCGAGCCGCGTGGCCATCATGCCCGTCGGGTCCTGCACTCCCGGCAGATCGTCGAGAATGAACTCTTGCGGCAGCAAATGGAGAATTTCGCGATCGCCGGGCAAGGGCACGGTGCGAGCCTTGTCCACGGCCTGGCGAATTTCCTCGCGGGCGATCTCGCGCGACCGTGCACCGAAGCTGATGCCGCCATGGCTGTTCATCCCGCGGATGTGCGCGCCCGCAATTCCCACCAACGCATGCTCGATCGGAATGCCGGCCACGTCTTCCGCATGCTCCACCGCTTTTTGAATGCTGCTGACGGCCTTGTCGAGTTCGGTAATCACGCCCTTGCGCAGGCCGCGCGATTCGCTGATGCCGTGGCCGCGATAACGCAATCCGTTCTCGCTCAGTTCGGCCACCAGGACTGCAGTCTTGGCGCTGCCTACGTCAATGGCGGTGATGAAATTGGGCTCGTGGCTCGGCATGATAATCGCTAGTTCTGCGGAGTCTCCTTGGGAATGGCAGCGCTCGGTTTCTTTTGGCCCGTGGCAACGGCGACGGGTGGCGGGGACGCAGCCGGATGCGATGCCGCAGTTTTCTTGGCGGCCGCGACCGCCGCCGGCTTTCCCTTCGGCTTCAGCGCAGCTTGATTCACTGGCGCATGATTCACTGGCGCATGATGAACTGCGGCATGATGAACTGCGGCTTTCGGCCCGGCTTTCGCCTTGGGCCTCGCGTCCTTTTTCGCCGGAGTCGCCGGGACGGGATGCGTCACATACTTTTCGTAGTTCACGATCGCCGCGGTTTTCACTCCCGCAGCCATCGCCGCTTTGGCTGCCGCCGGCGTCAGGGCCGGCTGCCGAGCCATCCCGTTGAGATCGGGATTCACGATGATCTGGCCGTCGTAGCGCAAGTCCACCGATTCGAGCTTGTCAAACTGCTGCCGCCACTGCTGCACATGCGTGACGTAGGTCTTGTAGCGTTGCAGGTAATTCCCCGAGCCGAGATGCACCAGCACTTCGCCGTTGGCATCGGCGGCCAGCACTTTCACGTCCTCGGTGTCGGTGAGATCCACTTCGCTCAGTTCCTGGGAATAACGGGCGCCGCTGGAATCGAGTTCACGATCCAGCTCGTTGTAATTCTTCATCCGTGCAGCGCGGGTGGAGAGCGGCTCGCCCGCATTCATGCCCGCAATCACGGCAAACGAATACTTGTGCTTGCCGCCCGGAGCAAGTTCCATCAGCGTGCCACCGGCGTCGATCAGCGAAATGTGCGAGCCGATGCGAGCAAAGGCAACCGGCGTGCGCTCATGAATCTCGATGCGCAGGCGATTCGGTACGAAGCGCATCACGCTCGCCGATTCCACCCACGGAATCTGCTCCAATTGCTGTTTGCGTTGGGCCAGCGGGACGAAAAAAATGTTGCGGCCAATATCCCCGCCCATCACTTCCATGATTTGCGCGTGCGCGACGTGCTCGGCGCCGGAGACTTCAATTTGATCGCTGGAATTGATGCGAAAACGCCACGAGTGCTTGCCGTAACGGTAAAGGCCCATGCCGGCAGCTCCCAGAATTGCAAAAAGGATGAGCACCAGGGCAGCCCACATCAACCGCGTAGCAGTCTTTTTGGGAAGGGATCCGCGCCGGACCGAGACTCGCTTCTGCCCGCGCAGAAATGGGGATTCCTGCTCCGCTTCCAGATCGACGAGCCGTGCGTCGTCGAAGGGCTCACGCTCGAGAGCCTCGTGCTGAGAAACGCCGGGAAGCGGATACAACTCTTCCTGTATCGCGGTGGAACTTGATTTCCGCGCCACTCTTTCGAGTCAGTTGTCGACAGAAAACCGCTGAGCAAAATTACTATAACTGGTTTCCGCGAATTGAGACAGTGCCAAGTTGGTTCGTGTCTTAGCTCGTAGCTCGTGGCTCGTAGCTCTTAGTCTCCAGCTTCTCCAGAATCATCGGACCCAGTTGCGAGATGCTCCCGGCGCCCAGCGTCAGAACCATGTCGCCCGGTTGGGCGAGGGCGGCAACCGTGGCGACAGCGTCGGAAAAAGAAAGGGCGTACGCGACGCCAAGCTTCCCTGCCCCGGCAATGCGCCTGACGAGAACCTCCGCCGTGATGCCTTCGATCGGCTTCTCGCTGGCCGGATAAATGTCGAGTAAGCAGAGCGTGTCGGCGTCGGCAAAGGCGGTCGTGAACTCGTCCATCAGATCGCGAGTGCGGCTAAACCGGTGCGGTTGGAAGATCACATGCACGCGGCGAAATCCGCACTGGCGAGCGGCGGCCAGCGTCGCCCGGATTTCCGTCGGATGATGCCCGTAGTCGTCAATCACGCTGACGCCCGCAGCCGCGCCTTTGAGCTGGAAGCGGCGGTCCACCCCGCGAAAACCGTCCAGCGCGGAACGGATCTGCTCCGCGGGAATGTCGAGCGCGGTGCCCACCGCAATGGCCGCCGTCGCGTTCAGCACGTTGTGCGTGCCCGGCACGTGCAGCGTAAACTCGCCGAGATCTTTCTCTTTGTAAGTCACCTGGAAGCGGATGAGCGGGCCGTGCTCTCCGGCAGCCAGCACTGATCCAACCTCAAACGATCCAACCGGCAACGGTCCCATGCGGATCAGGAAATCAGACCCCCGGCTCGTTCCGTACGTCGCCACCCGGCGATGGACGCGCGGCAACAAGCGCCGGAGCACCACGTCGTCATTGCAGCCGACGACCATGCCGTAAAACGGAACGCGCTCCATAAATTCGAGAAACGTCCGGCGAACGTCGTGCATGTCGCGGTAGCAGTCCATGTGCTCGCGGTCAATGTTCGTGACCACCGAGAGAATCGGCGAAAGCTTCAGAAATGACCGGTCGCTTTCGTCCGCCTCGGCGACCAGGTAGTGCGACTTCCCGAGGCGCGCGTTCGATCCCATCGCATCCACGCGCCCTCCAACCACGACCGTGGGATCGAGGCCGCCAGCGGCCAGCACGGCCGCGACCATCGAAGTCGTGGTCGTCTTCCCATGCATGCCGGCAATCGCGATGCCGTACTTCAACCGCATCAGTTCGGCCAGCATCTCGGCGCGCTGAATCACGGGGACATGCAACCGGCGAGCTTCGGCGACTTCGGGGTTATCGACGGAGATCGCGGAACTGGTGACGACAACGTCCGCGCCCGCGATGTTGGCGGCAGCGTGTCCTTCGTAAGTGGTCGCGCCCAGGGCTGCGAGTCGCTGCGTGACCGCCGAATTCTTCAGGTCGGAGCCGGAAATCTGGTACCCAAGATTCAGCAACACCTCGGCAATCCCGCTCATGCCGATGCCCCCGATACCCACGAAATGAATGCGCTGAATCTTGGCGAACATGAGAACCTAATCCCCGAATGAAGCCGACGGATGAACGCTTATGTAAGAGAGCTGATGATAGACGATTTTCTGCCTTCCCCTGTGCCCCCCTGTGTCCTCTGTGGTTAAGCCTCTCTCGGCGCCCTCAGCGTCTTCGGCGGCGAAATGGTTCTACTCACCGCCGGCCAGCCGCACCACCATCTCCGCAATCTCTTCAACTGCCTGCGGGTGCGCCAGCGACTTCGCCGCCTCGGACATGCTCCGCAGCCGGCCCGCATCGCCGATCAGGGCTGCAATCGTGTCGACCAGATACGCCGCGCCCAGATTACTTTCTTCGACCACCACCGCGGCGCCCACTCGTTCCAGCGCCCGCGCATTCACGTTTTGATGGTCATCGGCAGCGGCCGGGAACGGCACAAAAATAGCCGGCTTGCCTGCCGCGGTGATCTCACCAACAGTGCTGGCACCCGAACGACAGACAAGCAAATCCGCGCGCCCGAACGTCCCCGGCATATCGTCAATGAACTTGTGCACTTCGCCCGAGATTCCGGACCGCTGGTAGGCGGCAAGCACATGCTCATAGTCGCGCTGCCCAGTCTGGTGAATGACGTGGATGCCGGGAATCTTCTCGCGCAAACCGGCCAGCGACTCGATCATCGCCTGATTGATGGCACGTGCACCCTGACTGCCCCCAAAGACCAGCAGCGTCGGCGTGCCCCCAGTCTTCGGAGGAATAGAAAAGAATGCCGAGCGCACCGGAACACCCGTCACCCGGCAGTTAGGAAAATACCGGCAAGTTTCTTCAAAGTGCACCGCCGCCGCGGAAACCCAGCGGGCAATCATGCGGTTGGCAAATCCCGGCACGACGTTCGGTTCGAAGGCAAGCGTCGGAAGACGACGACGAATCGCGGCCACCATAGCCGGTCCGGAGGCATAGCCCCCGACCCCAATCACCACTTCGGGATCGAAGTCCGAGAGCATCCTGGAAGAAGCCGCGATCGCACGCGGCAAGTCAAACATCGTCTTCGCCCGCGTCATCAGGCTGACATTTTTCAGCGCGCCAACCTGAATCAGTTCCAGAGGAAACCCCGCCTGCGGCACCAGCCGCGTCTCAATCCCGCGAGCCGTCCCGATAAAAAGAACCTCGGCGCCAAGCTGCTTCTTAAGTTGTTGGGCAATGGCCAGCGCCGGAATAATGTGCCCGCCCGTACCGCCGCCCGCGATAACAATACGCATGAATTTTGCTTCCTAAGGCGCTCTAGTCCGGCAAGTTCGTGGCATAAACCCATACTGTCATCCTGAGCGAAGCGAAGGACCTATGTATTTGAATTCGCGATGCACAGGCCCTTCGCTTCGCTCAAGAGGACAACCAAAACGTATGCCGCGAACTTGCAGGACAACACACTAGAGAGTGTCGCACGGCAGCCTCGCGAAAAGCGATGCCCCTGAGGCAAGGTCTCAACGCGCACACCATGCTCCTGCAAGAGCCGAACTTACAAACCACTTATTCTGCAACTCCCGCTTTCCGCGCCCACATCCAATTCACCAAAGCCGCCCCCACCGTCGCCGCCAGAATAAGCGACTTACTCAGGTCCACCTGCGTCGCCAGCACGACCGCAATCCCGACTCCCAGCACCGCCAGCACAGTCCCCCAAGGCAACCGGAAACCGGCGGCCAGCGGTTGCTTTCGCCGCAAAGCGATCACCGCAGCGCAAACCACTGCGTAGTAAAACAACCGGGCGACCACCGACAGCGTCACATTCCAGGCAAAACTCCCCACCATCGCCAGCCCCCACACCGCAGCCGCATAGAACAGAATCGAAAACCAGGGCGTGTGAAATCTGGGGCCGACAGCGGCAAACAGCTTTGGCAGATCGCCACCTTTGGCAAGCGCGAACGTAACGCGTGGCATTCCCAGCAGCTTGGCGCTCAAATAACCGTACACCGAAACCAGTGCCCCAATCGCAACCAGCGCCGCCCCACGATTGCCCATCGTGATGCGCGCCACCTCGGCCAGTGGACGATCCGTAGTCGCCCCAGGCCCCAGCACTCCCACCACCACCCATTGCACCAGCGCATAAATCACGGTGCAGGCAATCAGCGCCACAAACAGCGCAAAAGCGGCGTCCCGCCCCGGATTCCTCGCTTCGCTCATGGGCGCCAGCGCAGATTCAAATCCACCGTAAGCGAAGATCAGCAGAACCATCGCCTTCATCCACACGCTTGCCCCCATCGGCCCCGCCGCGCCCCACGGCGCGGGATGGATGATCGTAACCGCCGCTCCCGCCGACACCACCATCAGCAGCGGCAGAATTTTCGCCACCGTGAACACGTTGCTCACCGCCGTGCCCTGCCGTGCACCCCGAGCGTTTATGAGCGCCAGCACTCCCACCAGTAACGTCAGGATCACAAAACGTGGCCACGGTTCTTTCGCCGCCGGCCAGAATTCCGCCAGATAAATGACAAACAAATTCGCATTCGCCGCCGGAGCCGCCGTCTGCGCCAGGTACAGCATCCAGCCAACCAGAATCCCCGTCAGACGCCCGAACGCCACGCGCGCGTATAGATAAGGTCCGCCCGCCTCGGAAAATTGCGAGGCTACCTCGGCAAAGCAGGCCATAATCACGCCCATTGCAGCCCCCGCAATCAACACGGCCACTACGCTGCGTTTGCCGAGAAGCCCCGCTACCGTTGCCGGCAACCCAAAGATCCCACTCCCGATAATCGAGTTCACCGCCAGTGCGGCCAGGCTCCAACGCCCAATGGCCCGCACCAGGCCAGTTTGCGGTGCTGTCATCGCGAAACCGTTTGTATCACACCCAACCCCTCCCTTGGATTAAACTTCTTCACGGGCTATCAGAATCCGAAGCGGCCCTTGGGAGATACCAACGCTGTGGCTGCATCCATTTCCGATATCCGGCTCTTGCTGAAAGTCAAAGTCCTGCCCAAGTCGTCCGACTCCCGGCGCGTCTTCATCACCGGAGGAACCGGCTATATCGGCACCGCTCTCATTCCCATTCTTCTCGAGCGTGGACATCGGGTTCGCGCGCTGGTACGCCCCGGCTCAAAGCCAAGCTGCCCACCGAATGCGAAGCCGTCTCCGGCAATGCGCTCGACGCCAACAGTTTCCGCCAACTCATTCGCCCCGCCGATACCTTCATCCACTTAGTTGGCGTCCCTCATCCATCCCCAGCGAAAGCCGCCGAGTTTCGCGCCATTGACCTGGTCTCCGCCCGCGAGGCCATCGACGCTTGCGCCGAACTCGGTGTGCATCATTTCATCTATCTCAGCGTCGCCCATCCCGCGCCCATGATGAAGGACTACATCGCCGTGCGCACCGAGTGTGAACAGATGATCCAGGAACGGCATCTCAATTCCACCATCCTCCGCCCCTGGTACGTGCTCCGACCGGGCCACCGCTGGCCTTACGCTCTGCTGCCCTTCTACAAGGTGTGCGAGTGGCTCCCGTTCACGCGCGCCGGCGCCCTGCGCCTCGGTCTGGTTACTCTCGACCAACTGATCCTCGCCCTCGTCGAGGCCGTGGAATCCCCCGTCCAGGGCATCCGCATCGTCGGTGTCCCCGAAATCCGCTCCGCCCGACTGAACCTGTCCCGTGAAGTAACCCGCCAGAACGTCTGAAATCGCCCGCCACGTGCGGCTTTCGACCTAAGGTAACTTCAATTACCGAAGCTCATGCACACGGGGAACCTTTTCCCCCGTGCTCCGGGATGCGATCTTGATTAAGACGCATTAATCGGGAACGCTTGGTCAGGACGGAAAGGACCATATGGATCGCGAGAACCGGGAAAGCATGGAAGACATTCATCTCCGCATTTTGCGCGTTACTGACGACCTGCGCGTGATCCAGCGCGAACTCAACTGCGCCGCCATGCAGGCCCCCACCGACCCCGAACTCATGGAAGCCCTCGCCGATCCCCCCGAGATGGAATCCATCCAGGTCCTCAAGTCCGCTCTCGACCAGATGCGCCACTTCCTCTGGTTCTACATGCAGGTCGTCACCAGCGACTCCGAAATGGGTGAGAAATTCCGCGAGACCCTGCGCCAGGACGCCCCCGTGCGAGCCCCCGAAATGGAGCAGCAGTTCCAAAGCGCTACTGACGACATCATGCTCCGCTATCTAGCCGACAGTAAGTTCCGCAAACCCAACTAACTAGAACTGCTCTCATAAATGGTTCTGGGAAGGGCACGGCTTCAGCCGTGCCATCAAGACCGCCAAGAATGCGGGTTTAGCCCCTGCGGGCCGGACGCCAAGCTCCTACGAATCACTTATGAGACCATTTCCAGTGTGGCGCGGACACTCCCTTCGGATGCCGAAAGTTTCTTCCGCCTGTAGAGACGCGGCAAGCCGCGTCTCTACGGGAAATCAGACCTCCTCGCAAAACCTCTCTGCCACACAAAAAACGGGCGCGCCGAAGCGCGCCCAAGTTCCAGGAGGAACAAAGTTCACAAGCAACAACGTTCAGCAGGACAAACTCAATCTCTCAGCGTCCAAACCCCGCCGACTGCATCGACTGCCGCGAGAGGTCTGAAGTCGACGCAATACCCTGCATCCGCAGCTTGAACTCATCCGCGTTCGAGGCACTCTCCAGAGCGGTCTCGTAATTCACCAGACCCGCCTGGAACAAATCCCAGAGCGACTGGTCGAAGGTCTGCATGCCGTACTGCGACGTGCCGGCGGAAATCGCTTCGCGGATGGCGCGCGTCTTCTCCGGCACCAGAATGCATTCCCGGATGTAGGCCGTCGTCACCATCACTTCGACCGCGGGCACTCGGCCCTCGGCGTCCGACCGGCGCACCAGGCGCTGGCTGACGATGGCACGCAACACCGCCGCCAACTGCAGCCGGATCTGCTTCTGCTCCGGCGGCGGAAAAATCGCAATGATTCGATTGATGCTTTCCACCGCATCCAGCGTGTGCAGCGTGGAGAAAACCATGTGACCGGTTTCGGCCGCGTGCAGCGCCGTCGCGATCGTCTCCAGATCCCGCATTTCGCCCACCAGAATCACGTCCGGATCCTGACGCAGAGAAGAGCGCAGCGCCGCCGAAAACGATGGCGTATCGACTTGGACCTCGCGCTGGTTCACGTAGCCTTTTTTGTCGCGGTGCAGAAATTCGATGGGGTCTTCGATCGTGATGATGTGCTCGGCGCGAGTCGAGTTAATGCGGTCCACCATGGCGGCCAGCGTCGTCGATTTGCCCGAGCCCGTCACCCCGGTTACCAGCACCAGACCGCGCGGCATGTCGCAGATCTGCTCCACCACTTTCGGCAAAAACAGTTCGTCGAGCGCGCGGATCTTCGTCGGAATCACGCGCAGCACCAATCCCACATTGCCACGCTGCTGAAACACGTTCACACGGAAGCGTCCCAGCCCGGCAACGCCGTACGCCATGTCGATTTCCGTGGTCTCTTTGAATTTTTGCTTTTGCCGCGCCGACATCATGCTGAAAGACATGTTCAACATGTCTTCGGCAGACACCCGCGCCTGGTCCGTCAGCGGCACCAGATCGCCATCAATGCGCAGGTGAGGATAGTTCCCGACCTTCAAATGCAAGTCAGAAGCGCGGCGCTCCATGGCGATGCGGAGCAAGTCGTCGATATTCATGCAGGCAGGACTCCAGCTACCGTCCCTATCATGACCCGAACCGCCCCCGCGCACGAGATGACGAAAGTAACAGCACCATTAGGCCGCGGCTGCTGTCTCCTCAGGCCCCTGCAAGGAGCATTTCGGCAACACGGTGGAGCAAAGCTTCACGGTTTCAGCCGCGGAGCGGCGCAAGAATGCAACCCACGGCGCAAGCCGTGGGTGGGTAACGGGAAACAGACAAGCGCCAGCGGGGCGAAAGAGCGGTTTTCTCGCGCATTCGTTAGGGGCTGGGCGTCGACATCCAAACTCTTTCCGCAGCCTGTTAGAGCGTGAGGGTTCTGAAGCTCATTGTTCAGCAACTCCCAGGCGCCCACCCTTGTACATTGACTTAGTCATATGACTTAGTTAACCTATCCCCATGGAAGTCAACGTTCACGAAGCCAAGACGCACCTGTCGCGGCTGCTGCGGCGGGTCGCAGCGGGAGAGGAGATCACCATCTCGCGGGCCGGCGTACCGGTGGCCAAACTGATCGCGGCCAGGGCGCAGGGCAAGTCGCGGCCCATGGGCATGGACAGGGGCAAGATCTGGATTGCGGATGATTTCGATCACCCGGATCCGCAACTTGAGGCCCTGTTTTTCGGGCCCATCACAACAGAAGCCCTGGAAGAAACACCAGCCCCGCCAAAAAGGAAGAAAAAAACGTGAGATACCTGCTCGACACCGGCGTCTGGCTGTGGAGTCTCTGGGAGCCGGAACGGATCTCGCGCCACGGTCGCGCGGTGCTGGCCGATCTCCGCCATGAGGTGTTTTTATCGGCAGTGACTTCCTGGGAAGTGGCCATCAAATCCGCAGCCGGCAAACTGAACCTCCCGGAAGCGCCGGGCACTTATGTTCCGCGCCGGATGGCAGATCAGGGGATTCGCCCCCTTCCTGTTTCCCACCAGCATGCATTGGCAGTTTTCGGACTTCCCGATCATCATCGCGATCCTTTCGACCGGCTGCTGATTGCGCAAGCTAATCTGGAGGACATGATCCTCGTCACCGCCGACCGGATGGTCGAGAAATACCCCGTGCAACTCCTTTGGGCCGGACGATAAAATACCGGACGACAAAAAAGCCGCCCCGCAGGGCGGCAAAATTGGTGGCACAGGAATCAGGTGAATCCTGAACGCCAGTCTGCGCTTCAGGCCGCTGCCTGAAACGGCTCGTCGTAACTCCCTCCATATATCGAGGGCACCTTCGACCCCATGGGACGCAGATACGTCGCTAACTCGCCCCGATGATGAATGCTGTGGTTGTTCAGGAACCCCAGATAGAACGCCGCCGGCAAGTTGAAAACGCCGAAAAACTCGATCGGTGTCAGCAACTGTTCCGCCGACAGAGCGCGAACCCGATCCGCGCCGCGCTTCATATTCCTGTCGTACCAATCGACCAACTCCGCGACAGTCTTAGGCTTGTCTGCCTCCGCCGGATCAGCCATGTTGAACTTCAGATCCGCGATCCCGTCCAGGAACTGGGCGTCAGTGTTCGCGATGTGCCAGGCCAGTTCCCAGGCCGTGCGCGCGTGGGGGTCTGGCCGGTAGTCCCTTTTTCCGTCGGGGACGGCAGCCAAAACTCTCTTGGTCGTTTCAACTTCTTGGGCGAAGCCATCGAGCATCATGGCGCGATAGCCCAGGACAAATTCAGGCGTGGGAGCAGACATAGCAGTTCTCCTTCAGTTAACGAAAAAAAAGGTTGCCTACGATCAGGCGCGCTCCACTATAGTTCAAGAAAACAGGAAGCGCAAACAGCCTCTGGACATTCAGCGGCCGATCGCAAACTACAACGTTTAAACCCCCACCTGCTGTTTCGCTCCCACCGGAACCGGCGTCAGCCAGGCATAGCGGTCCGCCTTCTCGCCGCGGACGATGCCGTAAAACTCTGCTTGCAGAGACTTAGTCATGGGGCCGAGCTTGCCCTTGCCCACGGTGATCTTGTCGACCGACCGAATGGGCGTGATTTCGGCGGCGGTGCCGGTAAAGAAAACTTCGTCGGCGATGTAAAGCAGCTCGCGCGGAATCTGCTGCTCGACGATCTTGATGCCGAGGTCGCGCGCGATCTGCAACACCGAGTCGCGCGTGATGCCCGGGAGCACAGAGTTGCCAAGCGGAGCTGTGTGCAACACTTCGTTGCGGACGACGAACAGGTTCTCGCCCGAGCCTTCGCTGACGTAGCCGTTCACATCCAGTGCGATGCCTTCGGCGTAGCCGTTGACGATGGCTTCCATCTTGATGAGCTGCGAGTTCATGTAGTTCGCGCTAGCCTTGGCCATCGCCGGCAGAGTGTTGGGCGCGATCCGCGTCCACGAAGAAATGCACACGTCCACCCCATCGTTAGCATCCGTCCCCAAATACTTTCCCCAGGAGTAATTAATTATGAAGATTTCGGTGGGGGAGTTTAAGGGGTTGACGCCGACTTCGCCGTATCCGCGGAGAACGATGGGGCGGATGTAGCAAGGCCACACGCCGTTGTGTTGCACCAGCTCGATCATGGCGCGCACGATTTCGTCGCGGGTGAAGGGGACATCGGTGCGGTAAATGCGGGCGGAGTCGATGAGGCGCTGTATGTGTTCGGTGGCGCGGAAAATCGCGGGGCCGCTGGGCAGCACGTAACAGCGAATGCCTTCAAACACCGAAGAGCCATAGTGCACGACGTGGGACATCACGTGGAGGGTAGCGTCGTCCCAGGCGATGAACTTGCCGTTGTGCCAGATTTTCTCCGTCTTCTGAATGGCCATGCAGACTCCTTCGGTATAAAGATTCGCGGAAGCGGCTGGGGATTCTCCGAATGATCAATGATCAGTGATCGAAGAAAGTTCGTCTTCCAGAATGGAATTATAACGTGGAAGCGGGCTTGCCCAACGAAATCAGGAGTTCACGGGCTGGACTTGGGCGTCCGGGTTGGCGCCGCTATTCGCTTTCTCTTTCTCAGCGAATCGCAATGATGTTGTTGGCGACGAACCCACCTTCACCGGCGACGATTAGCCGCATCGTAATGCGTTCCGCTTTGTAGTGGTGGCTGCGATGCAACAGGTACACGACTCCAACTCCCGCGCCAAAACCTAGAGCTGACCCGGCAGCCTCTCCGGCGGCGCCACGCGTCACGAAGGAACGCATGAGCGGATTGACTTCGCGGAGACCCTGATTCAGGCCCCGCTGGGTGGTGACGGCGTCAGCGGCGACCAGCGCGGCTAAGATGCTGGCGTTCACTTTGTTCTCGACCGTCCAGAAAGGATGTTGGCTGGGCGCGTCGGGAAGGGCGAAGCTGCTGCTCGCCGTGAAACTCTGTGCCTGCATGGCAACGCTCATCGAAAGAACGCCCAGCAAGAGAATCGGGAGGAGGAGCTTCATCTGGTCACCAGTAATTAGTTGGTTAGGTAAGATGAGCGTACGGCATAGAAGCACGGAAGTATATGGCACAATCTCGTAGGGGAATGGCCTTTTGGTAAGAGTAACTTTACCACCTTGGCAGCTTACTTATCGGTGGCTCTCAGCCCCAGAATGGGCTGACGGCAGGCGTTTTCGGCTTTCCACAGGCCGCACTTATTTTGCAGCTACCAATAGATCTGCGGCACTTACGGCTCGACCGGAGTCGTGATCTTCATTTTAATGATGGGTTTTTCCGTGTGTTGTTAGTAAGTGTTACCTTAGTTCCCATGAGGCCATCGATTTCCGTCACCATGCGAATGGTGAGGCGATCCCAGCAGAAATCGAGTTTCGCGTCGTCCCACGTCTCGAAAACCGCGAGACGAGGGGCACCCCCACCCGGCCGTCTTTCGGAAAGAAAGGCGGCCTCCTTGAAGGCCGCCCCGTACTGCGGACGATCCCCTTACGCTGCTACAGCGACGTTATGGAAGGTCGAGGTGACGGCTTCAAACGTCTGAACCTTGGGCGTTCCATCGATGAATCTTGCGAATGCTTTCAACACTTGTGGGTAAGTATTCGTGTTGTAAGCTTCGGCATTGGCTTTGTTCTCCCACAGACTGATCGCAATCGCATCCTGGCTGCCGGGATTTGACAATGTGATTTCTTCCTTGAAGCCCTTCTGCTTGCGAAGTAAAGGCAGAATTTCGTTTTCAAGGGTCCGGGTATAGTCAGAAAGCATGTTCGATTTCAGACGAAAAGAAACGTTGCGTGCAAACATATCAACCTCCTAAAGGTTGTTGTCGCTAAGAGGAGAGAACTTCAGATGGGCTGACTTAGTTTCAGGGAACCTGAAAGAGGTGGGAACCACCTCACTTGCGACGCTAGTCCTCTGGAACACTATTGTCAAGGAGCAGTTCTGTTGGGGATGCGGCCCAGCCTGTCGTGATCGTCTGAATTCTCGAGGATGCCCTCGTGAGTAGGGATGGACGGGCTAGCCTCGGCCACCCGCCACTGTAAGACGATTTTACGCCGGCAATCGTTCCCCGAGTCCTTTCCCCTCTAACTCGCCTTCTTCTTCTCCTCCTCCTGCTCGCGCGTTTCTCCCTCATGGGTCAGTTGTATGCCCTTGAGATCCACTTCGAGAGACAGCCCGGTCAGGTCCGCGCTGTTGGCAATTCCGAACAGGGCTTCGGAAATCCGGCCGACTGCTTCCCGCACCAAGCGTTCGTGCTGCTGTGGATCGGCGACGTACTGCGCCATACTCATCTGGGTAATGGCGTTGCGAATGTGGTGGTTCAGGAAGGCGAGTTCCAGAGTTCGTCGGATCGATCGCTTGCGTCGCTGTTCGATAACGATCGTCACCAGGACGGTAACGATAACCGCTTCCACTACAGCTCCGGTCGCCGCGCTTACATACCACGAAGCGTTTCCTTGCATCCGCACAGTATTCAGCGCGAATCCAATGAACGCAACCACAACGCCTATCACGCTTGCGGTGATCAGAGATTGGAAGAGAGACGCTGAACTAAATCTAAAGACATTCTTGCGGTGCTCGTAGAGGTGGGCCAGCTCATGCTGATAGGTTTTCATGACGACCCCCGCGTCACAAACGTACCTAGACGTTTTACCCTACCACTGGCGTAGTCATGCAGGTAGTATCACGTGAGATTACCCGCCCGGCGCACCTCCGTGCTTTGGCGTGTGGCCCGGGCGATGCACTCGTCCAAAAGAAAATCCACCACGGAAGCACAGAGACACGGATAAGAGCTTAATTCCCGTCTTAAGGAATTCCTCCGTGCCTCCATGTCTCCGTGGTGGGTGTTGCCTTTCCTGTCGCTGGCAAGTCTTTATGGTCTAGCCGTCCGTGGTCTCGAAATCGACGTTGAGAAAGCCGGACGAGAAAACTGGAAGCTGTTTGGGGTGGGAGACGGGAATTGAACCCGCAACCGTCGGAGCCACAGTCCGATGCTCTACCAGTTGAGCTACTCCCACCACAGATAACGATTATAGCAATTGCGGCGGGAGTTCGGCGCTCGCTGACTTGGACTCGCCTCTTGCAGCCCGTTCCCTAGGCAGGTTGCTGAAAAACTCGTGGTGCGCTCCGCAGCAAGCCCTCAGCGGCTGAAGCCGCCTTTCATTCAGCGGCACTTACGGCACGACTGAAGTCGTGCCCTTCCCAAAAACCGCTCGAATCAGAGTTTTTCCGCAGCCTGCTACGGCCTTCCCACGCCCATGTACTGGAATCCCATGGCGCGCAGACGCGAGGAGTCAAGCAGATTCTTGGTGTCGATGATGATCGGCCGTTTCACCAGGTGGCGGATCCTGGCGAAATCCAGCGTCCGGAACTCAGGCCAGCCGGTGGCGACGACCAGGGCATCCACTCCTTCGCAGACTCCGTAGGCGGATTCGCAGTACTTCACCATGCCGTTGAGTTGCAGCCGCGCATCGGGAATCGCCACCGGATCATAAGCGCGCACGCGCGCTCCCCCGGCCAGCAAGTTCTGCGCCAGTTGAACGGAAGCCGATCCCGCAATGGAGTTGGTGTTCGGCTTGAAGGCCAACCCCAGAATGCCGACGTCCTTGTTCTGCACGGTATCGATCGCAGCGGCCACTTTTTGCAAAAGCCGGTTCGCCAGGTCCACATTCACCTCGCGGGCAGCATTCAGCACTTTCAGGTCGACACGGTTGTCTCGCGCCAGCCCGGTCAGCGACTCCATGTCAGTCTCGGCGAAAATTCCACCCATGCCGGCGCCTGGTTGCAGGCAGCGCGGCGCAATTTTCTTGTCCAGGCCCAGGGCGAGTGACAGGCTGACGGCATCGGCATTCACGTGTTCGCACAGGCTCGCGATTTCGTTGATGAACGAGATCTTGGTCGCCACAAACGCAGTCGTCGCTTCGCGCGCCAACTCCGCCGTTTCGTAATTCGTGACCAGCACGGGGACCCCGCGCATCACCAGCGGATGAAAAATCTGTTTCAGTGAAGAGACGGCTTCGCTCGAAGGCGTCCCGAGTATGATCCGGTCGGGCCAGTTGAAGTCTTCGACCGCGCATCCGTTGGTGAAGAACATCGGTTGGCACACCAGCAGGCTCTTTAGCCCTTTCTCCTTCAGCGTTTTTTCAATCTTTGTGGTCGAACCCACCCGACCCGGCGTGACGATCGACAGCACCTGGAAGCGGCCAGCCGCGCCCGCCAGGCGGACTACAAGTTCTTCCAGTCCCTGGGCAGAGTCCTCGGCGAGAAAAATTACCTGTGCCTTGCGCGCCAATTCTTCCGGGTCCGCCGAATAGACAAGCCGTCCCGAACGCACGTTGCGCCGAATCACTTCCTGAAGATTTTTTTCAAAAAATGGTATGTTGCCCTTGGCAACTTCTATCATGCACGTGCCGTCGGCATGACAGCAGCAAACCGGCGTGCCGAAGTCGGCGAGGCAGGCGGAGATGACGGTGGCGAGGTAGCCGGATCCATAAACCCCAATTTGCATATGCTCTCTTCCGAATCAAACCCGCAGCCTGGGATCCGGCGCTCGGTCTGCAGCCCGTTGAATCTATGGTAATCCGGCCAATGGACTTGGCAACGGGTGGAAAGTACATGTACCGCCGGTCAGCGAAACTGGCCGCTAGTTGCGGGTTTTCAGGGGTCATTGCGGACCTTGTTGCGGGTCTTGTCCCGGACCTCGTCCCGGACTACGACTTTGAGGACAATTGGCCGCGTCCCAGCGGCAACGGCGCCACATCCTGCCAGCCACCGCCATTCTCGCGGACGAACATCAACTCTTCCACATGGACCTGGCGTTTGCCGGGAAACTGCGCCCAGCGCTCCCGCGCCACCACGCACGCCGCCCGCGCTTGCTCATCCGTTTCCGTTTTCAAAATCGTGAGATGCGGAATATAGGGCCAACTCTCCTCGCAGCGCAGCCCCCTCCCACAGAGTCGATCGTGCAGTTCACGCATCCGATAAGCCGCCTGCTTGACCTCGATGAACACCGTCGGCGTCGTTGGCAGAAATGTTTCCACGACTCCCAGTTCGATGCTGAACGGGACGACGCGGCCACAAGCCTCTTCCAGAAATTCCAGCGCGGCCGCTTCGGTTCCCGTCAACTCCCGTGGAGGAAGAATCGTGAGATGGGCCGCCATGTGATCCGTAGTGGGGTGGAGTTCCCGGCGCAGTTGTTCCACGAACTCGCCAACCGGATTGCGGACGTACGTCACCAACGCGTAGCGTGAACTGGGCATGACTTCCGAAGCAAAATTATAGCCCGAGCGCGGCATGCAAGGGCAGTCCACCTTTTGGGAACGGCCTCTCGAATGAAATCGTTGGCGGCCCGATGCAAGACTTTTTGCACATCCCGCCAACTGCGGGACCGGCGCCCAGAAAATACAAACGGGAACGAAAGGGACGGCGACGCCGTCGAAGCTCGCGTCCAATTCCTGTGAAACCTTTTTGGCCGAGACTCGGCAAGAACGCTAGAACGTGATCCGCACTCCGAGCTCCATTTGCCGCGGAGCCCCGTTCGCATACGTGCCCGAACCGGCCAGAACCCGGTCCAGCCGCGAAGTGCAGAAAGTGGTTGAGTTGCCGCAGTATCCCCCCGAACTCGCGTTGTTCAGCGAACTGCCCGGCGCGCCGTTCAGCAAGCCGCTTAGCTGGTTCCCTGCGCCTCCGAAGTTGGCCCAGTTGAAAATGTTAAACACGGAGACATTCGGCTCCAGCTTCACCCGCTCCCCAACCTGGAACGACCGGCTCAACCGCAGATCCATCGTCTTCAGCCAGGTCGCTTTCGCCGCATGCCCCGGCAGCGCTTGAATCAGAGGCGAATAAGCGCCCAACGCCACGAGTTGCTGCCCACTGAACAGGCCGCTAGCCACCAGATCCTGGCCCGCCGGCGTCAACTTCCCAGCGTAGTTGGTGTTGTAATACGCGATTGCCTTGGTCAAATTGCTGTTCGAATATTTCCCCGTGCTTCCAATAATCGTTGCTGGCAAAAGGTCGCCCACCGTGCCGTCACCGGTGATATCGCTGCGAAAGATTTCTCCCGCCACTCCGCCCCCGTCCTGCTGCGGAATATAAGCGCTCAACGGAAGCGGCGACGCCAGATGCGCGATCATCGCAAGCCGCAGCCCGTGCGGCAAATCCGCCGTCGGAGTGAACGTAAGCTGGTGCGTCCGGTCCAGCCCCGAGGCCCCCCAATGTCCCAGGTGTGGCCGGTTGTAATCTTCCGCCACGTTCATCAGCGAATAATCCCCCCCGCTGCCGTTCGGCTCCGCGATGTTGCTGCGATAGCGCGAGAGCGTGTACGAAATCGCCACCTCCAGCCGACGCAAGCGCCGCATCGGATTCTCTCCGCTGACCCCTCTGTACGCCAGATGCACACCTGTATACCGCGACCGTCCGCTCGGAAAGTACATGATGTTCGATCCCACCGCCGGATTGATCCCTCCGAAGGACGCCTGCTGCGGATTACCCGCCAGGTTCTTCTTTCGCAGCACCGAGCATGGAAACGGTCCGCAGTACGCATTCGACGAATCCAGACCCTGGCGAGCGAAATCCGTGATGGTCGCTCCCGGCACAGCGGCCAAATAGCAACTTACGGCCGCCTGCGAACTGCTGCCCGCGAACAGCGCTGGATGCATCGTCGGGCATCCCGCCGTCACCGACTGCGGGTTGGCGGCCAGCGTCGCATTGATCGCATCCAACTCTGCCTGATAGGTATTGAGCAAGGGATTTATATTGCTGCCGTCCGTCAGGTAGCCCGCGTCTCCCACGTGATTGGTGTCAATCCCCAGCGGAAACTGGGTGCCGATCTCGCGCACGTAGTCGGCAGAAAACATGCCGCGCGCTCCAATCTGATGCTGAATTCCGGCGCTCATGTGCACCACCCGGGGCGTCTTGAAACCGGGCGCCAGCAGGCCGCCAAAATTCGCCACGCTGTTCGCCAGCGAGTACACGTTCTGCCCGCCCATCACTGCCGACTGCGCCGCCATGAACTGCGACTGCAAGTCCTGAATCGCTTGCGATACGACAATGGGCCCCTGAGTTCCGGTCACCGTGGCGCCGATCGGCTGACCGCAAATCTGCGTGGCGATATCCAGTCCATCAACCTCATTCACAATGCCATTGTTCTCACTCAGAACGCTATTGTTTATGCCCAATGGCGCATTCGGAAACAGCACCGACCCCGTTGGACACAGCGTCAGGCTGCGGTTGTATTGCCCATTCGACAACCGGTTGATGCGATCCTGATACGCATTCTGCAGCAGAAAATTGTCATAGAACAATCCGCCGCTCGCCCGCACCACCGTCTGCCCATTGTGTCCCGGATCCCACGCCAGACCGGCCTGCGGAGCAAAATTCCAGTCCGGCTGGTTCACGCTCTGGCCGAGCAACAGATGCGTGGGGCTCGGCTGCATAGTGACAGGGTTCAGAATCAGACCGAATTGATCGAGAATCAACCCAGTAGTGCACGGTGGAGTCTGAACGATCGTTTTGTTGATCGCCGAACATGGCACCGGCGGCAAGTCGCTGTCCGTGCGCCCGCTGTCCCGCACATAATTCACGCCAATGCTGATGTTCAGGTTCGGGAACAGGTTGAACGTGTCGCCCAAGTACCCCTCGAGGCGCGTGTCGAAGTGTCCGCCGCTTGACCGGTTGAATGCCGAGTTCTCACTGAAATTTCCCAGCCCGTTGAAAATCGTAACCGTGCCCACGGGATAGTTCAGCGGATTGTCCGCCGCTCCGCGCGGATCGCCTGGGATAATCGGCACCAAGCTCGGGTTGCTATTGATGGCATTGATCACGTCCAGTCCGTTCGAACTGGTCACCGACGCATAATTTCCCGGCGCGTAGAAATCGCCCTGCGCGATGCGATGAATCGCTCCTCCGAAGCGGATCGTGTGATACACCTTGTGGATCGTGCTGCTGTCGTAGCGCCCGAAAAGGTCGCGCTGAATCGTCTGCCGCGGACCCGCCACGCTCGGCCCCAGTGCATACGATCCAATCTGCATATGGAAAGGCGCCGGCGCGGAATCGCTCAGCGCCGGATTGATCGCGTCCACCATCTTCTGATAGCCGAAGCGCGCGCTGTTCACAAACCGTCCCCGGTTCCAATCCAACCCAAAAACCGCAGCCGGAACGTTCAGCTGATTGCGAAAATTCGACAGGCTATCCGACGGCCCAATCCCGTTCGCGTTGTCGTCACTGAGCCGCACGAACCACTTCATATTTTCGTTGACGTCATAATCCAGCCGCGCCGTCAGCATGTTCTCGCGAAAATAAGCGCTCTGCGTGCTGGTCCCGTTGAAAGCTGGGAATCCGAGGTCGATCGGCAAAACCCCATCCTGCTTGGTGCGTTCCCCGCCGATAAATAGAAACGCCTTGTCCTTGATCACCGCACCGCCGGCCCCAAATCCATACTGCTGCCGGCTGTAACTCCGCCCCCCTGACGGAAACCCCGCCAGGCCAACGATCCGGTCTTGCAGATTTCCAAACAGATTGCCGTGCCACTCATCTCCGCCGGAGCGCGTCGTAACCCGCACCGCGCCAGTAGCGTTAAGCGACTGAAACACCTCCGGCGTGACCCGCGAGACGATCACTTCGCGCACCGCCTCCGCCGGCAGGTTCAGCGTGGACGCGCCCTTGGTCTCATCCATCACCTCGACTTCGTCCATGTCGTAGTGCGTCGTTCGTCCCAGTTGGCTGTTGATCGAGAGCGATTGGGTCCCACTCTTGCCCGGATCAAAAATCCTTCCATCCACCGCCTGCACACCCCGCTCAAGCTGTCCCGCATTCAGATAGTTCCGCCCGTCAATCGGCAGCCTGTCGGGAACATCGCCACTGAACTTACTCTCCAGACGCACCGGTCCCGGATTGATCCATTCCGTCTTGAAATCCGCCGTGACCGCCGCTCCCAACACCACGGTCACGCTGCTCTCGACCGGCGCCATGTCCCGGCCTTCCACCCGCACCACATAAGCGCCCGGCGGCACCGGCTCGGAAACATACGTCCCGTCCTTGCCGGAGCGCGCCACGCCCTTGGTCTCGGTCGCCGCCGAGCTGTACAAAATCCGCGCTCCTGCCACGGGGTTGCCGTCGTCATCCCGCACCGTACCTTGAATGGTGCCGGTTGTCGAATTTTCCGGGGTCATTTCTTGCGCCCTCAACGAAGCCGTGAGCGCAGCCAAGAGCAATAGGCCAATGGGCAAAGAACGACGAACATGCAAGCCAGACCAATCGAACAAAGTGCCACTCTCCTGGGGGCAGAACCTCAAGTAGAACCTGGAAGCGATTCCGCGTCTAAGGATCCTAGTTTCGACTGCAATGGAATAGAACAGTTTACTAGATGCGCCCACTTCCCCGGCGCGATGTACGAGTTTTGGTAGTGGTCTAATTCCGTGTTGCTGAGCCGCGAGCTTCGAGCCCCGAGCTTCGAGCAAACCGGATGCCCCGCAGCTCGCAGCTCGTAGCTCGCAGCTTATTCACCCGGCAACACAGAATTAGCCCACTACCCGCGTTTTTTACCGGCCTCAGAACGTCCCCTTCCGCGTGTAATACCCCGCGCGATAGTGCGACTGATAAGGGCCGCCCGGCGGCGCGTTCGTCAGGTCCACCCGCAGTTGACGGAATTCCGAATTCGAATATCGCTGCGACGGATAGTACGCCAGCAGATACTGCGTCC
This sequence comes from Terriglobales bacterium, assembly GCA_050018355.1. GTDB lineage: Bacteria > Acidobacteriota > Terriglobia > Terriglobales > Acidobacteriaceae > Acidiflorens. The sequence continues at coordinate 55,674 of JBEKAF010000003.1, read as the reverse complement.
GCAGTTCGTCGCTGATCTTGCGGAACGCGTCGTCCAGTTGCGGCAGCGACGTGGCGTAGTAATATTTCCCGCCCGTATCCGTGGAGATCTGAATCAGCGCATGTTCGCCGCCCGTGTCTCGTCCCGCGCTCGCTTCGATGGGCACGATGATGATGCTATAAATAATCGCCTCCGCCTCTTGTGCCGCGCGCAATGCCTGTTTGTAGTCCATCTGGCTCATCGTGTCTCCGCCGTCGGTGATCGCCACCATCACTTTTCTTCCCTGCCGCCGGCTCAGCGCCTGCGATCCGAGAAAAATCGCGTCGTAAAGCGCCGTCGCCGAGCCATTACGCACCCGGTCGATTCCGGCGTCGATCTTTTTCAAGTCGGAGGTAAACGGCACCATCAGGCTCACTTCTTCGCTGAACTTGTACAAGGCCAGTCCGTCCTGCGGCCGCACAATCGCGTGCGCAAACTTGCGCGCCGAGATCAGCTCCAGCGGCAGATCTTTTCTTGTGCTCAGGCTCGTATCCACCGCCAGCACAATCGACAAAGGCAGCGCCGATTCCCGGCTGAAGATCGCGATCTTCTGCTCTTTGCCGTCTTCTTTCAGCAGAAAATTTTCTTTCTGCAGGTTCGCCACCGGAGCCCCGCGCGCATCCGTCACCGTCACGTACACGTTCACCAGCTTCACGTCGACCTTGATTGTGGTTTCCGGCTCCTCCGCCAGCGACCCGGCGGCGGCATAAACGATCAAGAGGAAAACGACTAAGACCCGTTGGACGCGCTTCATCACAAGATTCCAAAGTTTCAATGATTCAATGATTCAATGACTCAATGATTCAATGATTCAGTCATTTGGATGCAGGCCGCTCCCCCGCTGTGCCTCCGGGCCGTCGAATTTCTTCGGGAAACGCCTCCCCGTCCGCCCATACCGCTCCATCTTCAAAGTATTCTTTCTTCCAGATCGGCACCGTCTTCTTCAGCGTGTCAATGATCCAGCGGCAGGCCTCAAACGCCGCGCCCCGGTGCGCCGCAGCCACCACGATCAGCACGCTCGTCTCCCCAATCTCCAGCCGCCCCAGCCGGTGGACGATCGACGCTGCCCGCACCCCAAAACGCGCCCGCGCCTCCATCGCCAGCGATTCCATCTGCTTCAGCGCCATCGCTTCATAGGCTTCATAGTCCAGATAGACGGTGCGCCGCCCACGCGTGTTGTCCCGCACCACGCCGTCGAAAATCACCGCCGCGCCATCCGCCGGCCGCTTCAAACGCCCAACCACAGCCTCCGTATCAATCCGCTCGCGGACGATCTGGACTTCGCCCCGGACTTCGCCGCCGCCTTCCGCCGACCCGCCGCTCACCGGCGGCAACAGTCCGACTTCATCGCCCTCGCGCAGCGCGCGGTCCGCTCCCGAATATTCCCGATTCACCGAAATCGCCAGCGACGGCATCATCGCTTCAAATCGCGGAGCCTCTCGCGCATAATAGAAGAGCACGTCCCGCACCCGCGCCCCTTCCGGCAGATCGACGGTCTCGCCCGACCGACCTACCAGATCCTTCAATACTCCAAAAAAAAGCACGCCGATCTTCATCAGAATCCGTCTTCCAGCAAGTTTTCAGGTAGAGACGCGGCTTGCCGCGTCTCAAGCGTCACCAGTGTAGCGCGCCCGCATCCCAGAGGACCTGTCCCTCCGTGTGGCATCCGCGCCCGACCGTCCCGTTCGGTTCAATTACCTCCGTAATCGTGCATTAGATCACTTTCCCGCTTAGTCTTATTGCCAAGACTCCATTGCTGAGAGGAGACGGTCATCGTTACCGCCGCTCAAACCAACGCCGGCCGCAGCGCGTCCGCGCGGTCTTTTCTGCACAGCCTCAATATTTTGATCAAGTACACCCGGCTGTATGGAGTGACCCATAAGCGCACCGAGGGCCAGTTCCAGACCGCCTGGAGCGAACTCCAGCAGGCGCTGCCCAAGAGCGGCAACACTGGTTTTCTGCTCGGCGTCTCTGACAACAAACTTCTTCTCGATGGCATCCCGCTCGAAGCCGGACAGGCCGAGCGCAGCTTCGCCCAGTTGCTGACCGCGGCCGGGCTCTCCAGCATCCTGTTTTCCAACCAGGTCACGCTCGACGACTTTACCCGCCTGGTCCGCGCCTTTGCCATGGGCGGCTCCAAAGCGCAGGACTTCGCCAAGCAGATTAAGGAAAGCCTCGGCGATAACAAGGATTCATCCATCCGCATCAATGAAGTCAAGTTCGTCGCCGCCGATCCTGCCACCGGCGAATATTCCGTCGCCGCCCAACTCGCCGCCCAAGCCCTCGGCCCCGAATTCAAGCACTGGCTCAATGACCCTCAGAAACTTCTGCAGTTGATCGCCGCCGCCCAGGGAGCGAGCGACGGCGGTTCGGGCGGACCCGGCGGCGCGCCCCTCGGCAGCGTCCCCATCATCCCCATTCCCGGCGGCACGGGCGGCGGATCATCGTCCGGCGGATCCTCTGTCGGAACTTGGACCGGCGGCGTCGTTCCCTTACAGGAAGAGGAAGTCATCCAGACCATTCGCCTGCTCACCCATTTTGGCCAGGCGATGCAAGATCCCAACGCTTCCCCGGACAATCTCAAGGTCGAACTCGGCAATGCTCCCGAAGGCGCCAAAGTCAATCTCGCCCAGTTGCTCCAAAGTCTGGCCGCGCAGGCTTCTCAGAACAACACCAGCGACGGCCATGACACCCCGCTTCTGATGAAGGCCGCCGAGAGCATGGCCATCAAATTCGCCCTCGACCGCTATCAGCGCGGCGATGTCAAGGTCAACGCCGTCCACGAGATGATGGAGCACATGAGCCGGCAGATGGACACGCTCCGCCAGATCCTGCGCGTCCAGGAAGATAAAATGTCCAAGGCCGGCATCCTCGTCGATTCCCACGCCGACATTCTCGACCGCATGTTCTGGGCTGAGATTCCCGAGGCCGGCAAGAAAAGCGTTCTGCTCTCCAGCGAAGCCGCCTGCGTGCCGCCCCGCAACATTCGCCAGTTCGTCGAAGTCCTTTTTGAGCGTGACGACAATGAGATCGCCGCCAAAATTCTCTCCAACTACTGCAGTGGCCTCGACGCCCAGGATGCCGAGCCCCGCCGCAAAACCGCGATCGGACTGGCTCAACTCGCCGACCTCTATGCCACCGCGCCGGAAGAAGTCATGCCCAATGCCCTCGCCATGGTCGGCGAGAAACTGGGTAAGGAAAGCGATACCGAGATTCAGAGCCTGCTGAGCGCCGCCTTCGCGCGCCTCGGGCAGGAGGCCTGCAGCCGCAGAAAGTACAAAGCCGTCGCTGAACTCTGCTACTCGCTCGAAAGAGTAGCCCACCAACGGCCTGCCCTGGTGCAGGATCTCCGCTCCCGCGTCGGCATCGAAAATCGCCTGCCCGAGATGATCGAAGAAGCCATCGACGCCGATCAGTCGCCCGAGGATCTAGTCAACGTCCTGCAGCAGCTTCCCAGAAGTTCCGTCGAACACCTTGCCGACCGTTTCTTCCGCGCGCAGAAACGCGTCGAATGCGATCGCATTGTCGAACTCGTCGGCGAACTCGGACAACCCGGCATCGACGATCTGCGCGACATTCTGCGCACCGGCCAGCCCCGCCAGGCTGCCTCCACCGTCGGCCTGTTGAGCCGCCTCGCCGTCACCTCGCTAATCGAACTGCTGCCCTCCCGCATGGGCGAGTTCAACCGTTTCTATCAGGACGTCATCGTTCGCCAGATCGCCTACGGCGCCGCGCCCGACCGCGGACGCACCCTGCTCGAACTGCTCGAACTGCTCGACTCCCTCATCTTGCCCGAGGCCCTCGACGAGATCGGCATGAGCCAGGACCGCAGCTCCAGTTCCAGCCTCATTGCCCTCGCCGCCGCCGGCGAAGCTCACGACCGTCCCCCGTTCGTGCAACTGAAAGCCATCGAGTCGCTCGGCCGTTTGCGCGAGATCGAGGCCGTCCCCGTTCTGCGCACCATCGTCGAAGACAAGAAACTCTTTGGCTACAGCCAGCACCGCGAATTGAGAATCGCCGCCATTCAGGCGCTCTCCAAGATCGATCCCCGCTACGGCACCCAGGCTCTCGCCGAGAGCGGCCTCGAGGCCGGCGAACTCGCCATCGCTCCGCTCGATTCCGGCCCCGGATGTCCCTGGGTCCGCCAGCGCCGCTACGAACGCATCATCCTGCCGCGCACTCTCTCCGCCACTCTTTCCAGTTCCTGGGGAAAGTCGAACATCGTCATGCGGGAGATGAGTCTCGGCGGCGGCATGGGCACGCGCAACGACAATCTCCGCGTCGGCTCCGAAGCCCACGTCGAAATCTCTCTGGGCGTGAAAAAAATCCGTGGCGAGGTTCTGCTCCGCCGCGCCCGCGTCAATGAAATCGGTTTCGAGTTCGTCAGCATGGACCTCGACAGCCGCTACCGCCTCCGCCGCGTCCTGGTCGAGGCCCTGCAAAAAGTTCCCGACAATCGCTCCGCCGACTGGGACGGCGAACGAAAAACGTAGCGATAGCTCGTGTAGGGACGGGTGCCCTCGCCCGTCCAAGCCGAGCGCAACTCGGCAGACTGTGTGCAGCCACAACAACTCTGGATTCGCGCTAGAGCGCCCTGCGCCACCTTCAGAAAAATAATCGTAGAGACGCGGCTTGCCGCGTCTGACCCGCACCCGTCGCTCCCGCACACCGATTCTGCTGCAGAAAAAGCCCCGGCTGCACGCAGAGGCTTTTTCACAAATCAAGTTCAAGAAACCGCCAACTCGCTTATACCACCTTCACGAAAATAATTACCAGCGCGAACAACACCAGGGACTCGATGAAGGCGAGGCCAAGAATCAGCGCCACCTGAATGCCCCCACGAGCGGCTGGATTGCGTCCGAGCGCCTCGCACGCCGCCGACGCGGCACGCCCCTGGCCCTGCGCTGCCAACCCGGATGCGATGGCGATCGCGAAACCAGAAGTGATTGCCACCCAGTTGGTCGAACCAGCCGCGCCTGCGCCCGTCTGCGCGAACGCCGGGACAGCCAGGACCGAGAACATCATCATCACGAACAACAACATCACGATTTTCCGCATTTTCTCTCTCCTTAATGAATTGCCCCCAGTGGGTGGTTGACGCCGTGCTCGAGTAAGCCGGCGCCCTCACGCTGAAAGGCGAGGTGTCAGTTGTCAGGTCTCAGGTCCCAGGAAAACCTTGTCGTTGAATTTCCTGAGACCTGACACCTAAGACCTGAGACCCTCCTTAGTGCTCATGCGCCGTCGCCTCTCCCAGATAAACGCAGGCGAGCAGCACGAAAATATACGTCTGAATAAACGACACGCCGACGTGCAGGCCCTCGAAAACAATCGGAATGCCCAGCGGTGTGAGCGAAAAAAACACCAGCGTGACCATCTCGCCTGCGAACATGTTCGCGAAAAGACGGACAGTCAGTGACAGGACGCGGGCCGCATGACTAAACAACTCAATCGGGAACAACAGGATCGGCAAGAACAACCGGACAGCCAGCGGCATGCCCTCTTGCGGCCCCATGAAGTGTTTCAAATAACCGACCGGTCCGTTCGCCCGTACGCCCTGATAGTGGTAGTAAAACCAGGTCAGCAGCGCGCATCCGAGCGGCACAATCGGCACCGCCGTGGGCGATTCCAGTCCCGGCACCAGTCCAATCAGATTGCAGCTCAGGATGAACAGCCCCAGCGCGGTCAGATACGGGACGAACTTCTCCGGATGATGCGAGATCGTCTCGCTGGCCAGGTTATTGACGAACCCGTAGATGCCTTCCATCGTGTGTTGCAACCCACCCGGACGCTCCACCGAAAGCCGCATGCGCACGGCAATAAAAAATATCGTCAGCAGCAGCACCACCAGCAGTTCCATCGCAAAGCTGTTCGAAATCGGAGTCGCCGGATGCTTCGGATGAATGTGCAGCGCCTGCAGCAACGCCAACACCGGTGCGCCGAACAGACGATTCAGAAGTGCGGTAAAAGCCAGTTGTTCCATTTTTCAAACTCTGCGATTTTCAGACTTCGGTGCTTACTTAGGACTTGTCATCCCTCACCCAGGATTTGTCATCCCGAGCGAAGCGAGGGATGACAAACTTTAAACTACGACACTCGCCGGAAGGCCAAGTACCCTTCCCAAGCCGCCTCGGCCATCAGGGCCGCCACCGGCACGCACAAGCCCCACAGAAAGCCGCGAAACGCCAGGGAAGAACTTTTGAATATAGCATAGGCAGCGGCTCCCACCAACCCATAGCGCACCAGGAAGCGCAGGATAATCCAGCCGCCTTTCTCCCGGCTGTTCCGGTTGACGATGCGATCGGCAAGTCCTTCGACACCGCGCGTCAGCGAGCGGAAATTAACGTAGGAAACCGCGACCCCGAAGGCAAAACCAATCGATCCCGCCCAACGGTAAAACCAGAACGCCGGCCCGAGCAGCAGAACGCTCGCCACCAGCATGTTGCGCAGCACGCGAGGACTGATGCGCTCATAGCTTAGGCCCTCATGAGTTATGCCCTCGTCGCGATTCTCCGCCGGAGTTTCCGCGGGCCGGTCGAGATGCTCACGCTCATTCATCTTTGTAAGCGCCCAAGGCCATGCGGATCATCTGCCAAAATCCCACCACCGCGCCAAACAACAGCCCGACGAGATAGAGCCACCGAGTATGCAGCCAGTAGTCGGCGAGCTTCCCCAGAAAAAAGCCCAGCAGGATCGCCGCCGGAATAATAAACCCCACCTCGGAATAGCGGGCCAGCGAAACCAGAGGATCTTTCTTCTCCGGGGGATTGGGGCGCTCGGGCATTCGAAAGAATTGTAAATCAGCCTCGAGCTAAGGGCTTCGAGCTACGAGCAACCTGAGCCGAGCCCGGCCGGGCTACGAGCCCGGAACAAAGCCGAAAAAAGGCAAACCTACCAGGCACGCGGCCGTTTTGTTTGCTTCTCGAAGCTCGTAGCTCGCAGCTCGTAGCCTCACTTCAACACCGCCGCCACATGCGGCGATTGCACAATCCCCAGCGACCAGTTGACGCTGCGAATAAACGGCTCGGGATAAACTCCGATCACGATCGTCGCCAGCGCCGTCACACCCACCGCGCAACGCATCCCAAGGCTGATGGGCAGCCGTTCGGTCTCCATCGGCGCGCGCATCAACATGGCGTTCGCAATCTTCAGATAGTAATAAAGTCCGAACAGCGAGTAGAACACGCCGAGCGAGGCCAGTCCGTAATGTCCGCTTTCGATTAGGCTCAGGAAAATATAATACTTCCCCAGGAACCCGGCGGCGGGCGGAATGCCGGCGAGTGAAAGCAGGAACAGCAGCATCAGCGCGGCTTCGACCGGAGCTCGCTTGTAGAGCCCGGCCATATCGTCGATCTCGTCGCCAATCACGTTGCGCTGCCGCAACGACGTGATCACCGCGAACGCACCCAGGTTCATGAACGTATAGACGAGCAAGTAGATCAGGATTCCCTTGAAGCCGTCGAGAAAGCCGGGGCTGCCGGGCTGCGAAGTCCCCATGGCTACAAACGCCAGCAGCATGTAGCCGACGTGCGCAATGGAGGAGTAGGCGAGCAGCCGTTTTGTATTCGTCTGCGTAAGCGCGGCGAAGTTGGCGCCGGTCATGGTGGCGATCGACACGATGACAATCACCGGAGTGTAAACCGAGCGTAGCGGCCACAGCCCAAACACCAGTATGCGCAGCAGCATCGCCCAAGCCGCCGCTTTCACCGCTACCGACATGAAGCCGGTAATGCTGGTGGGCGCGCCTTCGTATGCGTCCGGCGCCCACTGATGGAATGGAACGGCGGCGATCTTGAACAGCAATCCGGTCATGGTCGTCAGCAGCGCGATCACCACCACCGGATTGTGCGGACTCTGCGCCGAGACCGCGCGCGCAATGTTCGCCAGGTTGGTGCTGCCGGAAAGTCCGTAGAACAGCGAGAGGCCGTAGGCAAAGATGCCCGACGAAAATGCCCCGAGCAGTAAATACTTCAAGGCCGCTTCGTTCGAGCGCCGGTCGCGACGCAAAAAACCTACCAGCACGTAAGTGGAAATCGCCATCAGCTCGAGCCCGATGAAGATCAGCACGATGTCGATTCCCGCCGCCATGCACATCATGCCTACCACAGAAAGCAGCAGCAAGGCGTAGTATTCGCCGTGGTGTTCATCTTCCACGTCGAGATAGTGCACCGACATCAGGATGGCAATTGCCGCTCCCGCCAGAAACAGATACCAGAAATAGATGGCGAAGCGGTCAACCAATAGCGAGTTATAGAACCCGGCCGCGCCCCTCGGCAGCGTCGACTGAATCTGCCATACGCACAAAGCCGCAAACAGCACGCCGACAAAGGCGCCCACGGCGTTGATCCATTTCCATCCCCGCGGAATCATCAGGTCAATCAGCAGAATACCGAGCGCAAAGATGGTAAGTTCCACCATCGGCAACATCAACCGGTATTCAGTTGGTGAGAGGCCTCGCACTTAGTTACTCGCTTTCGGTCCGGCGACGTTCGGTCCAACGACGTTCGCTCCAACGACAGCGGGCGCCTGCGGAGATGGCGCGGGCGCAACCTGCGCGTTCACCGGTGCATTCGCATAGGACTTGTCATGAATCGTTTGCACAATCTGATTGACCGGTTGTTCGAGGATCTGGAAAAACGGCTTGGGATAAAGCCCGATCCATAGCGCCATGATGATCAGCGGCACAAACGTAAGGATTTCGCGCGCCGTAAGATCGTGCAGCTTTTCGTTCTTGGGATTCGTCACCGTCCCGAAAAAGACGCGCTGATAGAGCCAGAGCAAATACGCCGCGGCCAGAACCACGCCCGGCGCCGCCCAGGCTGCCCACCTCCAGTTCGCTGTGAATGCTCCCTGCAGAATCGTGAACTCGCCGACAAATCCATTCAGCAGCGGCAATCCCATCGACGAGAGAAACATGATCATCGTGATCGTCGCGTAGATCGGCATCACGTTCGAGATGCCGCCATACTCCGCGATCTCGCGCGTATGCCGCCGCTCGTACAGAATGCCGACGATCAAGAACAATGCGCCGGTCGAGATGCCGTGATTGATCTGCTGCAGCACCGAGCCGGTCAAGCCCATCGAATTCAGCGCGAAAATCCCCAGCGTGCAGAAACCCAGGTGGCTGACGGACGAGTACGCCACCAGTTTTTTCATGTCCTTCTGCATGAGCGAAACCAGCGCGCCATAGATGATGCCAACGAGCGAGATCCCGATCATCCAGCTTTGCACTCTCGGATGCGACACGACCGCGGGAAAGAATGGCAGCGAGAAGCGCACGAATCCATACGTTCCCATCTTCAGCAGAACGCCCGCCAGAATGACCGAGCCGGCGGTCGGCGCTTCCACATGCGCATCCGGCAGCCACGTGTGGAACGGAAACATCGGAACTTTGATGGCGAATCCAATAAAGAAGGCGACGAAAAGCCAGATGGCGTAATGAAATGGAATCAGCGGCGCCGTCTTATAAAGCTCTGGAATGCTGAACGTGAAAACGCCAGTAACTGTGTGGTGATGGAAGTACAAGAACAGGATGCCAAGCAACATCAGCACGGAGCCAAGCAGTGTGTACAGGAAGAACTTGATCGCGGCGTAGAGCTTGTTGGGCCCGCCTCAGATGCCGATCAGCAGATACATCGGCACCAGCATCGCTTCCCAGAAAACGAAGAAGAGGAAAAAATCGAGCGCCATGAAGACCCCGAGCATCCCCGTCTGCAACACCAGGAACCAGACGTAATATTCCTTCACCCGAATCTCGATGGCGGTCCACGAAGAGAGAATCGAGACCCATCCCAGCAGCGTGGTCAGCATGATCAGCAGAAACGAGATGCCGTCAATGCCGAGGTTGTAACCCGCGCCAATCGAGGGGATCCAGTTGTTCGGTGTGCCCTCGAGGAACTTGAAGCCGGGCAAGAAACGCTGCGCCCAGAACATCGGCACCAGCGGCAGCGAGATCAGGAACCCGCCAAGCGCAAAGATGTTCGCGATCCAGCGAATCGCGTCTTTGTTCTCCTTCGGGACAAACAGGAGAACAAACGCGCCCACAAGCGGCGTAAAGAGAATGATCGAAAGCATGTGACTCTGCATAAAAGCTCTTGGCCTTTGGCTCTTAGCTCTTGGCTTCTAGCTAAAAGCTAAGAGCCAATAGCTAAGAGCCTGCATTTCACTTCCACACGTAATACACGCCAAATCCCAGCAGCCCGGCGACCATGACCAGCGCGTACCACTGCACCAATCCCCATTCGAAGAGGCGCGCAATTGGAGACAGTGGAAACCTGCATAAAATCGCTGGCCCGTTGACAAGCAATCCGTCAATGATCCACTTATCCCACCAGGTCGAAAGCGTAGCCACAGCGCGCGTAACCCAGCCAACATCGTTGACGGCTCCATCGATGACCTTGGCATCGAACCACGACGACGCTTCTCCCGCGCCCATGGCGCCCAGTCGGACGTCGCCAATCTTGCGGCGTCCGGTGAAAGCGTAGTCGTAAGCCTCGTCGACAAACCATTTGTTGTAGAGCAGGGTATAGAGTGGCGGGGCATCGACGGCAATGGGCTCGGGGTAATCTTTGCCGGCCTTCGCATAGTAATGATGGGCCCATCCTCCGCCCACGACCGCAGCCCCGACGGAGAGCAACATCAGCGTCCATTCCAGGCCGCGATGTTCTTCGCCAGCCGGCTCCTGCGGCTCAGGGGGCGCGACGGAAGCGGCGACATCATGCGCGAATACCGGCTCCAGAAACTTTCCGAAGGCGTTGGTCCCGCCCAAACTCGGCGGCACACCCAGCCAGCCAGCGCAGACCGAGCCGATTGCCAACACGACCAGAGGACCCGTCATGGACTTGGCCGATTCATGAATGTGGTGCTCGACTTCATGGCTCATGCGTGGCTGCCCATAGAAAGTCAGGAAGATGAGCCGGGCCATATAGAACGCGGTCATCAGCGCCGTGCCAAAGCCGATCAGCCAGAGATACGGGAAGCCGCCGTCGGCGGAACGCCACGCCTGCCAGAGGATTTCGTCTTTCGAAAAGAAGCCTGCCAGGGGTGGGATGCCCGCAATCGCCAGCGTTGCGATGAACATCGTTTTGAACGTGGTCGGAATGCGCCCGCGCAGGTCGCCCATGTTGCGCATGTCCTGCTCGCCGCTCAAGGCATGAATCACCGAACCCGAACCGAGGAAGAGCAGCGCCTTGAAGAACGCGTGCGTGAACACATGGAAAACGCCCGCCGCAAAAGCGCCGACACCGAGCGCCAGGAACATGTATCCCAATTGCGAAACGGTGGAGTAGGCAAGCACGCGTTTGATGTCGTTCTGCACCAGCCCGATTGACGCGGCGAACACCGCAGTGAGCGCACCGATGATGGCGACGCTTTTCATCGCTGTCGGCGCCAGCACGAACACGGCATTCGAACGCGCCACCATGTACACGCCCGCCGTCACCATGGTCGCGGCATGGATCAGTGCCGAAACTGGCGTCGGGCCTTCCATCGCATCGGGCAGCCAGACATAAAGAGGAAGCTGCGCCGACTTGCCGCAGGCTCCGACGAACAGCAGCAGCGCGGCGGCCGTGAGAATTGGATCGCCGATCGCGAAGTGTCCACTGTGCGCCAGCGTGTTGATGTCGGTGAAGCGAAACGAGCCCAGATACCAGGAGAGCGTGAGCGCGCCGAGAATGAATCCGGCATCGCCAATACGGTTCACGATGAAGGCTTTGTTGGCTGCATCGCTGGCCGACTTGCGATGAAAGTAAAAACCAATCAGCAGATACGAACACAAGCCGACGCCTTCCCATCCCACGAATAGAAGCATGTAGTTATTCGCCAGGATGAGCGTAAGCATCGTAAACATGAACAAGTTCATGTATCCGAAGAAGCGGTAATAACCGCCTTCGTGCGCCATGTATCCGACGGAGTAAATGTGGATCAGCATGCCCACGCCGGTCACGAAGAGCAGCCAGATAGAAGAGAGCGGATCGAGCAGGAACCCGGCGTCGGCGTTGAATGAGGCGAGCGCCCCGTCGCGCTTCAGGAAGTTCAGATGCCCGTCGCCACTGCCCAGCCACGTATAAACAATTTTCTCGAAGGGACGTCCCGTGCCATGCGCGAAGTGCGTGTACTCGACGACCGTGAAGCAGGCGAACAGGAACGCAAGCACGACCACGCCGACGCAGACCGCGTTGACCGTGGCCTTCTGCAATCGCCGGCCGAAAAAGAACATCATCGCGGCCCCGAAGGCCGGGAAGAGCGGGATCAGCCAGATGTGGTCAAGAAAAAACATGTCGTTAGTCGTCGGTCGTTAGTCGTTCGCTATTCGTCGTTCGCTCGTAGCTCGCAGCCCGTAGCTCAAGTCCCAAACTGAAGGCTGAGAGCTGATGGCTGATAGCTGCCCTTCTACCATTTCAACAAATCAATCTCATCCACATTGATCGTCTCTTTATTCCGGAAGAAGGCGATCAAAATGCCGAGGCCTGCGGCGGCTTCGGCGGCGGCGTCTACCGTGATAAAGATCGCGAACACCTGCCCATGCAGGGTTCCCAACATGCGCGAGAACGCCACCAGGTTCAGGTTCACCGCGTTCAGGATCAGCTCGATCGACATCAGCACAATCACCACGTTGCGGCGTGTAAGCACACCGATCACACCCAGCACGAATAGTGCAGCGGCAACGACAAGATAGTGAAGCGTGGTGATCTCTGCCATAGTCTTTATTATTTCCTGCCCAACCGCGATCTCTTCGCCGTGCGGACTGGTCGCCGCTCTAGTTGCTCCTTCAGACGATCGCTACGAATCCATATAGTAATTTTCGTATAGTAATTTTCGCCCACACCGATCCGACTTCGACGGACGTGCTCTTATCGCCTCGCAAAGAAGTTCTTTCTTTCGGCGCTTTAGCTTTTGGCACTGCGGCCTCCCGCTTACGAATTGCGTTGCGCACCAATGGCTGAATGCTGAGTGCTCAATGCTGAGTGCTCGTTCAAATCTTCTTCTTCGTCATAATTACCGCCCCCAGAATCGCCACCAGCAAAAGCAGCGAGGCGATCTCGAAGGCGAGCGTATATTGACCCATCCTGCCGGCTTCTCCGTAGAGCATGGTGGCGATCTGCTGCGTGTTCGATGACTCGGGCAGCGGCATCATGCGATCCGGAAACAGCGCCTTGCCCTTCGCGATCGCAGACACGAACAACGCCAGCAACGCGCAGGCCGCTGCCAATCCTACCGGCCACATGCGATTGAACCGCCGCTCTTTGGACGAGCGTTCGATGTTCACCAGCATGATCACAAACAGGAACAGCACCATGATTCCGCCCGCGTAGACGATGATCTGCACGCCAGCGACGAACGGGGCATACAACATTAAGTAGAGACCCGCCACCGAGAGCAGGGTCACGATCAGCGCGAGCGCGGCGTGCACGGCGTTCCGCCGCGTGATGACGAGCACGCCGCTGACGACGGCCACTACCGCCAGCGCATAAAAGAACCACGGCGTCGCGATCGGGGCCATGCCTGAGTTGATCGCTGAAGTGACAGCCGAGTTCAAACCGGGGTTCATGAAACGATCACCCCCACGACGGCGGTCACGACCAGCACGCCGAGCGAGATCGGCAGCATCACTTTCCATCCGATCTTCATCAACTGATCGAAGCGGTAACGCGGCCATGTCGCGCGATACCAGATGAACAGATACATGAAGACGGCGACTTTGAGCACAAACCAATATACGTAGTCGATGCCTTCGCGGAACCTGGCCGCCAGACTCGTGTCCGCGGAACGGCCTGCAATCGCGATCACCAGCAGTAGCAGCGCGATGAAGCCGAGCAGCGCCGCGAAAACGGCAAGCCCGATGCGCTGAATCTTGAAGAATGAATCCGCCGGCATACGCGCCACGCCGACAAAGGTAATCGCCGCCAGGCCAAGGAACGTGAGGCCGGGAAAGAGCGAGAAGATAAAATCCCACGCCGACGCGTGCAGCAGGTTCGGGAACGGACGCATCCATCCGCCGAGCCAGAGCGTAACCGCGATCGAAGAGACGGCGATCATGGCCGCATATTCGGCGAGCATGAACAGCGACCAGCGCAGCCCGCTGTACTCGGTGTGATATCCGGCGGTCAGTTCCGACTCTGCTTCGGCCAGGTCGAAGGGCGCGCGGTTGGTCTCGGCGATCATGGCGATGGCAAAAATCGCGAACGCGATAAGGCCGAGCGGAAAGAATTTAAAGATGAACCAGATGCCCTGTTGCTGTTGCGCCTGGACAATCCCGATCATGCTTAGCGTGCCGATGCCTTTCTCGTTCAGGCTGGTCATCAGGATCGCAGAGACGACGGCCAGTCCCATGGCGACTTCATAGGACACCATCTGCGCGCTCGACCGCAGCGCGCCGATCAGCGGATAGTGCGAGTTCGAGGCCCATCCCGCGACCACGATGCCGAGCACGCCGAGCGACGAGACACCGAGCATAAACAGGATGCCGATGTTCATGTCGCTCACCGCCTGCGAAGGGCCAAACGGAATCACGGTATAAACCGTGAACGCTGTAAGCAGGCCGATCAGCGGCGCGACCCAGAAAACGAACTGGTCGGCTTCCGCGGGGATGATGTCTTCTTTGAGCATCAGCTTGAGCGCGTCGGCGAAGGGCTGCAGCAATCCGTGCGGGCCCACGCGCATGGGGCCGAGGCGAACCTGGAAATGCGCGAGCGCCTTGCGCTCGATCCAGTTCATGGCGATCACGGCCACCGACACTCCCGCGAAAATGATGAGCACATAGATCAGCGCCCAGAACTGGTTCCCCGCTTCGCCCGGCGTCACCGTGCTGCCGAGATACGACGTGATGAAATTGGGCATCAGCGGTCCACCTCGCCCAGCACGATGTCAATCGTGCCGATGACGGCGACCACGTCGGCGACAAGCAAGCCGCGCACCATAATGTCGAGCGCCTGCAAATTGACGAACGATGGCGGGCGCACGCGCAGGCGGTAGGGTTGCGTCGAGCCGTCGCTGACGATGAAGTATCCGAGCTCGCCTTTCGGCGCTTCGATCGAATGATAGATTTCGCCCACCGGCGGCTTGATGACCTTGGGCACTTTGCCCATGATCGGGCCTTCGGGGATACCGTTGACGGCTTGCTCGATGATGCGCATCGACTGGCGCATTTCTTCCATGCGGACCAGGTACCGATCGTAGGTGTCGCCGTTGGTGCCGATCGGAATTTCGAAATCGAATTCGGAGTAGGCCGCGTAGGGCTGGGCTTTGCGCAAATCCCACTGTACGCCGCTGGCGCGCAGCACCGGCCCGGTTACGCCGAGCGCAACGCAATCGGTGGCCGAGATCACGCCAACATTCTTCGTGCGCTCCAGCCAGATGCGGTTGGTGGTGAGCAGCGCTTCGTATTCGTCGATCTTCGGCGCGAAGAAGGCCAGGAAATTCTTTACTTCTTTTTCGAAGCCGGCGTAAGTCTCATACTGGCAGCCGCCGATGCGAAAGGCATGCGTGGTGAGGCGCGCGCCGCAGTACTTTTCGAAAATCTTCAGGATCTCTTCCCGGTCGCGGAAGGTGTAGAACAACGGCGTCATCGCGCCGATATCGAGCGCGTGCGTGCCCAGCCAGAGCTGGTGACTGGCGATGCGGTTCAGTTCGGTCAGGATCACGCGAATGTATTTCGCGCGCGCCGGCGCCTCCACATTCATCAACTTCTCGACTGCTTCGCAGTACCCGAGCCCATTTGACACGGCGGCGCAATAGTCCATCCGATCGACGTAGGGATTAAACATGGTGTAGGTGCGGTTCTCGGCGATTTTTTCCACGCCGCGGTGCAGGTATCCGATGACGCACTCGGTGCCGAGAACTTTTTCGCCGTCGAGCTTCAGGATGACGCGCAGCACGCCGTGCGTCGCCGGATGCTGCGGTCCCATGTTGATGATGAGTTCGTTCGAATCGAGATACGGCTTCTCCGGAGTTTCGAGATCGAGGTTGGAAAGTGCGCGGTTGGAGACCTCGTTCGTGGGGTCGCTCATTGTCCGCTCTCGATTCCGAGGTTGATCTGCACCCATTCTTTGTCCTGTTGCAGAATGCCGTAATCTTTGCGCAGCGGGAAGCCTTTCCAGCCGTCGGGTAGAAGAATGCGCTTCAGGTCGGGATGTCCGTCGAACGTGATCCCGAACATGTCGTAGACTTCGCGCTCCAGCCAGTTGGCCGTGGGCCAAATGGAGACACTGGACGAGATCGAAGCGCCGTCGGCAATCTGCGTCTTCACCCGCACGCGCTCGTTGCGCGGAAATGAATAAAGGATCCATACGACGTCGAATTGCTTTTCGCGCTTCGGATAATGCACCGCGGTGATATCGACGCAGTAGTCAAATTGTTCTTCGTCGCGCAGCAGGCGCAGGATGTCGGGGATCAGCGAGCGGTCAACGGTAAGGTAGTTCTGTCCCAGATAAGTCTGCGCATCGAGGCCCGAGCCGTACTGGCTCCGGTATTTTTCAACCAGCGGCGAGGTCCACGGCACGGGGACGGGACCAGCGGGCTTGGCCGGAGCCGCAGACTTCGCAGGCGCAGCAGGCTTCGCAGGCGCGGCGGGAGCCGCTGCTGCGCGCTCTTCCGCCGCTGGCTTCTTCTCACCTTCCGGCGGCGGTGGTGGAGCAGGCGATTTGACTTCCTCGGCCATGCTTGGGTCTGTCGTTACAAAAGCCGCGCGAGTAGGAAACTTTCACTTCTAACATCTGGTTGCGGTCACCGTCAATGACCGTCGTCACAATGACCGTCATCACTTTCGCCGGTGCGCTAGTGCCGGGCTGCCTGAAAGCTTTCGACCAGGTCGCGAATGCGCAACGCGTCGGCTTTGCGATGGCCGTGACTGGTGATCGGATCGGTGCCTCCGGTGGACTCAATCAGAATGTCCGACCAAAGGATTCCCGTCGAAATCTTCACCGAAGCTACCTGGGAAATCGAAATGCTTTCCTCGTTGCTGCCGAACAGACGCCTCTTCACGCGGCTCACGCGCAGCGAGCTGACCACGATGCGCGTCGGGAACCACAGATTCCCCTTGGTCCAGCGGCTCGCAGTGAAGGTCTCATCGGAAGCAGCCGGATTTGGACTGGCCGAAGTTAGACCCATTCGAGCGCGCCCTTCTTCCAGATCCATACGTAGCCGACGATCAGGATGCCGAGGAAGACCAGCATCTCGATCAGCCCGAAGATGCCGAGGGCCTTGAACTTCACGGCCCAGGGAAACAGGAAAATCGTTTCCACGTCGAAGACCACGAACAATATGGCGATGATGTAAAAGCGGACGGTGTACCGTCCGCGCGCGCTGTCGTAGGGATCGATTCCACATTCATAAGGCATCAATTTCACGCGGTTGGGACTTTGCGTGCGGATGATTCTGGCGACCAGAAGCGTGACGGGAATAAGGATGCCGACGACGGCGAGGAAGAGGAAGATGGGAACGTAATTTTGCGGCATGAGCCCTCGAAGAAGTCGCGATAAGAGCGAAATTGAAATACTAACGCCGAAGTCTCCCGGCTTCAAGGACAAGTGAACATTGACGGCGTGATTAGGGACACAGACCGCGCTAGGCGTGGTCGAGAGTGACCTGATCTGGAAAAACCTGATCTGGAAAAACAAAGATCTCCCGGGCGAGATCGGAGTCGAGGGTTTCTTTGCGATAGCAGCGTTCCAGTAGGCTGCCCTTCCAAATCAGCAAGTCTGCATTGTGCTCGGCGAATTCTTCCCAGGTCTGGGCGCAGCCGCCGCGGGCCTGACGCTCGCGAATCGGGACCAGGTAGGCCCAGGTGATAGTTTCGTGGTAGAGCCGCGGTTTCCCTTGCGCGGCGGCGAAGCGCTTGAGAGCGGCGCAGAACCTGGCGACGGCTTCGAGAAAAGAATAGTGCGCGACATAGGCGAAGACGACGCGGACGTGATCGGCATGGTGGAAACCCGGGGGAACGTGGCCCTGTTCGAACTCCTCAATCAGATTGCGCCGGTCACGGGCCGAGCTCTGGCAGTCGCCATTCATTTTCGCTTCCCTGACGTGGCCTTTTTTCCTGCGGGCCTGCGCTTCAGCTCGGTGAGGCGATGGCTGGCGCTGGAGTCGAGATCGAGGGCGTAGAACTTTTTCAGGTCGGGAATGCGCTTAGTCGCAGAAGCACTCAATACAGCGGGCCGAGAATCTTCGCGGTTCTGGCACTGTCGGGGTGCGGCAAACCTCTAACTATTGCAGGCTTAGGTTCATCTCGCCGTGTTTATTGAAGCTGATCCGTAGCACGTTTTCCTGCCCGCTGGCAAACTCGCCCGCCACGGTGGCGGACTGGTCATAGGTCGCTCCATCAGAGGTCACCTGCGCCCGGAGACGATGTTTCCCGGGTGACACCTGCATGGCATGGAATTCATGGCCCTGGACATGGTGGAACACGACCAGATGTTTCTTGTCTGTTCCTCCCAACAGGTGCGTATAAGCCAGGCGATCATCCACCCAGATCGACAGATGGGCCTCCGCGAATTTGTGCTCCACCTCGATTTCCAACGTGGCTGGAGAAGTTATTGGAGGAGTTGCTGGAGAAGTTGCTGGAGAAACTGTTGGTGAGCTTGCGCGGGCCACTTTCGTAGGAGGCGGATAGGTTTGGCCCGCTGGCCCCGGCTTCGGGAGCTCTTTCGTGACTGGCGTCGGCACTGCGGTCACCGAAGCGACCGCGCTCGCGGCTGGCGCCATCGGCATCGCCGCCGTTTTGACCGGGGGGGCAACCTCCCCTGCGAGTGGCAGTCGCTCGGCGGCTCTCGGTCGCACTCCTTGGGGGCCAAACGAAATGACCCAGAGTCCAAAGACGAAAAGTCCGGCCAAAACCAAGACACCGGCAATAGACTTCTTCCGGATCTGCTCCAGCAACTTCGCCGCTGCACCGTCCCCCGGGAGCAGAGCGCGCGTACTCGACCGGGGTTTAGCGGCAACCCCCAGTTGGCCGAGAACTGACGATCGGCCTTCTTCCTTCGCCGTTTGGCCTGCGCTTCCGCCCGTGGGCGAACCTGGCTGCTTTGCCTTGCTCCACGGCTCTCGTCCTTCCTGCAGGTGCTGGATATCCAGCACCATCTCCGAGCCGCGTTGATAACGTTCGGCGGGATCTTTCGCCATAGCTCGCGCAATGATGTAATCGAGTCCCTGCGGCAACTCAGTATCGAGAACGGTCGCCGGTATCGGGTCGCGGTTGACCACCTTGAACGAGACCGTGATGGCACTGTTGCCTTGAAACGGCCCATAACCTGTCAGGACCGTGTATAGGACCACACCCAGGGAAAACAAGTCCGACCGCCCATCCACCGCTTCGCCATTCAATTGTTCGGGCGACATATAAGCGGGCGTGCCTAACGCACGTCCCGCCAGCGTGTGGTTGGCGAGGTTCAGTTTAGCGACTCCGAAGTCGGCAATCTTGGCATGGCCGTCCACGGTCAACAGGATATTCGCGGGCTTTAGATCGCGGTGAACCACGCCTTGACCGTGGGCGCAATCCAGCGCTTCCGCCAGTTCGAGAGTTAGTTGTAGCGCTGTCTCCAGCGGCAACTTATGGTCGTGCCGCGACAGCAGCTTGTCGAGCGACTGGCCCGCAACAAACTCCATTACGATGTAAGGAGCGCGCGTCTCTGGTTCCTCGCCCACATCGAAGATGGTTACGATTCCAGGATGCGACAGGCGGCCCGCAGCTTCCGCTTCCCGAAAGAAACGCTCGCGATACTCGCGTTCCTCTTCCGGCGGTTGGCCGGCCAACGAAATAGTCTTTACCGCGACGACTCGATTGATCTTGGGATCGCGCGCCTTGTAGACAACGCCCATGGCTCCCCGTCCCAACTCGGACAGGATCTCGTAGCGCCCAAAACGTTCGCTCTTGCGCTCATCCATAAGGTGTCATCTGCGATTTCAGGGTTTCAGGGTTTCAGATTCGGTGTGACCTCGTCAGCCCGCCGCCGCTTCCGTCTTGTCGCCCGACGCGGTAGTAACAAACACGCCGATTACGTTCTCGTTCAGCACATCCAGGATTTTCTTCGCTTGCTCGAGGGGGATTCCGTTCAGCAGTTCGAAGCCAACCTGGACGCCCCTAAGCGCGGAAATAGTGTCATGGTGGGGGCGAACGTCGACTACGATCGACCCACCCTGCCGTCCAATGCCAAAACAAACACCTGCTCTTTCGATCTTAGTTGTCGCCATGAGTTACACCTGATGTGAAGACATCACCTTCCTGCACCGCCTCTCCAGCGGTCGCGAGAGAAGGGGGGGCTGCGGCGTCTGTCGATATTGTCCACTGGCAGGCCGAATCGTTCCAAGTTACCAACGTGTTCGGTGCTGGGGGGCCGTCTGGGGAACGGGAGATGCGGGAAAAAGGCCCACAGTCCACGCCCTATCGAGAACAAACTTCAAGCTTCGGCGTTCCCCGCCGGGCGCCACCCTCGAACTTCTGCGTCAACAGTGGGAATTCCACGGTCGCGTCCCGCTTGGGACTCTCATTACCCGTCCCATCACCCGACCCCGTCCGCTGACACCCGCACGATCGCGTTCCCCATCAGCTTCAGCCCCACTCCCCAATTCTGACGCGCGCTGGCTCCGTCGTTTCCGTAGCCGCTCACATACAAGGTGCAGTAAAAACCTTCCCGGACGCCGCCCTCCTCCTCGAAGTAACAGCGCCGCACGCACACCTCCGCAGCCGATGGAGTCTCCGGCGTCCGCCGCAGCAACTCAACCAGCTTCCTGGCAAACTGTTCGTGAGCGGATAAAGATAGACGCGCATCAATCTTAGAAAACACCACGTCCACATAACTCGCGAACTTATGCGACGCATCGTAAACTTTTTCCTCCGCGCTCAGCTCCCTCGTCGCCCAGGCATCGCACTTCGCCGTCTCCACCATGATCCGCGCCGAGTTCACCGCCCGAAGAAATTCCCCCAGCTCGGGAAACTTTTCCGCCTCCTCGATCCACGCCATCAACTCCGGACGCCGCTTCAAGTCAAGATAAGCAAGCTTGCCCGCCGGATCCTTCCACGGAAAATCCAGCACCGGATCTTTCCGCCCCAGCTCGATCGAGAAGTCGGCATCCATCAGAACCTCATCTATTAGAACCTGCGCAGGAAGTTCACGATCTCATGCTCCGCCCAATAACCGTCGTCATAACGACCATCGCCGCCATTCCCCACTCCGGCGGGCGATCCAACAGGTGACCCGACAGGCGTTCCGATAAACGCGCAGTGCCCGCCATCCTCCGTCTCGACGAAGATGATGTTCGGGTTCGACGAAATCTTCCGCCGCGTCTCCGCCGTGATGCGAATGAACGGATCATTCGCCGCGTGCAAGAGCAACGCCGGCACCGCGATCCGCTCGACCACGTGCGCCGCCGAAGCGCGATCATAGTAATCGTCCACGCTCGTGAAGCCGCAGTAGTAAGCCGTCACCTTGTCATCAAACTCGCGCAGGCTTCGGATGCCGCGCAGACGGCTCACGTC
Source organism: Terriglobales bacterium (assembly GCA_050018355.1). Lineage (GTDB taxonomy): Bacteria > Acidobacteriota > Terriglobia > Terriglobales > Acidobacteriaceae > Acidiflorens. Next base: position 34,190 of record JBEKAF010000003.1, on the reverse strand, counting down.
GAAGTGGTCGGGAAAGAGCCGCGCCTTCTGAAGCATCCGCCGGCGAAGCGCCCACAAAAAATAGTTTTCGTAAATCCGGTTCGCCGGTTCGTGCAGCGCATCCGCTGACGTCGCCAGATCAATCGCCGGACAACACGCAGCGACAGCGCGAAACTGAGGCGGAGCTTGCGATCCCCACTCCCCCGCCAACTTCAGCACGATGTTGCCACCCATCGAGAAGCCGACCAATGCCAGGCGCGAAACGCCGTCGCGCGCGATGACCTCGCGCGCCACCGCCGCAACATCATTCGACAGCCCCGAGTGATAGAGCACCGGAGCGAGCGCGTCCGTGCCGCCACAGTTGCGCTGGTTGTAGCGGATTACATTCATCCCCGAGGCCAGCGCCTTCTCGGTGACGCCGAGCATGTACTGCGAGTCGCTCGACCCTTCGAGCCCGTGCACGACAATGACGGTCAGCGCGTGCGCTCGATCCGCCTGCCAGTGACAGTGACAAAGTACCTGGATGCCAGGCGCCACTTCGATCAACCGCTCGTCGGGCGCAGACAGATGGAAACGTCGCGGGATTAAAAAGCCGGCGACCGTTTGCACGTGTCCGCCGCGCAACCAGCGACGTGGCGTGAAAGGACGCGTCTGCTCGTGTGTTTGCGAAGTACCCACGCTTTGATTTTAAATAGTAGACAGCAATTTTCTTCGCGGAGTTTTCTTCATGCCCATCTTCGAGTACGTCTGCAAGGAATGTCAGCACGAGTTCGAGGCTATTGTCTTCGGCAAACAAAAAGCCGAGTGCCCGAAATGCCAGAGCAAGAAACTGGAGCCACAGCTCTCCGTGTTCGCCGTGCCGGCGAAGAGTGGAGCGACGACCCAGCCTTCGATGTCGGCGGGACCATGTGGGTCGTGCGGCGACGCTCGCGGGCCGGGGGCCTGCTCGCTGAAAGACCTCGACTAAGTCCTTTGTTTTCGATCAAGAATGTTTCACGTGAAACATAAGTGCGAGATATCAATTTCGACAGTAGCTCATAGCTATACGACGACGCCACATATTGCCACGACGCTTGAGGGCAGCGCCTGAAGGCGCGTTTCTGCCGATGCGCTCGCGGCATGCCTGAAGGCATGCCCTGATACGAATCACGCCCGCACACCGAATCGAAAATGCAACGTAACTTCGGGAACTGTTTGGCGGGTAACTGATGTGACGTTTCGCTTTGGGGCGTTCGTGGTTATGATCCGCTTGAATCGTTGGGACGAAATTCGGAGCGAAAATGGATCGGCGAAGAGAGCGCAGACTGAACCTGGAGTTGCCGGTGCGCATCTGGGGAGTGGACAAGATGGCGCGGCCTTTCGCGGAGCTTGTCCGGGTTCGGAACGTCAGCAACGGTGGGGCGCTTCTGATCGGCGTACGCTCGAAGGTCCAGACCGGAGAAGTGCTGGACGTGCAACACGGCGCGTCGCGGGCGCAGTTTCGCATTGTGTGGATGAGTCTTTCGGGAGAGGCCGGCATACAAGCTCTGGCATTTGAGCCGCCCATTTTGGGCATCGGCCTCCCCAAAGTTTTTGAGATGGTGGGGACCGGATAGGCCAAAGCCGAACGGCACTGATCGGTCAACTAACGTGGATTCACGTGGCCGGTTCCCACTTTTGTTTCTTCGGTAAGGAATCTGGCAAATACTTCGTTGGATAAGAGGCGTCCGCGAGCTGTGAGGCGCAGGATTGTGCCTTGCTGTTCGAGCAAGCCTTCGTGCAGGGATTGTCTTATTGCCGATTCCCATGCGGCGACAGTCTCCGGGCTGAACGTACAGAGCGAAGGCGAAGAACCCGCAGTTCTTGCCGACTTCTGACAAACTGCAGATCCCTCGCTTCGCTCGGGATGACAACCCATAAAACTCTTAGATCTGAACTCCGGGCTAAGTTCTGTGCGAAGCCGTTCTAGATCGATGCCGCGGTTTAGGCGCAGGCCGAGGAAGAAACTTTCTTCGATTGCTGCCTGCGCGGAAACCGGCGTTACCGTGTGCGGCGCGCTATTCATGTAGGCATCGAGCGAGTCTGGGGTTGCGAAGCGGACGGCCTGGTGACGGTCGGTCTCGATACCGTCAACGGCTATTGCGAATCCGGAGTTGCTGTGGCCACTGTCAGCTGCCGAGCTGCGCTCGGCTGGACAGCCGAGGGCGGCTGTCCCTACGCGGACGGGCGCGGACGCACGTCCCTCCACGACCTCCAGCATGGAGTGCGCATCGACGCCGAAGCCTAGGTAGGGCTGGCGCGTCCAATATTTCAAGTTATGGCGCGACTTGTTATTTTGTAACTGGGTTGCGGTGTGGGCAAAGTTTGAAATCTCGTACTGCGCTATACCGGCGGAGGCTAGCATCTGGCAGGCCTGCTGGTAGAAATCCGCGGTCGCGTCGCCATCGGGGACAAAGTGAGCGTGGTAGCGGGCGCCTCCGGCGATCAATTCCCTGCCCAGGCGAGAATCGTCGTCCACTTCCAGCATGTAAACGCTCACGTGTGGAGCGCCCGTCGCAATCGTCTCCGACACCGAAAAAGCCCAACTTTCCGAGGTCTGGTGCGGCAACCCGGCTATCAGGTCAATGTTAATGTTGCCGAGGCCGGCCTCCCGCAGGCGACGAATCTCTTCGAGAACGGTGGTGCGTTTGTGCAGCCGTCCCACGGACTGCGCTTCCCGATCGACGAAGGACTGCACGCCCAGGCTCACCCGGTTCACGCCGCATTGCAGCAAGGTTTCGATGAGAGCGGGCGTAAGCGTGCCCGGAGCGCATTCGACGGTGATCTCGGCCTCGGGCGTAACCGCGAATTGACCGCGCAAGGCAGCGAAGATGCGCAGCAACTGCGGGGCATCGAGGATCGACGGCGTACCTCCGCCGAAGTAGATGGAGTCGGCGGTGTCATCGTATGTACATCCGAGCGCAGAACCGAGCGCACATCCCAGCTCCGACGCGAGCTGGCGCGAGTTGGCGATATCTTCCAGCAGGCGGGCAACGTAATTTTCGTAAACAGACTTCGAGAACACGTCAGAGGCGAAGTTGCAGTAGCTGCACTTGGTCCGGCAGAAGGGGACTGAGATGTAGAGGCCGAGGGGCATGCTGTTGTTATTCTATGGGACGCTTACTGCCGCGCCCTCGCGGAAAGCGAGACGGCGGCTACAGATCCACGGAATCCCCAATGTCTGCTGGAACGCCCCCGCAAGCAGAGCTTGGACAGGCCACCCTCGAGAGTAAGCAGGAAAAGGTTACTGTGACGTCTCCGTGCTCAGCAACTTTGGCCCCTGCTTGATCTGAAAGCGTCCATCAACGGTCTCCCAGATCCAACCGGAATAGCCGTATCCCCCGACCGGCTTGGTGATGAATGCCCCGCCCCACGACTCCGCACGCCCCTGGTTATACGCGACCGTACCGAACTTCCCAAAGGCGTACGCGGGCACCGGATGGCAGTAATCGCAACCCAAAAGCTCCTTCGCCACCCCGGCCGCCTCGCTGCCGCCGTACACCGCCGCACGTAATCCGTACTTGTGGTTCTTGGCGCGTGCCAGCGCCTCGCCGGCGGTCTCGAAGCAGGACGTGAAGGCCACCGGTGCGAAGACCTCCTCGCGCATGCCCAGCATGTTATCGGCGCAGTCCTTCACCACGGTGGGATAGACCAGGTTGCCTTCGATGCGGCCGCCCACCAGCACGTTGGCGCCCTTCTCCAGGACATCGGCCATTTGCTTTTGGAGACGCTGCACCGCTACCGTGCTCGCCACCGGCCCGATGTCGGTCTTCCTGTCCGCCGGATCGCCCACTACCAGGCGCCGCACCCGTTCAACAAACCGCTCCAGGAACTCCTGATAGATGCTGGCTTGGATGAAGATCCGCTTGGGCGCGGTGCACGTCTGGCCCGAGTACATGAACTTCGATGCCATCAGGTCGTCAAGCGCCAAGTCCAGGTCGGCATCGGCGAATACGATGAATGGGTCCTGCCCCGGCCCCTCAAATACCAGCTTCTTGCCCGCCACGCGAAATGCTTCTTCGTAGGGCAGGATGTTCTCGTCGAATCCGAATGCTACCGCCGCAGTCACTTCGGAATCTGTGAGCGAGTCCTCAAGCAAGCTCTTGCCGGTCCCGCCATAGAACGCGACTGCATCGCCGAAGATCGGCCGGTAAAGGTCTTTCGTCAACGCCATGATGCGCCGCCCCTTCGACGAAAACTTCACTTTCAGCCGGTTGCCGACGATATAGATCGAGGTGATCGCAGTATTGAGCCATGCGCTGCCGTTGTACGACAGCATCAGATTGACACGCGCCCTGGGACGCAGGGGCAAGCGGTCTCGCAAAAATACCGCATCCGCATACATTCTGAGCCGATCGATGGTGGTATCCACCTCGCGCGTGCTGTCCTTGACCGTAAATTGCAGGTCGCGGACGGCGCAATCGACCACTTCGTCATGGTGCTTTTCGAGCGCACGGGCAAGCGCCAGCACACGCTCATAGCGCTCCTCGAATGACATAAGCCGGAATCTCCTTCTTGACCTCGAAAACGGCACCATAGTACACCTGTTTCGCCTCCTCGCGACGCTAGTGGCCTGTCGCAGAGTGACCATTACTAGAGCGTTAGCATCAAAGCTGTCATGGCCAGTGGCAGCGAAATCTTGCTCACCCAGCAACAGCATTCTGATCTAAGCAGCATCGCCCAGTCTCGCTCCCTGCCCGCCGGATACGTGTTTCGCGCCAAGCTGATTCTGATGCTGGGCGAAGGCGCGTCCTTTAGCGCGATCAAGCGACAACTCCAAACCACGGCCCCCACCATCATTCGCTGGAAGCAGCGCTTCCGGCAATCCGGAATCGAAGGACTGGACACTTATCATCCCGGCCAAAAACCGAGGGTGCTGACTCCCGCTCTGCGCGCCCGCATCCTGTCCGCCACGCGGAGAAAGCCCAGCGACGGGTCTACGCATTGGAGTTGCCGCAAACTGGCCTCCGCGCTGGGCGTCAGCAAAGACGCCGTGCATCGGGTTTGGCAAGAAGCGGGCCTGAAGCCGCACCGCCTCGAACGCTACATGACCAGCGACGATCCCGAGTTCGAAGCCAAAGCCGCCGACATCCTCGGCCTGTATCTACGCCCGCCGCAGCACGCCGCCGTGTTCTGCGTCGATGAGAAGACCGCCATTCAAGCCTTGGATCGGCTCGATCCCGTCCTACCGCTCTCGCCGGGACGCGCCGAACGCCACGGCTTCGAGTACTACCGGCACGGCACGCTCTCCTTGTATGCGGCACTCAATACCGCCACTGGCCGCGTCCACGGCAAGACCGCCGCCCGCCACACCAGCCGCGAGTTCGTCGCCTTTCTCCAAGAAGTGGTCGCCCTGTGCCCGCCTCGGCAACAGATTCACATCATCCTCGACAATCTCTCCGCGCACAAAACTCAGGCGGTCCGCGAGTTCCTCCAACAACAGCCGCGAGTCCGGTTTCACTTCACGCCCACGTACTCGTCCTGGCTCAACCAGGTCGAGATCTGGTTCGCCAAGATCGAACGCGAGGTCATCGCCCGCGGCATCTTCACCTCGGTTTCCGACTTAGCTCGCAAACTCCGCCGCTACATCAACGCCTACTCCGCCAATGCTCGGCCGATCCAGTGGAAATACTCCGACCCCACCCGCCGCATCCGCAGTAACGAACTCACTGCGACAGGCCACTAGGAAACGATTCATTCGATGAGACGTACGTGGGGCGTGTACCGCGACAGTGGCTTAGAATAGAGCGAAGAGCCCGGCACAGAAGGGCTCGGCAAATCAGACTTGCGCGGTGGCGAGAACAAACATGAGCGACGACTCGATTGATCTTTTATGTCCGCACTGTGGTCAGACGTTTTCCGCCTTCCTCCACCAAATGGCCGACAAGAATGCCCAAGTCGTATGCCCGAGTTGCGGCAAAGCCCATGATGGCAAGTCTCCGAGCGCTGCCAAGCCCGGTGCGGTGGGGGGGGCCGTCAAGAAGACTATTTAGATCGACCCAACCTTTTCCATCCCGCGCGCCGGTTCCGTCATCTTATTTGGAGTAATGTTTGTTGGGATAATCTCTATTAGGGAGATCTTTAGCTAGGATCCCATCCCGGATCTTGTTTTCTTGCGCCACCGATGGCCTCCAATCAGGAAGAAGAAGTATTAGGGAAAGCGTACGACGGCCGGCTGATGCGGCGGCTGCTAACGTATCTGCGTCCGTACAAGTGGCACGTGGTGGTGGCCCTGGCGGCGATCATCCTGAAGTCGGGGGCGGACGTGCTGGGGCCGTTCCTCACCAAGATCGCCATCGATAAATACCTAGCGAAGTCGCCGAACTCCCATTCCTGGATTGGCGACCGGCTGAGTGACGCTCCGCTGACTGGCATCGCGCAGATTGGCGGGCTTTACGTCGGGATTCTCGTCTTCACTTTCGCGCTTGAGTTCGTCCAGACTTACCTGATGCAGTGGACTGGGCAGAAGGTGATGTTCGATCTGCGGAGGCAGATTTTCCGGCACTTACAGCACATGCACGTCGGGTTTTTCGACAAGAACCCGGTGGGCCGGCTGGTGACGCGCGTGACCACCGACGTCGATGCGCTGAATGAAATGTTCACGGCGGGCGTGGTTTCGATTTTTGAGGACGTGTTCGTGCTTGCCGGCATTATCTTCATCATGATGAAGATGAACTGGAAGCTGGCGCTGATCACCTTCGCCGTGCTTCCGCTGATCGTGTACGCGACCATGATTTTCCGCGACAAGGTGCGCGATTCCTACCGGCGCATCCGCACGGCGATCGCCCGGATCAATTCTTTTTTGCAGGAAGCGGTCTCGGGGATGCTGGTGTTGCAGCTTTTCAATCGCGAGAAACGCGCCTTTAACAAATTTTCCGACATCAACGCCTCGCACATGGAGGCGTTTAAAGACGCCATCATGGCATACGCGGTGTATTACCCGGTGGTCGAAATACTGTCGGCGATTGCCATTGCCAGCATCATCTGGTGGGGCGGGAATGATGTGATCCGGGGCATCGCGTCGATTGGCGTGCTGGTCGCGTTTATGCAGTACGCGCAGCGGTTCTTCCGTCCGATTCAGGACTTGAGCGAGAAGTACAACATTTTGCAGTCGGCGATGGCGGCGGGCGAGCGCGTGTTCAAACTGCTGGATACGAAAATCGAAGTGACCTCGCCGGCGATCGCGAAACAACCGCAGGGGCCGGGGCGGATTGAATTTGATCATGTGTGGTTCGCGTACGGAAATAAGGTCGCAGCAGAAAAGCCTGCCGACTCTTCGAGTCGGCTTGGACCCTTCGACTTCGCTCAGGGCAGGCTCGCGGAGGCGCCCGTCCCCACACAAGCAAATGAGCCTGACTGGGTTTTGCGCGACGTTAACTTTGTGCTCGAACCGGGCGAGACCATCGCCGTCGTCGGCCACACCGGGGCGGGCAAAACTACGCTGATCTCGCTGCTGATGCGCTTCTACGAGGTGCAGCGGGGAGCGGTTCGCATCGACGGCGTGGATATCAAGGAGATGAATCTCGACGAACTGCGCAGCCGCTTCGGCGTCGTCTTGCAGGATCCGTTTCTATTCAGCGGCACGGTTGCGGGCAACATCCGGCTGGGGACGGCGCGCATTCAAGACGCAGATGTGGAGCAGGCGGCGGAGGACGTCAACCTCGCCGACTTCATCCGGAGCTTACCGGGAGGATTCAAGGAGGAAGTGCGCGAACGCGGCTCGACGCTCTCGACCGGACAGAAGCAGTTGATTTCGTTCGCGCGCGCGCTGGCACACAGTCCGAAGATTCTGATTCTCGATGAGGCGACTTCGAGCGTGGATACGGAGACCGAGTTCCGGGTGCGCGACGCGCTCAACCGCATGGTGGAAGGGCGAACGGCGCTGATCATCGCGCACCGGCTTTCGACCATCCAGCGCGCCGACAAGATCATCGTGATGCACAAAGGCCAGGTCCGCGAGACGGGATCGCACCAGCAACTGCTGGCCCAGCGCGGGATTTATTACAAGCTTTATCAGCTGCAGTATAAGGATCAGGAGATGCCGGCGGGGGTTCCCTCGGTCACGGCGAACGCCGACGACTGAACACGGCTCCATCGACCCCGTTACAATGTGTTCCGTGCAAGTTCTCATCTCCGCCGGCGAAGCTTCCGGCGAAATGTATGGCGCGCAGCTGATTGAAGCGCTGCGGCGGCGGGCGGCGGAGTTTGGCTCCGCTGGACCCTTCGACTTCGCTCAGGGCAGGCTCACGGGGGCGTCCGTCGCTACGCAAGCCGCGCAGCTTGAATTTTTCGGCGCGGGCGGGGAGCGCATGCGGGCGGCGGGATGCGAGATCGTTGTCGACGCGAAAGACCTTGCGGTGGTCGGCATCACTGAAGTTCTTAGCCATCTGCCGAAGATTCTTGGGCTCTATCGGAAATTGATTCGGTCGGCGGATGAGAAGCGCCCCGCGCTCGCGGTCGTCATCGACGCACCGGCCTTCAACTGGCGCGTGGCGCGGCAGATGCGCAAACGCGGCATTCCGGTCGTTTACTACGTCTGCCCGCAGCTCTGGGCTTGGCGCCAGGGACGCGTGAAGTTGCTGCGCACGTACGTCAACAAAGCGCTGGTGATTTTTCCCTTCGAAGAAAAGTTCTATCGCGATCGCGGTGTGGACGCTACATTTGTCGGCCATCCGCTGGCCGATCTGCCCGCGCCTGCCACTACTCGCCAAGCTTATGCGGCCGAGAACCGGATCGACGCCGCGAAAACCTGGATCACGCTGATGCCGGGCAGCCGCCGGAAAGAAGTGCGCATGAACCTGCCGACGATCCTTGAGGCGGCGGATCGATTGGGCAGCGGTTACGAATTCCTGCTGCCGGTGGCGCGCACGCTCGACGCGGCGTTTCTCAGGCAATTGATGGAGACGGGTCCGATGGAGACGCGGCAAGCCGCGTCTCTACACCGAAGACGCAACATTCACTTGGTTCCGGAAGCGCTCCCCGCGCTCTACCACTCGCGCGCGGGGATAGTTGCCAGCGGCACGGCTACGGTTGAAGCCGCCATCATGGGCACTCCGTTTGTCATGGTGTACCGCGTATCTCGACTGACCTACGCGCTGGGCAAGCCGCGGGTGAAGGTTCCTTACTTTGCGATGGTCAACCTGATTGCGGAGGAGGAGGTCGTCCCAGAACTGGTGCAGCACAAATTCACGGTGGAAAACATCGTCACGGAGATGAACAAGATCATCCCTGACGGCGAGCTGCGGTCGCGCATGATGCGCCGATTGGCGGCGGTGAAGGCAAGACTGAAGCAGGGGAGCGGCGCCGGCGCACATCCTTCGGAAACGGCGGCGGAGATCATACTGAAAATGATCAGGTGGAAATGATCGGGTAAGTTCTCGCCAAACAAATTTCGCTAACCCTTGTCGGCACAGCATCTTTTGCGGGAAAATTAACATCTTAGAAATTGTAGCCTTGCCAGGAGACTCTACTTGAAGCTCTGCCACTCTCGACCAGCGCGCCGGGCGCTCTGTCTGTCTGTTGTCTTTTTTCTTGGCTTGTTTCTTACCTTGGTCGCGAACCGGCCGGCGCTGGCGGCCGAGAAGACGCGCCTGCGCGCGGACGACTACCAGATCGACGTCGAACTCCTGCCGCAGACTCACAAGCTCACCGCTCATGCCACGGTCAAGGTCACGGCGCTCGAAGACCTCAACGTGGCCGTGTTTCAGTTGAACAACGCGCTGCGCATTACGAAGCTCACGGACGCAAACAACAAGCCACTCACTCCGGAGCGCAACACGCAGGATTCGACCGTGCGCCTCGCGCTCAACAGCGGCATCGCAAAAAATGCCAGCAGCACCTTCACCTTCGAATACGAAGGCACGCTGGAAAGCGCCGACGACAGCCCGGTTCAGGGGTTGAAGCTCGCCTACGTCGGCCCGGATATCAGCTACCTGCTTTACTCGGGACTGTGGTTTCCGGTCGCGGGATACGGCGTCAATCGCTTTACTTCGACGATCAACGTTACCGTCCCGTCGCACATGGTGGTGATCGGCAGCGGGAAGGAACCGTCCGCGGCGGCGACTGCGGCGGCTGCAGCGAAAAAGACCGCAACCGCGCTTGCCAACTCCAAGACCTTCACCTTCACGTGGGACAAGCCGAGTTTTCCGGGCACGATCATTGCCGGCACGTTCCAGGAATTCAAGAGCGACGAAGCGGGCGTCGACCTGCACGTGTTTTTCAAGCCCAATAAACAGGACTTGGGCGCGGAGTACGCATCGACGGCGATCAAGGCGTTCACTTACTTCGTCACCCAGTATGGAGTCGCACCCTCGACGCGGTTAAAAGTCGTGGAACTCCCGGATGACACCGTGCCCTCGGCGTGGGCGCCTGAAATCGCGGCGCTTTCGAGCCGCGCGATCACGGAGAAGACCAACTACCGGCTGCTGGCCAATACGATTGCTCATCAGTGGTGGGGCGTCTCGGTGAGTCCGGCATCGAAAAACGACTGGTGGATCAGCGACGGCTTCTCGCGCTACTCCGAAGCTCGCTACGTAGAGAGCGCGGCGGGCGCAGCGGGGCTCGAAGAAATGGTGAAGGACATGTCGGTGGGGGCGCTCGCCTATGACAGCGTGCCGCTTTCGAGCGCTGAAAAGCTGGACTATTTTTCTCCTGAATTTCAGTCTCTGGTGACCGACAAGGGAGCGATGATCCTGCACATGCTGCGCTGGGTTGTTGGCGAGAAGAAGTATCTGGAGCTCATGCGCGAGTTCGCCACCAAGTATGCGGGCAAGTCCGCCAGCACCGACGATTTCCGCGAGCTCAGCGAGTATGTGTTTGGCGAAAAACTCACCTGGTTCTACTCGCAGTGGATGGATTCCACTAGCGCCCCCGAGTTTAAGGCCAAGTACACGTTCTACCGGATGGGCAACAACAAAGGCTTCCGGATTGTCGGCGCGATCACGCAGGATCTGGATCTTTTCCGCATGCCGGTAAATTTGCGAATCGATACCGACGGAAGAACGGAAGAAAAACGCATTGACGTGGTGGGCACCGATTCCCCGTTCTCGGTCGAAACCTTCGGACGCCCGCGACGGATCACGATCGATCCCGAAAACCGCGTGCTGACCAACTCCAAGGACATCAAGCTGCGTTCCTCCATCGTGCGCGGACAGGGTCTGATCCAGCAGGGCGATCTGGCGGGAGCTCTGAGCGAGTTCAACAAAGCGCTCGAAGTCAACAAGAACAGTTCGCTGGCCCACTACCGGATCGCCGAGGTGTTTTTCCTGCAGAAGAATTATCAGGCGTCGGCGAACGCCTACCGCGGATCGCTGAATGGCGACGGTGAGCCGCGATGGACCGAGGTTTGGAGCCACTTGCAACTGGGCAAGATTTTCGATGTAACCGGACAGCGCGAACGCGCCGTCAATGAATACCGCCAGGCCATCCAGACCAACGACAATACCCAGGGCGCGCTCGAGGAATGCCGCCGATACATGCAAAAACCTTACGAGCGGGAAAAAGGAAGCTAAGCGGGAAAAGGAGGCCCGTACCACCAGGCGAATAGCGGTACGGGCCAGGAGGGAACCATTCAAACTATAGAACAGATTTCATATAATGTCAAGTAAGTCTATGGACTTTATTTTGGGCGCGCAGCCAAGATAATCGCGCACCGCAAAACGCCCGCATCTTCTTGGAAACAGGCTCGTTGTTGACGACCACACCGGCGGCGATCAGGCTTTGACCCCGTCAAATCCCTTGCGCCGCTGCTCGCTGTAACGGTGCAAAGCATCCTCGATGATGGGATACGCCTCGTTTGCCGGCTGGATCTCATCCACCTCGACCGACTTGCCCTCCAGCTGTTTGTAGTCCTGAAAAAAGCGGCGCAGCATGATCAGCCGGTGCGGCGGCATTTCCGCCGCTTCGCGGTAGGCATTGAACTCCGGGTCTTCGGTGGCGATGGCGATGATCTTGTGATCTTTCTTCCCCGAGTCGATCATGGTCATGAGACCGATCGCGCGCGCGTGGATAATGGTCAGCGGAACCACGGTTTCCTGGCACAGCACCAGCACATCGAGCGGGTCGTCGTCCTCGGCCAGGGTTTGCGGAATGAAGCCATAGTTTGCGGGATAATAAACCGCCGAGTACAAGATGCGGTCGAGCTTGATCAGGCCGCTGGTCTTGTCCAGTTCGTATTTCACGCTGGAGCCGAAGGGAATCTCGATGACGGTGTTGAACTCCTGCGGAAGCTTGCTGCCGGGAGTTACATCGTGCCAAGGATGGATCATGGAATCAGGCCTGCCTTATGTATGCTCGACTATGCCGCTGAAAGGATTGTAAATGCAGTACGACCAGTGAGGGCTCGGGCGGACGGCCCGTAGGGCAACAGTGTTAAGTTTGAATCGCGGAGAACGTTGATGCGCATCGCGATCATATCGGACATCCACGGCAACCGAACCGCGTTTGAGGCAGTCCTGGCGGATCTGCGGCAGACCTCTCCCGACTTGATTCTCCACGGCGGCGACCTGGTTGCCTCAGGAGCAAGTCCGGCGGAGATTGTAGATCGTATTCGCGATCTCGGCTGGCAAGGCGTGGTTGGCAATACGGATGAAATGCTGTTTAGGCCCGAGTCGCTGACGGAGTTTGCGCAGCAGGCGCCCAAGCTGCAACCCCTTGTAGCAGCGTTCCAGGAGATGGCTGTGGCGACCCGTGAAGCGCTCGGAGAAGAGAGGCTTGGCTGGCTGCGCGGCCTTCCACGCATTCAGATTCATGATCCGATGGTGCTCGTGCATGCCAGTCCCGAAAGTCTCTGGCGCGCACCTTTGCTCCCGGCGAGCGATGCCGAGTTGGAGTCGGTCTACGGTCCGCTTGGCCAGCCGATCGCCGTCTATGCGCATATCCACCGCTCCTACATTCGGAGCGTTTCTGGAATGAAAGTCTCGGGAATGATCACTCCAGGAATGACCGTCGCCAACACCGGCAGCGTTAGTTTGTCGTACGACGGCGATCGTCGCGCTGCCTACCTCTTGCTCGAGGATTCCGAGCCAGTAATCCGGCGCGTGGAGTATGACGTGGACAAGGAGATCAAGATTCTCTCTGCGTGCGGCCTTCCCTATGCCGATTGGGTTGCGAAGATCCTCGAGAGCGCCAGCCCCCAGATGCCTTGACCCGCACACAAGCAGCGCGTACAGTTTTTACACAGGGGTGAGGTTTTTCATGTCGAACGAAGCCAGCAAGTATTTGAAATTTGGTTCCGTCACCGTGTTGATTCTCGTCTCGCTCGGCTATCTTGCCTACACCGGCGTGCAGGACAGCAAGAGCTACTACGTCACCATCAAAGAATTGAACGGCATGGGGAACGAGGCTTACGCCAAGCGTCTGCGTGTGGCCGGAAACGTGGTGCCGGGCTCGATCAAGCGCTCCGGAACCCGCGTGGACTTCATGTTGAAGGAAAACGATCTGACGCTCCCGGTTTCGTACACCGGAACCGAAGCTCCGCCCGACACTTTCAAGGACGACTCGCAAGCCTTGGCCGACGGCAGTTTCGGACGCGACGGCGTCTTCCACGCCAAGCAACTGCAGGCCAAGTGCGCGTCGAAGTACGCGCCGCAACCCGGTCAACCAGGAGCCACTCCGGCAACCGAGCCGGGCAAGAGCATGTCGCAGAACCAGAATTCGGGTACTGGCGGGATGGCGAATTAACTAAGCAGCCTGTGGTAAAACTTGAATTGCGAGATCCAGCGCCTGAAGGCGGATTCATTCCAAAGTGTTCCGGCACGCCTGAAGGCGTGCCCTGATACGAATCTCACTTACATCACAGGCTCTTAACCCTTTGACCGAAACCGCGCCCGTCCCCGTCAACGTCATCACTGTCTCGAACCTGATCAAACAGTTTGGCCGTTTTGCGGCTCTGCGCGGCGTCACCGCGGAATTTTCCGGCGGGAAACTCTATGCCATTCTTGGCGACAACGGCGCCGGCAAAACTACTCTGCTGCGCACTCTGGCAGGACTCAACCAGCCGTCGAGCGGCGAGGTCGCGATCCTCGGCGCCAGCAAGTTTCACGACATCTGCCAGCAGGTGGGCTACATGGCGCATCCTTCTCTGCTCTATGACGAGATGAGCGGGATGGAGAACCTGGAATACTTTGCCCGGCTGTACGGAATCACCGGCAGCACGCGCTGCGCGGAGGTCATCCGCTCGGTCGGTCTTGATCCCGATCTCGACCGCCCCGTCGGCCAGTATTCGCAAGGCATGCGCCAGCGGATGTCTTTGGCGCGCGCGCTTCTGAACGATCCTAAAATACTGCTGCTCGATGAGCCCTTCTCGAATGTGGATACTCATTCCGCCACGGAAATGGTCCGTCTGCTGGCTCGTACCCGCGATCGGGGCAAAACGATCTTCATCGTCACTCATCAGGCCTCGTTGCTCGAGCACGCAGCCGACGAGTTCGTCTGGATGGAATTCGGCAAGATTGTCGGGCGCACGCGGGAACTCAAACGGCCGGCGAGTTCAGGGGAGACTGCACGATGAGCGCGCCCACCGGCATCACTCGCGTCACGCTGCTCAAAGACCTCCGGCTGGAGTGGAGGTCGAAGGACGCCATCAACTCCATGCTGTTTTTTTCTCTGCTGGTGGTGGTCGTGTTCAGTTTTTCGTTCGATCCGAGCGCCGAAGAATCGCGCCAGATCGCCGGCGGGCTGATCTGGGTGGCGTTCCTGTTCGCGGCGGTGGTGGCGCTCAACCAAACCTGGGCGCGCGAGATTCGCAACCAGGTGCTCGACGCCTACCGGGTATCGCCCGCACCTGCGAACTCGCTGTTCATAGCCAAGACACTGGGCAATTTTATTTTCGTCATCGTGCTGGAAGCGCTCATGACTCCGCTGTTCATCGTGTTTTACCGCCTGCGGGCGCTGGGCCCGGCTTGGCAACTGCTGCTGGTTGCGGTGCTCGGGACCTGGGCCCTGGTCGTGAACGGAACTTTCTTCGCAGCCATGTCCCTGCGGACGCGCAGCCGCGAGATCATGCTACCGCTGCTGCTGTTCCCGATCTCGATTCCGGCTATCCTCGCCATGGTGCAATCCACCACCGCTATACTCAACGGCGAAGGCGCGCGCTTCTGGATCGTGTTGCTTGTGACCTACGATCTGGTGTTTACTACGGTGTGCCTGCTCTTGTTTGAAACCGTCTTGAACGCAGAGTGAGGCATTGAATCATTGACTTGGACGTCTCGACGGCTTAATGACTCAATGATTCAATGTCTCAGTGATGCAGTGAGCACAATGAAAAAGGCCTTTCCCATCCTCGGTGTCGTGACCGCGATCCTGCTGAGCTACGCCTTATACATGGCGCTGGTGTGGGCTCCCACCGAAAAGACCATGGGCAACGTGCAGCGGATTTTCTACTACCACGTGCCTTCGGCCTGGACTGCGTTCATCCTCTTCTTCGTCAATTTCGCAGCTTCGGTTGTCTATCTGATCAAGCGCCGGCCTGCTGCCGATATCGTCGCTTTGGTCAGCGCTGAAGTCGGCGTCGTTTTCTGCACCGTTGTGCTGGTCACGGGCCCGATCTGGGCGCGTCCGGTCTGGGGCATCTGGTGGACGTGGGACATGCGGTTGACCTCGACCCTGGTTTTGTGGCTCATCTACGTGAGCTATCTTTTCCTGCGCCGCTTCTCCTCCAGCGGACAGACGCCCTTACTGGCGGCCGCCCTTGCGGTTCTGGGCGCGCTGTGCGTGCCGTTCGTTTACTTCTCGATCTGGTTCTTCCGCACCCAGCATCCGCAGCCGGTCATGGGCGGAGGCGGGTCCATCGATCCGCGCATGTTGCACGTGCTGCTCATCAACTGGCTGGCCTTTTCTTGCTTTGCTTTTCTGGTTTGCTGGTCGCGCTATCGCTTGGAAAATCTGCAGCGCGACGTCGACCAGGCCCATGCCCTGGAATCGCTGCTCGACCCCCGTGGGAGTGTGCGATGAGCGGAAACGGATACCTTTTTGCGGCCTACGCCGTCACCTGGATCATCCACATCGCCTATTTGGGGACGATCGTCCGTCGCTACGCGCGCCTGCAGCGGGAGATCGAAGCCCTGAAGAAAAAATAAATCCGTGGAGACGCGGCTTGCCGCGTGTTGTCCGGCAACCATTTGGCCCTCTTTTGGCTTCTCACTATAGCGGCCCATGCTGTCTGCCCGGCTTGACAGCGTATCTGTTGGATGTAAAAGTATTTGTTTGGTTTAACCCCAGTTCTGGTGACAGGTACGCATCCGCTTCCTAAGGGCGTCGAGCGGCAGCGGTGTTTGTGTGCCATTCTTGTTCTCACCCCACGAAATTGGGAAATCGGAGGAGCTTCGTGAATCGGAATTACCCTGTGTCGGTAGGAGGTTCGGTGAGACGTTCGGTAACAGGAAAAAGGTCAGGAAAAAGGACAGGAACCGGGATGAAGGTTGCGTTTCTGGCGGCGGCAGTGCTAGCCACCGCCGGCGTCGTATTTTATTTTGGAACCGCGGTGCATGCCGCCAAAGCCAGCGGGCCAGAGCCTAACGGCCATAAAGCGCTTGCATCGAAGTCCGTGTCGCTGCCGATGTTCTTCGAGCCGAATCAGGGCCAGACCGCTCCTCAGGTCAAGTTCCTCGCGCGCGGCGCCGGCTACGGTCTGTTCCTGACCGCCGACGATGCGGTGCTGGAACTGCAGCCGTCAGCCGTCAGCACTCAGCATTCAGCACTCAGCTCTCAGCGCGCATCCAGTTCGGTGATTCGCATGCGGCTGGACGGAGCCAGCTCTTCGGCCCGCGTTTCCGGCGCTTCGCCTCTGCCGGGGAAGAGCAACTACTTTATTGGCAACGATCCTTCCAAGTGGCGGAGCGACATTCCGCAGTTTGCCCGCGTGCTGTATCAGGCGGTTTATCCCGGCGTCGACTTGGTTTACTACGGCGATCAGGGACAGCTCGAATACGACTTCCGCGTCGCTCCAGCCGCGGACCCGAACCAGATCGCGCTGAGCTTCCAAGGTGCTTCCGCGCACATTGTTTCGGGCGATTCCGGCGATTCCGGCGACCTCATCCTCTCCACCGCCAACGGAGACGTCCGCTTCCACGCGCCTCACGTCTATCAGCCCGCCGCGCTGCAGTCCGGAAATGCCGAGAAAACGATTGCGGGAGGTTTCCGCCAGCTCGCCGGCAACAAAATCGGCTTCACCATCGGAGACTACGACCACAGCCGCGAACTCGTCATCGACCCGGTCCTGAGTTATTCGACCTACCTCGGCGGCGGCGGCGAGAGTCTGGTGAAAATCGCGGTCGATGCCGCCGACAATATATATCTCGCGGGCTCGACCACCTCGGCGTACTTTTTCCCTATCCCGACCAATAACGACAACCCGTCCCCGCCGTTGCAGACGAAGCTTAACGGCGCGCAGAACCTATTTATTGCCAAGATCAATCCGTCGCCGCAATTGGGCTACCCACAGCTCCTGTATGCCACCTACTTGGGCGGTTCGGGGACCGACAGCCTGGCGGGCATCGCGGTTGATTCGAGCTTCAATATCTACGTTGCCGGTACGACCACTTCTCCCGACTTTCCTACCACCAGTAGCGCACTCCAGCCAGGCCCCGTGACCGGGACCCACGGATTCCTCAGTGCCCTCACCCTGAGCCCCAACGCCGTTTACGGCCTCGGCTATTCCACCTATCTCGCCGGCAATGGCGTCGATACGGTCACCGGACTCGTGATCGACAGCAATCAGAACGCCTACGTCACCGGCGTCACCACTTCCAGCAACCTCGCTACCACGCTCTACCCCTTCCCCGCCAGCCCGAACGGCTACCAGACGGTGTCGAACTCTCCCGGCAACCTCCAGTTCTTCGCCAGCAAGATCAATACAACCTACAGCGGTTACCAGAGCATGAGCTACTCCACCTATTTCGGTGGCGGATATCCGGCTACCGCAATTGCGATTGGCGGCGGCATTGCCGTGGATCCTCCCCCGAACACTTCTCCCAGCATGTACATCACCGGCACCACCACCATGCTTCCCGTGACCGGACCGAACAACGAGGCGCCGTTTCCGCTCCTCGATGCGCAGCAGTCCTGCCTCAACGAAGCCAGTAACCACGCCACCTGTAACTCGAACAATCCGACGACCACTCCGGACGCATTCGTCGCCAAGATCAACCCCAACCAGCAAACGGGGGGGGTTGGCGCCTCTTCTTTGGTCTACTCCACCTATTTAGGCGCCGAGGGCGACGATTACGGCAACGCCATCGCCGTGGACACTTCCGGCAACGCCTACGTCATCGGCTCGACCAACTCGCAACTCTGGGTTAGCCCCGGCACTGGCTTTCAGACCGCTTATAACGGAACCCTTGGCACGGGCAACACCAACGCCTTCATCGCCAAGATCGGCAACCCATCCGGGTCCGAGTCGTGGTATCCGCTGACCTACTTCACTTATTTGGGCGGCTCCGGCCCCGACGTCGGCCAGGCCATCCAAGTGGATGCGGTGCAGGCAGCCCACGTGGTGGGCACAACCTACTCCCCGACGGGCAGCTTCCCCACAACCGTCGGTACCTATCAGTCGCAGTACGGCGGTTCGGGAGACGCTTTCGTCGCCTCGATTTCGACCACGTTGTCGGGACAGGGCGCTGGCGATTTCTCAACCTATTTGGGTGGCGGCCAGTTGGACCAGGGCACTGGAGTGGCAATCGACATCTTCGGCGCCACTTACGCGGCCGGCAGCACCCAATCCTCACAATCCTCAACCCCGCCCTTCCCCATTACTCCAACTGCGTACCAGCCGACATTGAACGGGCCGCAGAATGCGTTCGTAAGCAAGATCGGCGCCAGCAGCACACTCGTTATAAGCGTCCCCAGCACCAGTCCATCTCCTTACCCGGCGGTCGCGGCCGGAAATCAAGTCGCGTTTACTTTCGACATCACCAACTCCAACCCCAACGGAACCGACCCGGCAAGCCTCGTGGTTTTTAACGCCCTGGGATTGCCTACCACCGGCCTCGCATCGACTCCTACAGCCAAAGTCACCAGCGGCTCGGGAAGCTGCGGCCAGGCGGAAAATTTAGGGTCGACAATCTCTTGCAATATTCCGACCCTGGCTGTGAATGCCGTCGCAACCGTCGAAGTCGACATGACACCGGCCGTTCCTATCGTCAATCCGCAAATCACTATCTCGGGCAACGCCAGCGCAAACAACGGTGCAGCCCAATCAAACTTCATCTCGCAGCCGATAGAGAACGTCGTCGACTTCGCGATCAGTGCCTCGACCTCGACGCCCATCATTAATGCCGGCGATACTGCCACTTTCCAGGTCAAGTTTACCCCTACGAGTCAGTATGGCTATAACGGCACCATCACCCCCAGCCAGACCACGTCGCCTTCGATGGTTACGGCAGCAACTCCCACTTTCAGCCCCACCCCCGTCACGCTTTCGGGGAGCGCCCCGGGATACACGACGCTGACCATCGCTACCGTGGCCCGCCCCGTGACCAGCGGCAGCTTGCTCCGCCGCGGCTCGTTCTACGCCACCTGGCTCCCCATCGGAGGTCTGAGCCTTGTTGGACTGGGTATCGGCGTTGGTCGCAAGCGTCGCCGCTGGCTGGCCGGAGCTGTCCTATGCCTGATCGCGGGCGTGATCCTGCTGCAGCCGGGCTGTGGATCAGCCAGCAACAGCACTACCACCCCCGGCGGCACGTTGGCTGATACCTACACCATCACGATCACTGGCTCTGCCGGAACGGGAGCGTCGCACACCTATGAGGTGACATTGGTCGTGCGCTAAACAACCCCTTATTGAATCATTGACTTAATGACTCAATGATTCAATGATTTGATTCAATCCGCGCTAATTCATTGCAAAGAGGCCCAATTTAGTTTTTGACAATATTTCATATTGCGATATCATTATCGCACTCTGGCATATATGACGCTCGGCGAAAAAATTCGCTACCTCCGCGAGGTCGAAGGTTCCCTCCGCGGCATGAATCGCCCCCTCACTCAACAGGAGTTGATGAAGGGCATTCAAGCCGAGACCGGCAAGACCATCAGCCAGTCGTACCTCTCGCAGATCGAGCGCGGCAAGCGTCCGCATATGACGCAATCTTCGCGCGCTTTGTTGGCGCGCTTTTTCAAGGTGCACCCGGGCTTTCTGGTCGACGACCCCGAGGGCTATCACACCGAACTGGTCTCCGACCTGCGCACCACCGAAGGTCAGCTCGATGTCTGGCTGTTGCAAGGCTCGGAGCGTTTCGCCAGCGACCCGGAGGTGAGCGAGGTCCTGATCAAGGTCGCGCGTGACAAAGACACCCGGCGCTGCCTGCTGCTGCTCGGCGAAATCCTGAACACGCCCGGACTCGCCGACCGCCTGTTCGAAGCTCTGCGTCCGGAAATCGCGCGCGCCATCGGCACCGCGCTCAGGAGGCGAAGCCTATGACTTGGGCTGATTTTTACCTGACCTGTTTCGCCGTCGGATTTCTGCTGAGCGCGATTTCGTTCATCGCAGGCGGAATGCGCTGGCACTTGCATCTTCCGCACTTTCCGCACGCGGGCGGTCACGCTCCGGTTGGACACGTTCCCACCGCGGCAAACCACACCGCGGCAGCAGGCACCCACGCGGGTCACCACGCGCCGGTGTCGCCGTTCAACTTCGTCACCTTGACGGCGTTTCTCGCCTGGTTCGGAGGAACTGGCTTTCTGATCACGCGCTTCTCGAGCATATGGTTCGCGCTCGGACTGCTGCTCGCCCTGGGAGCCGGACTCTTCGGCGCCGCCATCGTTTTTCTGTTCTTCACGCGCGTGCTGATCTCGCACGAGGAGAACATGGACGCAGCCGACTACGAGATGGTCGGAGTGCTGGGACGGATCTCAATGCCCATCCGTGAAAATGGCACCGGCGAAATCATCTACTCGCAGGCCGGCACGCGCCGGACCTGCGGCGCGCGCAGCGAAAACGGCGGCGCGATCGAAAAGGGCGAGGAGATCGTAGTCACCCGGTATGACAAAGGCATTGCGTATGTACGGCTGTGGGAGGAGATGAGCAACGAGGAGCTAACGGCTAAGAGCTAAGAGCTAACGGCTGAATTAGGGGCTGGAGCAGCTAGCAACGATTTTTCAGGAGGCGATATGTTCGGCATAGCAATGGAAATCTGGGTCATCGCGGGGCTGGTCGTTCTGGCGACTTTGTTCCTGATGAGCATGCTGGCCCGCTTATACCGCAAAGCGGGACCACATGAAGCGCTGATTGTTTACGGCTTTCGCGGAACCCGCGTCGTCCAGGGACACGGCACGGTCATCTTCCCGATGGTCGAAAACTGCAAGGACCTCTCGCTCGAACTCATGTCGTTCGACGTGGCCCCGCAGCAGGATCTCTACACCAAGCAGGGCGTCGCCGTCACCGTCGAGGCCGTCGCTCAAATCAAGGTGAAGTCCGACAAGGAATCCATCCTCACCGCCGCCGAGCAGTTCCTCACCAAAAGTGATCAGGAGCGCGAAGGCCTGATCCGCCTGGTGATGGAAGGCCATCTGCGCGGCATCATCGGACAGCTCACCGTCGAAGAAATCGTCAAGCAGCCCGAGATGGTCGGCGATCGCATGCGCGCCACCTGCGCCGACGACATGAACAAGATGGGCCTCGAAGTCATTTCCTTCACCATCAAAGAGGTCCGCGACAAGAACGAATACATCACCAACATGGGCAAACCCGACGTCGCTCGCATCAAGCGCGACGCCGACGTCGCCACCGCCGAAGCCGAGCGTGACACCGCCATCAAGCGCGCCATCGCAACTCGCGAAGCGGCGGTTGCGAGAGCGCAAGCCGATCAGGAGCGCGTGCTCGCAGAGACCCTCTCCCAGGCCAAGCAGGCCGAATCGCAGCGCGACCTCGAGGTCAAGAAAGCGCAGTACCTCGAAGTCACGAAAAAGCAGCAGGCGCAGGCCGACAAGGCTTACGACATTCAAACCAACGTCATGCAGCAGCAGGTCACCACCGAAAGCGTGAGGGTGCAACAAGTCGAAAAAGAAGGACAGGTAAAAGTCCAGGACGCCGAAATCAGCCGCCGCGAAAAAGAACTCATCGCGACGGTATTGAAAGGCGCCGAGATCGAGCGTCAGCGCATCGAAACCCTGGCCGCCGCCGAGAAGCAACGCCTGATTGCGGAAGCCGAAGGCCACGCGTCGGCGATTCGCGCCCAGGGAGAAGCCGAGGCCGAAATCATCTTCAAGAAAGGTGAAGCCGAAGCGAAAGCCATGAACGTCAAAGCCGCAGCCTATCAGGAGTACAACCAAGCCGCGGTAGTCGACAAACTAATCACCGGGCTGCCGGAAATCGTGAAAGCCTTGGCCGCGCCGCTAGCCAACGTGGACAAGATCACCATCGTCTCCACCGGCAACGGCGACACCGCCGGGCTGAACAAGATCACCGGCGACATCACGAAAATGGCGGCACAAGTGCCAGCTCTGTTCGAAACGCTCTCCGGCATGCCGCTGGGAGAACTGTTAGGCAAAGTCCGCGCAATCGGCGACAAAACACCGAAGCCGGAGGAAAAGCAGTAAGTGGAGCAGTCGATGGTCGATGGTCGTCGGTCGTTAGCAACCGTTGTGCGGCAGAACCGCGAACAGTGAACAACGAATAGCGAACGACGAACGACCATCGACTAACGACCGATTTTAGGAGGTACACCGTGTCAGAAGAGCTTCATCACGCCAGATCACTGAGCCTGTCCGTCGCCCTCGGAGCCACCATGGGCGCGGCCATTGGCGCCGCCATCGGCCACATGGGTGTCTGGGTCGCCGTCGGAATCGTAGCCTACATCGCGATCTCGCTGGCAGGCGGCGCCTGGAGTAAAAGACCGAACGACTAACGACGAACGACCAACGACGAATTACACGAGGTGTTTTATGGCATTACTCGAACGCGTTTCCACCTTAGTCCGGGCCAACCTCAACGACCTGATCGACAAAGCCGAGGAACCCGAAAAGATGATCAAGCAAGTCATCCTCGACATGAACAACCAGCTTTTGCAGGTCAAAACGCAGGTTGCCATCGCCATCGCCGACCAGCATCTGCTCGAAAGAAAGAAAATCGAAAACGACGACAAAATCCAGGAATGGATGCGCAAAGCCGAACTCGCCGTCGACAAAAAGCAAGACGACCTGGCCCGCGCCGCTCTGCTCCGCGTCGAAAGTTATCGCGACCTGAGCGCCAACTTCGCCCAACAGCTCGAAGACCAGAAAGCCCAGGTCGAGAACCTGAAATCGGCCCTACGCAATCTCGATCAGAAGTTGGCCGAGGCCAACGCCAAAGCCGATCTGCTCATCGCGCAGCACCGCCGCGCCCGGGCCGCCAATAGAGCCGCCGACGCACAGTCCGGCATGAGCGCCAACACCAAGTCCACCACCTTCGACCGCATGAAGAAAAAAGTGGCCCGCGAAGAAGCCATCGGCGGAGCCAAAGCCCAACTCCTGGCCGACGACGTAGAAGACCGCCTCGCCGCCCTGGAAAAAGAAGACCGCATCGAGCAGTTACTAACCGAGCTAAAGACAAAGCGCGGAGCATAGCAAAAATCACGTAGGGGCGGACGCCCTCGTCCGCCCAGCCGGGCAAAGCCCGGCCACTTGGCCACTGTTGATGCAGCGGCGGAACAGATTGGATGCACAAGGAGAATTCTAATGATCGTCAGACTCAGACAAATTGAATCGACGTTCGTGTCGGGATTTTTCTTACTCGCGTTTCTGCTGGGTATTTGCTCGGCAGTCCAAGCGCAGCAGAAGGCTGAAGAGCTTGCGCAGCAGTCCTCAGACACTTGGCTGGCCTTGGTTGACTCCGGAAAATATGCGGACAGTTGGCAGGAGGCCTCGCAGATTTTCAAGGCCGCCGTCACCAAGGAGCAGTGGCAAAACGCGCTGCGGGGAAGCCGCGATCCGTTGGGCAAGATGCTGTCGCGCAAGCTCAAGAGCGCTGCCTACAAGAGAACGCTGCCGGGCGCGCCGGATGGCGAGTATGTGGTGATTCAGTACGAGAGTAGCTTCGAACACAAGCAATCGGCCGTGGAGACAGTCACTCCGATGCTGGACAAGGATGGGAAGTGGAGAGTCTCCGGCTATTTCATCAAATAGACCAAACGCGTCATGGTCATGAGCCACTCCGACTGCGCCACCTACGGCGGACTAGCCCATTTCAAAGGTGACCGCCAAGCCGAAGCCGAACATCATCGCAGCGAACTCCTCCACGCCGGAGAACTTCTCACCTCAAACTTCCCCGGCATTTCGGTTGAGCCCTACTTCGTGAAGTTCGACGGGATCTGGGACGTAAAAGACGCGGAGCACCTGCAGTCCACGCCGCAGAGAAAACTCTCGGATATCGCCCGCAAGATCGCGTAGCCGGGTGGCCGTTTTGCAAAGGAAGACTACGCGCTGGCTTTGTCGATCAACGGCACTGGCTTGCCGCCGGTCTCCAACTCCAACTGCTCCTGCCCGCTAAGCGCGGAAACTTTCCCCCGATAACTTTTCAGGTGCCGCTGCGCGGTCTCAAATGCTTCCTGCGCTTTGTTCAGATTCTTGCCCACATTTTCAAACTGGTTCTGGAAAAAGTCGAACGACTTCTGCGCCTTGGCCAGTTCAGCGCGGCTCTTCTCGAAGCGGCTGGCGACTTCGTACCACTTGTGCACCAGCGCAATCGTGTGCAGCGTCATCAGCAATGTGTTGGGCGAGACGGGAAACACGTGCTGCTCATTCATCCAGTCGCCTAGTTCGCGGTTGCGGATCACTTCCATGTAAAGCGTCTCGCTCGGCAGATACATGAGCGCGATTTCAGTCGTGCCATTCTCCGGCTGGATGTACTGCTGAATGCGCTTGGCTTCCGCCTTCATCACGCGCACCAACGCGACGCGCGCTTCGGCGATCTCGTCTTCGTCATTGCTCTCGAACAGCGCAATCACCTGCTCGCGGGGAAACTTGGCGTCGATCGGCAGCTTGCGGTCGGGAAAATAGATGACAGCGTCGGCGCGTCCTCCGCCCTCGCCCGGCGATGACTGCAGCGAGAACATATGCGCCGGCAGGAAGTCCGCGAGCAGCCGCTCCAGGCTCGCTTCGCCGAACTGGCCGCGCAGGTGCGGAAGTTTAAGCAGGTTGTTCAGATCGTTAATCGAATGGCCGAGAGCGCCGACTTCACGGAGCTGCTCTTCAGCCGCCTTCAGGTGCTGTTGAACTTTTTCGAACTGCGCAAATCCTTCTTTGATGTTCTGATCGAGTTTCTGCTGCACCTGCTCGGTGATCGCCATCAGCTTCGAGTCTACGCGATCGCGAATCGAGTCGAGGCTTTGCGCGGTCTGCTGATTCAGGCTCTGAAATTCGCTCTTGAGTTGTTGCGTGGTGAGCAGAAGAGAGCTGGTCATCTCGCTCCGGCCTTCGCTCAAGCTCCGGTTTTGCTCTTCTCTTCCCGCTGCGAGCTGCTGCTCGACCGAGCTCCGAATCTCTGAAAACCCTTGCTGGATGCGGTCTGTGACCTGCTGGCGGAGGTCCCCTTTAGTCTGCTCCAGCCTACTGGCCATATCGGCAGTGCTGACACTGATCTTCTGGCCAAGGGTCGTATTGAACCTTTCGAGCTGACCTGCAACTTCCGCTTTTACATCCACTTGCACGGCCGCCGAAACGCGGCGCAGCAGAACCGCTGAGAACCCAAGCAGGATAAGGGTTCCGACGAGCACGGTAACCAGCAGCAAGGTCTCCATCGTAAGTGGCTGATCTGAATTCTAGAGGCTAGCGTGAAAGATGGAAAGCGGAACTTTACCGGCGATCCCCGTGCCGCAACGCCAACCACAAAATTATGCTCCGGGCCCTGGCGGTTTTATTCGCGATGTTGGCGGTAAATCCTGGACCCTGCTCGCCACAAACAACTCCGCACGCAGCCGATGTTCGCAAAGACGCTAGCAGTAAGCAGCCCACCCCCCAATCGAACTCGGCGGCCGGGGCCTCTTCTGGTGAGGACTCCGCCGCCGAGAACGAACTTTTGGAATCGGCAAACCAGAGCCGCGAACTAGCCGGCGTGCCGCCGTTGCGGATGGAAGAAAGTCTGCGCGAAGCGGCGCGAGCGCACGCCCGGCGGATGATTGCGAGCGAGCGTCTGGAGCATCAGTTCTCCGGTGAGCCCTCCCTGCTCGAGAGAATTGCCCAGGTTAGCGCGTTAAAGATGGATCGCGCTGGCGAGAACATCGCCTACGCTACTTGCGCTCCGGGCGCGAATGAAGTCCTGATGCGTTCGGCGCCGCACCGCGAGAACTTGCTCGATCGCGGATTCAACGTCGCGGGCTTCGCGGCCATCTGGAGCAAAGGCCGGCTGTACGTGGTCCAGGATTTCGCGCACGAGGTTCCTTCGTATTCCGCCGAGCAGAGTGGAAAATTAGTGGGCCGGGCCGTCGATGAAATGCGGCAACAGGCAGGGCTTCCGGAGCTCTTCCGACTCACGCCGCCAAAACTTGACGAGGCCGCCTGCTCGCTGGCAAGAGAGAACCGGCCGAACGCCCACTTGCTTGCAACCGCCTACGACAATCGAAAAATCATCACCTACACCGAGAGCCGTCCGGAAGTGCTGCCGCAGGGGGCGTTGCGTCTGCTGCGCGATCCGGCGGTTCGCCAGTTTGCGGTGGGCGCTTGCTGCGCGCGCAATGCGGCGTATCCGACCGGGACGTACTGGGTCGCGATTCTTCTCTACTAAGCTTCTCCATTTGCAGATGATTCCGGCTTGCGCGCGGCGTTCGCGGACAGGAGTGTCCGCGCCACACAAGCGGTGTGCTAACCTGCGAGCATCTGGTCTTTCAACATCTGGCCCGCCCGTATGGAACCTGCTTCGCGAATCCGCATCGGGACTGCCGGCTGGTCGTACAAGGACTGGGACGGGATTCTGTATCCGCCGGAAGTGACGCGGAAGAAGGTGCATCCGGTTGAATTTCTGGCGAGATTCTTCGACGTCATCGAAATCAACACCTCGTTTTATGGACACGGCCGGAACTGGGTCGTTTGTGGTCGCGGAAAGCAGCGGCGGTCAATTCAAATTTTCTTTTCACCGCGAAGCTGCACCGGTCGTTCACCCATTCTCCACTGGCGGTGATGGAACCAACTTCGGCGGCCAGCATCCGGCCGAATGACCGGGACGAACGACTTGCCCGAGAAGGTCTGGTCTCGCTGGCCGCGGAAGGCAAGCTGGGCGCGCTGCTCATCCAGTTCCCCGTCTCGTTCAAGAACACCAGCCTGAACCGCGAATACCTGGAGCAGTTGCTGCGGCAGTTCATCGAGTATCCGCGAGTGGTCGAAGTCCGACACGAGAGCTGGGACAATCCGGAGACGATCGCCGACTTCATGCGCCACAACGTCGGTTTCTGCAACATCGATCAGCCGCTGCTGGGGCGTTCGCTGGGGCCGACCGAGCATGTCACGTCGGGGGTCGGATACGTCCGCCTGCATGGCCGCAACTACGAGCAGTGGTTCGACAGCGACAACCGCAACGACCGTTACAACTACCTCTACAAGCCCGCGGAACTAGAGAAGTGGAAAGAAAAAGTTGAGATCATCGCGCACCAAGCCGAGTCAACGTTCGTGATTGCGAACAACCACTTTCAGGCGAAGGCCGCGGTGAATGCGCTGGAGTTGAGGCATCTGCTGGAGGGAAAGAAAGTTCGCGCCCCGGAGACGCTGGTGAAACACTATCCCGAACTGAAAGAGATGGTTGAGATCGAAGACGCTGGCGGAAATTATTCGCTGCTGGCGTGAGCCCCGCCGTCCGGAAGTGAGCCATTCTGCACAGTATCTCGAAAGGGAATGAGCGAATCTATGGAGGGCGCAAGAGAGTAGTTTATCCGCCAACCAGACGGCCTATTTGTGGCGACGGACAGACTTGTAGCCGCTCCGGTACAACGCGACAATCGCGGTGCGCAGAGAAGTTGCACCACCGGTCGCGGACCGCGAAATGGCATTCGAAGATACTTCTCGGGAGGTTCCGTGGCGAAACGTGAATCGCGTGATAACGAAGCGCAGGTCGATGAACTCGGAAGCGATCCGGGGCAGGTAGGCTCGGACAGCGCGGGACAATCGGGGGATACTCAGGGCCTCTCACAAGTCGCGGACGCCGCCGACGAAAGCGTCGAAGAACTCGCCGATACGGATCAAGCATATGAGGCGGGGGTTGTCGGCGGCGTCGAGGATGCTGCTGACCACCCGGAGAGGCCTGTACACACACGTGAGGATCATGCCCGGTCAGATGACATTCCGCCGAAGCGCGGAGAATAGGTGGCTGCCCTCGTCCCGCTGATGAGCGGTTCGCTTTGACGGTCATTCGCCACAACCGAGAGGCTGATCCTGCCAATCTTCCCGGAAGAGGCGCGCTAGAAGCCAACTGTTGCATCGCATTGCACACACTGGATTTCGTGTGTTAGCTTCGACTTAGAGAGGTCCGCTTGCGACACAGGGTTCCGGCTGGGATGGACCGCAAGGAAACCGACATTTACCTGCGGCTCGATCGGGCGCGTCTTCCCCAGCATATCGCCATCATCATGGACGGAAACGGGCGCTGGGCCCGGCGCCGGCACATGCCGCGCGCTGTCGGACATCGCGCCGGCGTCGCCTCTGTGCGTTCGACGGTCGAAACCGCGGCGCGCATCGGAATTCCAGCGCTGACGCTCTACGCCTTCTCCGAGGAAAACTGGAAAAAGCGTCCGAAGACGGAAGTTGATTTCCTGATGCGCCTTTTGTGCCGCTATCTCAAAGCGGAAATCAAGACGCTCAACGAAAACAATATTCGTTTGCAATACATCGGGCGCAAGCATGAGTTACCGGATTCGGTGCAGCGCGAGATGGCGGAAGCGAGCTGCGCCACGTCCGGGAATACCGGGATGCTGCTGACGCTGGCGCTGAATTACAGCGCACGCAGCGAGATCGTCGACGCGTTTCGCTCGCTGGCGGAGGCCGCGGCCCGCAATGGCGGGCTTGGTCACATGGAAGTCGATGAGCAAGCGATTAGCGATCATCTCTACACGCGCGGTCTGCCGGACCCGGACTTAGTAATTCGCACCAGCGGCGAGATGCGGCTGAGTAACTTTCTGCTCTGGCAGCTTGCCTATGCGGAGATCTATGTGACGCCGACGTTGTGGCCCGATTTCCGCGGCGTTCAACTGCTCGAGGGCATCGAAGAATATCAGAAGCGCGACCGCCGCTACGGCGGTCTGGGGCAGGACGGGCATGGTCCGCAGCATCCGTCGCACCGGGCGCATGCCGAGGCAAAGCGTTGATGGGCACTGCTCGTGTGGGGACTGCTCGTGTGGGGACCGGCGCCCTCGCCCGTCCAAGCCGAGTGCAGCTCGGCAGCTGCCGGCAATCAAAGCCACTCTGGATTCGCGATAGGCGAAGCGTGATCCCATGATCAAGCGCGTCGCGACCGCCGTCGTTTTAATCCCCCTGGTTCTCTTGCTGGTGCTGAAGGCACCGCTTTATGTTCTGGCCATTGTGGCCGGAGCGGTAGCTTTGCTGGCCATCGCCGAGTTCTTGAAACTGGTGACGCATTATGGAGTCCAGCCACTGGGGCCGGCGACGTATGTCTTCGTCGCGCTCTTTTTTGTATTTGTGATTGTCGCTTCCACCAATCGCACGCCGCTGGTCGAGACTACGGCCATGCTCTATGGGCTGGCGCTGGCGGCGGCGCTCGCACCTTTTGTTTTTCTGACCGTGGCAATAAGAATGAAGGGCGCCGACTTGGCCGGCGGCTATCCGGCGGCAGCGGCTTCGGTGTTTGCCTTCGGGTATATTGCGATCCCGATGGCGCTCCTGGTCGAGATCCGGCAGCAGCCGGCGGGAGCGATCTGGACGATCTACACGCTGCTCGCCGTGTGGGCGGGAGACATCTTCGCTTACTTCGTTGGCAAGTCGTTGGGACGGCACCGCATGTCGCCGGAGATCAGCCCGAAGAAGACCTGGGAAGGCGCGGTGGCGTCGATCCTGGCCAGCGTGATCATCGGCACGCTGTGGTTTCAGCACGCGCCCGGAATCAGTTCCGCTCTGCTGCGGGCGGGCCTGATCGAACGCCGCGATGGCATGTTCGGTTTGGAGCAGCTGCAACTGTGGCCCATCATTCTGCTGTCGGCGGTGGTCAACATCGCGGCGCAGTTGGGAGATCTGGTCGAGTCCCTCATGAAGCGCGGCGCCGGAGTGAAAGATTCCGGCACGATTCTGCCCGGCCACGGCGGCATGCTCGATCGCATCGACGCCATGCTGTTCGCCGCGCCAGTGGTGTGGGCGTACGGCGCGTGGCGGCTGATGCAGTAGAAAGAGCCCCTGCGTATCCTGCGTAGCGGTCAGTTTCCGATGCGAGCGTTAGGCTGCCGAGTGGATTGCTTCCGGTTTGCCCGTCATCCAGGCGCCATCGTTTTTTTGATCTTCTAAACCAGGCTGACCGCCAATATGCCGGTCTCTATAGGCGCCAAACTCGGAGAAGGTTTCTCAACGAAGCACTCATTGCCCAACACCTATCGCCGAGAGAGTAGACTTAATGGGCTGTGAGCGGTCAGACCATTTCCAATATAGGAGAAGAAGATGAAATACATGATCAGCTGGTTCGAACGCCCGCAAGGTTCGCCGATGGAGTACGAGAATGCCCAGAAGCGAATCCTGGATGTGTTTGGTCAGTGGCAGGCGCCAGCTAATTTCAAGATCGAGGTGTTCGTCGTGCGTGTGGGCGAGTGGGGTGGGCATATGTTGGTGGACTGCGACGATCCGCTGACGGTTCACAAGTTTTGCTCGACGCTCCCTGCATTTGTATTCCAGGCGCACCCCGTAGTCCCCGTCATGGACGCAGTCCGTGTCGAACTCGAAGCAATCGCCTGGCGCGACGGACTGAAAGGCAAGTGACATCCGATAGGATCACGCCGCATTCACGTCTGTAGCGGCGGAATCTCTGATAACAGTGTTGCTTTTAGGGTGCCGGGACAACGGATGTGTTGTCGCCAACCCGGAAACTACCCCAGTCCCTTGCGGCTCGTCCTCATGACATATAGGCCAGATGGCGTTGAGGTCGGCTTTCCATGCCTCCGATTCGTCCTTTTAGAGCATCCTTACTTTTTTGGCTAGAGACTTCGTGAATAATCTGCCGGGCTACCAAACCTTGCAGCCGCACTATAACTTGGTCGAGCGCCAGAACTATGAATCCGATCTCGCACCGGTCGTACAAGAGTATGGGCTCGGCGTCATCCCGTACTTCTCGCTGGCTGGGGGGTTCCTCACGGGAAAGTATCACAGTCCGGATGATCTCAATGACAGACCGCGCGGTGCTATGGTTGCAAAGTATCTCAACGCCGGTGGCCTCGCCGTCATCGAAGCGCTTACCTCGGTCGCACACGAGTACAACTCAACCCCGGCTCGCGTGGCGCTCGCCTGGCTTATCGCGCAGCCCGGCATCACCGCCCCGATAGCAAGCGTTACCAACGTGCAGCAGCTTGGCGACTTGGTGGAAGCGGCGAAACTCAGCCTGGACCGCCTCTCTATCGAGAAACTCTCGGCGGCAAGCGCACCCGCCGCCACAGAGCGCACGGCATAAACACAGCGACGTTAATGCTTCGATCGCCTGCGCCGCGAACGCCTGGCGCACGCCAAGGAACTTCTCGTCAAGTCTGAGAGGGGGACTATGGGCATGTCTGAGACCATACCCTAGGCGGATGAATCCTGTTCTTCTGCCGAAAATGATTTTTGTTTTTCCTATACATCAAGCCTACGGTCCGAGCACCCTGAGCTCGACCGTTGTCGTATGACTGAGGCTCCCAGACTTGCCGGTGATGGTTATAGCCGTCTCTTCGATTGTTGCCGAGCCGCTTACCGCCAGCGTTAACGTGCTGGTAGAAGTGGCCGGGTCGGGACTGAACGACGCGGTTACCCCAGTCGGCACTCCACTGGCGCTCAGAGCGACACTCTGATCGAATGTGTTCGTCGGATTGATGGTAATCGTGCTGCTTCCGCTGCTGCCTTGGTCGACGATCAAGGTCTCCGGCGAAGCCGTCAGTGTAAAGTTCGGTGTGACGGTGTTGAGCTTGACCGTTGTCGTATGACTCAGGCTCCCAAACGTGCCGGTGATGGTTATAGCTGTCGTCTTGATTTTTGCTGAGTCGCTTACCGCCAGCGTTAACGTGCTGGTGGAAGTGGCCGGGTCGGGACTGAACGACGCGGTTACCCCAGTCGGCAGTCCACTCGCCCTCAGAGTGACACTCTGATCGAAGGTGTTCGTCGGATTGATGGTAATCCTGCTGGTCCCGCTGTTGCCGAGAAAGACCGTCAAGGTCTCCGGCGAAGCCGTCAGTGTAAAGTTCCCCAGCGGATTCACAGTAAGCGTGATTGTTGTGCTTGCGCTCAGGGTGCCGGAGGTTCCGGTAATCGTGAGCGTTGTTGTTCCCGTCGGCGTCGTGCTGCCTGCTGTCAGGGTCAGAACGCTGCTCGAAGTTGCCGGGTTCGGACTGAAAGAAGCGGTTACGCCCGTCGGCAGTTTGGAAGTGGTCAGCGTTACATTGCCGGAAAATCCATAGTTGGGAGTGATGGTGATGGTGCTCGTGCCGCTGCCGACACCTTCCACGATGGTGACAGCGTTCGGCGAGGCGGAGAGACTGAAGCTCTGGAATGGAGCATTCACGGTGAGGCTGAGCGTCGTGGTGTTCGTCAGCGTACCCGACGTGCCCGTGACCGTCACCGTCGCAGGCCCGGTAGTTGCTGAAGCGCTGGCCGTCAGCGTCAAGGTACTCGTGCTGCTCGTGCTGCTGGGGTTGAACGACGCGGTAACTCCGCTGGGCAGGCCGGAAGCCGCCAGGCTCACGCTGCCCGCGAAGCCGCCTATGTCCGTCACCATGATCGTGCTCGTGCCACTGCTTCCCTGAGTTACGCTCAAGGTGCTGGGCGAGGCCGACAGCGTGAAGCCCGGTGCCGGGGTCACCGTGAGGTTGATCGCTACCGTCTGCGTCAAACTGCCCGAGGTGCCCGTGACGGTCACCGTCGCGGCCCCGGTCGTTGCCGTGGCGCTCGCCGTCAAGGTCAGCGTACTGCTGCTGGAGGCTGGATTAGGACTGAAGTTCGCCGTCACTCCGCTTGGCAGGCCCGACGCGGAAAGAGTGACGCTTCCGTTGAAGCCGTTCAACGGCGTGATGGTGGTCGTGCTCGTACCTTGGCTCCCCTGTACAACGCTCAACGTGCTGGGTTTGGCCGACAACGTGTAGCTCGGTACCGGCCAGTTATTCACCAGATTGTAGGCGTTCACTGTCCCGATTCCGGTCGCGAAGTCCCATCCGGTCGTGGTGGCGTAAGCCGGCTGATAGGCACTGCTGGAAGTGGAGAGGACACCGATTGCGCCGGAGGGCAGGTAGCAGTTGTTGGTGCCGGCACAATCCACATCATTGTCGCCCTGCGTCACGTCATAGAAAATGCACGAGCTGCCGACGGTATTTCCCAGAGTTGAATTGCAAGCCCTGTCGCCGCTGGCGCCGTACTCGGTGGCCGCCAGGCTGTAATAGACGAAATTCGGATTGCCTTGGCGTGAACCGGCTTTCTGGTTCACCAGGGCTTGAATGCCAGCCATGATCGGTGCGGTGAACGATGTGCCCCCTGCTCCTGGCCAGTCAACGGGAGCCTCGGTACAGGCAACACCTCCCGGCCCGGAGTAGCAGTATGGATAATGGTGCAACCAAACTCCGTCGGCGGCGAAGAGCGACACATCGGGAATATCGCGCACACCGTCGCTCGGATTTCCGACCAGCGACTGATACGACGGCTTTGGCCAACCGGCGCACGTTCCGCTGACTACGCCAGATTCGGAGGGCGTTCCCGTCGCGCAGCCGCTCGGTCCGCCGCCGCCTCCAATCGTATTCAGGAAATCCGCTTCTCCCTTGCTGCTATTGCAGAATCCACTCGATCCGTAAGGCTCGCTAAAACCTTCGAACTCCGCAAGCAGCGAGCTGGCGCAGGAATCGTTCCAGGGAATCTCGGGGACATAGGACTTGGCCGATTCATACGTCGCCGAATTGGTGGATTTCCAATAAGTGCTGTTGGTGCCGGCAAAAGTGTCGCCGAAGTCGGTACCGCCTACGGAAACATTATAAGGACTCGATCCAAAGCCAGTGATTCCGATACCATGCAGGGCGTCTTCATCGTATCTGTCGCAGAAAGCCGCCCCATCATCGCCCCCGGAAACAAAGACCGAC
>JBEKAF010000002.1:0-124300 GCA_050018355.1 Terriglobales bacterium | reverse complement strand
GGTTTCGGGATGCGTTCTCCGGGCTGCTCGGTGAAAGTGTAAATTTTCACCTCCAGGCAGCCGCCGCAGTCTTTCGAATAGCGCTCAAACTCCGCTTTGATCCACTCCCGCGCTGCTCCGACTCCCTTGCCCGCCTTGATGGATTCCTCGTCCTGTGCGGAAATCGTGGACCGGTTCTGAAAGCTGACCAGCTTCTCGATCGTCTGCCGGATGTGGTCAGCTGAAACTTGTTGGATCGCTTCGGCGATGTGCGAGTCGGTGTGTGGGTCGGCTGCCAAGCGCGGCGCGCGTCCCTGCGCCATTTCCTGCGCCAGGCACAGAGAAGCGCAAGACGCCAGCGCCAGGGCAACCAGCACGGCTGCCACAAGACCTGTTGAAAAATAACCGGAAATGGAAGACTCGGCAATTTTAGAATTTTCTGGGTAAGCCACTTGACCTTTTCCTCTCGAAGAAACTAAATATAACAGGGTACCCCGAACGTGGAGGAAATCATGGTGTACTGTCCTGAATGCGAGACGGATCTCGACATCGACGAAGATGAGGTCGATGAAGGCGCGGTCGTCTCCTGCCCGGAGTGCGGCACGGACTTCGAGGTGGTTACAGTGAATCCGGTTGAACTGAAAGTGGTCGGCGAAGACGAGATCGAAGAAGACGAGGACGAAGAAGAAGCCGACGAAGAAGAGGATGAGGACGAGGATTCCTGAAGAATTCTACGCATTTCCGGGTGTTCCGGCGCTTGGTCGCAATGGCTTCGTCAGTCTTGTTCCTGGCGTCTCTGCTTGCCCCTGTGAGCGCGCGGGGTAGCGGCCGCGAGAAGCCGCAGCCGTACGCGCTAATCTTCGGAACGGTTTGGGACCCCGACGGGCACCCGCTCTGCGGGGTCAAGGTGAAGATCCGGCGGGCCGACGAGAAAAGAGCCCGCTGGGAGCTCTATTCCAATCACACCGGCGAGTTCGCCCAGCGAGTGCCCGTCGGCAAGGCCGACTACATCGTTTGGGCGGACGTGAAGCGCTACAAGCTGCCTTCGGGAAGACAGTTGAAGCCTGGCTCCGAAGTAACCGTGCATATCGACGATGACGAGCGTTCTGACATCGGTCTTCATTTAGACTGGTAATGGCCGCTGTGGTTGGGAATCGGCGGCAATGAGAAATTCATGAAGAAGGCGATCATCGCGGTTTCGCTGCTGGTTATGTTGTCGGCGACGGTCTTCTCGACATTGGTCCTGGCGGCTCCAGCGCCGCAGTTTGGCCGCTCTTCGAAGGAAGACAAGACCCGCCTGCTCACTGGCAAGGTGCTGGACAGCGGTGAAAACCCTTTGCCGAACGCGGTCGTGTACCTGACCAACACTCACACCCGCTCCGTGAAAACCTATATCGTTGGTCCAGACGGAGCCTACCGTTTTCCGGCGCTTCAGCCCAGCATCGATTACGAAGTGTATGCGCAGTACAACAACCGCAAGAGCGGCACCAAAACGGTCAGCCAATTCGACGATCGTTCGCAGGTCTACATCAGTTTGAAAATCACCACCAAGTAAGCCCTTTCGCTTCCGCCTGGCGACGCGTTGCCCGGTTCACTCCACCGTGTTACTGACGGGTTGCATCGGGCCGCCGCATCCACCCGGGCGTAACTTGTCTGTGACCGACCCTTCCGCTACATTCGAGGCTGTTTCAGGCAAAAACGGTCATGCCGGTTCTTAGCGCCGCGGTCGTTCTGCTGGTTACGGGTGCCGCGATCTACGCGGTCATCGTGTACAACGGACTGGTGCGTCTGCGGAACGAAATCGGCCGTGCCTGGGCCAATATCGACGTTCTGCTCAAGCAGCGCCACGACGAGATTCCCAACCTGGTGGCCTGCGTCAAGGGCTACATGGACCACGAGCGGCAAACGCTGGAGGCGGTGACGCAGGCTCGCGCGGCTTCGATGAACGCGGCCAGCATTCCGCAGAAAGCTCAGGCAGACCTGCTGCTGACGAGTGCTCTGCAATCTTTTTTTGTGGTGGCGGAGCGATATCCGCAGCTCAAGGCCGACCAGAATTTTCTGGCGCTGCAGAATCGCATCTCCGATCTGGAGGAGCGAATTGCCGACCGCCGCGAGTTTTTCAACGACGACGTCAACACCTACAATACGCGTATCGCACAGATCCCCGAAGTCTTCCTGGCGCGGCTGATGAAACTGCAGCCGCAGCAGATGTTCCGGGTGAACGAGCAGGAGCGGCAACAGGTGGAAGTGAAACTCTCACTCGCCCGGGGACAAAGCACTGCCTAGCCGCTCAGAGAATCGAGCGCACAACACCACCATCGGCTACGAGGGCAAGAAAAAGGCCACCGCTGGTGGTGGCCTTAAATTCCCTGATGTGCGTGCTCGGAAGCTAGTTGCTGTCTCCGCCGGCCCGTTTCCACGAGATCAAGTCGCCGATGGTGGTGCTGGTTGAGGAGGACGAGGCCGGGTGCTTGTAGGATTCGACTTCCTGACGCGACGCTTCTTCGCCGACCGCCCGGATGCTCAGTCCGACTTTTTTCTCTTCCTGATTCATCTTGATGATCTTGAACTCGAACTCGCTGCCGGGTTCGAGATGCATCGGCTGTCCGTTCGCGTCGACGGCCTCGGAGTTGTGACACAGGCCTTCGATGCCTTGGGCAATCTCGACAAATGCGCCGAAGTTCGCCACGCGCAGGATCTTGCCATGCACGATGTCGCCGACGCGATGCTGCACGAAGAACGAATCCCAAACGTCGGGCTGCATCTGCTTCACGCCGAGCGAAAGACGCCGCTTGTCCGGTTCAATGGCCAAGATGACGGCCTTGACCTTGTCGCCCTTCTTCAACACCTCGGACGGATGCTTCACACGCGTGGTCCAGCTTAGGTTGCTGACATGCACCAGGCCGTCGATTCCGTCTTCGATTTCAATGAAGGCGCCAAACTCGGTAAGATTGCGCACCCGGCCCTCGACCGTTGCTCCCACCGGATATTTGTCGTGCAGCGTATCCCAGGGGTTGGAGGCGAGTTGCCTCATGCCGAGTGAAATCCGGCGCTCGGTCGGGTTCACGCTCAGGACCACGCAGTCCACCTCGTCGTTTACGTTGACCAGCTTCGACGGATGCTTCATCCGTTTCGACCACGTCATTTCGCTCACGTGGACGAGGCCTTCAATGCCCTGTTCGAGTTCTACAAAGGCGCCGTAATCGGTGACGCTGATCACGCGCCCGTGGACGTGCGCGCCCACCGGGTAGCGGTGCTCTGCATCCAGCCACGGATCGGGCGTGAGCTGTTTGAAGCCGAGCGAGACGCGCTGCTTGTCTTTGTCGTACTTCAAGACCTTCACCTGAATCTGGTCGCCGACGTTGACCAGATCGCGCGGGTGAGTCAGGCGTCCCCACGACATGTCGGTTATGTGCAGCAGCCCGTCGATTCCGCCCATATCGACAAACGCCCCATACTCGGTCAGGTTCTTGACGATCCCGGTGAGGACGCTGCCTTCTTCCAGGTGCTCCAGTGTTTTGCCGCGCTTCTCCGACTGCTCTTCTTCCAGAAGCTGTTTCCGCGAGACCACGATGTTGCCGCGCTTTTTGTTGAGCTTGATGATGGCGACTTCCATCGTCTGGCCCTTCATCCCATCCAGATTGCGGATCGGACGCAGGTCCACTTGCGAGCCCGGCAGGAAGGCGTGCGCGCCATGAATGTCGAGAGTCAGGCCGCCCTTGATGCGCTCCACGACTACGCCCTTGATCGGTTTCTTTTCGGTGTAAGCGCGCTCAATCTCGTCCCACGACCGCAGACGCTGCGCCTTCAGGTGCGAGAGGTTAACATAGCCCTCTTCGGTTTCACCCTTGTCCCGCATTACGTCTATCTCATCGCCGGGCTGGAACTTGGGCTTGCCCTCGTGATCGAGAATTTCGGCAATCGGCGCCATGCCTTCGGATTTCGCCCCAATATCGACGACGACGTGGGTCGCGGTCAGCTTCACCACGGTGCCTTTGATTACGTGGTCGTCGCCAACCGATTCCTCGGTTTCGGTCTCGAAGTTCTGGAGCGCGGCGGCGAAATCGTCACTGCCAACCGCGGCATTCTCGGGGGCGGAATTTTCAGGAACGTCATTTTGATGAACGTCAGGGGCGGAAGCCTGTGTTTCCGCAGGGGAGGGTTGTGCGTGCTCGGGAGCGTCTATTACGGCCGGGCCGCCGGTGTGGGTGTCGTGTGCAGGTGTCATGGTTTCAAGACTGGATTCAAGATTGCGGGCGGTGCTGTCGTCGATCAAGTTCATAGCCTCTGTGTCGACGCGTTCGTGCGCGACTCATGTGGGACGTGGTGTAGCGGACTGCTGGCGTGGTCTTTAGGTTGCGTTGAGGCCGACCTGGCGGACGACCTGGGACAATTCCAGCTGGTTCGAAACCGCGTCCAATAGGGACTCCTCGACTATAACAACCGCTTTGGAACAGTGTCAAACGCGAAACGCGCCGATTCGGGCGGGCGGCCCAAGAATTTACAGACTCGTCACACTGGCGCTGAGCTACAGGCCTCGAGCCGCGAGCTTCAAGCAAACCGTTGCCCGCAGCTCGTAGCCCGTAGCTCGCAGCTTATTTGCTCGGAAACACAGAATTAGCCCACTACCCGGAAAACAGCCATTGGCTCCACGCTGGCCGCTTCTGCTACCCTCCCCCCATGGATTATCTCTGGACCCCGTGGCGTTACGCATATGTCACTGGCGCCGACCAGAAGTCGGGCTGCATCTTCTGCAATGCTCCCAAAGAAACCGACCAGCAGGCCCGCATCGTCCACCGCGCGGAGCATTGCTACGTCATTCTCAATACCTATCCGTACACGAATGGGCATGTCATGGTCGTGCCCTACGCGCACCTGGAAGAGCTGCACAAGCTCCCCGACGATGCCGCCCACGAGATGATAGTTCTGACTCAGCGGATGGCGGCGGTTCTGCGCTCTCTCTATCGACCCGACGGTATCAATCTCGGCATGAATATCGGAAAAGCCGCGGGTGCCGGCGTGGCCGGACACATCCACATGCACATTCTGCCACGCTGGGTCGCGGACGCCAATTTCGTCAGTGTCATCGGCGAAACCAGGGTGCTGCCCGAAGCGCTGGACGTGACTTGGGAGCGGTTGCGGAAGGCCATGGGACAGGATTTGTAATTGGTAATTTGTAATTGGTAATTTGAGAAGCCCGCGCGTTTGAAGTTCTTGGTTTGTGTCTCCAATTACAAATTACCAATTACAAATTTCTCCATCCACGTCCACGCACTCGAGACGATGTCGGAGAGATTGCGTTTGGCGGTCCATCCCAGCACGCTTTGAGCCTTTGACGGATCGGCCACCAGAACCGGAGGATCGCCCGGCCGCCGCGGTCCGATCGTTCGCCGAACCGGCCGTCCGGTGGCGTTTTCCGCTGCCTGGATGACTTCGCGAACGGAATGTCCCCGGCCTGTCCCCAGATTGATGGCCAGCGAGTCGCCGCCTTTTTCGTCAGCGCATCTTTCGAGGTGTTGCAACGCTCGGACGTGCGCATCGGCGAGATCGTTGACATGAATGTAGTCGCGAACGCAGGTGCCATCCGGAGTCGGGTAGTCGGACCCGTAGATTTGCAACTCGGGTCCGTTCGCGGTGGAGGCGGCAAGCGCCAGTGGAATCAGGTGAGTTTCCGGGTCGTGGAGCTCGCCAATCTCGCCGTTGTCGTCTTCACCGTCTGCGGCTCCCGCTGCGTTGAAATAGCGGAGACTCACCGAGCGTAGTCCGTAAGCGCGGCTGTATGCTTCGAGGGCGTTTTCGAAAAAAAGCTTCGACGCTCCATAGGGATTGACCGGCTCGCGCGGCGTTTGCTCGGTGATTGGAATTTGCCCGGGGACGCCGTACACGGCACAACTGGAGGAAAACACGAAGCGGCGGATACCGGCGTCCAGCGCGGAGTTCAGCAGGCTGAGCGCCCCGGCGACGTTGTTCCGGAAATACTTGCGCGGATTCTCGACCGACTCTCCAACGTAGGCGTGGGCGGCAAAGTGCATCACCGCGTCCACGCGCGCGAGCACGGGCCGGAGTTTGGCTTCGTCGGCGATATCGCCCTCCACAAGTTCGAAGCCTTGCGCCAGGCGGCGAAACCCGGTAGAGAGATTGTCATAAAGCACGACCTCATAGCCGGAACGCCGCAGTGCGCGCGCCGCATGACTGCCGATGTAGCCTGCTCCGCCCGATACTAAGATCGCCAAGAAAAGCCTCGCATGATTCCACGAGCTGATTTTTTCTACGCGATCATGTTGCCGCGAAAAGCGGCCGCCCCGAGGTGATACCCATCACGCTCCGTTTGTGACAGAGGGTCGCTGCGGGTGCTCGACCCGAAACAGGCTGGAAAAGAAGTTGAGTTAGTGCTTGTCTCAGGGGTTCCTCATCGATGGAGGACCAAGGGTCCTCGCCCGTGGCTGCCGACTGGTGTAGAATTTGAAAGTCAACCCCACGCTGTGATCGTCGGCAGCGGATCTCATCGGGACGTAGCGCAGCCTGGTAGCGCACTTGCTTGGGGTGCAAGGGGTCGCCGGTTCAAATCCGGCCGTCCCGACCATTTACTTCCCTCGGGTATCCGGTGGCACGGGCAGTCGCTCGGCCTACTTGCAATTGCTGAGAGGTAAACCACCCTCGCCTGCAAGTCCATTTCCGTGTGATCCCTGCCCTTGCATTTCTCCTGCGTTTGGAGCAACGTTTTCAATGCGAAAGGAGTGCCCCCGACATCATGATCAACGTTCTCATCCACCACGAAGTCGCCGACTATACGACCTGGAAAGCGGCGTTCGATTCTGCCTTCGACTGGCGGCGCAAGAACGGCGAGTGCAGTTACCGTATTTTCCGCGGCGTTGGAAACGTCAACGACGTCACTCTTTTCTTCGAATGGGAGAGTCTGGAAAAGGCGCGCGCATTCATCGCTTCCGACGAACTCAAAGCTAAAATGGCGAGCGCGGGTGTCAAAGACCCAACTCGAGTCGACTTTCTCACTGAGGTGCACAGCGTCCGGCGCAGCGCTGCCGACTGAGCGTGCAGGGCAGACTGTCCACCAACCGTCGTAAATAGGCACTCCCGCGAGGGTAGAATTCCCGTATCCATTTCCGGCGGCTCGCATCCAAAGGGGTTGAACCGGCAAACAGGAGCGGAAGCAGATACCTCCGTTTTGGCGATTTCCTCCTCTTCTGGGTTGCCCCCAAATGCGTAGTTTCAGGAGAACTTCATGAATAAGAAACCAAGCTCCAGCAATGTGAACAAAGCTTCAGCCCAACCCCGCTACCACCAGACCGCCCGCGAACTCCAGGCATTTGGCACGGTGACCAGTGCGATGCCGTTGCAATTGGAAGAACCAATCCGTCTGGAAATGACCGAGCAACTCAACCAACTGTTAGCCGACACCATGACTCTTCGGGATCTCTACAAAAAGTCCCATTGGCAGGTGTCCGGAGCCACGTTCTATCAACTCCATCTTCTGTTCGATAAGCACTACGGAGAACAGAACGAAATCGTCGACACGATCGCGGAACGAATCCAACTTCTGGGAGGAGTCAGTATCGCCATGGCGGCCGACGTCGCCGAGTTGACGCGTATTCCGCGCCCGCCCAAGGGCCGCGAAGAGGTTCCCGCGCAACTGTCTCGCCTGCTGGACGCGCACGAGGTCATCATCACCGAATGCCGTGAACTCGCGGAGCTTGCAACCAAACTCGGCGACCCCGGCACCAACGATCTGGTGGTGAGTGATGTGCTTCGCCCCAGCGAACTGCAGGTCTGGTTCCTGAGCGAACACCTGGTCAATGCGCCGCTGGTCGAAGCCGAGCCCCTGCGGAAATCGGCATAAGACAAAATCGATTTGCGATGGAATGGACGCGGGCTTCACGGCCCGCGTTTTTGTTGCCGACTGGCTTCGGCAATGCTGAAAACATCCAACTATTGCTCGTCTTTCCCCTATCAGCTTAGCTTGTGGGAACCACAGCGTTTCTTGGGGCTGTCATCGAAGATGAGTAATCACGTTTGCTACATTACGTATGTCCGTCCTGTTAAAAGGAGGTATGCGTGGATACCTTTCCCGCACCAGACAGCAATTCCGTCGCGTCGTCCGTTGCCGCTGTCCGACAGGCTTGGCTGGACGCTGTGAGAGCCGGTGACCTTGAACGGCTTGCCGCCATGGTTACTGACGACGTTGTGGTGGTGCATGGCAACGGGCGTTGCGTACGTGGTCGAGAAGATCTGAAGGCTGATTTTCTCAAGGGCTTCGAATCATTCTCGATTGAGCAGAATGTCTCCTCGGCCGAAGTTGTCGTTCGTGGTAGATGGGCTTTTGAAATGCCGAAGTCGAAAGCAGGCTCGCGCCAAAATGCGGAGGCGAATCCACGCACGTTCATTCCACCACGATCGTCGCACTCAATCGGCAGTCGGACGGGTCATGGAAGGTCGGACGTGTACTTGGGGTGCTCGATTCACCTCTGACTAGCTCGAAGTAAGCTGCTTCACCCTGGGAGTCTGATGGTTTCGACAGGAAAGTGTCCAGGGCCCCGGGTTTTCCGCCGCCTGCTGGTGCGCAGCGAGCTAGTGGCGTGCGGAAAGAATGTGCAGGATCTGCTGCAGTTCATTCCGTAAGTGCGCCACACTCACGGAAGGATTCATCGGAAACGGAAGGGGGGTCTGGCTCCGATCAGACTTGGTTTCCTCGCGCAACTGCAGCCGCGCCCCGGCGATCGTGAAGCCGTCGTCATAAAGCAGTTTCTTGATCCGCACTACAGACTCTACATCGCGCTTGCGGTACATGCGCTGTCCGGTGCTGCTTTTTACTGGCTTGAGCTGCGGAAATTCGGTTTCCCAGAACCGAAGTACGTAGGCAGGCAGACGGCACAGGCTGGCGACTTCGCCGATGCGGAAGTAGAGCTTGTCCGGAATAATGATTTCGGCGTTGCGGGTCGCTTTCTTCGACGCTTTCTTGCGGAGGCTCATGGAGGCCGCTTCCGTACTCCTGTATACGCGTTTCTAGCACGAGCCGCGCTGCTGGACAACCCCCAAAAGTACGGATGGCCGCCGCAAGGGCGTTTTGGCGCTACGCACTTCGTTGAGGCGCGGACGTCAAGTTGCGGAACGGACGTTTCTGGCCAGCCCGGCGTTCGGCAACGCTCTGCCGCAGCCGCAAATGGAAAAGCCTCTCAAGAGGTGCTTCTCCTGAGAGGCTTTGAGGAATTTCTGAACGAGCATCGGTTCGCTTAGTGTTTCTTTTTCTTGGCGGCTTTCTTCTTGGTTGCCATGAAGTGTTTCCTCCGTTTGAACGATTTGTTCTCCCAAGGTTCTCGCAGGGCACCTTGATGCCCGGGCTACTCAAGTTGTTGTATGAGCAGCTGTCCTACCACAAGATATTGCCATTTGTATGTAATTTGTCAATAGAAATTTCACTTCACCGAGCGATTTTGGTGAAGTACGTGCTTGGCCTGTTCGAGCGAACTCACCCAAATTTCGCCATTACGGCAGAACCTTCCCGTCAGAAGCCAGTGAAGCCGTGCTGCCTGTGCGATAATTTCAGAAGAAATTTATGTCAGATCACAAAGTCTTCTGCGCAAAATTGAAACAGGAATTGCCTGGGCTCCCCGAGCCTCCGTTCGACAGCGACTTGGGGAAAAAGATCTACGAGCAGATCTCGCAACAGGCGTGGGGCCAGTGGATGGAACACTGCAAAATGTTGCTGAACGAATATCGCCTGAACCCGGCGCGCAAGCAGGATCAGGAAGTCATCGTGAAGCAGATGGAGCAGTTTTTCTTCGGTGAGGGATCCGCGCGTCCAGCCGAATACGTT
Organism: Terriglobales bacterium; assembly: GCA_050018355.1. Lineage (GTDB taxonomy): Bacteria > Acidobacteriota > Terriglobia > Terriglobales > Acidobacteriaceae > Acidiflorens. Next base: position 114,492 of record JBEKAF010000002.1, on the reverse strand, counting down.
CCCCCGGCGCACTGAGCGCACTGCGACAGCGAACTGAGCCGAAAACGGCGCGGGGCAAGCCATCTGCGCCGTCAGCCGGTTTTACAGGCAGGTTGCAGGCAGGTTACTGACAGATTACCTCTGGCCCTTCAGTCGTTTCCAAATTCATCACCTCGTAACACTCCTCGGCGACAATGGAAGCCGTGGCGCCGCAGGTTTATGACACGCTGATCCTTTCGGATCTGCACCTCGGCGCGGACATGAGCCGCGCCCGCGAGGCGTTGCGCGTTCTCCGAGAAAATCAATATCGCCGCCTCATTCTGCTGGGCGATATTTTTGCCGACCTCAATTTCGGACGCCTGGAAAAAGAGCATTGGAAATTTCTCGGCTTCATTCGCAAGCTCTCCAATCCCAAGCGTAACGTCGAAGTGGTCTGGGTCGAAGGCAATCACGACCACGGCCTGGCCGAAATTATGTCCCATTTGGTGGGGATCCGCGTGTACCAGGAATATCAATGGGAATATCAGGGCCTGCGCCACATCGCCGTGCATGGTCACCAGTTCGACGGCTTCGTGGTGAGCAATGTCCGCGTCAGCTATCTGATCGGGACGCTGCTCTACCTGCAACTGCAGAAGTGGGATTCGAAAAACAAGACCCTGACCCGTTTCCTCGACCGGCTCAACACGCGCTGGCTGCGCTTGTCGCCAAAGGTCGCCGAGGGCGCCCTGGCCCATGCCCGTCACCATCAGACAACGCGCATTTTCTGCGGCCACACTCATGCCGCCATGCACAAGCACGAGCACGGAATCGATTATTTCAATTGCGGAAGCTGGATTGACGAGCATCCTACCTATATCACCGTTGGTGAAGAGGGAGTCCAGATCCATGAATATGTTGAGCGAGCTGACGAACTCCATCCCACCGAAGAGCGAACTGATTCCGAACCTGCCGCATTCGCTGGCGAGGCAGGACTACTCGAAGATGGCGAGTACGAGGGTGTTGGCCGCTGACTCCAACTGTACCGACGGCACGGTCTTACGAAAGACCCATTTACAAAGACCAGGTGACTCTTGCGCAAACTGACCATCGTTTTCCACCACGCCGGCGGAGGACATCGCAGTGCAGCGGACGCTCTCAAAGACACGCTCTCCAGGCAAGAACATCCTTGCGACGTCACTCTTCTCGACATTCAAGAATTGCTCGATCCCCTCGACGTGGTTCGTCGCGCCACGGGCCTGCGCATTCAGGACACCTACAACCTGATTCTCCGCCGAGGCTGGACGCGCTTCACGCCCCAACTCCTGGTCCTGCTGAAAGGGACTATCCGTCTCTACCATTCTCCAATCGTGAAAGCACTCCGCGCTTACTGGGCGCAACATCCGGCGGACTTGGTGCTCTCCGTAATCCCGCACTTCAATCGCGCGATCGTCGACAGCCTTCGCACCGATGGCACACGAACGCCTTTTGTCACTCTCATAACGGATTTGGCAGATTACCCGCCACACTTCTGGATCGAGCCGAAGTCGGAATACATCATCGTCGGTACGGAACGCGCCCGACAACAAGCCTTAACCATGGGCCACCCCGCCGACCATATCTTCCAGACATCTGGAATGATCCTGAAGCCAAGGTTCTACGAAAAGACCACCGTCGATCGCGTCGCTGAAAGGAAGCGGCTCGGCCTGGAACCTGATTGCCGAACTGGCATTGTCCTGTTCGGAGGCTATGGTTCCCGGGTGATGGTCGACATCACCAGGAAAGTCAACGAAGCTGGCAGCGGCGTCCAGTTGATTCTGATTTGCGGGCACAACCAGAAGCTCGCCGCTGAGCTCAAGAATCTGCCGACCAAAAAGCCAATCCTAGTCGTCGGATTTGCTCAGAATGTCGAGTACTACATGGCCTTGGCCGACTTCTTTATTGGGAAACCAGGCCCTGGCTCGATCAGCGAGGCACTGCAATTCCACTTGCCCGTCATCGTTGAATGCAATTCCAGAACACTGCCGCAAGAGCGCTACAACGCGGAATGGGTGACTGAGAAAGGCTACGGCATCGTCGTGCCGAGCTTCAAAAGAATTGCGCCCGCCGTTCAGCGCTTACTCGAGAGCGCAACTTTCAATGAATTCCGTCTGAAGGCCAACGAGTACTCCAATCGAGCGCTGTTTGAAGTGCCCATCATCCTGGAACAATGCGCGCAGCACACCTTGGTTCCAACTCAATCTCAGGCTGCTGTCTAATTAGTTGCCGCAAGAGTTGTGATCCAAACTCCTAGAAGTGAATCGCGACTCCCGTCGAAAACCGCACGCCATTCTGGCCCTCACCGTAGAAACGAGTGTTGATCCAGTCGAGCTGTCCGCGGAGCGTTACCGGGCCGAAGATTCGATAATCCAGCCCTCCGCCGACCGCATTGACGAACGAAGTATTCGAGTCCGAAATTCCGTTGCTACGGCTGATATGCCCTGCGCCAGCCATTAACTCCGCGAACGGACGGAAACGGTGATACTGCACCGACACTCTGGGGCCGAACAGAAAATTATGTGCGCTGACGTCGGCGCTGGTGCCGCTGAAATTGTGGTTGCCATAATGCCCGTCGACATCGGCCACCAGGCCAATCCACGGCAGGAACTTCCCTTCCAGCGATGCGTCCCACCCATTCAGATTGGTGGTGTCGTTTGAGACGACAGAAGTGCGGTCATAGGAATAACCGAAGAACGCGTTTCCCTTCGTCGGAATCTGCGCCCAGGCGGCGCTGGCCAGCGTCGTCAGTAACAAGACAAGAGTCCACAGTCTTCGCATTGTTTTTCTCCTTGTGTGCGGTTTGAGCATGCGATCTGAAACGTGCGGCGCGAGAAAGATTTAAAGATATAGATGCAAGCGCGACAGAAAACTTTGCCCGGCGACGCAACACACTTGGGCAAGTGTCAGCGGAAAATCGCGGCAAAAAATCCGCCGAGTTTTCTGAAGAACCCGCGCGTCGGCGCGTGATTCGCCGATGCCGTTTCAGTGCCAGCCGGCTTTGACTTTCCATCGGAGGGTGGAGGAAGCGGAGCGGCCAAAGCCGGAGCGGCCCGTGGACGCGAATCCAGGGGCAAAGCGCGCACATCCTCCACCGGAGCAGGCGGAGGACCTGCCCCGCGGAACACGAACGGCGCCTCTACCTGCACGTGAAGTTCGTTCGGCGCGACGGAGGCGTCAAGTGGGGAGGCCGCTGCCGGTACCCCTGTCGAGGGCGCGCTTTCCGCGTGAACCGTCTCGGCAACCGGCGCTGGGCTCGCGTTCACGGGCGGCAGTGCTTTGCTCTGTGCTTCGCTCTGGACTCGGCTCTGCATGGGCAGATTGTTTGTTGCCCGCAGCGGAGCGTCCTGCGGTGGCGGACATCCGCACTCCAGCGGCACCGCCATATCCATACGATCGAGTTGCCCGGAACGAAACACGAGCTGGTCGGTTGCCTTGACTTGGTAAGTGCGGTCGCCGAGCAACTCGGTAACCATCGCCGACGCCGTGTTGCCGGGCAGCGCGCGCACGCAGGTATTGCCCTGATTGTCCGCACTGATGGCATAGTGAAATTCCCCTGGCCCCACCAGAAGGATGCGGAAGTCTGGCGTCATCACGGAATCCGAAGAAGCGTCGAGAGCGAAGTGCGCTTCCAGTGCGCCCGTGTTCATGCTGAGCATCAGGTTATGCCGGTTCTGCGACGGAGTCACCGACACGGTCGTTCCCGGACAAACATGCACTTCGCCGCCACTCGACAGGCGGAGAACGGCGGTATTGGGCCCGGCCGTAATCGAAGAACCCGCGCCTCCGTCATTTCCAGCCAGCGCCAGCGGGCCGGCCGCGCGCACCGCCGCCACTACCGGTTGCGGCGCGGGCGTCAGGCTGGGAACCGTAGGTGGCTGAAACGGCGAACTGCTTGCCTGGTTGGGATTTTTCCCGAGACGCACGACGAGGCGATTTCCTGCAGCATACCAGGTGTAGGCGCGCGGCGCGAGCAGATCCACGACCAGGCGCGCTACCGGCGGATTCTGTTGAAACTGGTCGGCGCGTATCGAGCTGATCTGATCGGCTTGTACGCTGATCCGCTTCTGCTGCGTCTCCAGGCGCGCATTCGGCAGATCGATCACCAGCCGATCAGGGTCGCTGATCGCCTGGATCGAAGGAACCAACGGCTTCGTCGAAAGAATTTCAACTGCCGGGCCATCTTTTTCCTGCACAATCCGGATGCTCTTGATCGCAGCACTCTTGCTCACGGCAGAAGAAGCGGCCGACTTGGAGCCAGGCTTAACCCCAGTCTTAACCGGTGTCTGGGAATGAAGCCACGGCGCTCCGAGCACGAGCATTCCCACCGCAATCACCGCGCACAAATCCGCCCGCAAACTGCAGCGAGACAGCAGTTGCCGGAACGCAAGATTCGGCGGGAAGTCTTTCACAAAAGCGCTCGAGTGTTACAGCAACCATACCACTCGGGGGTTCGTGAAAAAAAGCGCCTGGGAAAAGACGCCTGAAAGCAGCGCATGAAAAAAGCGCGCGAGGCATTACGAGTCGGCCAGGAATTCATACTCATCAATGACGGCTGCCACCGCCATCTTGCTGGCGGGACCGCCCCCTTCGACCCGCACCACGCGGCCCTTGCAACGCACCCGGATGCTTTCCGTTAGCGTGATCTCGGGCGGCAGGGTCAGCGTGAAATCAATCGCGGAGCCGGCCTGGATGGCGGAATCGACATAGAAGCAGATTCCGCGCGCGCTGACGTCGCGGGTCTGCGCCGCCTGCTCCGGCTCATTTTCGCCGTAACGGACGCTTACTGGCAGACGAAGCGCGAACCGCCGCGTGGCCCGCTTATCATTGTCATGGTCCTGGTCCTGCTGCGTCTCGGCCATCGAACCTCCTCAAGAGCAAGGTTTCAAAGTTTCAAGGTTTCAAGGATTCGTCGAAAATCGCTTGTAAGCATGGCAATTAGCGGCAAGCCTGTCAAGCAAGGTTTCAAAGATTAGGGTTTCACAGTTTCAAGGTTTCAGAGTTTCAAAGATTCGTCACGATTCGAAGCGCACAGCTTTTGCTGGCTCCTTGAAACCTTGAAACTCTGAAACCTGGCCTTCAACAGCTACAATGGACCCGTGGTCTTCGTCCTCGATAACTACGATTCGTTCACTTACAACCTCGTCCAGTATCTCGGCGAACTGGGCGCCCAGGTCGAGGTTCGCCGCAACGACGAAGTGACGGTCAGCGAGATCGAGGCGATGCATCCCGAGCGCATCGTCGTTTCTCCCGGACCGTGCACTCCGCAGGAAGCCGGCATCAGCATCGAGCTGATCCGTCATTTTGCGGGCAAGGTGCCGTTGCTAGGCGTCTGCCTCGGACACCAGGCGATTGGCGCGGCCTTCGGCGGCCAGGTAGTTCGCGCGAAGAACCTGATGCACGGCAAAACCAGTCAGGTTGAGCACGATGGCAAGACCATCTTTCGCGGCCTGTCTTCGCCGATGACCGCGACGCGTTATCACTCGCTGATCGTCGCCGAGGACGGCCTGCCGAGCGATCTCGAAGTCAGCGCATGGACTTTGGACAAAGACGGAACCCGAGTCATCATGGGCCTGCGACATAAGAATTTCCCGGTTGAGGGAGTGCAGTTTCATCCCGAGAGCGTGCTGACCGGGGAGGGGAAAAAGCTCGTGAAAAACTTTCTCAAAGGTGGATAGCGCGCACGGTAAGGCATTCACAACCCCGAGCCTTCACTATCCACTGACTACTGACTACTGGCCAATGACCACTATCCACTGCCCCTAGCCATCTCTACCGCCCGCAGCACTGCCCGCGCCTTGTTCTCCGTCTCTTCAAACTCACGCTGCGGATCGGAATCGGCCACGATTCCCGCGCCCGCTTGCAAGTACGCCTTCTTGCCCTTCATGAGCAGAGTCCGAATCGCAATGCACGAATCCAGATTCCCCGCGAAATCGGCGTAGAGCACGGACCCGCCATACACTCCGCGGCGCATCGGTTCTAGTTCTTCGATGATCTGCATGGCGCGAACTTTCGGCGCGCCGCTCAGTGTTCCCGCGGGAAAGCACGCGGCGAACGCGTCCATGGCATTCAGTTCAGGACGCAGCCTCCCTTCGAGCGCGGAAACCAGGTGCATCACGTGCGAGTAGCGCTCCACATACATCAGATCGCGAACTTTTACCGAGCCATACTCGCTGACGCGGCCGAGGTCGTTGCGGCCTAGATCGACCAGCATCACGTGCTCAGCGCGTTCTTTCTCGTCCGCGAGCATTTTCTTTTCCAGCGCCGCGTCTTCCGCTTCGTCGCGTCCACGCGGATGCGTCCCGGCAATCGGACGGTATTCGAGCTTTCGTCCTCCTCCCGCGGCACGCACCAGCATTTCGGGAGACGAGCCCAGCACGTGCATCGCTCCAGAATTTTTCCCTGCCTTCTTTTGTCCACCTCCGAATCGCAAGAAATACATATACGGCGACGGATTCACCGTGCGCAGCGCGCGGTACAGATCGAGCGGAGCGACTCCCGGCTCGAAATCCCAGCGCTGCGAAAGCACGACCTGGAAGATGTCCCCGGCGGCGATGTATTCCTTGGCACGCCTGACGCTTTCCAGAAACTTGTGCTTTGGAGTGCACGCCCGCAGCTTCGGCTTTAACTTCGCCAGTCTTGACTTCGTGGCAGCTTTGCGCCAGTACGCCGGCTTCCATCCTGCGGCGAGTTTTTTCTCGATGTGCGCGATGTCCTTCACGGCGCGCTCGTAGGCAACTTTGGGCGTTTCCCGCGTTACGTCCGCCGACGCCACTATGTGGATCTGGTGCCGCAGGTGATCGAAGGCGAGGACGCGGTCGAAAAACATCAGCACACAGTCGGGGACGTCGAGGTCGTCGGAAGCGCGCTCTCCGATGTTCTCCAGTTGGCGCACAATGTCATACGCGCAATAACCGACCGCGCCGGCGGTGAACGGCGGCAAACCTTCCATCGCCGCTGGACGATGTTGCTGCAAGAGTTCCTTGATGACGTCGAAAACATTTCCCGTGCGCCGCTCGACTTTCTTAATGCGGCCACGTTCTATCTTGATCTCGGCGCCGCGCGACTCCAGCCGCAGAAACGGCCGCACGCCGAGAAACGTGTACCGTCCAATCTTTTCGCCACCTTCGACCGACTCCAGCAGGAAGGCATCCGGCTCTCCGTCCGCCACGGCGAGAAAGGCGGAAACCGGCGTCAGCAGGTCGGCAGAGATCGACTTCGCCACTGGAACCAGTGTGGCGCCGCGTGACAAGCGGGCGAACTCTTTGTAGTCAGGACGGATCATTTGTTTAGCATCGTGTCTAGCATCGCACGAAGCAGTTCTCAGTTCTCAGCGACTAGATTACTACTCGGCTGATCTTGGGAGCAGTGGAGTTACCTGGCATCCTTGCCAACGAACGCCTTCACCGCTTCCGCCACCGTGATCATCAGCGTCATCGGATCCATCGGGGAGGCAATGAATCCGCAATCTTCATAAAACTTTCGCGCTCGCTCTGAAATCGCGTGCACCAGGATCGCGCGTACGCCGGCAATCTCCGCGGCCTGCAATGTACGCAATACGGCATCGCGCAGCAGGCCGGGCCCGATCTTTTCCCCCTGAAAATCTCTGTGGACAGCCAGCCGGCCGACGATCATGACCGGCACCGGATCGGGCATGTTGCGTCTGACACGGCCCGGCGCTTCCGCATGCGCTACGGTGCCAAGCGCGAGGGCATAATAGCCGACCACCTGCTGCCCGGCGCAGACCACGTACGTACGCGAAGCGCCGCTTTCCTCATTCTGCAGCGCCCGGCGCCGCAGCCAGTCGTCCAGCGACGGCTCTCCGCACTCGAATTCCGAGAGATCGTGATCCGCGCGCAGTTTCTCGGGCGCGCGTAGCGGTTGGTCGCTCCGGGTCATTCTTATTGCGCCCAGGGCGCTTTCGTCTTCAGCAGCCGCCGCAGCCTCGCGTTGCTCGCCGGAGGCTTGTCCAGCATGGACGTGAAGCGCTTGAATTCCTCGCTCGACAAGGCGAAATACCGGCGGTCGAGCAAGACGGCTTCCGCTTCCCGGCACGCGGTTTCGAGCATGAAATCCGACCGGTTCCGGCCCAGCGCATCCGCCGCCCGGTCGATCAGCGCTTTCTGGCGCTGACTGGCGCGCAGGTTGATGTTTTCATCGCGGGTTCTCCTAGTTTTTGTTCCTGTCGCCGGCATCAGACCCTCCCGTGTATACACAACGACTATACATTGCCGTGCGCACGTTGTAAATACAGGATTCACTTTTGGCGCTCTCCTTCGCTTGCCTAGCCTGCGGGGCGGCAATATACTTTGCGAAGCTTGCCTGACGACTTGGGGAGGCAATCGCAATCGCAGTCACAATCACAATCGCAATCATGCGGAGACTTTTATGACGACCGTGGACCTCGAACAGGAAACTAATCCCTGGCAGGCGCAAGCCGCCCGCTTCGACCTGGCCGCGCAAAAGCTGAATCTCGATGAAGGACTGTGGAGGGTTCTGCGTAGTCCGAGCCGTGAAATTATTGTTCATATTCCGGTGATGATGGATGACGGGCACCTGGAAGTCTTCACGGGATACCGGGTGCAGCACTCCATTGCGCGCGGCCCGGCCAAGGGCGGACTGCGCTACGGGCCCGACGTGAACCTCGACGAAGTCCGCGCGCTGGCGAGTTGGATGACGTGGAAGTGCGCGGTGGTGAACATTCCCTTCGGCGGCGCCAAGGGCGGCATCATCTGCGATCCGCACAAAATGTCGCAGGGCGAACTGGAGCGCATGACCCGCCGCTACACCGCCGAGCTGTTCGAGTTCATCGGTCCCGAGAAGGACGTCGCCGCCCCCGACGTGAACACCAACGAGCAGACCATGGCCTGGATCATGGATACCTACTCCATGCACATGCGGCAGACCTGCACCGCGGTCGTAACCGGAAAGCCCGTCAACATCGGAGGATCGCGCGGGCGCCGCGAGGCTACTGGGCGCGGCGTTCTCATGGTCTGCGAACAGGCGATCAAGAAACTGCGCCTGAATCGCGATAGTACCCGCGTCATCGTGCAGGGCTTCGGCAACGTCGGTTCGAACGCGGCCCGCCTCATGGCGGAAGCCGGATACAAAGTCATCGGCGTCGGCGAGGTTGGCGGCGGCCTGTACAAAAAGGACGGCATCGACGTGGAAGCGCTGTGGGAATTCCGCCAGCGCAATGGCACCATTCACGGCTTCACGGGCGCCGAGAAGTACGATCCGGACGAGCTTTTGCTCGTCGATTGCGACATCCTGATCCCTGCGGCGACCGAAAACCAGATCACGAGCCAAAATGCAGACCGCGTGAAATGCAAAATCCTGGCCGAAGGCGCGAATGGTCCCACTACGGCGGCTGCCGACGATATCCTCTCCGAGAAAAAAGTTTTCGTCATTCCCGACATCCTGGCTAACGCCGGCGGCGTCACTACTTCTTACTTCGAGTGGGTGCAGGATCGCCAGGGCTACTTCTGGAAGGAATCGGTGGTCAACGAGCATCTGGAGGACATCATGGTTACGGCGTTCGATGATGTTGTCCGGTACTCTGAAACTCATGGCGTGAACAACCGGATCGCCGCCTATATGCTGGCGATCGACCGCGTGGCGTACACCATCCGCCAGCGCGGAATCTATGCCTAGCCATATTCTCGGGGCTTCCAGCAGGAGGCCCTCGTACTTCTGGTTGACCCTTGGTCCCTCACGGTGTAATCATGCTGGGGCATTTCAGCATCGCCTGTGATTTCGCAGGTACGTTCAAAGTATTGATTCGTAAAGAAACGGGGCTTGATGCCTCTTAATCTCGTGAGGAAATATGAATCACTCCCAAAGCAAACTTACTCTGTGGATGCTCGCTTTCTGTCTGATGCTCACGGTCGCCATTTCGCCTGCTTTGACGAAGGCGCAGGCGAGCGCGAGCGGCACCAGCTCCGCCGCAGCAAAACCCGCAGCTCCGGCTAGTCCCAGCGCAGCTCCGGCTGCTCCAGCCGCACCGGCTTCTTCCGGCAACATGGCTGCGCCCAAGACGACGACCAAGGCAGCGGCTGGCAAGGCTTCCAGTCCGGAGATCGCCGCGGCGAAAGCCAGCGGCAAGGTCTGGGTCAACACCGAGAGCGGCGTCTATCACAAGAGCGGCCGCTGGTATGGCAAGACCAAGGCGGGAAAGTTCATGACCGAATCCGAAGCGAAGGCTGCCGGCTACAAAGAAGCTCAGAAATAAAACGCGATTGAGTCATTGAGGCATTGATTCAATGATTCAATGGCTTCAATGGCTCAATCGCGTTCCTCCGTTGCCTTGGCCTCTGATGTAGAGGATAATCACATTACCGCCGCCGCGGCCCTGGCTCAGTCATCGCGTGAATCTTCCAAACTACATCACGCTCACCCGCATCGCCGCCATTCCGCTGCTGATATGGATTCTTTGCAGCCCGCGCTTCGCGAGCGAGCAGAGCGAAAGAGAAATCCTGGCTTCGGCCGTTTTCATCCTGGCTTCGATCACCGACGGCATTGACGGCTATCTCGCGCGCAGACGCGGCCAGATCACTACCATGGGCATGTTGCTCGATCCACTGGCCGACAAGTTGCTGATCGCCGCCGCTTTCATCACGCTGGTGCAGTTCAATCCCGCGCTGGTGCCGGCCTGGATGGCCGTGGTCATCATCGGCCGCGAGTTTCTGGTAAGCGGGCTGCGCTCCATTGCCGCTTCCGAAGGTTTTACGATTCAAGCCAGCGAACTGGGCAAGTTCAAGATGCTAGTGCAGATCATTTCTGTGGTGGCCGTGATTCTCGCTCGCCGCTGGCATGAGTGGCCGGTGTACGGCATTTACATTTTCCCGGTTTACTGGATTGCCTGGCTCGCCATCTGGTTCATGGTTCTGCTTTCGCTGGTTTCCGCGCTCGACTACTTCGTTGCCTTCTGGTCGCGAATCGACCGCAAATCGGAGAAGCGGCGGCGCCGGGCCTTCGTCCTTGCCCGGCGGAGAAAACGCGATGTCCAGGCTGTCTGAAAAGCCGTCTGAGAATCTGACCGCGCGCGCGGTGGCTCGCGCTCCCGCCCTGCGATCCCCGGAATTCTCTCTCGATCAGCGCCGGACTTTGCTCCGCATCGCGCACCAGGCGATTCTTTCCGTTCTGGAGCGCCAGTCTTTTCCGGAAGCGCCGCCGCTTCCGGCCGGGCTGTCGGATCCACGAGGCGTCTTCACCACTCTTTATCTGCACGGCGATCGACACGGCGATCCCCACCGCGAACTTCGGGGATGCGTCGGCTATGCCCTGCCCATCGCGCCCCTGTATCGCGCCGTGGCCGAAACGGCCCGCGCCGCCGCTTTCGAAGATTTCCGTTTTTTGCCGGTGACGAAGGAAGAAGCTCTTAGGCTGGAGGTTTCTCTGAGCGTGCTCTCCCGCCTGTTTCCGATTCATCCCGAGGCAGTGGAAGTCGGACGCCACGGTCTGCTCCTCTCCGATGGCGCTCGCCGCGGCCTGCTGCTACCCCAGGTTCCCGTCGAAAATGGTTGGGACCGGGAAACTTTTCTGGAGCAAACCTGCCGCAAAGCTGGTCTGCCGTTGGATGCCTGGCGCAAGACCGCAACCCTCGAGGCTTTCACCGCCGAGGTCTTTGCCGATGCCGATGTCGAAGGGCCCCGCTGAATCTGTTTCCGACAATCTCTTCACGGATTCCGCATTCCGCGCCTCCCACCGCACTTGAGTAACTTGCCTTCTCTGCAAGAGGACTTAAGCTGAGCGCTGGCGGTTTGCGAGGGCAACATTGTGAGGGCAACATGGAACTCGTTATTGTGATCGTCGTAGTGGTCGTCGCGGGTGCGATGATTCCTGGGAATCCGAAAATTCGTTTCTTCCGCTGAAGCCAGGTCTAAGGTTCAAGCTCGTATTGTCCGTACGTGGGCTTCACTCAAGATGACAACCCGAACTTATGTCGCGAATTTACGGGACGCGACACTGGTCCGTTCTTCTACCCGACTCCGTTACGAGTACTCCGGACAAAAGAAAAAGGGGAGACTCGCTCTCCCCTCGTTCCGATGAAGTTGTTTGCGTTCTCTTACTGCTGCTCGTCCAGTTCCACCGTGTCGCCCGCGTGCACATCTTCCAGCGCGAAGACGATCATGGCCGACGATGCGGTCGGGGTTACGTTGAGAACGACCACTTCTCCGACGGCGCGCCGCGGCAGATCGCCTACGTGAATGTTCGGCCCTTTCGTCTTTGTGAAGCGATTGGCCTCAAAACTTGGCGGGCGCGCCTGCGTGTCTTCTGAAGTCTGAGCTTTGAAGGAGAGCGAGTCCACCGGATCGTGCAAGGTGGCTGTGTAGGATCGCACTACGCGGAAATAGTCCCCCACTTTTACGCCCTGGTTCGAACCCATGTTCATATAAAGCTTCATGCCCGTGCCGAGGAAGCTGTCAAAGTCTTTGCCGAGCACGACCCGTCCGCTCAGCTTTCCATTCGCTGGCGCGAACCGGTCGAAATGCCCGGGGACGTGGAACGTAATCGGCGGCTTTTCCACAAAAGGCACGGCGACATCTCCCGGATTGATGGGATCGCAACTGAATTCCACCTGGGCGATGGCGCTGTGACTGCGCGTATCGATTACCCGCACCCTCCCGATTTCCCCGTAAGGGCGTCCCGCGGCAGCCAGTACTTTTTTCTGCCCCGGATAGATTTCGTACTCGTTGACGTCCCGCAGTTCGCGGATGATCGAATACAGTTGTCCCGCCTGGTAGCCGCTCCCCGCCAGGTAGACGAGTTCCCCGATCTCGAACTTGGTTGAGGTCGGTGTCTGCAGGCCCCCGTTCACGTAGTTCGCGTCGGGAACCCGGTCCTTGGTAAGAAATCCGGCGCAGTAAATATCTGCCGCGGTAGGCGTCTGGAAACGCACGAATGGTACGTTGACCGACGTGTTGATGATACCGGACACATCGGGCGTGGTCGCCGTCGTCGACTGCTGGGACGCCGCCAAGGTCGCCATCACCATCAGTAGCAATAACAATCCTGTTTTCTTCATGTTACCTCCGACTCCAAACCGCTCCAGCTCTGCCCCGGCTATCTCTCTCGGAAGACAAGGGTTACAGCCGAAAAGTAACAAGCGCTTGGGGAAGGGTCAAGGTTACGACGGTGTTTAGCCCCTTTGCCCCAAAGTGTTTTCCGAGCCGTTCGGCAATCCTTATGTTGCATCTGCGCTTGCACCCCTGTAATATCGCGCCGTCGTTGAGAACAAATGGCCTTGGCTTTGTCTTCCACTCCCGTGCCCCGTTTTCTGCCTATGCGCCTGCCTAGGGTCTGCCTTGCGCTGAGCGGCGACACTGTCGAAGACATGCTCGCTACCGCCGAGTCCATGGCCCGGGATAACCCCTTCCTCGAGTTCCGTTTGGATTACCTGAAGCAACCCCTGGCCGCGCTTCCCAAAATCCATCGTTTTCTTGGAACCCACCAGTACGTAACCGCCATCGGTACCTGCCGCCGTGCCGACAATGGCGGCAAGTTCAAGGGATCGCTGGCTTCTCAATTGGATGTGCTCACCAAGGCCCACGCCGCGGGCTGTCAGATTGTCGACCTGGAACTCCAGAGCGCGCTGAAATCGAAGCTCGAAGCGATTGCGCGCCTGCGCCGCCGCGCCGGACTCATCCTGTCGTTTCATGATTTCCGCGGTACGCGCAACCTCGATGAGACGCTGGAGAAAATGCTCAAGATCCCGGCCGATTTTTACAAGGTCGTCACCACCGCCACCACGCTCTCGGACAACGTGGCCATGATGAAATTTCTGCAGACGCAGAGCGGCAAACATGCGCTGATCGGGTTGTGCATGGGAGAGCAAGGCATCATCAGCCGCGTGCTCAGCGTGCGCGCCGGCAGCGCGTTCACCTTTGGCGCGATCAGCGCCGATCTCAAAACCGCACCCGGCCAGGTCAGTGCGCCGGATCTGCGCAGCATCTACCGCATCGAGCAAGTCGACGCCGCCACTCGCATCTATGGAGTCGCCGGCGATCCCATCGAGCATTCGCTCTCGCCCGTCATCATGAACACGGCGCTTCGCCGCGAGAACGTGAACGGCGTTTATCTTCCTCTCCACGCCAAAACGCTCAAGGATCTGATCCACTGCGTGCGCGGGATTCCCCTCCACGGCCTCAGCATCACCATGCCGTACAAGCAGGCCATCCTTCCGTATCTCGATAACACCGACGCGCACACTGCCAAGATCGGCGCCTGCAATACCGTCGTTCGTGGACAGGAAGGCAAGCTTTACGGTTTCAATACCGATATCGCCGGCGTAATTCGTCCGCTCGAGCAGCGCCTCTCCATCGAGAACGCGAAAGTTCTCGTGCTCGGCGCCGGGGGCGCGGCCCGTGCCGCAGTCTTCGGTCTCAAAGAGCGCGGCGCTGAAGTCTGGATACTGAATCGCACTGCCGTCAAGGCTCAGAAGCTCGCCCGCCAGTCGAAAGCGCACACCATCAGACGCGCCGACCTCCGCAAGATCGCCTTCGACGTCATCGTCAACGCCACTCCGGTTGGAATGGGGAACACGCGCGATTGCCCGCTCAAAGACGAGGAGATTCAGGCCCGCGTCGTCTTCGACATGGTGTACGACCCGGTCGAGACGCACCTGCTGCAGGTCGCGCGCGCCAAGGGAATCGCCGTCATCCCCGGAGTCGAAATGTTTGTGCAACAGGCCGCCCGCCAGTTTGAAATCTGGACCGGCAAGCCCGCTCCCGCCGCTGATATGCTGCGCGCGGTTACGATCACTCTGCAGGACCGCGCCGCTGCCCAAAAGCAACAGAAATCCTGAAGCTTCGCTGGCACCCGCGCCGCGACCAAGTTATGGAAGTGCAGTTTTCCCGCATTTCTCTTAGCCACCGAGGCAGAGGGATTGACTTTTTTCGACGGCCTGATGACCGCCACAGAATCGCAGTAGCAAATTGAGACAATCGGCGATGCAATCATCGCAAGAAAGGTTGCAAATAACACGAACCGGAAGTAATATGACTTTGGACGCAGCATTTCGCGTTCACCTTGTCCAAAAAACCAAATCTTCCAGGTAGAAGCGCAGCCCTAGCCTTAAATGAAAATCTAAAGGGGCGCCCAAGGCCCCTGTGCAATTCGGAGAGAATGCATGTCGTGGTACGCGTACTGCCTCACGGAACACCAGACCCTTGCTAACGGTGTTCGCGCCCGCCGTCCCTTCGTTCTAGATGGAATCCAGGGTGTCAACTCCGCTCCCGTCATGAGCTACCCGAGCGGAGAATTCGCGGTGATCGTCAGTGAATATGACCGCGCGACCTCCAAACTCGACGAAAAGTCCGTTCTTGAACATGCCCGCGTGGTAAGCCAGAGCTTCCGAACCGCCACCGTCTTACCCTTCCGCTTCGGAACGATTTTCGACACCGAAGATGCCATTCGGCAGGCCGTTCGAGCCAACCGCCGCACTTTCTGCGAGAGCGTGGAGCGGCTTCGCGGCAAGTCCGAAATGCGCATCAAGCTGGTGGTCCGCGACGGTTCTCTCCGCGGCTCCATGGAAGAGATTGTCCTGCCCGATACCGTCGGCCGCGAGTACCTTATCAAGCTCCGCGAGAAGGCATCCCGTGAGCGCGAACGCCAGACCAAAGCCCGCGCCCTCTCCGTCCAGGTGCACAAACTCTTCAACCCCCTCGAGGAAGAAGTCAGCTGCAAGAAGGTCGACGCCGACGGAATGTTGCTCGATATCGCTCACCTCATCGATACCAAGTCGATCGAAAAATATCAGAACCGTTACAACACGGCCGCTAAGCAACTCAAGAATTGCCAACTGGTCGTGACCGGTCCCTGGCCGCCCTACCATTTCCTGCCCGGCAAGGTGCGCACCGTCGCTGGCGACAGCTAGAAGCGTTTGCCGATTTGTCCCAAGCCCCCTTTCGAGGGGGTTTTGCTTTTTCCGGGAACGTGGAACTTCAGCCCTGAACTTCAGCCCTGAACTTCAGCCCTGAACTTCAGCCCTGAATTTCTGCCCGGATTTTCTGCCAATGTGCAGCTTTGTGCATCCGGTCGCGCATTGTCCGATAATCCGCCACCGCTCTGTGCCTAAGGGATTCACCCTAAGATCCTGATTTTGAACAGGTTTCCAAAATGGGCCTCACCCTCGCCCCCAGTTACCATTTTGGTTCCGCAAATGCTTGTTTCCATGGCAGATGAAGAGGCCGCACCCGTTGGACAACTTCACTCTCGATGTTCTCGACATCTCACTCTGTCCGTTCCTGTCCCCGGAGCGGCGTCAAACTAGTTTTCCTCTGATTCCCGCCACTTAGCCTCTTTGAAAAGGGTGGCCCCGAAAGGGGCCGCTTTTTTTGTTTCTCCCGCTCCTGTACACTCGCGGTAACTCAACTTGAAACGCCTGACGCCGATCTGCGCGCTCTTGCTCTCCGCCAGCTTAGCCGCGTGGTCACAGACTCAGCCGCCCAGACCGCAAGCCGCTCCGCCCGCGCCGACTTTTTCCAAAGAATTGCGCGATCAGTTGCAAGCCGTGCGCGACGCCGCTCTCACCAGCGACTACGCCTGGCATCAGCTCGAGCACCTGACCGAGAACATCGGTCCTCGTCCCGCCGGATCGCCGCAAGCGCAGGCCGCCGCCGAATACGTGGCCGCCGAGATGCGCAAACTCGGCCTCGATGTTCACCTGGAGCCGGCGCTTGTCTCCCACTGGATTCGCGGTGAGGAAAAAGCCCAACTCGTCGAATATCCCGGCCAGGCCCCGGACACAACCCAGCGAATTGTTCTCACCACCATCAGCGGCAGCTCTGCGACTCCCGCCGAAGGCATCACCGCGGACGTCGTCGTCGTCCACAACTTCGACGAACTCACCGCTCTCGGCCGCGAAAAAGTCGCCGGCAAAATTGTCCTCTTCAACGTCCCTTACGACGAGCGCAAAGCCCTCGCCGGCATGGCATTCGAAGCTTACGGCGAAGCCGTTGTCTATCGCGGACGCGGCGCCAAAGCTGCCGCTGAAATGGGCGCCGTCGCCTCTCTCATCCGTTCCGTCGGAGGAGCTGACTATCGCCTGCCGCACACCGGTTACAGCGTTCCCGCCGGAATTCCAGCCGCCGCTCTCGCCGCTGAAGATGCCGACCTGGTCGAGCACCTCGCCGCCCAGGGCCGCGTTCGCATGCGCCTCACGCTCACTCCGCAAAGCCTTCCCGACGTCACCGGCTACAATGTTGTCGCCGACCTCAAGGGCAGCGAGCATCCCGAACAGATCGTCGTCGTCTCCGGTCACCTCGATTCCTGGGACCTCGGTCGCGGCGCCATCGACGACGGCGCGGGTGTCGTCATCTCCATGGCCACCGCCGAACTTCTCCAGCGGTTGCATATCCGCCCGCGCCGGACGCTGCGCGTCATTGCCTGGATGGACGAGGAAAATGGAGGCGGCGGACACCAGGCCTATGCCAAAACTCACGCCGCGGAATTCGCCAACCACATCGCCGCTATCGAGAGCGACGCCGGAGCCGGCCACCCACTCGGCTTCTATCTGAAGATGCCGCCCGCTGCCATCGCTGCGCTGCAGCCGCTGCGCGACATCCTGCGCCCCGTCGGCTCGACGGTTTTCCGCTCGGCTGAACACAGTCCCGGCTCCGACATTGATCCACTGGTGGAAGCCGGCGTCCCCGGCATCGGCATCATCCAGGACGGCCGTAAATATTTCGACTACCACCACACCGCCGCCGATACGCTCGACAAAGTCGATCCGCAAGAACTGCGCGAAAACGCCGCCGCCATGGCCGTCATGGGCTACGCGCTCGCCAGCATGCCCGAGCTGCTGCCGCGATTAGGGATTGAAGTCGGAAGATTGAAGTGAGAAGTCAGATCGCAGACTTCTGACTTCTGCCATCGCTTCCCTCCAGTTGACGCCCGATCTCTCCCGCGCATACGATACTTGTTCGACTTCATGTGGAATGGGGTCCTGTAAGGCGCGACTTCTGCTTCACGGCAGGCAGCAATCATGGATAAGAGGAAACTAGAGACGTTCAGAAAAAGATTGGAAACCCGGCGCCAGGAACTGCGCCACATGGTTACCCGCAATCAACAGGACGGTCGCACCGCCGACGATGAGGCCACTCAGGACGTCGCCGATCGCGCCGCCAGTTCCTACAACAAGGAATTCCTCTTCAGCCAGAGCAACAACGACCGCCAGTTGCTCAACATGGTCGATGGCGCTCTCGCTCGCATCCACGAAGGCAGCTTCGGAGAATGCGTCTCCTGCGGCAAAGAGATCAACGCCAAGCGTCTCGAAGCCGTGCCCTGGACCCGCCATTGCATCGCGTGCCAGGAAAAAGCCGAAAAGGGCCTGCTCGAAACCGCTCAATAGTCTTCAGTGTAGAGTTTTGAGTGTGGCGCTATCACCACAAACATCCCGGTGCGCGAAGATGCGGCGACGGGCTCTCCCCCCGAAGCTCGCGAGGCTCCCTTCTATGTTCTGCAAGAGAAGATCGCCGGCTTCTGGAGCTACGGACAGATCCGAAGTGAAGAAGTAGGGGAGTTGCACTGCGAGCGGGTACTGTCTTAATTAACCACGAAGGGCACAAAGGAACCCCTCATTCAATTCACACCTTCGTGCGCCTTCGTGTCCTTTGTGGTTGATGAATTTAGGGCACTACGCGTCAGCGGCGCTTTGACGCTCTGGAAATCGGGCTGTTAAACTGAAGAATTGTCAGCCTACTCTTAAGCGAAGAAGGAAGCCCGTGCGCGCAGAAACCCGGCATCAACTGAAACAAGATCGCTTCAGCAAGGTCACGATCGAGGCGGCGGAGAAGACCGCCCACTGGACGGCGGAGCACCAGTCGAAACTCATTGCCGCTGCGATTGCGGTTGTCGTCATTGGAGCGATTGCGTTTGGCGGCTGGTACTACGTCAACTCGCAGGACGAAAAGGCGAGCGCCGAGCTTTCAACGGCGGTCCGCACCTTTGAAACGCCGGTGCGTCCGGCAGGCGTGCCAGCGCAACCGGGGTACGATAGCTTCGCGTCGTCGCAGGAGCGTGCCACGGCGGCGCGCAAACAGTTCCAGGCGATCGTCGATAAGTATCCGCGCACCCACACTGCCGATATGGCGCGCTATTTTGTGGGATTGGCCTCGGCGCAGCTTAACGACAACACGGCAGCGGCGCTCAGTCTGCAGGAGGCAGCCGGCTCTTCGAACGCCGATCTTGCGGCGTTGGGCAAATTCGCACTGGCTTCCGTTTATCGCGCGGAGAATAAGGACACGCAGGCGGTCGATCTTTATAAGCAGTTGATCGACAAGCCTACGCTCGTCGTCAGCAAGGCGACGGCGCAGCTCGAACTCGCCGGGTTCTACGAGTCACGGCAGAAGCCGGACGAAGCCAAG
Source organism: Terriglobales bacterium (assembly GCA_050018355.1). Classification (GTDB taxonomy): domain Bacteria; phylum Acidobacteriota; class Terriglobia; order Terriglobales; family Acidobacteriaceae; genus Acidiflorens. Next base: position 95,134 of record JBEKAF010000002.1, on the reverse strand, counting down.
AAGATTTACGACCAGGTGGAGAAAGAAAATCCGGCCAGCGAAGCGGCATCGCTGGCGCAACGGCGAGCGGGCGCACTCAAGCAGTAGTTTTGGAGTCGTTTCCTAAGTGCCGGCGATGCGGCACAGGCATGCGATGAGCCGCTCGCAGTCCTCGGCCGTGTTGAAAACGTGTGGCGTCACTCGAATCGAACTTCCGCGGACACTGACGAATACTTTCTCTCTCGCGAGCATTTCGGGGAGTTCCTTCGGAATCGCCGCTTTCCTCCGCAGGGCCAGGTAGTGAGGCGCGCGGAACGGTTCGGAGGGCGCGGAAAATCCCATGTCCGCCGCGGCGTTCGCCAGTTGACGATTGAGCGCGCCGACTGTCTCGGAGATCTGCGCCACCTCCCATTCCAACAGCTGCTTCATGGCGCGCACGGCGGCAGGCAGCAGCGCGAAGTTGGAGCGCTCGCCCATGTCGAATCGCCGCGCGCCCACGTCGTAATTTCCGGTGTACAGGATGCTCGAGAAATCGCGAGCGTTGGCGCGCTGAATCCAATTCTCTTCCAGCGGTATTCCGTCCTGCCATTTTGGAGCGACATAGAGAAGCCCGACGGAATAGGGCCCGAGCAGCCACTTGTAGCTGGCGGCGACGGCGAAATCCGGCTGCACGTCGCGCACGCTGAAAGGCAGCGCGCCGAGCGACTGGGTGAGATCGAGAACGAGCGCGGCTCCGAGCTTGCGGCAAGCTTCGCCGATGTGGACGAGGTCGAGTTGTCCGCCGCTGGTCCACTGCACGTGCGGGAGCGCGGCGACGGCCACATCGGCGGTCAGGGAATTCAGAACAGCGGCGGTCCAGTCGTTGTTTTCGGGCCAGGCGACGACTTTCAGCGAAGCGCCAGTTTCTTCGGTTAGACGTTGCCACGGATAGTAATTGGATGGGAACTGCTCGGCGAGCACGAGAATGCTCTGGCCTTTTTTGACCGGCAAATTTCGCGCGGCGGTTGCGATGCCGTAGCTGGCAGAGGGAACGATGGCGATGCAGTCGGCCGAGCAGTCGAGGAGCGGCGCGGCGGTCGTGCGGAACTCGTCCGATCCCGTAAAAAATTTTTCGGGAGTGAGTTCCCACGGGTGCGCTTTGCGGGCAAGGCCCGCGGTTCCGGCCTCCAGCGCCGGTTTCATCAGCGGCGACAAGTAGGCGCAGTTCAGGTAGGCGACATCGTCGGGGATATCGAAGAGATGGCGCTGGCAGGGAATCATGGGCTAGTCTTTGGACTTGGCCATTAGTGTATCAATGCAGAAGGGATTGCCGGCGGTGGATCGAATGAAGAGAGTGAAGCTACGGGTCGCTTTCATGTTGTTGTCAGGTCTGCTGGCAGGCTGCGCGGCTGCACAGACTGGTAGCGCCGCGAGCACCAAAGCCTCGCCGGCTTTTGCGCGGGCTGAAAAGTTGAAGCGGGGAATCAACGCCAGTGAATGGTTCGCGCAGGTGTATGACAAGCGCGGCTACACGCCGGAACATTTTCAGGCGTGGACGACCGCGGATGATATCGCGCTGATCAAGTCGATGGGCTTCGATCACGTGCGGTTGAGCGTGAATCCGCAGCCGATGTTTAACGCGCGCGAGCCTAATAAGATTCCGGCGGAGTATCTGGGCTATTTGGATGCGGCGGTGAAGATGATCCTCGACCACGGGCTGGCCGTCGTGATCGACCTGCATCCGGAGAGCGACTTCAAGGCGCGGCTGGCGAAGGACGATGAGTTTGTCGAGCGGTTTGCAGACTTCTGGCGGGCGCTGGCCGAACATTACTCGACGTGGGATGCGGACCGCGTATTTCTGGAAATTCTGAATGAGCCGGAATTCACCGACCGCTATCGGTGGCTGGGTGTGCAAATGAAGCTGGCGGCAGCGATCCGGGAGGGCGCGCCGTTGCACACGATCATTGCGGCGGGCGCGCGCTGGTCGAATGACGATGAGCTTGTTTTTCAGGAGCCGCTGCACGATCCGAACACTATTTACAACTTTCACTTTTATGAGCCGCACATCTTTACACATCAGGGCGCGACTTGGGGCGCATATTACTGGCACTGGCTGCGCGGCGTGAGATATCCGTCGACGGCGGAGTCGGCGGAGCGCGTGGCGGCGCTGGTGCCGGATGAAGTGGACCGGTTGCAGGTGATCCGCTACGGACGCGAGCACTGGGACGCTGCCCGTATTGAATCCGAAATGAAGCAGGCGGCGGAGTGGGCGCGGCGGCGCGGGGTGCCGCTGGCGTGCAATGAATTTGGCGTGTATCGAGAGTATTCCGACCCGCAGGACCGGGTGGAGTGGTTGCACGATGTGCGCACGGCGCTCGAGCGCAACGGGATTGGGTGGGCGATGTGGAACTACTCGGGATCGTTTGGCGTGGTTACGAAGAAGGATGGGAAGGTAGTGGCGGATGACGGGGTGCTGCGGGCGCTGGGGATGAAGTGAGTCATGTCAGTTCAAGAATAAAGTCGGCCTCAGTCCAAACTCCCCTGTTCGATCACCACATTCTCCCGCACGATCAGCCGGTGGGCGGCCATCTCGCGCAGCTTGGGGAGAACGCGGTTGACGTGCTCGTCGGTATCGACGAACGAGATCACGACGGGTAGTTCGCCCCCGGCTTCGACGAGGTGCGCGGTGTGGACTTTGCCACGTCCGAGGAAGCCGGCGACGGCGTGGAAGGCGACGGCTCCGAAGACATTTTCTTCGCGCAGATATTTCAGGATTTCGAGATGCAGCGCGCGATGGTGCCAGGAGTCGCCTTCGGTGAGATAGACGGTGACTTGAACGGCCATAAGGACGCCGGCTGCCATTTTACAACCCCCGGGCAAGCGCGGCGCCAGCCAAAACGGCGGCAAGGCAGAGCGCGTTGCTGCCGACGATGTTGATGCCGGTCAGGAGCCATTGCCCCTGCTCCATCAGCGCGAAGCTTTCGAAGGCGTAGCTGGAGAAAGTGGTGTACGAGCCGCAGAAGCCGATGGCGACCAGCAGGCGCCAGCGCGGGTCGAGCAGCGCGCGTTCGGTCGAGAAGACGAGAAAGAATCCGAGGACGAGGCTGCCGGTGATGTTGATCAGCAGCGTGCCGTAGGGGAACGCGGATGAGAAGTCGCGGGCGATCAGAGTGCTGAGGAAGTAGCGGGCGCTGGCTCCGACAACGGCGCCGAGCGCGATCCATATATAGTTGGAGAGATAGTTCGCGAGATGGTTCACGACGGAGTCCTCCTGCAAAAGTTCTGTAGGAGTTATCAGCCGAAGGGCGGTTAACGGCGAACTCCATCGCCAACGCAACAGTATAACGTAGAGGCTCAGCAGGCGCGAAGATGACCGCTGTGCGCAATTGGGCACGACAATCTGGTTAGAAAACTCCCAGCCAGCGCACGGGGAAGCGACTTCCGAGGGCGATTACCAGGCGCTCGTCGGCGGTAATGAGTTCTGTCTTGGTCGTGAGTGCCAGCGCGACATAAAGGCTGTCGTAGAAACTGCGGCCGCAAGCCACCGCGATCTGCAACGCTTGACCCAGCAAGTCGGAGGTGGGGACGACTTGGATCGCAAGAGCAACGAAACGTCGCAAGGAATTCCCGGCTTCCGCCTGGCTGATCCGGTTGCGCCGCACGGCTTTCCAGAGCACATTGCCGATTTCGGCCTCGATCAAATCCGGCGCCAGCAACTGCAATTCGCGCCTCACGTGCAATGCGACTAAACGATTCGCCTGGTCGAGGAGGCCTTCGCCAGCTGCGGGCAGAAGCCACTTGGCGGCGACATTGGCGTCCACGACGCAGGTCGTCACCGTTCGCGATCCTCGCGGATCATCTCCTCGGTGCTGGGAAAAGGCCCCGGGCCGGGAGGAGTGGAGGCTTGCAGCCCCATGAGTTCCTCAAAGGCGCGCTTCCGGCGCCGCAATTCCTCTGGGGTTGGAACGAACTGCTCCAGCAGCGCGATGACCTCGGCGGCGATGGAACTGCGGTTCTTACGGGCGCGGGCGCGCAGGGCTTCGTAGAGGTCCTTGGGCACGTTTTCCACGTATAGGGTTGGCATAGGGATAGTCTAGCACATTCCTAGGCCGGGGATTTGCCCGACAAAATGAAAGGCCCGGAGAGAATCCCCGGGGCGCTGGTGCCATCCGGATGATGCCGGCGTTAGCCGTGGAGCAAGGCTGACTTCACGATTTCTCTCGCATCCTCGGTTTCGGCGTACTCCCAGAGGCAGAGTTCGTTGTCGTCGGGGTCGCGGAAGAAGGCCAGTTTCCCGCCCTTTTTGTTCTTAACAGCGCTGGTCGCGATGCCGCGGGCGTGCATTTGCTCCAATGTTTCCTGCAAGTTCGCGACGGAAAAGCAGAGGCGGCCATTGCCGCTGCCGGGGACCACCGATCCGGGTGGGAGGCGCACAAGCTCGATGAACACGCCATCGAGATCGAAGCGCGCGACGTAATCATGCGAAACCAGGGGGAGACCGAGGGTATCGCGATAGAAGGCGATGGATGCATCCATGTCGGTGACGTAGTAGAAGACGGCATCGAAGGAAAGTTTCAGCTTGGTCGAAGATGACGGTAGCATGGCGGAGTGCTTCCTTTCTTCCGCTGGATGGGGAAGTTATGGACTAGTTTTCTGGCGATGGAAAAATTCTAAGAGAATGAACGGCGGGTTGTCAGTGAGAAACGGCACCGGTGGAAGTGACGGGGAACAGGGGGATACGATGTGAGTAGGCTCTACCAACGAGTACAGTTCCTTGACACCGCTATTCTTGGCCTTTATTCTTACATATTGCTCCCTGAGAGACTTTCGTCTCTGTGCGCACTTCCGCGGGCCTTTGCGGTAATTGGAGTGGGGGCGGCGGAGGTTCCAATGCTTATCGAAATTGAGGATCTGGAAATTCACCCGGTCGATTTCCGGGAGGAGTTCAGCCCGGGTGTGATTGATCTGGGGGCGGAGGTCCGGCAGCGGTCGCCGCTGCGCAGCGAGGGCCGGGCGGATCTGGTCGAGGAGCATCACGGCAAGCACAAGGTGGTGCAGGACATCCGGGTGAAGGGCAAGCTGGAGACGAGCCTGGAAGTGGCTTGTGCGCGCTGTCTCGATCCGGTCGTGCACGAAGTGGAGCGCAGCTTCGATCTTCTGTACCGGCCGCTCGGAACCGACGCCGGACACGAAGAGCTTTCGGTCACGGACGCCGAGGCCGAGATCGGTTATTACGAGGGCGAAGGGTTGTTGCTGGAAGACACGCTGCGCGAGCAAGTACTTCTGGCGCTGCCGTTGAAGACGGTTTGCCGCGAAGATTGCAAAGGTTTGTGTCCACACTGCGGCAAGAACTTGAATGAAATTCAGTGCTCGTGCGTGGACGAGGTCGAGGATCCGCGGTGGTCGGCGCTGAAAGAAATAAGGGACAAGCTGAATCAATAAGAAAGAGTTCCCAGTTCTCGGTTCTCAGCCAAACCCGCTCTTCTGAGAACTGAGAACTAAAAAGGACATCATGCCGAATCCGAAACGCAGACATTCACAAAGGCGCACTGCCACGCGGCGCGCACATGACTCGCTCTCGAAGCACTCGCTGTCGGAGTGTCCGAACTGCCATGAGCAGAAGATGCCACATCGTGCGTGCCCGAAGTGCGGAACCTACAAGGGCCGAGAAGTCATAGAGGTCGAAGAGAAGTCCTAATTTCCTTCCATGCCTAGCGTAATAGCTCTGGATGCGATGGGGTCCGACAAGGCGCCGAAGCCGGAGATTGAAGGCGCATTGCAGGCGGCGCGCCATCACGGCGTCCGCGTGCTTCTGGTGGGACCGGAACCGCAACTGAAGGCCGAACTGGCGCGCTATCCCGGGCCGCGGCGGCTGCCGGTTGACGTGGTTCACGCCAGCGAAGTCATCACCATGGACGACAAAGTGGAGGCGATCCGCGCCAAGCGCGATTCGTCGATCCGCGTCGGACTGCGCTTGGTGCGCGAGGGGCGCGCCGCGGGCTTTGTGACGGCGGGCAACACCGGCGCCGCCATGGCCACGGCCAAAGTGGTGCTGGGCGCGCTGCCGGGCGTGGACCGTCCGGCGCTGGCAGCGGCGTTTCCTACGGTTCTGAACACGGCGGCGGTGCTGCTCGACGTCGGCGCGAATGTCGATTGCACGCCCAATAATCTGGCGCAGTTCGCGGTGATGGGCGATATTTACTGCCGTTCGATTTTCGGCATGAAGCATCCGCGGGTGGGGCTGCTTTCCATCGGAGAAGAAGAAGGCAAAGGCAACGACCTGACGCGCGAGGCGTTTCAACTGCTCAAGCGGCTTCCGATCAACTTTATTGGCAATGTGGAAGGCCGCGATTTATACAACGGCCATGTGGATGTGATCGTGGCCGACGGATTTGTTGGCAATGTTGCCTTGAAGACTTCTGAAGGCGTGGCCAGGCTGGTGCGTGCCGTGCTCAAAGAGACCTTGAAGGCGACGATCACGCGGCAGGTGGGCGCGCTGCTTTCGCGCAACGCGTTTTCCGATTTCAAAAAGCGGCTGGATCACACCGAGTATGGCGGCGCGCCGCTGCTGGGCATAAAAGGCGTATGCATCATCACCCACGGATCGTCGAATACGAATGCCATCAAGAACGCGGTGCGAGTGGCGGCGGAATTCGCCGAGGGCAAAGTAAACGAAACGATCGAGCGTGAGCTGGCGCAACTGAGCATGGCTGTTCCTACGTAAGCATATTCTGAGCATACTTAATGACAAGTTCAACTTTCCCCATTGCTTTTCTGTTTCCAGGCCAAGGTTCGCAAGCCGTTGGCATGGGCAAAGAGTTGGCCGACAACTATCCGGTGGCGCGTCGAACCTTTGAGGAAGCCGACGAGGCACTCGGCTACAAGCTGTCGCAGCTTTGCTTTGAAGGTCCGGAAGAAAAATTGAAGTTGACCGAGATCACGCAGCCGGCGATTCTGACGGCGTCGGTTGCGGCGTGGCGCGTGCTGCAAGAAAAAGGTCTAAAGCCGGACTTTGTCACCGGGCACAGCCTGGGCGAGTATTCGGCGCATGTGGTCGCCGGAACGCTGACGTTTGCCGATGCGGTGCGGACGGTTCGCAATCGCGGCAAGTATATGCAGGAAGCGGTGCCAGTGGGTCAGGGTGCGATGGCGGCCGTCATTGGAATTGCGCTCGACAAGGTCAGCAAAATTTTGAACGAGGCGGCGCAGGGAGAAGTTTGCCAGACGGCCAATATTAATTCGCCCGAGCAAATCGTGATCTCGGGAAACGCCGGCGCCGTGGACCGCGCCATCAAGCTCGCCACCGCACGCGGAGCGAAGAAGGCCGTGAGCCTGCCGGTCAGCGCACCTTTCCATTGTTCGCTGATGCAACCGGCGCAGGATCGTCTGGCGGCAGACTTGAGCGCGCTGAGTTTTCAGAATCCGTCGTGCCCGGTGGTCTGCAATGTCGATGCGGCGGTGGTCGGCTCCGCGGAGGCTTCGCGCGAAGCCCTGATTCGCCAAGTGACCGGCACGGTGAAGTGGGAGCCGTCGATGCGGCTGCTGATCAATAAGGGTGCCAGCCTGTTTATTGAAGTCGGCCCGGGAAAAGTTCTGTGGGGACTGATGCGGCAGATCGACCGCTCGAAGACCTGCGTGACGGTGGGGGATGAGGCGTCGCTGCAGAAGATGCTGGCGCAGATTGCGGCAAGGGGCGGCCTAAGCGGGGAACAATGCAGTAGGACCGAGGGCGCCGCTTAGTACGGATACACCGTCAGCGTCTTATCTGACTTCTGTACGAACATGCGGGCGTGCTCGGTGCGCTCGTTGACGACGACCTCGACCACGACGCCTCCGCTGCCAAAACCTTTTGTGTTGGCCGATCCGTAGATCCTGTGGGACTTGACTAAGCCCCACTCGCCGCCCGGTCCCCAGTCGCGATAGAAGTCCGCGTATGTGTATTGAGAATATTTCTGCTGATGCTGGAGCCAGCTGGGATCATTGAAGTAAATGCCGTAGGCGGTTTCGTAATCCTGGTGCTGAAGCGCGGCGAAGAACTTGTCCACGGCGTGCTCTTCTGGCCAGTTGCGATACATCCAGGCCAGCGCGGCCAGAACGATCACGACCACGACGGTGGCCGTGATCTTGATTTTCCGCCGCCGCAACTTCGCGGGGTCGTAGGGCTGGGCGTCGAGCAGGGTCATAAGTCTCCACCAAGCATAACGGATTCCCGAAAGATAAAGGTAGGTGAACGAACCGGGGCCGGCAACGTGCTGCAGGCGGCCGTCTACAGCAGTAATTCCATCCAGAGTGCGCTTTCGATTGGAATCGCAGAATACGGCGCGATTTCCTGGAACCCCATCCTGCGATAGAGTGCAACCGCGTCCTTCATTGCCGATTCAATCGTATCCAACCGCATGCGCTCATAGCCGATGGCGCGCGCCTCGGCGATCACGCATTCCACCAGCATCCGGCCCAGGCCCCTGCCGCGATCGCCAGGCCGCACGTAAAGCCGCTTCATCTCGCAGATACCGGCTTCAAGTTTGCGCAACGCAACGCATCCGGCGGAGCGGCCTGCGTACCGGGCAAGCAGCAATCTCCCGCTCGGCGGGCCGTAGGCGCCGGGAAGGTTTTTCAACTCCTCGTCGAAACTCTGGAAGCACAGGCTGAAGCCGAGCGAACTACCATATTCGAGGAAGAGGCAGCGAGCTTGTTCGATGTGTTCGGGGAGTGTGGCCTGAATCAAATCGATCTGGCTCCGATTGCCGCAACCCTGATCGGCGTGTTTCACATCGTCCTGACTCCCATCGCATTTGCCGTCAGCAGGGGTCGTCACAGGAGCACCTTACTGTTGTATCCGGAACTTCCCCTAGATTTTATCCCTCGCCCAGTCGATTGCGCCCGGCGCACCGAGAGATTAAGATTCCTCCACTCCCATGTCTGAAGTAATTTCAACCGGGCCCGCCACTTCGCATCCCGTTTCCCCCGAAACTTCCGTCGAGGTATTCGCCGTTTACGGCGTTGAGCCCGAGATCCAGGCCTACGCCATGGCCAAGTATTCGCGCTCATCGTTATCGATGAAAGAGTCGCTGAAGGAAATTACGCTGCAGAAGGCCGAAAAGTTTCTCAATACCTTCTACTTCCAGTACGGGCACCGCTCCATCGCTGACCTTGCCCATATCGCGCTCGCCATCGAGCGCCTCTCCATCCTCGCCGCCATCGTCGTTGTCGACGAGCAGCGCTGGGACGGCCAGGAGCGCTCGACTCGCTATCAGGACTTCAGGAAGAGCGGCTATTACACGCCCAGTTTCCAGAATGACGTTTTCGAGAATGACAGCGCAGCCGCGGACGTTTCGCCCGCCAAAACTCTCTATCGCGAAACCATCGAGTCCTTGTTCACGGCCTACGAGAAAATTTCGCAGCGGACGTTCGAATATCTCGCCAGCATCACACCTCGGCCCGCCGAAATGAAGCCGGACTTTTACGAGCGCACCTTGCGCGCCCGCGCCTTCGACATCTCGCGCTATCTGTTGCCGCTCGCCACCAACACTTCACTTGGGGAGATCGTCAACGCTCGCACGCTGGAAAGCCAGGTCGCCCACCTGCTCTCGCAACCGCATAAAGAAGTTCGTGATCTGGGAGCGCTGCTGAAGCAAGCCGCCATTTCCCCGGCCTACAACGCGAACGAAGAATCGCTGCGCGCCCTGGTGGCCGAGATCCGCGCCGTGTCGCCCGAAATCGCCGATCGCGCCGAACGCGAACTCCTGCGCGAAGTGCGGGTCGCGCCCACGCTGGTCAAGTACGCCGATCCGAATCACTACGAAATCGAGACGCGCCGCGAACTCCAGCAGGCCGCCGCCGAACTGATGCATGGCGCCGCCATCGAACCCGCGCCGCTCGTCGATCTGCTGGACAACGATCTGCCCGCCGCCGATCCGCTCGAGGTCGAACTCGCCACCACGCTCCTTTACGGCCACTGTCATTACTGCTACCGGCAGCTTCGCAAAACGATAGAAGCGGCCGGCGAGGCGCGCCGCCGCGAAATCATCGACCTTGGCCTGCGCCATCGCGGCCCCCACGACGAGCTGCTGCGTCCCTTCTCCGCGGGCCAGCAGTTCCGCTTCGACATCCTCATGGACATCGGCGGCTTCCGCGACATGCACCGCCACCGCCGCTGCGTACAGATCATGCAGGATTTCACCACCGCCCACGGCTTCGACACGCCGCCCGAAGTCGAAGCTGCCGGAATCCGCTCCGACTACGAATTCGCGATGAAGCGCGCCGAAACCGCTGTGCAGAAGCTTTCCGCGACTGGCGGTGAAGAAGCCCTGCAAGACTCGCAGTACGCGATCCCCCTCGCTTTCCGCAAGCGCACGCTGTTTAAGATGGACTTTGCCGAGGCCGTTTACATCTCCGAGTTGCGCACCACGCCTGCCGGACACACGTCCTATCGCAACGTGGCCTATGCCATGTACGAAGCGGTCGCCGCAAAATATCCGGCACTGGCGAAATACTTCCGGGTGCACGACGTCCGCGAGCCGGTGGATCTGTTGAATCGCTGAGGAGTGCTTTAACCACGAAGGACACCCTTCGACTGCGCTCAGGGCAGGCTCCGGCCCACGAAGGAAATCTTCAGTGGATTGAAGCCTACGTGTACCTTCGTGCCCTTCGTGGTTGATGAATTTAGGACACTACCAGGCGCGGGAGCGAAATTGACGGCGATGAATCCCCGCCTCTAAAATCAGCTCACCCATGCCCAACTACGAATACTTGTGCAAGAAGTGCGGACACCGGTTTGAAGAAATCCGCAAATTTTCCGATAAGCACCTGAGTAAGTGCCCGGAATGCGGAGGCGTCCTCGAACAAGTGATCTCGGCTCCAGCCGTGCAGTTCAAGGGCTCGGGCTGGTACGTGACCGATTACCCGAAGAAGGGAGCTGGTTCCGCGGCGTCGTCCTCGTCCGCTTCTTCTTCGGAAGGAGACAGCGGCACGAAGGAAACGAAAGAATACAAAGACACGAAAGACGCGAAGAAAGACGACAAGCCGAAGTCCGATACCTCGCACAAGAAACACAAGAAAGACTAGCTACTTCTCGTCTTCTTCGTTTTCATTGCGTTCCTAGACCGCCGAGGCTCCGCCCCTCCGGTCTGGCCTGCCGACAACCAAGGTTCGTCGGCGAGGCAGTTCGTCATCGGAGATTTCCGCCAGGAATTGCAGGTCGAGGCCCCGTCGCCCGCATTCCTGACAGGCCGCGTCGTTGAGAAAGTACACGACGTCTCCTCCAAATCGATCTTTGGCTCGGCGGCGTTCATCGAGGTCGAACGGGCTCGCCGAATACACTTTAATCTCGGCACATTCGCGCAGGGCAGCGCTCAGATGACGTTGGAATCCGAGCGCTCCTTGCCGCACTTGCGCCATGGTGAAAGAAACAACGCGATAACGCATAGCTAGAGTCAGGGATGGGTGACGGGCGAGGACGCCCGTCGCTCCACCAAAAGACGAAGCATAGCAGCCTTTGCCAGTTGACGAACCGCAAACGACCAGCGACCGCCGACCGGCGACGGTTCCCTCTGAATCCTTCCCGTTCCCCCCGACATCTAAAACAATTGATATAGTCGTTACAACGACTAAAAGGAGCGAGCACCATGATGACCATCCGAGCGAGCAATGAGCGTGGCGGCGGCGACTACGGCTGGCTGAAGACGCGCCATACTTTCAGTTTCAACGACTACTCCGATCCCAAGTGGATGGGTTTCCGCTCGCTGCGCGTGATCAACGAAGATTGGGTCGCGCCCAACGGCGGTTTCCCAACGCATCCCCATCGCGACATGGAGATCATCACCTATGTCCTGTCCGGCAAGCTCGAGCACAAAGACAGCCTCGGCACCGGCTCGGTGATCCTCCCGGGCGACGGGCACCGTATGACTGCCGGCCGTGGCATCCGACACAGCGAGGCGAATCCGTCCTCAACCGAATCCGTGCACCTGCTGCAGATATGGATTCTTCCCGACAAGCAAGGGCACGAACCCGTCTACGAACAGAAAAGCTTCCCCGAAGGCGAGAAGCGCGGCAAGCTTCGCCTGATCGCTTCGAACGACGGAGCCGAGGGGTCGGTAAAGATCAATCAGGACGCCAAGCTGTTCGTCACTCTGCTTGCACCCGGAGAAGAGGTCACGCAGCCGCTCGGCGCCAAGCGTCACGCGTGGCTTCAGGTCGCTAAGGGCGAGGTCGAACTGAACGGCCAGAAGTTGCACCAGGGAGACGGTGCGGCCATCAGCGAAGAAAAGAAGCTGACGATTAAAGCAACGGAAGAAGCGGAAGTTCTACTGTTCGACTTGGCGTAAACAGGGCGATTGAATCATTGAGGTATTGAGACATTGAATCATTGGACCCAATACCTCAATGACTCAATGATTCAATCATTTATTCCTGCTGCCGCCATCATCCTTCCCGTCACGCCCTTCTCCGCGCGGAAGCTGAACAGCAGTTCCGAATGGCACGCCGTGCACGGCGCGGCCGCATCGATGTTCTTCGCCGGCACGCCCGCATCCAGCAGTTGTCGCCGGTTTGCCTCTACCAGATCTAGAAAAAGTCTGACCGGCAATTTGCTGTGTCCCGGCGCGCGCGCCGTCAGAAACAGCAATGGATATTTCTCCCGCACCGGGTCCGATTCCTTCACCTCGCGGAACAAGCTGTTGGCGTATGCAAACTGAGCTTCAAACTTGATGCGCACTTCTTCGCCCACTTCGTAGCAGCAGCCCCGTATGCCCGGTCCAATCGCCACCACCAGATCCCGCGGATCGCTCCCGAAGTGTTTCCGCATCTCGCCGACACCCTTCTCGACGATGCGCTTGACCGTGCCGCGCCAGCCTGCGTGAAAAACGCCGACTGCGCGCCGTTTCCGATCCACCAGAATGATGGGAAGGCAATCGGCCGTTTGTACCGCCAGGAGCAGCGCCGGCGTATCCGTGACCATCCCGTCTCCCGCTAGAGGATGCTCGGGCATGCGGTCGACTCGATGGATCAAATCGGAATGAATCTGCCGCAGCGAAACCAGCGGCCAGCTTTTGCGTCCATTCGCCGCGCCCAGTGCCTTGAGGAAAAGCTCGCGATTGCGCTCGACGGCCGCGCGCGAGTCCTGCTGCGTGAACCCAAGATTCAGCGTACTTCCGCCGTAGACGCGCGACACTCCGCCATGCCGCGTCGAGAAGGCATGCACCAGCCAAGCCAGCTTCCCCAGCTTCTCAGAACGCAAAAGTTGTAGTTTGTTCTTTGCGACGCGATTGGTCACCACAGTTCGATAATACCCTGACGATCGGGCCATTGAGTCATGAGTCATTGAGTCATTAAAAATCGGCTCGGGCGTTTTCAATGATTCAATGCCTCAATGATCCAATGACCCGATGACTTATTTCTTCTTCACCATTTCCGCGTCAATCTGGATTTTGACGTTATCTCCAACCACCGCTTCACCGGTCTTGAGAAGATTGTTGTAGACCAGATTGAAATCCTTGCGGTTGATGGTCGTCGTCGCGGAAATTCCGCGGCGCGAATTGCCCCACGGATCGGTCAATTCAGGCGTAGGTCCATCAACCTCGAGCGTGACTTCGTGCGTGGTTCCGTGGATGGTCAGATCGCCCATCACCTGCAGCTTTCCGCCGCTGCTTACGATCCGTTTGGACTTGAATTCGATGGCCGGGTACTTTTCAACGTCAAAGAAATTAGGACTTCTAAGATCTTTGTCCCGCGCCTCGACCCGTGTATCGACCGAGCTGACGTCGATGCTGGCCGATACCTGCGACTGCGTAATGTCTTTCTCGTTCAGAACGACGCTTCCCGTCACCTTCGTAAAACTCCCGCTAACATTCGAGATCCCCAGGTGACGCACCGTAAACTGTGCGGTCGAGTGCGCCGGGTCAAGGTTCCAGTTTGAAGTCTGCGCGAGCGCCGATAGACTCGCGAGAAGGACGATCGCGAAAACTAAACCAATCCTTTGGGCTGTTTTCAGCATGACGATTCAATATCCTTTGAGTGAGTTTCCTACGGCAAGGATTCCGTACTTGCTGCAAAGTTTCCAAGCGTTTCCAGAATCAGAATAACGTTTGAGATGCGGCGTGATTCGACAAAGATGCACAAAAAGCAAACGGGACGCCGAAGCAGGAGGCTGGCGCCGCATCGAATCCTGCCAACAAAATTTCTGCAAACCAACTTCTGCAAACCAGCGGCGAAGCCAGTTTCTAGTGCTCGACGTCGAAATAAATCTTGGTGGTGGCGCGGTATTGCAGAACCTTTGCTCCGTCCAGTTGCATGTCGAGTGAATCCACGTGCGCCCACTTGATTCCCCGAACGGTTTTCGCCGCTTCCTTCACGGCAACCTCCGCCGCCTTGGCAAAACTATCTTTCGAAACCCCGACTACATCGATAACTTTCTGAGTCATTCCACTATCCTCGCTGTCCCTCGGAATTGTACGCCGAACTGCACACCGGAATTGTACCTCGACTTGCACAGCGTGCGGCCAGGTTAGCGCCGACTGTCGGGTGAGAAACGTACGGCACCGCGACGGTTTCCGAATTAGCCCAAACACGAAGGCCGCGCAAAAGGTTCGCGCGGCCTGGATGTTTTTCGTGCGCTTCGAGTTTATTCCTGGTCGCCGGCGATGCCGCCAGTTGCCTGTTCGGCGACCTGCTCCTGCTCGACTGGAGCGATCTTCACCGTGGCCAGGATTTTTCCCAGCTTGGCGAAGACTTCGTCGCGGTTGACGTGCTCAATACCGCCTTCGGTGGCAAACCCTTCAGTGCCCAGGTCTAAGACATATTCGTAGCAGGCTCCATTGACGTAGCTGTGGTAGTACTGCGTTTCGGCCTGCCTTATGGCGCTGGCGGAGAAATCGGAAGTCATCTCCATGTCGGTCGAGCCAATTTTGACTTTCTCGGCGTCGACCGGCTCGCCATCGGCATTGCGCGTGTCGACGAAGGCAAAGTGCGCGCACTCCTGCTCGGAGACGCTGCGATTTACGTTCACTTTGAAGAAGGCGGATGCAAAGTCGGTGCCGGGATACAAGCTGCCGGGCAGCGCGACAGTCGCTACCGCGACTTATAGGCGAACGTGGCGCGGTACCGTGGGCGCCGCCATACACGCCGTGTGGCGGGCAACACGCCGCCCGTGGGCCACGGCCCTTCCCGCTAAAATGTTTTTGTGAGCCAAGCCTCGGCCAGCCTTTCTCTTGGTTATCGCGGACGCCTGGCGCCGTCGCCGACGGGACTGTTGCACGTCGGTCATGCTCGGACTTTCTGGATCGCGGCGCAACGGGCCATCGAGAATCAGGGAACTTTGATTTTGCGGAATGAGGATCTGGATCCGCACCGCTCGCGGGCGGAATTTGCCCGCGCCATGATTGAAGATTTGCGCTGGCTCGGAATTCGTTGGAGTGAGGAGCCGGATTGTGGCGGACCGTATGGCGCTTACTCGCAGAGTGAGCGCCGGACGCACTATCTGGAAGCTTGGCGGCGGCTGCGGGATGGCGGGTTTCTGTATCCGTGCATTTGTTCGCGTAAGGATCGTGGGCGGGAGCGTCCAATGCGAGGGACCGTACAACCGGTATCAGGCGCGGCAACTGGAACGTGTGGCGCAAATGCAGCAGCAACTCGATGAGCAGAAGAGGAAACTCGACCGGATGCAGGAAGCTGCGCGCCATGCAGGCATGCACACGGCGGTGTACGATCCGTAGGGCCTTCAGCTCTCAGTTGTCAGTTCCCAGTTCTCAGAACACACCACTGCCCGGGATTTTCCAATGAATCGGACCACCCGGTCCGACCATCCTAGATATGTGGCCGCCGACAGAGTCCAGGGCGTGGTTCTTTACGACGGGGAGTGCGGTTTCTGCTCGCGTTGGGTGGAGTATTGGGCGGGGACGCTCGGGCGGCACGGATTCGAGATTGCCTCGCTGGATGAGCCTTGGGTTGCGGAGAGGCTCAAGATGCCGCATGAAGAACTGCTCACCGACATACGGTTGCTCACGGCTGGTGGTGAGCTGATTTCCGGAGCCGATGTTTATTTATATGTGACGCGACGGATCTGGTGGGCTTGGCCCTTCTATGCGATTTTCAGTTTGCCAGCGTTCAACCGGTTGATCCGCGTGGGTTATCGGTGGTTTGCGCGGAACCGGTACTGCGTCTCGCATGCGTGCAAGCTGGAGCCGCGCTGAACTGTAGCGAGGATGGCAAGATCGTATTGTCCCAGCGAACTGCGCTATTTGGGCACTCTTTGGCTGCCGGACCCCAATTTTATGCCGATTTTCCAGGGGGTACCTTACTGAAAACCGCATAAAATCTACATAAAATGCTACTTTTCCACAGCGCAGTGCGCTATCATGCGCTGGATACAAGCAAATTTGTAAGTTCCTGAAGGAGGAATTCATGGCTTCTGGTATGACCAAGACTCAACTCACCCGCCACCTGGCCGAGAAGCTCGGCACCAACAACAAGACTGCCGCGACTTTTCTGGAGCACCTGGCAGACACGGCGATTAAAGAGACGAAGAAGAACGGTGTGTTTGTTATACCCGGCCTGGGACGCCTGGTGAAGGCCCATCGCAAGGCCCGCATGGGACGCAACCCGCAGACCGGCGAACCGATTCAGATCAAGGCGAAGACTGTGGTAAAGTTCCGCGTGGCGAAGGCCGCAAAGGACTCGATTGCGCCAAAGAAGTAAATTTCGCGGACAAGAGTGTCCGCGCCAAACAATCAAGAAGGCCGGCTTACGCGCCGGCCTTTTTACTCGACTTTCTCGTTCCGGCTAAGCGAAAGCTGTAACCGCGGAGAGCGCTGAGAACGCGGAGCAAGACAAAAATGAAAGGAGCAAAGCCTGCCGCCGCAGTGCTCCTCACTCGAGCACTTCGGGTTCTGCGTATGAATACAGAAACAAGAGAGTCTCCACGAGTTCTGCGTCCTCTGCGGTCAAAGCTTTCGCTTCGCCCAAGGCCGGAATGATGAAGTCTGGCGATAGCCGAGGGCGGCCGTCTCTACGTGGTGCCTGCTAATTCATCACAAATCTGGCGTCGAACGCTCACAGACTTCGACCATAGGTCTAAGGCTATACTGCCGAAGAATGCCCGAAGCCGGTCCAAACTTGGCGGAAGCGCTGCGGCGCTATTGGGGATACCACGAGTTCCGCCCCAAGCAGGAGAATGTTATCCGGAGTCTGCTGGCCGCACACGATACTTGTGTGGTGATGCCAACCGGAGGCGGGAAGTCGCTGTGCTACCAGCTTCCGGCGGTGGTTTCGGGGAAGACGGCGGTGGTGGTTTCTCCGCTGATCGCGCTGATGCAGGATCAGGCGGCGCAACTGGCGCAAATGGGCATTCCGGCGGCGGCGATCAACAGTTTTCAGAGTCGGGAGCAACGACGGCAGGTGATGGAGAAGGCGGCGCGAGGGGAATATCGGCTGCTTTATCTTTCGCCGGAGCGGCTGGCTGCTGAAAATACGTTCGATTGGCTAGCCAAGGTGCCGGTAGGTTTCTTTGCGGTGGACGAGGCGCATTGCATTTCAGAGTGGGGGCACGAGTTTCGACCGGAATACCGGCAACTCAGCCGGTTGCGTACTAGCTTTCCCACGCTTCCGATTGCGGCGTTCACAGCCAGTGCGACGCGGCTGGTGCGGCACGACATTCTGAAGCAGTTGCAGATGCGCCATCCGGATCTCTACATCGCCAGCTTCCATCGCAAGAATTTGAGCTACGTGGTGCACGAGTGCGAACCGCGGACGCAGATGGAGTTGCTCAGCCGCGCTTTGCGCCACTACGCGGGAGAGAGCGTGATCGTGTATTCGCCCACGATTCGCCGGGTGGAGGAGACAGTCGAATACCTGGAGGAGAACGGGATTGCAGCGATTCCTTATCACGCGAAGATGGAAGCGTCCATGCGCCGGCAGAATCAGGAAAGATGGATGTCGGACGAGGTGCGAGTGCTGGTGGGAACAATTGCGTTTGGCCTCGGCATCAACAAGCCCGCCGTCCGGGCGGTGATTCACCTGTCGGTGCCGCAGTCGATTGAGCAGTACTACCAGGAAGCTGGCCGCGCGGGGCGGGACGGGCGTCCCGCGGATTGCGTGCTGCTCTGGCAGAAGCGGGACTACATTCTTCTGGAATACTTCATCAACAAGATTGCGGATGACGCGGAGCGCGAGCGAGCATCTGGGCGGAAACGCGTGATTAGCAGGTTCGCGGATTCCCGGAGCTGCCGCCAGCGGCAGATCTGCCTGCATTTCGGAGAGACTCCGAAATGGGAGCGCTGCGGGAACTGCGACAATTGCGGCGCCAAGCCGGAGTGGCTGAGCAAGGAGAAGGTGACGGTTGACTTGCCAGGGGTTGCGCCGTGGCAGGCTTCGGCTCTGGCCGTGTCTTTTCCGTCCACTCTTAGATCGCTGCCGCCGCGCGAAAAGCGGCCCGTGCGGGATTCGACGCCGGCGGAGGCTGATCCGGCGCTGGCAGAGTATCTGCGCGAGTGGCGGCGAAGCATGGCGCGGGAGAACAAAGTGCCCGCGTACATTATTCTGCACGACAGCACGTTGGAGGAGCTGTGCCGCCGGCGTCCCGCCAATCTCGCGGAGTTGATGCAGGTACCGGGAATTGGTGAGCGCAAGGCAGATGTGTACGGCGCGGAAATTCTGCAGGCTTCACGGAACTTTGGCGCTGGAGCGCGTGCCACGCCGACAGCGACGAGGGAGCCGGCTCCGGGGGAACAGACGCTTCGGCTTTTGAACGAGGGGCGCAGCTTTGAGGAGATTGCCCGCATTCGGGCGCGGCAGGTTTCGACCATCGTTTGCACGGTGGCGAACCTGATCGAAACCGGGCAGGTGAAATTGGATCCGAAGTGGATTTCTCCCGACGCGCAGCCGCTGATTGAGGCGACTTGCCTGAAGCAGGGGGTCGAGAGGCTGAAAGACATCAAGGAAGCGGTGCCGCCCTATGTCAGCTTCGAAGACATACGGCTGGTGGTGGCGCACCTGCGCGCGGAGAATCGGGTGCGGGTGCGGACGGCGTAGGGTGTGCCGCCTGCAGCGATGCACAAGCGACACCTTTCATGAATTGTCATCTCGATCGCAGCGAGAGATCTGCAGTTCGCGGCAAAATGCAGATCCCTCGCTTCGCTCGGGATGGCAAAATCCAAGATTTGCTACACACCCTTGGCGGCGGGATCCCAGATCAGTTTGTGGATTTGCAGGCTGAGCCGCGCGGGTATGTTGTCGGCGAGGATCCATTGCGCGAGCTCTTGTGGATCGAGGAGGCAGTGGGAAGTGTCTCGCGAGCCGGAGGCGGCCTTTTCGAACGCGGGGGAGAATAGGATGGCGTGAACGCGCTCGGCCAGCGCGTGATGCAGGACGAAGTCGCGGGCGAATTCGTAGTCGGCGCGGTCGGTCAAGACGAACTTGAGTTCATCGTGAGGCTGGAGCGCTTCCAGATTCTCGAGTGCGAAGGTGTTTGGTTCGCCGGAGTGCGGGCACTTCACGTCGACGATCTTGATGACTTGTTCCGGGACCCGCGCCAGGGGGCGTTCGCCGCTGGTCTCGAGCAATACCCGATAGCCAGCGTCCAGAAGTTGCTCTATCAGCGGGACGACTTCGCGCTCCTGCAACATGGGTTCGCCGCCGGTGATCTCGACCAGTCCGCCGCCGACGCTCAGACCAGCGACTTCGCTGAACACTTCTTGCAGCGTCATCCTGTGTCCGCCGTAGAAACTGAACTCGCTGTCGCACCAGGAGCAGCGCAGGTTGCATCCGGTCAGACGCACGAAGACGCAGGACAGGCCGGAATACGTCGATTCGCCCTGGAGCGACTTGTAGATCTCTGTGACTTGCATGGAAGTAAACCATCGGGTGATCGGATCATTGAATAATTGAATCACTGAATCATTTAGTCATTGAGTCACTGAAATTCAAAGGCAGAGCCATTCAATGACCCGATGATCCGATCCATTTCACTCGCTGTAGCGAGCCGTGGTCGTGTCGGTTTCGAAAACGGTGACGTCTTTCACTCTCACCCTGCCGTTGGTTACTGCGCTCAAGCGGACGTTGGTTTCGTCGTAGAAATATTTCGCGAGATTCTCGGCGGAGGGGTTGAGGACGGTGAAGGGCTCGATGTCGTTGATCATCTGGTGGTCGAGACGGTCAATGGCGTGCTTCATCACGTCTTTCAGGTCTTTGAAATCGAGCAGCAGGCCGGCCTTGTCGAGTTCGGCGCCAGCGAGGGTCACACGAATCTTGTAATTGTGGCCGTGCGGGTTCTCGCACTTGCCCTTGTAATTGCGCAAGTAGTGTCCTGCCGCGAATGTGTCTTCGACTGTGACTTCGAACATGAATCTTGCTAGCCTCGGCTCTGACCTGCGTCAGTTTTATTGTACCTTGCTCCGCATCCTGCTAAGGCTGCAACCTCGCAGACAGGCGTTGTTCTTGCTTCTGTTTTCGACTGTCAAGCAAACCAAGGGCCAACTCCTTATAATCTGCTAACGTTCGGGCTGCTGCCCCGTCTATTTCTGTGCAAGGCTGAGGTTGGACCACTTGTAGGGGACAGAGACAGACAATGCCGGCCGACTCTTACGCAGTAGCAATTCCGGTTGGCGATAATTCCCGTCCGAGGCGGGCGGCACAGGGCAGCGACAACCAGAACCCCACCGTGAGGGGCTCTTTGGCAGCGCAGGGCAACCGCATTGACGACACGAGTTTGATCCGGGAGGCGCAGCAGGGCAACCGTGCGGCCTTCGAGGTATTGGTGCGTCATTACGATCAGCCGGTTCTGCGGCTGGCGCTGCACCTGACGGGATCGGAGTCCGACGCCCAGGACGTTTATCAGGAGGCCTTCCTCAAGGCCTACAAGAATCTGGGCAGTTTCCGTTTTGAGTGTTCCTTCTACACGTGGATCTACCGGATCGTCACCAATCTCTGCCTGGATCATCTGCGTAAACGAAATGTGCGCAAGGAGGATGCTCCGGTTGCGGTGGACGCGTCGGGCGAAGAGTACAGCCGCTTGGAGCAGTTCGCGGACGCGCGGTCGGGAGCCAACCCGGAACGCGATTTGATGCGGCGAGAACTGGGGCGGAAGATCGGAGTGGCATTGTCGATGCTAACGCCTCGTGAGCGAATAGTGTTCGAGTTGAAGCATTATCACGGGCTGAAGTTGCGCACGGTGGGCGAGATGCTGAATACGACGGAAGAGACGGCGAAGAATACATTGTTTCGCGCGACGCAAAAATTGCGCGCCGCGCTGGCGGAGATGCGATGAGTTTTGAATTAGTCCCCGCGAAGGGATACGAAAATGAAATGTGATTGGGTGCGGCAAAACATTTTGTTCTATGTCTACAACGAACTGGAGGACGATGCCCGCTACGAGGTAGAGCAGCACTTGGCGCGGTGTCCAGAATGCGCCACTGAGTTGAAAGCGGCGCGCAAGTTCCACGCGACGCTTTCGGAAATGCCAGTGGCGGAGCCGAGTCCGAACCTGCTGGCGGCATCGCGGATGCGTCTGCAGGAAGCGCTGGAAACGACGCAGCCGGGAGGGTTCTGGCAGCGGCTGATTCTTGAGCCGGGAGTGTGGCTGCGGCAGATTCGGATGTCGCCGGCACTGGCTGCGGCGATTTTCATCGTGGGATTTGGCGGAGGCATTGGCGCGACTTACAACTTTCTTTCCGGACGCGGCGGGGATGGCGTAGTGACGGGCTCGATCGAATCAGGCAGCGGCAGTCAGCCTCAGTCGCTCGCTCAACCGCTGGAGTCGTCTGCGATTGCGGGCATTCGCTCGGTGACGCAGGAGCCGGGATCGAATCAGGTGAGCATCAAGTACGACACGGTTTTGACTCAGGAAGCGCAAGGCTCGCTGAACGACCAGCGCATCCAGCAGTTGCTGTTGTTTGCGGCGCGCAACAATTACAACTCGGGAGTGCGGATGGATTCGGTGGATGTGCTGACGCAGGCGCCCGACGACTCGCGCGTGCGGGAAGCGCTGATGTATGCGTTGCAGAACGATACCAATCCCGGTGTGCGTTTGAAGGCGCTGGATGGGCTGAGTGGCTTTGTGCGGCAGGATGGGCGAGTACGGGATGAGGTTTTGCGGGCGCTGATCGGCGACACGAACTCCGGCGTTCGGTTGCAGGCCTTGCGACTGGTAGAGCCGATGAAAACGGACAGCAATGTGCGATCGGTGCTGGCTAGGTTGGCGCAGACGGATCAGAACGTCTCGATTCGCTCGCAGGCTCGTACCATGCTGGCGCAGATGCCGGAGATGGATTGAGAAGCAGTCGTTGGTCGCTAGTCGTTGGTCGTTAGCAAAGACATACGCCCCACGATGAATCCCGAACGACTAACGACCAACCACTATCGACTTACGAAGTACAGGAGAAATTCATTGAATCGCGCAATAAAACTCGTCAGCGTTGCCGTATTGGCGGCTGCGTTGTCATCCCTGGCCCTGTGCCAGGAAGCTCGTGTGTATCGCGAAGGCAGCAACTGGGTCCAGGAAATGACTGGAGACCTGGGTGCGGCGAAGAATCTGCGGGTGAAACTGGCCGCGGGTTCGGTACGGGTTCAGGGTGGATCGCAGGCGGGGATCACTTACGTCATTCATCGCCGGGCCTATACATCTTCGGAACAGCAGGCCCGCCGCGAATTTGAGTCTTACAGGATCAACACGTCTGTAAAGGGAGACACGGCTTGGATCGTGGCGGAGTCGGAGGGCAGGGGAAATCGTAAGTGCTCTGATGATTTTGTCATCAATGTGCCACGGAACCTGGAGTCCGCCAAGATCGAGACCGGGGGTGGCAGCGTAAACGCGACTGGGATTGCCGGACGTGTCGACCTCGAGAGTGGTGGTGGAAATATTCACCTGGATGATATCGGCGGCGAGGTGACGGCGGAAACCGGCGGGGGCACGATTGAGGTCGGCAGCGTGGAAGGCAACGTAAGTCTGCAGACGGGCGGAGGAAACATCAAGATCGCATCCGCCAAGGGCGAGATCAAGGCGGAAAGTGGAGGGGGAAGCTTAGTCGTTCTTTCGGGGCTGCAAGGCGCGGTGCTGGAGACGGGCGGGGGTAGTATTCGGGTGGACAAGTGCAGCGGGGCGGTGAAAGCCACGACCGGCGGCGGAAGCGTGGACCTGGGCGAGATCGGAGGGCCGGCGGAAATTGAGACGGGCGCAGGCAGCATTCGGCTGGCTTCCGCGAAAGGACGCGTTCAGGCCCAGACCGGCGGCGGCAGTATCCAATTGGATGGAGCGACGTCGGTGCAGGCGGAAACTTCGGCAGGCGGAATCGTCGTGAAGCTACTCTCGTCGGCGAGCGGTCGCAACAATTCCACGCTTGAAACCTCGGCCGGCGACATCACCGTCTATCTTGCGAATGATCTGGCGATCTCCATTCGGGCGGAGATCGAAATCGCCAATGGCCACACGATCCGCAGTGACTTCTCTGACATTCGTGTGTCCAGTGAAGGCGGACCGTGGGGGCCGAGAACGGTGACTGCAGAGGGTCAACTTAATGGTGGCGGACCTGTGCTGAAGGTCCGGACGAATTCTGGGAATGTCAACTTCCGCCGCGTCAGTCGCTAGGTCACATGGTGGAGCGACGGGCGTCTCGCCCGTCCCGCCGGGCGGGGACGCCCGGCGCTCCACCAACAGGTTTGGGCGGAGTTATTTGTATCGGGAGGGACTATGATCCATCGCTTTCTGGTTTGCACGTTTCTTTTTTCGCTGGTCGTTTCGCTGGTCTCTAGCGCGCAACCAGCGGAGTCGAATTACGACCGCACGGGCGAAAGCTGGAACTGGAGTTACGGCGCGGAGGAGGGCGGCGGATCGTCGTATCTCGGAGTGGATATCGCTGACGTTTCTCCGGAGCGGCTGGGAGAATTGAAGCTCAAGGAAGAGCACGGCGCGGAGGTCACGATGGTCGATCAGGACGCTCCCGCCGGAAAAGCCGGGCTGCGCGAGCATGACGTCATCGTAAGCCTGAACGGTACGGCGGTAGAGAGTGCTGCCCAATTGCGCCGGATGATTAAAGAAACGCCACCGGGCCGCGTGGTGAATCTCGGCATCAGCCGCGACGGTCAACCACTGACGATCAAGGTGCAACTTGCCGACCGGCGCAAGTCGATGGCGTGGCCGAAGGGTAAGTTCGAGATGCCGGAGATGCCCGCAATGCCGGACTTCGACGTGCCCGTCTCGGTGGTCATCGTCCACTCGTCGTTGCGCAGCGGGCTGATGGTGGAAAACATTACACCGCAACTGGGAGATTTCTTTGGCGTCAAGGGCGGCAACGGCGTGCTGGTGCGCTCGGTGGAAAAAGGCAGCCGCGGGGAAAAGGCTGGATTCCGTGCTGGAGATGTGGTCGTCAAGGTCAACAACCAGCCGGTGCACGATACCTCCGACTTCACGCATGCTTTGCGGTCATCGTCGGGCGGCGCGGTGGCCGTGACTGTAATGCGCGAGAAGAGGGAGCAGAATCTCACTCTGACTCTTCCCGAAAAAAAGGATTCCGGCAGCCTGCTGGAAGACAGCTTTGACATTCCCGATTTCACCGCAGAGACCGAGCAGGCAATCAGCCGCGCTGGAGAAGAAATCGCCCGCATGGGTCCGGCCATCATGGAGAAAGTGCAGCAGCAGGCATTGTGCTGGAAAGATATGGAGAAGAGGCTGCAAGATTCGCAGCGGAAGCTGCAGGATAGGCAGCAAGAACGGCAGCAGAAGCTGCGCCACGAGTTATCGGGAGAGTGGGCTGAGATCTGACATTGTCAGGGTGGGACGGGCGGCAGGTTACGAAGGTCACCGGCGCGGGAACGGGAATCCTGCCAGAAGGATGGCCAGATTCCACCGGGTGAAGTACCCACTGGTTACCTGTCGCGGTGACGAAAATACCGATAAGCTATTGCCGCGATGGCTTTCCGCGCCCTGTTGCTTTCAAAAAGCCCCGAGACGAACGCCGCCATGACCGCGGCCTGCGAGAGTGCAGGGATCCGCGCTGAAGTCTGTTCGGACATCTTTGCAGCCATCGAAAAAGGGAAGACGCGCGCCTTTTCGTGCGTGATTGCGGACTGGGCTGACCAGCCGGAGGCGAGCTTCCTCTTGAAGCGAGCTCGCGAGTCCGCGCCGAACCGGGACACGTTGGCCATCGCCATCGTCGATCACGACCCCACGACGGCGGAACTACGCGACAACCGCCTCGACTTTCTCATCTATCGTCCAATTTCCGCCGAGGAAGCCGACGCGGTGCTGGCGAAAGCGTGTGAGCAGATGCAACCGTTGAGCGCAGAGGATGCCGCGGAGTCGTCAGGGGAAGGCGACGACGCGAGCAGCGAAGGCCCGAGCGCAGCTTCTGTTGGCGCCGATGTGACGGAACACAGTCAGCAGGATCCGCCAGCCGGTTCCCCGGAAGCGAATGCAGCGGAGGGCAACGGCGAAATTGCGACTGACGAAGACGAAGAGGAACCTCGACGGCGTAGCCATGCGTTTGGGTTCCGCGAAGCTTGTGCTGCGGTGCTTGTGCTTACAGCGGTGTTTTGCCTGTGGAGATCACGCGAGGTCGTCGAGTATCTGTCGCGGACTCCGGAGGGAAGGTTTCGTGTTTTGCGGGAATCGGTGGCGGCGCTTTTTCATATGAACCAAACCGGGGCGTTGCCCGTCGGTTCCGCCGGGAGCGACGCGCAACAGGATGCGTACTACAGCAGAGATCCGAGTTCCAGTGCGCAGACACCGGCGCTGGGAGTGGTTGCAACCGAGTCCACGCTGACGGAAGCGCGCATCCCATTGCCAAAGGCTGCGGACTTTCCGCTGCCCGTGCCTTTGTTTGAGCATCAAGAAGCGGCGCCAATCCGCAGGGAACGAGTGGCGATTCCAGAAAGCATGAGGAACTCGGCGCCGATTGAGCGGCCGGTTGTGGTGACGGTGAATCCTGCGCAGATGATGCCGGTCTCCGCACCGCAGTCGCAGCCCGCAATTCAGCAATTCAGCGAACCCGTCGCGGTGAGCGAAGAAGCAGCGCGGGCCCTGCTGGTTCACACCGTGGATCCGGTGTATCCACCGGAAGCGTTAGCGCAGAAACTTCACGGAGCGGTGGTGCTGCAGGCGGTGATTGGGCGCGATGGCAGCGTCGAGGATCTGAAATTTGTTCGGGGGTATTTTATTCTGGGCCGGGCGGCGATTGCCGCCGTCAAGCAGTGGCGGTTCCAACCCTACAGTCTTAACGGCCACGCTGCGGCAACTCAAACCATGATCACCATCAATTTCAGCTATCCGCCAGGGTAGCGAAGCCGACGCTACTCCCAAGAAGCAATTTTCTGGTCCGGCACGAACTACTTGTGGTCGTCGTGTCCTTCCTGCCCGCCGGTTGGAGGGTTCACGCCGCTGGATTTCTTCCAATAATCCTGCACGGCAGGCGGCAGTTTGTCTACGCGGGTGAGGAACGCCGTGAGCTTCCATATGTCAGGCTCAGAGAGGGTCTTGTCCCAGGCGGGCATGCCGGTATAGCGGACGCCGGTGCGAATCACGTAGAAGACGTGCCATTCCGGATCATCCGGTGGGTGAAGAATGAGGCTCGGAGGCGGGGGATAGAACGATTTCTCAAGGGCCGAGGGCTGGCGGTCGATACCGCCATGGCAAAGCGCGCAATTCATGGTGTAGATCTTCAGACCCTCGATCAGATTCTCGTCCGTTGGGGGCACGGGACTGTCCACGCGGGGAGCATGGCGTTCCACCGAATTGTCGAGCGCGCTCATGGCGATTTGGACTTCCATCGCAGGGGGAGCGCTGTTGGCCCGGGTCGGCAGAAAGCCGAGCAGGGCAAGGCCAAGACCGCCGATCAGCAGAACCAGAATGGTGACGACAATCCCCAGAATGAAGTTGCGCATTTCAGATCCTCGGACAGCTTCAGTTCACAGTAGAGTTCACGGGCGAACTGCAGCCACGCACCCACTCTGTTTCATTCTACCTTCAAGGGCGCGGCGACCGAGCCGACGCGTCCGCTAAGGTCGTCACGGACAACGAAACGGACTGTATATTCCCCGGGGGCAAGATCCAGGGCACCTCTGTAGGCAAGGCCGTTCTGGCGAATCGCCGACAACTTCTCCGAGGTCAGATGATTTTCAACTTTCTGGCCCACGGGACGATCGACCTGGTTGCCTTCGGGTGTTATCGCCAGCGCTAAGAATTCCAGCGCAACGTGGTTATTGTCGGCGTCGTTGATCAGCGCAGGATTTGGCGCCAGGTGCATCTCATAATTCACATGCTTCTTGCCCGGCTCCTTGCCGGGTTCGATTTTGCCCCAGCGCGTAACCAGCGCAATCGATGTGTAATCCAAAGGCGACTGCAAAGCCGACGAAATGTCGCTGTTGCGGCTGTTCTCGGGATCGACGGTGGCATTGGTCACAAAGAAGCCACTGCGCGCGCGCACCTCCACGTGATCGCGCTTCACTTTTACCGCGAGCTTGCGCCAGCCAGACTTGGTCTTCGATCGGTCCAGATAGTAGCCAAGCATGTAGTATTCCGCAGAATCGTGCACCGCGTCGCGAAAGCCTTTTACCAGATCGTTGGAGTTGTAATAGGCGCGTCCTCCGGTCATAGACGCAAAGGTCTGGAGGGTTGACTGGGTATCCATTTGCCGCCAGCTCATGTTGCGCGCGTAGTTTTTCCCCGGGTTGTGCACGGAGGCGCTTGGAATGGTCACGACCTGCAGCCCTTTGACGTCCACTGGATAGAGCGCAATCTGTGCATCGTTCAGCAGTTGCCAGGTGTGCTCGTACATCGGCAGCACATCGGAGAGGGAATCGCGGCCGGCGGGCGCGAGTTGCATGGTGTTGTCGCTCACGCTGAAAGGGAATCCGCCGCTCGCCCAGATCAGCGACTTGCGCCCAGGGAATCCTGCCAACGCCTGTGATACCTGTTGCATTCCCTGCAAGGTGTAGGTGATGGCAAGACGTTGCTGGAACGATTGAAAATTCAGTTCCGCGTCTTCCATCATGGTCTGGATTCGTTGGGCTTCGCTCTGCACGGCGCTGGGGTCGACACCCGCGCTGCCATCGGGGCTGGCAGTTCCGGTCATAGCTTCCACATCTCCCTGGCTATCGACCATCTGAAACGCGTCGCCTTTCACCTTATGCAGTGCGGCTACCAGGACGCGAGGATCGGTGGTGAAGTCATGGATCACGTGAATGCCGCTACGGGTGAGGGTGTAGAGGGCTGTCGGCTCGCGCTGATCCACCGATTGCGTTAGATACTTGAGCAAATCCTTGCGCGCATTCGCCTGATCCATAAAGGGCGTGTTAATGAAGTCGAGCACCATAAGCGTAATGCGCCGGTTGGACGGCTCGCCGGCTAGGGAATTGCTGAACTCGTTGGGATTCTTGGGACGCGACAAACGGTGCGCGTCGCTGGTGATTTCCTCGAACGTGGCAATCTTTTGTTCGGCGCCGTTTTCCAGCACCGTGAAGTCTTCCTTCTTGAGTCCGCCGATGTGATTGCCGGACTTGTCGGTCACCAGCGTGGGGATCAGCACCAGTTCACTGCGCGCGGTGAATTTGACTTCAGAGTTGTTCTCTTTGTCCTTGTCTTTGGGTTTTGCGAAGACAAAAATGGAACAAGCCAAAGCGGCGATTATGGTGACGTAGCAGGAAAGCTTGCGGCCAATCGTCATTCCCATACTCCCTTCTGATGGCGAGAAAAGGATGCCGGGTAATTCACGGGGCGGATTGAGTTACTGGAGACAGAAGCGACAGTATATAACAGAAGCGCAGCGCTGGCGGCAGCAGATCAGGGAGGTTAGTAAGCACGCAGGCGGCGTGCCTCACGCACCAGATCGGAAACTTTCGGGAGGAAAAACTCCTCCTGCGGCGGAGAAAACGGAACCGGCGTGTCGAGAGACGTCAGCGGAACAATCGGGCCGCCGAGATCGTCGAACGCTTCTTCGTTGATGATCGCGGAAATTTCTCCGGCCTGATTCAGACTGCTAACCTTCAGACCACGAATCGCCGCGGCTGCTCACAGGCTTGAATTGTTCCGGGCGGCAAGCGATCAGGTTCGCCTGACGAGATGGAGCCGGAATCGTCCTGGCCAGTCGAAACAGCCTCTGACGACGCTGGGGCGGGAGAGGACGACTCTACGCTTTTCTCCGGACTATTCTCCTGATGCTTCTCCTCACTTTTCTTCTGACTTTTATCCTGACCTTTATCCTCACTCAGGCGACCCAGATTCGAGGACGCGACCTGCATGGCGTAGAGCAGAATTCCAGCCTTTTTCGGGTCGAGGCGTCGGTGCAGTAAATGTTCGCGGACCTGCGTGATCGCTAACTGGATCGAGGGGGCGTCTTCGAGGACGGGCAGGAAGAAGGGAGCGGCAGGGACGGTCGCGGAGGTGCTGACGTCGACCTCGACTGGGGAGCAGCAGTTGTGGAAGTAGCAAAATTTCTGATCGCGCAGGGCGGGCGATCCGCACCTCGATCCATTCATTCTTATATGCTGGCAAAGTTCGCCTGGAAAGATTGACATTATGATGGCTCCTAAATCAGTTCTCAGTTCTCGGTTCTCAGTTCTCAGTAAATGCGTTTGGCGCTCTTTCTTGGGGACCCCCCTACCCCCCCTTTTTTCCGATCTATTAGAATCATTGACTTAGCGGGGTAGCTCGCCAAAATCCTCAATTTAAATGACTTATATGGAAAATCCTCAGGGGTAAGGAGTTAGCTGCGAAATCCTGCGCTTCGCTCGGGATTTCGGCAGCGGGCTTCCCCCTTCGGTTGCTCTCGGGTCGCGCCGGCTAAACGGCTCAAGCTCTGGATCCTTCGCTTCGCTCAGGATTTCGGCAGCGGGCTCCCGCTTCGCTCACGCCCGCTAGACGCCTCAAGTTGTCAAAGAGCGCCGAAAATGGAACCGTCTCTGGAGACGGGCACACTCCTCGATGTTGCACTCTCGAAGGATTTTCGCAGGGTTGCGGTTGGGAGTCTGTGATGGCGGTACAAGTAAAATGTGATGAAAAAAAAGCAGGTCGCGTTCGTCCCGTTGTGCGGACATTTCCTCGCCCACCCTTCGCAAAGTACGCGAAGGATGGGGCACCCCCCAGTGTTAGTTACTCCGGCGAGATCAAAAGCCTGGGCCACCCGCCAGATCATACAGCCAGGCGGCCCAGGTCCCTTCTTCGAAGGTCACTGCTTGCGCTCATAACCTACTCCAAAAGGGGCGCCCTTTTATAATGCGATTGCAACACTTTCATGGAGATTTGAATGGAGGTGAGGAATTTCCTACTTGCTATTCGACGGTTCGAGGATTGTCGTTCCCTGTTCAAACCGTATCGACCATTCGCCTCCGTGACGAGTCCACACAGTGGTCACCCGGAGACGGCTTGGAAATGGCTGCCCCTTGTACGTCGCATCCAGTTCCATCTTGCAACTCAAGTACGCGGAATCGCGGGTCATCAGCTTGAACGCGCAGTCCGAGAGTTTGTAGTCGTGCAGTGCCACGTTGGACCATTCCGCCTCAATGTCCACACGGTGATACACGCCTCCGTTACCTGCAACTTCGGCAAAATCGTCGGCGAGGTGAGATAAGACAAATTTGAGGTCCCTCCGCCTTTCTGCCTCGTACATCTGGTGCAAAGTGTCCGTGATTCGTCTCTCGACGGCCTCTTCCTCTTTCGTGCGCTGTCCCACCAACGCGCTGCATACCGAGATACAGAGCACCGCAACGGAGACTATCCTTGCCATCGTCATGGGAGACTCCTACCTACCATCCATCGGGTGAAGACTTTCCACCTCTCACAGGCGATGCAGCTGGGGGCCGCTCTTCGGGGAGGCTGAGAATACTAAATACACACGAATGATTGCACAAGGTCAGTGACACGGGTCACATCTTCTGATGTGCGTTGACCGCCAAGAGCCACAAAGCCAGACGATCAACTGTTGTAATATCCCCATTACACTCACAATCCAAGAATCGTCCGGTCACTTGGCGAGTCGTCGCCAGCCGGAAGTGGCCGTCTGGAAGCTGCAGCACCCCGCTGCCACGGGCCAAACAGCGGCTCTTTGTCCCGGAGTTAAAGTTAGTGCGGAGCCGCCCTTCCGCCCAAATCGCTTACAATTCCTCTTCCATGACCATCGCGGTTCGTTCTTTTGCGAAGATCAATCTCGGGCTCTACATCGGCGCTGCGCGCGCGGACGGATATCACGATCTGCGCACGGTGTACCAGACGATCGCGCTGCATGACGTGATCCGGGTGAGCGTCGGGCGTGGCCGCGGAATTGAGATTCTGTGTAAGGATCCGCGGGTTCCGCTGGATTCGTCGAACACCTGCTATCGCATGGCCGAGCGGGTGATGGACGAACTCGGCGCGAAGGGAAGGGTCCGCATCGAAATCGAGAAGCGCCTGCCGGTGCAGGGAGGGATGGGCGCGGCGTCTTCGAATGCGGTGGCAACCATGGTCGCGCTGGAGCTTGCACTGAAAAAGACGCGGGCGCTCAAAAAGAAACTCCCCGCTGCCACGTGCCTGCGAATTGCCGCCGGAGTTGGGTCGGACCTGCCGTTGTTTCTGGTAGGCGGAACGACGTTGGGAGTGGGTCGCGGCGAGGAGGTCTATCCTCTGCCGGATCTACCTTCGGTGGCGATGGTGGTGGTAACGCCGGAGGTTGGGGTCTCGACGGCTAGGGCGTTTGCCGATTGGGATGCGCTGGTGGCAAGCGACGCCGAGCTGCGCTCGGGGCACAGCCCCGTCCCCACACGGAATCATCAATTGACGCGGCCGGGGGCGTCCGATAGACTGTTTGAGGTTGGCTGCGTGCTGTCGGCGTGGCTGAGTGGTTACCCCAACACCGGTGCTTCTGCAAAAGGCGGGAGCCGGGCCGGGAACTTGCTTTCCGACCTTGTCCGTACCGGGATTGAAAACGACTTCGAGAGAGTCGTCTTTCCTCAATATCCCGAACTGCGAGACATAAAAGGTGCGCTGGAGCGCGCGGGGTCGCGATACGCTTCGCTCTCCGGGTCAGGGTCAACCCTGTACGGGCTGTTCCGGTCGCCAGCCGATGCCGCGAAGGCGGCCAGCCGTCTGCAAAAGCAGGGGGTGAAGACAGTGGCGACCAGTACGTTGACGCGCCAGAAGTATTGGAAAAGAATTCTTGATTGTTAATTTTCGATTGTTGAACGTCATTGTTAAACGACGACAGTTGAACGACAATTGAAGTGCAATCAGCCAGTCAGATCGTTTCACTGGGCCGTCGACTAATGGTAGGTCAAGTGCCTTTGGAGCACTTTGTCTAGGTTCGAATCCTAGCGGCCCAGCCAGATAACCAGTTCTCAGTTGCCAGTTCTCAGTAGAGACGCTGGAGCCCCAAACCGAGAACTGAGAACCGGGAACTGAGAACTGAAACTATGTCCACAGTTGCGACGACAAGCGCGGAAAAAAGGCCGGTCACGGACGAGAAAACGGAACGCAAGCTGCAGCGCGCCCGGGTCGACGACAGATTCAAAGTCTTCTGTGGAACCGCCAACGAGGCGCTCTGCGATGAGGTCTGCAACTTTCTTGGCCTGACGCGTGGACAGGCTCTGGTCACCCGCTTCAACGACGGCGAAGCGTATGTGCAGATCCAGGAGAACGTGCGCGGGGCCGACGTGTTCGTGATGCAGCCCACCTGCCAACCGGTGGACATGCACCTGATGGAACTGTTGTTGATGATGGACGCGCTCAAGCGGGCTTCCGCGCGGCGCATCACAGCCGTGATTCCGTACTACGGCTACGCGCGCCAGGATCGCAAAGACAAGCCGCGCGTGCCGATTTCGTCGAAGCTGGTGGCCGACCTGCTGACCACCGCGGGTGCCGATCGCGCACTGGTGGTGGACTTGCACGCGCCGCAGTTGCAGGGATTTTTTAATATTCCGGTGGACCACCTGTTCGCTTCGCCGGTGCTGGTGGATTACTTCAAGAAGCTGAACCTGCCGAACCTGACGGTGGTTTCGCCGGACGCGGGTGGCGTGGAGCGCGCGCGCTTTTTCGCGAAGAAGGTGGATGCAGCGCTGGCCATCGTGGATAAACGCCGCGTCGAGATGAACGTGGCGGAGGTGATGAATGTGATCGGCGAGGTCAATGGCCGCACTTGTCTCATCATTGACGACCTCATCGACACGGCGGGAACGCTGGTGAAGGTGGCGCAAGCCCTGCTGGAGAATGGCGCGAGCTCGGTGTATGCCTGCTGCACGCACGCGGTACTTTCAGGGGCGGCGGTGGAACATCTTGTGAACTCTCCGATCACCGAGGTGGTCGTGACCGATACCATCCCGCTGACCGAAGCGGCAAGGCAAGTCTCAAAGATCAAGGTGAAATCGATCGCGGGGCTGATTGGACGAGCAATTCAGTCCATTCACGAAGAGACTTCGGTCAGCAAACTTTTTATCTGACTTTTGGATCAACGAAGGACGGAAACGGAATTATGGCGACTGCAACGGATATCAGTATTCTGGAAGCGCAGAAGCGCGAACCAGGCACCAAGAACGCCGCCCGTCGCGTGCGCGTCGGCGGAAAAATTCCAGCCGTTGTATACGGCGCGGGCAAAGAAGCGGCTTCGGTCGCGGTCGATCCGCGGCAGGTCCTGCGCATCCTGCGGTCGGAGAGCGGGCACAACACGATTTTCGACCTGGCGCTCGACAGCGATCGCGTAAAGGCCATGATCGTGGACTGGCAGTTCGAACCCATCAAGGGAACCCTGCTCCACGTGGACCTTCAGCGCATCGCGATGGACAAGAAGCTGACGGTCACGGTTCCTGTCGTGCTCAAAGGCGAGGCCGAGGGCGTGAAGACGCAGGGCGGCATCCTCGAGCAATTGCTGCGTGAAATCGAGATTGAGTGCCTTCCGGCGGATATTCCGAAGTCAATCGAAGTGGACATCAGCCACCTTGTGTTCGGTATCGAAGTGCGCGTGAAAGACCTCCCGCGCAACGAAAAGCTGAAGTTCCTGACCGACGAGAATCAGATGATCGCGCACATCACCACGGTGAAGGAAGAAGTGGTTGTGGCTCCGGAGGCGGTGGCGGAGGCGGCGGCAACTCCGGCTGAACCCGAAGTCATTAAGAAGGGCAAGCAGGAAGTCGAGGGTGAAGTCGAGGCCGAGGGCGATGCCAAGGCCAAGGTCAAGCCCGAGAAGCCCGAGAAGCCCGAGAAGCCCGAGAAGCCCGAGAAGAAAGAGAAAAAATAGCGCCCGCATTGCGGGCCTTATTCGGCCCGCAAGCGTTTGTCCTAAGCGAAGCTATGAGCTTTTAGCTGAAAGCTGAAAGCCGAAAGCTAATTTGCGTGAAACTGATTGTCGGTTTGGGCAACCCAGGAATCGAGTACCAGTTCACGCCGCACAATCTCGGGTTCTTGACGATTGATCGGATCGCCAACGGCCTCGGGATCGAAGTCAGGAATCGCCAATGCCGCGCGCTGACCGCGCGGACAATGATCGCCGGTGAGCCGGCGGTCCTGGCCAAACCGGTAACCTACATGAACCTGAGTGGGCTTTCGGTGCGGGAACTGGTGGCGGAACATCAGGTCGATGTGGAGCGGGACCTGATTGTGATTTACGACGAGCTGGACCTGCCGCTGGGCACGATTCGCATCCGGCAGCGGGGGAGTTCGGCGGGGCACAACGGGATGGAATCCATCCTCGGCGCCCTGGGTACCGACGAGTTTTTGCGGATTCGGCTGGGAATTGCGCCCGATCGCAAAGTCACGGACAGCGTGAAGTATGTGCTGACGCCGTTCCGCAAGGCGCAGGAAAAAGTCGTGGACGAAGTCCTCGACACTGCAGTGCAGGCGGTTGAGGCGATTTTGAAGGAAGGATCGGCTGCGGCGATGAACCGATTCAATCGCAAGAACGAACCGGGCGAAGAGCCGCAGGCGACGTAAAAATAGCCGCATTTCGCGGGACAAAGTTTGTTGCAGCGGAGAGTTTGGAGATAACGAATGAATCGTAACTATGAATTGATGTTCATCGTCCGGCCCGACATGGTGGACGAGGATCTGAACAAGCTGATTTCGACGCTCGAGTCTTCGGTGACCTCGGCGGGCGGAACGGCCAAGAGCGAGGTCTGGGGCAAGCGCCGTCTCGCGTACAGGGTAGGCAAGTTCAACGATGGCATCTTTGTGCTGATGATGATTGCCGCCACCGGCGCCATCATTCACGAAGTCGAACGTCGCCTGCGCGTGACCGAGCCGGTGATCAAGTTCCTCACCGTGCGCACGGACGAAGAACTGAAGCGGCTCGACAAGATCAAGAAACTTCGTGACGCGAAAAAGAAAGTCAGCGCACAACCGACCGCCGCCGCTCCGGTAACACCAGCAACACCGGCAACGCCGGAGGCTAGAACGGAAGCACCGGTCTCGGCGCCCGTTTAGTTGGCCGTTGGTTGGTCGCGCGACGATCAGTGGAGAGACGGGCGTCTCGCCCGTCCGTTAACGAATTCTTAGAAAGCAGGAGCACTATGGCAGAAGAAACAAAAGCACCGACCGCGTCTGCGGGATCAAGTGGCGGCGAAAGTCGTCCGGAGCGTAGTGGTGGCGACCGCCCCGAGCGCAGCGGCCCGCGCGGTCCGCGTCCCGGCGGAGGCCCCGGTGGTCCCCGCGAAGGCGGCCGTAAGTTCTTCCGGCGCAAGAAGGTTTGCAAGTTCTGCGTCGAGAAGATCGAAGCGGTCAATTACAAAGACGTGCGTCTGCTGGCGCAGTTCGTAGCTGAAAGCGGCAAGATCACTCCGCGACGCCTGACCGGCGTGTGCACGCCGCACCAGCGCCGTCTGTCGAGGGCCATCAAGCAGGCGCGCAATATCGCCCTGCTGCCGTTCGCTGGCCGCGCGCAGTAGTTTCAGTTAAATGAGATCAAGGTTTCCCCTGTGAACCCCTGTGTCCTCTGTGGTTGAGAAAGGTCTTCAGCACAGAGGACACAGGAGGCACAGAGTAAGCCCACAGAAAACGGAGTCATTCATGGAAGTCATCCTGAAAGAAGACGTGCCCAAGCTGGGCAACCGCGGTGAGGTGGTGAAAGTCGCCGAGGGATACGGGCGGAATTTTCTGCTGCCCAAGAAACTGGCGATTCAGGCCACCGCCGCCAATAAGACTGTCATCGAGCAGATGAAGGCGGCCTCGGTGCGCCGCTCTGCCAAGGAAAAGACGGAAGCGGAAGCGCTGGCCAAGCAGTTTGACGGGCTCGAGGTTAAGTTCCTGCGCAAGTCAGGCGAAAGCGATCAGTTGTTCGGATCGGTTACGGCGGGCGATATTGCCGACGCGCTCGAGAAAAAGAGCTTCCACATCGATCGCCGGAAGATCCAGTTGCACGAACCGCTCAAGACCGTCGGCGAGTTCACTGTCCCCATCAAGCTGCACCGGGACGTGACCACGCACTTGAAGGTCGTTGTCGACAAAGAAGCAGCAGAATAGTTTTTGGTTCGCGATGGAGGGACGGACGTCTCGCCCGTCCTTCCGGTGCGAATAACTCCTCGGTCAGACCAGCGAGGCTCCAACCCTTCTGTGATCCCCTGTGCCCTCTGTGGTTAAGAACTGACTCCGAAGAACTCCTCCACTCTTTTCAATTCCGTCGTCCTGCTGTAGTTCGGCAAGCTCTCAACAAACACGCGCCCGTACGACTTCTTCAATATCCGGTTGTCGAGCAAAGCCAGCAAACCACGATCGTGCAGCGACCGGATCAATCTCCCGAACCCTTGCTTCAGCGTAATGACCGCGCTCGGCACCTGGTATTCGTAAAATGCGTTGCCGCCGCCAGCATCGATGGCCTTCACCCGAGCCGCAACCACCGGATCGCTCGGGACAGCAAACGGCAAGCGATCGATAATGACGCAGCTCAACTGTTCGCCTTGGACGTCCACGCCCTGCCAGAACGAAGATGTCCCAAACAACACGGCGTGGGGCGTGACCCGAAACTCCTCGAGCAATGCCGATTTTGGAGCGTCGCCCTGCTTGAGCATCGGAAATTCCAACTGGCCAAGAAGCCGCTGGTAGATTTCGTTCATCTGCGCGTAGCTGGTGAAGAGCACGAACGCGCGTCCGCGGGTAATCTCGAGCAACCGCCGGACAAGGCCGGCAGCCTCGGCGGCGAATTGCGGCGTGCGCGGATCGGGCAGATCGGGCGGGACGTAAAGGATCGCCTGGCTTTCGTAATCGAAGTGCGAGGCGACGATCAATTCGCGCGCGTGGTCGAGCCCGAGCCGCTGCCGTATGTAGTCGAAACCACCGCCGACGGCCAGCGTTGCCGAAGTCAGCACCGACGTCTCCAGCTTCGACCACAGGCACTCGCGCAGGATCTGGCCAACTTCGATCGGAGTGGCTTGCAGAAAAATATTCGTGCGCCCGCCTGTGTTTTTTTCTTCTGTTGTGAAAGATGAGGACTTGCGGCGCGAGCCTACCGGCGCGCGAAACCCTCGCCGCTCAATCCAGAAAACCGTGTTGGGATCCTCGCTTTCCATCACGAAGCGAAGTTGCACCTGCAATTCCCGCGCTCGACGCGTCAGAGTGAAGACTTCTTCCGGCTTTTGCGGAAGTTGCTCCAGCTCCGCGCCCAGCCGGTACAGCGCTTGATTGAGAGCGAGAAATTCTTCGCCGTTTTCCTCCAGGAACTCGCGGCGAGAGTCGAAAGCAAACCGCCCTTCGTTCGCGGGCAGGAGCGAAAAAAACAGTTGCGAGCGCTCCCGCACCGACTGAATCGCTCCCGACATCTGTGGCGTGTAGAGGCGCTCGCGCTGCAGCAGGTGTTCGACGTCGCGCGTCAGCTCATCCATCCGCAGGTTGCTGACCGAAATCCCAAAGAAGCTGCCGGCGACTTCTTCCAGTTCGTGCGCTTCGTCGAAGATCACCGCCCCGCACTCGGGCAGGACACCGGCATCGGACGCGCCATCGGCTTCGAGCTTGATGGAGAGGTCGGCGAAGAACAGGTGATGGTTGACGATGATGATGTCGCTCTCGGCCGCGCGCCGCCGCATCTCGGTGATGAAGCAATGCTCCCATTCCTTGCATTTCTGGCCGAGACAGGTATCGGCCCGGGCGTCGAGCTTGTGCCAAAGGGCGCTGGCCTCGGGCAATTCCGCGAGTTCCGCGCGATCGCCGGTCTGCGTCGTTTTCTCCCACGCGGCGATGGCGCGGTAGTGCTCGATCTCTTCCAGTCCGCTGAGCACCGGCTGGTCGGTGAGATCGAAAAGCTTCTTGCGGCATAAATAGTTGTTGCGCCCCTTCATATAGCAGACGCTCAGTTTTCGGTCTCCATCGGCGAACAGCGCTCGCTCCAGCGCAGGGACATCTTTAAAGAAGAGCTGCTCCTGCAGGTTCTTCGTACCGGTTGAGATGATGACTCGTTTGCCCGAGCGGATCACCGGCAAGAGATACGCCAGCGTTTTGCCGGTACCCGTGCCGGCCTCGACGATCAGGTGCCGCTTCTCTTCGAGTGCTTCTTCCACTGCCTGGGCCATCTGCAACTGCCCGCGACGAAACTCGTAGGCGGGGTGCGTTTTCGAGAGCACGCCGCCCGGCGCGAAGAACTGGTACAGCGAGAATCCCGCAGGCCGAGTTTTTGGAGGGGACACGGGATGGGATGAGGAAGGCACGGAGTCTCTATAATAGCGGGATGGACCTCGTAACTCATCCAGCCTTTGAGCAAAAAAGACTTTGAGCAACAAAAAGCAATCCATCCCCCTCGTCGCCATAGTCGGCCGCCCTAACGTCGGCAAATCGACACTGTTCAACCGGCTGACCGGATCGCGGCGCGCCATCGTCGGAGATCAGCCCGGGATCACGCGCGACCGCCTCTATGGCGAGGCGGAATGGCGCGGGCACAAGTTTCGAGTGGTGGATACGGGCGGCATCGTTCCCGACGATAAAGATTTCATACCCTCGGAGATTTTCCGTCAGGCGAAGGTCGCGTTCGAAGAAGCGGCCGCCATCGTCATGGTCGTCGATGCTCGCACCGAGATCGCAGGGCCTGATCGCGAGTTGGCGCGACTCCTGGCGCGCACCGGCAAGCCGCTCTTTCTCGCCGTCAACAAAATGGATACCGACAAGCAGGATTCGTTGCTCGGAGAATTTCATTCGCTCGGAATGCGGAATGTGTTTCCGGTTTCGTCCGAGCATGGACGGGGCATCGACGATCTGCTCGACGCCATCCTTCTGGTGCTGCCGGCGGTGGAAAAGGCAACCACAGGGGGCACGGAGGTCACAGGGGAAAGCACAGAGGAAGGCTCACCAACCTCGGAGCCGCATGAAATCAAGGTGGCCATCATCGGGCACCCCAATGTCGGCAAATCCACGCTGCTGAATCAACTCACGGGAACATCGCGCGCCATTGTCTCGCCCACCCCTGGCACTACGCGAGATTCAATCGATGAAGTCCTCCAGTACAAAGGCCGCAAGATTCGCTTCATTGATACGGCCGGCATCCGCCGTAAAGGCAAGACGCACCTGATGGCCGAGAAGCTGTCGGTGGTCATGGCGCGCAAAAACATCGAAGACGCCGACATCGTGCTCTTCATGGTAGATGCCACCGAAGGCGCCAGCGGGCTCGACGCGAACATCGCGGGCTATGCCCACGAGAGCGGACGCTCGGTGATTATCCTGGTCAATAAATGGGACCTGGTGGCGAGCGGCGAGAAGCGCGCCATCAGCCAGTCGAAGACGGCGCGCATCCAGGACGCCAAGCGCCCCCACGACCGCGCTCTCTACGAAGAGCGCCTGCGCTACGGACTCAAATTCCTGGCCTACGCTCCGGTGCTCTTTCTCTCCGCGCACACCGGCAAGGGAACGGAGAAAATTCTTCCGCTGATCGAGAAGGTGGCCGCCGAGCGGCGGAAGCGCATCACGACCGGAGAGATGAACCGTTTTCTGAAGACGGTTGACTTCGACCGCGCCTCCGTTCCCGTGAGCAAGCGCGTGAGAATCTACTACATGACGCAGGCGGGAGTAGCGCCGCCCACCTTCGTGCTCTTCACCGACCGCGCCGTGAAACTGCACTTTTCCTATCAGCGCTTCCTCGAAAACCAGATTCGCCATGCGTTCGGTTTCATCGGTTCGCCCATTTGGATCAAGAACCGGGCTCGAGACTAGAACCGCCTCATAAATGAGCTGTTCAGCGGTTGGCGCCCCGCTCCCCGCCGCGCCCCGCTAGAATCGAATGTTCATGCGGCGCGCGGCGCGTCGTATATTCCAGCTTTACAGATCAGGATCATGGCGAAACATTTCTTTCAGGTAGTCGGAACGCTCTTTTTCGGGCTCAATCTGTTCCTGCTCACTCTGCCGGCTCGCGCTCAGGACAACTACGAAATCCAGGTCTATTCCTCGGAAGCGACCCCGCGGAACGTCACCATGGTGGAGATCCATTCCAACTTCACCGTGGACGGCTCCAAGCAAGTGATCAACGGCGTGCTCCCTTCGAATCATGCCGAGCACGAGACGCTGGAGATCACGCACGGCTGGACTGACTGGTTCGAAACAGGCTTCTATGTGTTTTCGAGCATTCAGCCCGGCTTCGGTTCGAACGGCGGGGGCTGGAACTGGGTGGGCGATCACATTCGCCCGCGCTTCACGGCTCCCGAGTCGTGGCACTTGCCGGTTGGCCTGAGCCTCTCGCAGGAAATTGGGTATCAGCGGCGGAAGTTTGCCGAGGACAGTTGGAACTATGAGCTTCGTCCCATCATCGACAAGAAACTCGGGCGCTGGTATTTCGATTTCAACCCGGCGTTCGACCGTGCGCTGCATGGTCTGAACACAGGCAAGGGGTGGGAATTTTCTCCGAATGTAAAAGTCGGTTTTGATTTCACAAAGAAGATCACCGGCGGCTTCGAATACTACGGAAGTCTCGGGCCGGTCTCAAACTTCGATCCCATTTCCCAACAGTCGCAGCAAATCTTCCCCACGATTGATCTCAATCTCTCGCCGAACTGGGAGTTCAATTTTGGCGTGGGCGTGGATGTTACCAACTCCGCCGATCATTTGATCGTAAAGTGCATCGTCGGACGGCGCTTCAGTTGGGGGCATGAGCACAAGCCGAGCGCCGAGCCAAAGTAAGTTTCTAGCCAATAGGCTCCGCCGACGGCGGCAGGGGAGGCGCTTCGAACGGCGGCGGAGACTCCGGGACTGGAGGCAAGTCCGGCGCCGGAGGCGTAGGGGCTGGATTCAGCAGCATGTCGAGATTCGGATATCGAGAAGCCAAGAAATACATCGCGTACGCAGGGAAGAAGACGGTGGCCGGCACGCACACCAGAGCGATCAGGTAAATCAGGAGGAGCACGAGCAAGGTTCCGAAGATTATTGCCAGACTGATGGTCGTCACGCTCCATCCCAGTCCCGCGGCGTGACCCGCCACCACAGCAACGGCCGCAGGGACGAAGACGAACAGTGCCGGA
The DNA here is from genome assembly GCA_050018355.1 of Terriglobales bacterium. Classification (GTDB taxonomy): domain Bacteria; phylum Acidobacteriota; class Terriglobia; order Terriglobales; family Acidobacteriaceae; genus Acidiflorens. The sequence continues at coordinate 53,824 of JBEKAF010000002.1, read as the reverse complement.
ATGATCAAGATGATGGTGAAAAGGATGCCCGCCGCAATCGAAAGCACCAATTTGAGCAGCAGGTAGACGGCGTATCGTCCCTTCTCTTGCCGGATCATTGCCAGTAAACGGTGCCAGCCGTCGGCAAAATCGAGGTCCTCGAGAGCCATAATCGGCACCAGAAAATCTTTCGCCAGCACCTGAACCACCGCGGCTGCCAGCGCGAACACGACGAACAGGCCCACGAGCAAAAGACCTCCGACAATCAGCCGTCCGATGTGATGCCGCAGATCTGTCGCCCACCTCGCAGCTAACGCGAGGGCCAGCGGTAAGCCCACCAGAACCGCCAGCGACAGCCATGTCGCAATCAGAAACACAATCTGCCACAGAAAGAATCGACCGCCAGCGCGACGCCATTTTTGCCATCCCTCGCCAATCGAACATTGCCGCCGCAGAACCGAGTCGAACAGGATGAACCGGAACACGCTGTTGATGTACAGGAAGACGAACGCCAACACGATTGCGGCAAAGATTCCCACCACGATCAATCCGATGAACTGCGCGATGTGCTCGGAAATGTGCGCGGGATTGAAGGGAGGCCAACCAAACGGCAGACTCGAAGATGGCAGCAAATCGCTCCCGCTTTTGTGTGGGACGCGAGGCCAACTGCCGCCGAAGTTTCCGAAATTGCATCCGCCAACATGCAGCTCCGCCGCCAGAATTCCAACCAACGCCAGGCGCGACCATTGCCCGATCCGGAAGCGAGTGAAGAGTTGTTCCCGCGCGTGCTGCAGGGCGGGCTGTACACAATCAACGGCAGAAACCGGCACGGGACGCACCTCACTGTGACATCAGCACCCTAAAGCCAATCTACTGAAAAAACAATCGAGAACTTGTAGAGTGGCTTTTCGCTTTTCGCTCTTGGCTTTTCGCTAAAAGCTAAGAGCCAACAGCTAAGCGCCCCGCTATTGTCATTCCATACGCAGCGCCGGATCTGCAGTTTGCCCAATGCGCGCGCTGTACCACTCGTCGAACTCGCGCAATGCCAGCTCACACTGCTGGCGGTGGCGTTCCTTCCGGTCGCGAACGTGGGTTTCGAGCGCAGGCAAGAGGTCGAATGTGATATTCGCCGGCTGAAAGTTCTTGCTCTCCGCCTGCGTGATGTAGTGGACAAGCGAGCCAAACGCCGTCGCTCGCGGTGGAAGCGCCGGCTCGCCGCCGTTTGCAAGCGCGGCTGCATTCATTCCCGCCATCAGGCCGGTCGCAATCGATTCGACGTAGCCTTCGACGCCGCAGATTTGTCCCGCGAACAGCACATGGGAATACGCCTTCATTTGTAACGTCGGATTCAGCAGCGCCGGCGCGTTGATATATGTGTTGCGGTGAATCTGTCCGTAGCGCAGAAACCGCGCGCTTTCCAGCCCGGGGATCAAACTCAGCACGCGCGCCTGCTCGCCAAATTTCAGGTGATTCTGGAATCCGACAAGATTGTAAGAATCGGCGCGCAGATTTTCCTGCCGCAATTGCACGACCGCATACGGCATCCTGCCGGTGCGCGGGTCCTTGAGTCCGACCGGCTTCATCGGTCCGAAACGCAGCGTGTCGCGTCCGCGCCGGGCGATCTCTTCGATGGGCAGGCAGCTTTCGAAGTAGTTCAGCTTTTCCCAATCTTTCTGCTCCACCGATTGCGCCGCCAGAAGCGCATCGTAGAACCGGTTGTACTCGTCTTTCGACATTGGACAATTGATGTAGTCGGCCGACCCTTTGTCGTAGCGGGCCGCCAGGTACACCTTGCTCATATCGATGGAATCGGCCTCGACAATGGGGCTGATCGAATCGTAAAAATACAGGTGGCTGGTGCCAGAGCTTGTCGCGCACAGACGCGCAACCTCGAGAGACAGCGCGTCCGACGTCAGCGGGCCGGTTGCAATGATCGTGAGATCGCCCGTGAGCGGGTCTGCTTCGACTTGCATGACCTCTTCGCGGCGAATCGTGATGAACGGTTCGCGGGAAATCGCCTCCGTCACCTTTCGTGAAAACTCGGCCCGATCCACAGCCAGAGCGTGCCCAGCGGGCACCGCAGCTTTCCGCGCGATCTCCAGCAGCAGAGAACCCGCTCGCCGCATCTCTTCCTTGAGCAGCCAGGGCGCAGTGTTCTCACTGTCGGATTTCAGAGAATTGGAGCAGACCAGTTCCGCGAAGTCGTCCGTATGGTGGGCAGGAGTCGCGCGCATCGGCCGCATTTCGAATAGTTCGACGGCGACGCCACGCCGGGCACACTGCCACGCCGCTTCCGATCCCGCCAGGCCAGCACCGATGATGCGAACTTTTTTCATGAGACCAACTTCATGCGACTGCCACGCACTTCGCCGAATCTGGTTATTATAGGGCGCACCACACAGGAGAGAATTCCATGGCCCGGATTAGTCTGATTGAACCTGCGCAAGCCAGCCCGGAAGTTAAGGAAATCTACGATGGCAAGCTGAAAGGCAAGCCCGGCAGCATCCAGAAAGCACTGGCGCACCGTCCTGCCATGCTCGGCAACTTTCTGGGATTCTATGCCAGCGTGGGACGTTCGCTCGACCGCAAGCTGTATGAGGCCGTGTATCTGCGAGTCTCACTGATCAACGAATGCCATTACTGCACGCAGCACGACATCCAGGGCGCCAAACGCGCCGGACTCACACCGGAACAGATGAAAGCTCTGAAAGAGGGAAACTACTCGGGATTTGGCGCGCCCGAGCAAGTTGCGCTCCACTATGCCGAAAAGCTAACGCGCACGCCCGACGGCGCCAGCGACACCGACTTCACGGAACTCAAGAAACGATTTTCCGACGAGCAGATTTTAGACCTGCATATGCTCATTGGATTGGCGAACCTGACCAACCGCATCACTGGCCCACTGGCGTTGGAAGTCGAATTCCCGGAAGAAAAGATCTAGGCTGCTTTGGTCAATTATTTGTATTCGAGATTCTCGGAACGAATCGGTTTGAGCCTCGTGTCCCGAAACAGGAACGGGTGCACCGATGATCCCCATTACCCACCCTTTTCGCAAAGTGCGCGAAAAGGATGGGGCATCCGCATGACGACTGCTCTCTCAATCGTGCAACCGAAACGCGCCCACGTTGTAAACTCACTCTATGCCTCGGCGCTCTCCCGGCTCCAGCAATCTTTTCTCCGCGCCGAAATCCGCGCCTGCCGCGCACACTGCCCATGTCGATGGCGGAGCCCGCGGCAATCCTGGGCCTGCGGGTTATGGTGTCGCCATCAACGACGCCTCCGGACACCCGGTTGCCGAGCTTAGCGAATACCTTGGGCACCACACCAACAACTACGCCGAGTACCAGGGACTCCTCGCCGCCCTCCGCTATGCCGCCGAAAACCAAATCAAGGCGCTCAAGGTGATTAGCGATTCCGAACTGATGGTCCGCCAGATGAAAGGCATCTACAAGGTGCGTCATCCCGAACTCCGCAAGCTGTACGACCAGGCGCAGCAGCTGGTCCGCCGGCTCGAGCACTTCGAAATCCGCCACGCCCTCCGCGAACACAACCGGACCGCTGATCGGCTGGCGAATCGGGCTATGGATAGAGGGCGATAAAGCAAGGTTTCAAGGTTTCAAGGTTTCAAGGTTGCAAAGTTTCAAAGTTCCGCGTATACCCATGCTGTTCAGCACTACCTTGAAACTTTGCAACCTGGCTTCCCACAGGAGGACAACACGATGATCGGAGCTTACTCATTTGTTGGAATCAATCCCTGGGCCGTGCTGGTATCCGCCATCGCGGCCATGGTGATCGGATTTCTCTGGTATTCCCCCATCCTTTTCGCAAATCCCTGGATGCGCCTGATGGGAATCGACCCCGCTGACAAAGCCAAGATCGCCGAGATGCAAAAAGGCAGAATCTACGACCTCGCGCTCGCATTCGTCGCCAGCATCGTGTCGGCCGTAGTGCTCGCGAAGATCATTGACCTCACCAGCGTCAACACCATTCTCTACGGAATGAAAATCGGCTTTGCCGTCTGGCTGGGATTCGTAACCACCGTCCAACTTACCGGCGCACTATTCGGCAAGCAGCCCACTAAGCTCTACCTGATCAACACCGGACACCAACTGGTCTGCTACCTAGCCATGGGAGCCATCCTGGCCGTCTGGACGCACTGAAGCAAGGTTTCGAGGTTGCAAGGTTTCAGAGTTTCAAGGTTCTGCGGATGCCTCACGGTGTTCAGACCGGCGCCTGCGGCGTATTGGCCGTCAATCAGAATACTGAGGTCCGTAAACTTCGCAACGCCGTACAGTCGTTACTGCGCGCCCTTACGCTACAATACTGGCATGTCGCAAACCGTCTCCGCGATCACCCGCAGCCCCGCGGAGATCGTGCAAAGCAGCCCGGTTTCACAGGCGTCGAATGGCATCTGCTACGCCCGCTCGGGCGAGATTACCATTGCCGACAACGATCTCGACCGCATGATCGCTGCCGTCCCAGTACCGGTGGCCGCCGCGCTCAGCCGCAAGGCGTACTACTTCGTGCCGCTCACCGTGACCCAGGGCGATTTGACCGTGATCGCCGACCGCTACGACGTTGCGCTCAGCGACAACGCGGTTTGCCATCGCAACCTGAATCTCGGCGATGCGCAGTGCGTCTTCATCTCGACCCGCTTGATGGAAGACAAATTTTCGGTGGCGTTCGAGTTCTACATCAACGTCGGGCACGCGCTCGTCGAACGCGCCGGCGTGTCGCAGAATTTCGCCGACCTGGCCTGGCAGCAAGTGGAGTCCGGTGTGCGCGGCGAAACTTCACTCGACGCATGGGAGGCGCGCAAACTCGCCACGGCGCACGGTCCTGACGCGGAGAAATTTAAGAACGAGTATCTTACAGCCAGCTTCGCGGATGCGATTTCGATCTACCTGCTCTCGCTCTACCTTGACGTCGATTACTACGATCTTCGCGAGCGCGACTATCCGCTGCTGGCCCCAGCCCCGATGGCCGAACGGCTCCGCAAGATCGCCGAAATCTTTCCACCGAACCCCGGATTCGAATTCAACATTTACTATCGGCGGCGCGCGTAGCGGACACGATGCGCTCCGCGCTGGATCCGACAAATTTCCCGAGGTGGCTGAGCACGTAAATACTCCACGTTGTTGAAACCGTGTCCGCGTTGCCTGGGTTACGCCGCGCTCCTCTCGGCGCCGGCCTTTTCCAGCACTTCCAGAAACGCCGCCAGCCAGGCTGGATGCGCAGGCCACGCCGGAGCAGTTACCAGGTTTCCATCCACACAAGCTTTGTCGATGGCCACATCCGCATAGGTTCCACCCGCCGCCACGACCTCGGGAGCAACGGCGGGATAGCAACTGCAGCGGCGGCCTTTGAGCACTCCGGCGGCGGCCAGCAGTTGCGCCGCGTGGCAGATGGCCGCGATCGGCTTGTTCGTCTCCGCAAAGTGCCGGACGATTTCCAGCACCCGCGGGTTCAGCCGCAGATATTCGGGCGCGCGCCCTCCGGGCACGACCAGCGCGTCGTAGCTCTCCGGATGCACTTCATCAAAGTTCGCATTGAGGGTGAAGTTGTGCCCGCGCTTCTCGCTGTACGTCTGGTCGCCCTCGAAATCGTGGATCGCGGTGCGCACCGACTCGCCCGTCTTCTTGCCCGGACATACAGCCTCGACCCGGTGTCCGACCATCTGCAGGGCCTGGAACGGCACCATGACTTCGTAATCTTCGACGTAATCACCAACCACGATGAGGATTCGCTTCCGCGGCATGAGAACCTCCGGGAACATTGTGACAGAAGCGAGGGTGGGTGTGCAGCCTGGAGTCCGCAGTCTTCGCCGACTTCTGACAGACTGCAGATCCCTCGCTCTGCTCGGGATGACAATTCAGGGCTTCGTTCGGGATGATAATTTCCTGAAGAGTTCCGGCACATTCTTCCGCACCTTAGTGCCCTTGGCGGTCAGCGAGGTTCGAGCTTATGCTGAAAGTGAATTGAAAGGCTCAGGTTTCGTTTGCAGATGATCTCGCTTCGTCTCTACACACTTGCGCTGGGCACGATTGGCCTGGCCGTCGCCAGCTATGCCCTGCTGCGCCGCAAACCCAAGAACGCGGACGACGTCGAGCGCGAACGCCGCACCTGGTTGAATACGGTCGGGCGCATCACCGATGGCACGGTGATTGATGTCCAGGAAATCACGATGGACACGAACCGCCCCGCCACCATGCTGATTTACCGGTATGACGTAGCCGGGGTTTCCTATGAGGCCTCACAGGACGTCACCTATCTTCGGCAGTGGATCAATCTACATTCCTGCCGGCTCGGCGTGCCGACTTCAGTGAAGTACGATTCTCGCAACCCCGGAAATTCGCTGGTGATTGCCGAGGGCTGGATGGGGCTGAGGCAGTAGAGACGGGGCTTGCCGCGTCTCTACTGGGAATCAGAAAGCTATCCGGAATCAACTCAATCAGAGTTTTCCTAACGCCATCGCGACCATGTAGAGAATTTGCGCGGCCGCCAGCCCGATCCAGATTCGCTGCCGAATGCGCGAGCGGCGCAGATCGCGCAGCAGGTCGGCGGCGGTGGGTTCGGCGATCAGAGCTTCCCGCTTTTCCGCCGGCAAAGCCACCGGTTGCAGATTAACTGACCTCATAGCATCGGCCGTTTTCGGCTTGTCGGGATAAAACACTTTCGGCGTGTCCACGACTTCCGACCACAACGGCAGCAGGATCCATGACTTCGGAATGATGTCCAGAATCGGCTTGGAAGTCAGATTTAGAGCCGGCTGTGTTTCCGGCGCGACGCGATCGGCCAGATTCCGCAGCAGTGAGCCCCACCAAAAATGGCTGAGTTGATCGGTGATGAGTTCACCGACATCGACGGGCCGCGATTCAAGTTCAAGCGGCGCCAGTGTTTCCGGAGAGATCACGTCCCCGATGTTGGTGAACACCGTGCGAAACCAAGGCAGGCGCAAACGCTCCCCAAGCAGCAGGCCAACATTCACCGGCCGTGAAGTGAGTTCGAGTGGCGATAACTTCGTCGGCGCGAATGTATCGCGCAGATTGCCGACCAGCGACTTCCAGAGCGGCTGCGTCAGGCTCGGCGGCGGGAGCAAATCCAGCGGAATCTCCGGCTGTGCCGCCGTGGACTGCGGGTCGGGATACCAGGCTCCGGCGGCATTTGAGCGGTAAGACATAAGAATTCAGATTACTCCAGCGGCCCCGTCAGCGCTATCCCCAGAAGCGCACTCCTGATCTTAGATGCCGCAGCAAGCGTCTGTCACGCGTCTTTACGCAGCTTTACGCGTGAACCCCCGCCCAATGCCGTTCAAATGCCGTCTCTAAGACTGAAAAAAGACAGGCAACTGGAACAAGATGCGCAATCGCGGCTGCGGCGGACACTCCCCTCGCCCGAAACGCTAACTTCGTTGGTACATGGACTTTGATGCCGTTGAGGGCAGCCCTGCGCTGAAGCACAATCGCAAGGGAGATCTGAAATGGAAGAAGCTGGATTGAGCGACCACGCACAAGCGACATCCAAAGCTCAACGGCGCCTGCGGCGTTTCTCCCGTTATCGTTTTGACGTGCGCATTCAGTTGTCGGTGTTTCGCGACGGCTTGATCACCAGATGCTGGGGCCGAACCAGCGAGCTCGGCGAGGACGGCATCGGGGCGACCCTCAGCGGTGAGTTGCAGGCCGGCGAGGTTGTTTCCCTGGAGTTTCCCATCCCGCTCGCGCCGCACGTCATGAAGGTACGAGCCCTGGTGCGTTATAGCGACGGCCTGCGCTGCGGATTCGAGTTTCTGGTCGTGACCGACGAGCAGAGGCTGATGCTGCGCCAGGTCTGCGTGGTGTTGGCGAACGCCTCCTGAACCTTTCTGTTTTGGCCTTGAAAACCTTCATTACTGCGGTAACTATCGGCGGATAACCCGGGCGCTTAACATCGCACTATCGCCAGTGCACTCTGGGAAAGGACCGTATGGGTGAGAAAATCGCCCCGGCAGCAACTTCAACCGAACTGCCGCAGGTGAAGACGCTGCGGGAAGCTCTTGAGCACAGTGCGCCGCCGATCCTTACCAACATCTCCGATCCCGTCCCGGCCTCTTCGCCCACCAACGGCAATGCCGCCGAAGTCCCGCTCACCGTAGAGAAAGCCTACTTCGAACAGCTCATCGAGAACGCGCCGGAAGCGATCAGTATTGTCGACCAGGACGTGAACATCTTGCGCATCAACGGGGAGTTCACCCGCCTGTTCGGCTTTACCACGGCTGAGGCTGCAGGAAAACGGCTCGACCTGCTCATCGTGCCGCCCGATCGCTATGCGGAAACCGCGTGGATCACAGAGACCATCAAGACGGAAAGCAAACTTTCCCTGGAGACCCGGCGCCAGCGAAAAGACCGCTCACTGGTCGAGGTGCTGCTCTCAACCTCGCCCGTGATACTAAACGGCAATAGAGTTGGAGCGTACGCCTCCTATCGCGACATCACCGAGCAGAAACGCGCGGAGGAGTTGAATGCCGCCTTGTACGCCATTGCGGCGCGCAGCCAGTCGGCCGAAGATCTGCAGCAGTTTTTCGCCGCCATTCACAACATCGTCGGTCAGTTGATGAATGCGCGCAACTTCTACATCTCCCTCTACGATCCGCAGTCTCAGTTATTGAGCTTTCCCTACTTCGTCGATGAAGAGGACCCTACCCCGGCCCCCAAGCCTCTGGGCCGCGGCCTGACGGAGTACGTTCTGCGATCGGGCGAGCCCCTGCTGGCGACACCGGCAGTCTTTGAGGAACTGGTGCGGCGCGGCGAGGTGGAATTGATTGGCGCTCCGTCGTTGGACTGGCTGGGTGTCCCCCTGAAGAGCGGCACGACCTGCATAGGAGCCCTGGTCGTCCAGAGCTACAACGAAAACGCCCGCTTCGGAGAACGCGACCGCGAGATTCTGAAATTTGTTTCGCAGCAGTTGGCCACGACCATCGAGCACAAGCGCTATGAAGAGGCGCTCCGCCGCTCCGAAGCCCGCTCCCGCTCTCTGATTTTGAGCGCAGCCTTCGGCATTTGCCGCTGCACGCTCGACGGAAGATTCCTGGACGTGAATCCGGCGCTCATCGCCATGCTCGGGCATGGATCGGTCGAAGATCTTCTCAAGCTGGATGCGAGGCGCGAAGTCTTCGTCAACCCCCAGGAGTTGGACCGTCTGGCCGAGGACTATCGCCGCACCGGAAGTCTGAATGGCGTGGAGGTGCAGTGGAAACGCAAAGACGGCAGCGTCATCATCGTGCGGCTCAGCGGCTGCGCCGCCATTAGCGCCGATGAACCCGAAGAAGTATTGGAGCTGATCGCCGAAGATATCACCGACCGCCGTCAGCTCGAAGAGCAGCTTCGCCAGGCGCAAAAAATGGATGCCGTCGGCCGCCTGGCTGGCGGCGTTGCCCACGACTTCAACAACCTGCTGATGGTAATTAACGGATACACCGAGGTGTTGCTGGAGCAGTTGGAAAAAGGCAGCGCCATGCACCATAAGGTCCAGTCCATCCAGCAGGCAGCCGACCGCGCGGCTACCCTCACCCGCCAGTTGCTGGCGTTCAGCCGAAAGCAGCTCCTCGAACTCAAGGTGGTCGACGTCAACACCGTCATCGGCGACATGGAGCGCCTGCTGCGGCCCTTGATCGGCGAAAATATCGAATTGGTCACACGGCTCTCCACTCAAACCGGACACACCCGCGCCGACGCCGGCCAACTCGAGCAGGTCATCATGAACCTGGTCGTCAATGCCAAAGATGCCATGCCCGAAGGCGGCAAGCTCACCGTGCAGAGCTCCGACGTTACCGTACGCCATAGCTTCCGCGAACACCGTTTTATCCACCCCGGACGCTATGCCGTGATCTCGGTTGCCGATACCGGCCACGGCATGGACAAGGAAACCCAGTCCCGCATCTTCGAGCCGTTCTTTACCACCAAGGAAAAAGGGAAAGGCACCGGCCTCGGCCTGTCGACCGTCTACGGCATCGTCAAGCAGAGCAATGGATACGTGTTCGCCCAAAGCGAGCTCGGAGCGGGCACAACTTTCTACGTTTACTTGCCCCGCGTGGAAGATCCCGCCGAAGAGCTGAGCCCGGCCAAGTCCCAGCAGAACGAAGCCGGCGGCTGCGAAACCGTCTTGCTGGTGGAAGACGAGGAATCCGTACGCGAACTGGTGCGTGTAACCCTCGTCTCTCGCGGCTACAACGTCATCGAAGCTGAAAATGGCGAGTGCGGTCTGCGCGTCGCCGAGGCCTTCAAAGAACACATCGATATCCTTATCACCGACGTCGTCATGCCCGGCATCGGCGGCCGCGAACTGGCGAAGAAGCTGCTCTTGCTGCGTCCCGGCATCAGCGTACTCTACCTTTCTGGCTACACGGAAGATGCCGTCGTCACCCAGGGCGCGCTCGGCCCCAGTACCGCGTTTCTGCAGAAACCCTTCACTCTTCAGAATCTCGCCAAGAAAGTCCGCGAAGTGCTTCGCTCCCGATCCACCCCCACGTCCGCCCCCAAATCAATCGCTAAATCGGCCTCGAACTAATCTCGCCCCAGCGGTTGCAACTTTTTCCCCGTTCCCGCGTCCTATACTGAAGTGTGAGTACTGAAGTCTGGGCTTACCGCATCGGACACATCCATGTCTGTCTGCCGTGCGTACTTCAATCGGGGTGAGCTATGCTGATCGGGAAACCGGCTGCGATTCCGTCTTCTGAAATTACTCCCAAAGCAACCTATCTGAACCGGCGCAACTTCCTCGCCGGCGCAGCGATCGCCGGCGCGGCCGCCGTCACCGGTGTCGCCTTCCGTGATTTTGTTGCGCCCTCGCTCACCGTCCACGCCAACGCCAAAATTGATGGCCTCCAGAAAAGCCCCTTCAGTACAACGGAAAAGGAAACGCCCTACAAGGATGTCACCAACTACAACAATTTCTACGAATTCTCCACCGACAAATACGAGCCTGCCGACCTGGCAAAGAATTTCAGGACCCGTCCGTGGACGGTGACCATCGACGGCGAGGTCAAGAAAAAGCAAGTGCTCGACGTCGACGCGATCATTAAAATGGCTGCCCCCGAAGAGCGCATCTACCGCCATCGCTGTGTCGAGGGCTGGTCCATCGTCGTGCCCTGGGTCGGATTTTCCCTGAGCGAACTGATCAAGCGCGCCGACCCTCTGCCCAAAGCAAAGTTTGTCGAGTTCACCACCTTGTACGGTCCCAAACAAATGCCCGGCCAGCGTACCAGCGTATTGAAATGGCCTTATGTCGAGGGTCTCCGCATGGACGAGGCCATGCATCCGCTCGCCTTGCTCTGTTTCGGTATGTACGGCGAGGTGCTCCCGAATCAAGACGGCGCCCCGCTCCGCATCGTACTTCCATGGAAGTACGGATTCAAGAGCGCGAAGTCGATCGTCCGCATCCGCTTCACCGGCGATCAGCCCATGAATACCTGGCAACAGTCCGCCCCCCGCGAGTACGGCTTCTATTCGAATGTGAATCCCAACGTCGACCATCCGCGCTGGAGCCAGGCCAAGGAACGCCGCCTGGGTGAATTCCTCAAGCGGCCGACCCTGATGTTCAATGGGTACGACCAGGTGGCAAGCCTCTATTCAGGCATGGACCTGAAAAAGAACTTCTAGAATTGTGTAATTTTGTAATCGGGTAATTTTGTAATTTGATGCCGGGCCGAAAGTGGTTTCCCGGGTTCAAATTACAAAATTACCCGATTGCCAAATTACAAAATCAAAATGAAGTTGCGTTTGACAAAAATCGCGATTTTCCTCAGCGCACTCGTCCCGCTGGGGCGCCTCGTCTGGAAGGCCTTTCATGACGGCCTGGGCGCCAATCCCATTGAGGTCATCACGCACTCGACCGGCGACTGGACGCTGATCCTTGTTCTCACCACCCTCTCGATCACACCGCTCCGCCGGATCACCCGCCAATACTGGTTGATCGGCGTCCGCCGCATGGTCGGGCTGTTTGCATTCTTTTACGGAACTTTACACTTCTTGACTTATATCTGGCTCGATAAGTTCTTCGACGTCCACGAAATGTTGAAAGACATAGCCAAGCGCCGATTCATCACAGTGGGGTTCTCCGCCTTCGTCCTCATGATTCCGCTGGCCCTGACCTCGACGGCATGGTCGATCCGTCGCCTGGGCGGCAGGAACTGGCAACGCCTGCACCGCCTGATCTATTTCACCGGGATCCTGGCGGTGGTGCACTACGCTTGGCTGGTGAAGGCCGATCTCCGCAAACCCATAGAGTACGGCGTCGTGCTCGGCATCCTGCTGCTCTACCGCGTGGGAGTCTGGTTTTCCGAAAAAGCTTCCGAAAAACGCAAGCATCCCGCCATTCCAGCCCCGGCCCGAAGTCGGGTGGAAGTCACCAAAGCCTGAAAAACGCCCCCGCCAATTTTTTCCACCGAAACTCTCTTCTACAATGCGGGTTAGCGCATCTTAAGAATTAAAGACAGGAGTGTCTTATGAATCCCCTTGCCTCCACCAAGTGCGCCGGACGCCTGCTCATGGCGCTGGCGGCGATGACCAGCATCTTTTTGACCGTCGGCTGCGGCTCCAGCGGTGCGCCCGCCAAGCCCAACCCCGTCGGCTTCGGCCTCAGCAGCTTGAATGGCACCTACGTTTTTTCGTCGCAAGGCTTAGACAGTAATGGGGCTCCTTTGGCTGTGGCGGGCGCTGTCGTGGCCAACGGAAGTGGCGGCATTACCGGAGGCACGATGGACGTCGTCGACGCAGAGTTCACTCCGCCGTCGCCTGTCGCCCAGGCGATCACCAGCGGTTCCTATAGCGTCGGTGTCGACGGTCGCGGACGCGCTACGCTTAATAGCAACAATTCACTCGGAAGCTCCATTACCCTGGATTTCGTCCTAACCTCGAGTTCGCACGGGCTGGTCACTCAATTCGACGGCCATGGCACAGGCAGTGGCACCATCGACCTGCAGACCGCGGTCACGAGTCTGAGTCAGTTCGCAGGTCCCTATGCCTTCAGTCTTGCGGGTAGTGACTCGGGCGGCTATCCCTTCGCCACGGCGGGGGCGTTCAACCTCAATTCCAGCGGCTCCATCATTGGCGGTGGGGGCGTCGAGGATTTCAACGACAACGGTGCTGTCATCAGTGAGTCCCTTTCGGGCGTCGCAACCTTGGGTTCAGGAACCGGTCCTGGACAAATCACCCTTACCACTACTAGCTTCCTGCTCACCTTTGACTTCTACCCGATTGACGCCACGCACTGGAAGCTCATCGAAACAGACTACAAAGATTTCCTTGGCGGCGATGTCCTCACCGCAACCGAATCTACCGTAGGAACCATGGTGTTCACCATGGCCGGCGGCATCTCCACCACCACCTCCACCACCTCCGTCGCGAACGGGGGCCTTATGACCTATAACGCAAATACCGTTACCGGCTCCGAGGATGTCAACACCGACGGTACGGTTCTGACGCAGGTGGGATTCAGGGGCACCGTTGGCGCGCCCGGTCCGGTCGGCAGCCGGGTTGTTGTCACCCTCAGTGACTTCATACCCGCCACTCAGTGGGTCATCTATCCTTACACCGGCGGACTTCTGATGCTGGAAACGGATTCGTCAGCCGTTACCCTCGGCGCCGCTTACCCTCAATCCGCTACGTCATTCACTGCACCAGGGAGCTACGGACTAAACCTCTCCGGGGCCAATGGAGCCAATGGCGGCGGCGAGGTCGACGACATTGCCCAGTTCAATGCCACCACTGCAGTGTCACCAGCAACAAATATGACCGGCGTATTGGACGAAAATGACATGGGCAATCTGTTTGGGGATACGTCTTTGAACCCCGGCACCTACACCCCGGATTCGCCTGCGACCGGCCGCGGCTTGATCGTTGCCACCACCAACGGGACCTACCTCGGCGGGCTAACCCTAGAGTACTACGCGGTCAACAGCTCAACCGTCCTCTTTATCGAGATCGACACTGGCCAACTCGCGGCTGGGACATTCGAGGCGCAGACTGCACCCGGGGCCGGGGGAGCGGTGCAGTCGCGCATCGCAATCGTGCACCCAGTAGTCCGGCCACATGGAGCCTTGCGGCGCAAGTAGACTCTGACGGATAGCGTAAATGACCAAGGGCGCAGCTCCAAGGCCGCGCCCTTTTCTTCTCGCAACGTCTTCGGCACTCCCCCCGTTGCCCCCGGAACCGCCCGATGAATCCTATGATGGAGCGACGGGCGTCTCGCCCGGCACTCCACTTAAGTTACTTGATCGCTTCCGCCGCGATCCTCTCCGTCACAAACGCTTCGATCACGTCGCCGACTTTGATGTCGCCGTAGTTCGCGATTGAGATACCGCACTCCATACCGCTGGTCACTTGGGACGCATCGTCCTTGAAGCGCCGCAGCGACGCCACTTTTCCTTTGAACACCACCACGTCATCGCGCAGCAGCCGCACTTCGGAATCGCGCTTGATCAGTCCATCGCTCACGCGGCAACCGGCAATCGTCCCCACCTTCGGGATGCGGAAGGTTTCGAGTACGTCGGCTCGTCCTTGGTAGGTTTCTTTGATTGTCGGTTCGAGCAGGCCGGTCATGGCGCGCTTGATCTCGTCCTGCAGTTCGTAAATGATCGAGTGCAGCCGTATGTCAACTTTTTCCTGATCGGCCAGTTCCTGCGCTTTGCGCTCCGGACGCACGTTGAAGCCGATGATGATGGCATTCGAAGCCGACGCCAGCAGCACATCCGTCTCCGTGATCGCGCCAATGCCCGACCGCAGCAGTTTCAACCGCACTTTGTCGTTTGACAGCCGGCCCAGCAAATCGCCCAGCACTTCGACCGATCCCTGCACGTCGGCCTTCAGAATGATGTTCAGTTCCTTCATGCCCGCCGTCTTCAACTGCTCCGCCAGGCCTTCGAGCGAGACTCGCGAACTCTTGGCGAGCATGGCTTCGCGCGCTTTCTGCCCGCGGTATTCCGAGATGTCGCGCGCCTTCTCGCGGTCGGTGACCACCACGAATTGATCGCCCGCCTGTGGCAGGCCTTCCAACCCGATAATTTCCACCGGCGTCGAGGGCGGCGCTTCCTTCAGTGGCTTGCCGCGATCGTCGAACATGGCTCTGACTTTTCCGTACACGTTCCCCACCACGAAGTTATCGCCCGCGCGGAGCGTGCCGTTCTGCACCAGGATCGTCCCCACCGGGCCGCGTCCCCGATCCAGTTTCGCTTCGAGCACCAAGCCGCTCGCCGCGCGTCCCGGAGTCGCTTTCAATTCCTGCAAGTCCGCCGTCAGGCAGATCATTTCCATCAGCAGATTGAGATTCGTTTTCTGCTTGGCGGAGACATCGACGAACACGGTCTTGCCGCCCCATTCTTCCGGCACCAGCCCGCGATCCGCCAGTTGTTTCTTGACTCGCTCCGGCAGCGCGCCCGGCTTATCGATTTTGTTGACCGCTACGATGATGGGGACTTCGGCGGCGTGCGCGTGGTCGATCGCTTCCACCGTCTGCGGCATAACGCCGTCGTCCGCCGCGGTGACCAGCACTACAATGTCGGTCGCCTTCGCGCCGCGCGCGCGCATGCGCGTGAACGCTTCGTGACCCGGCGTATCCAGGAACACGATCTCGCGGCCGTAGGCCGGAGACGCCGTGTCCGTGATGGAAACCTTGTATGCGCCGATGTGCTGCGTAATGCCACCCGCTTCGCCTCCGGCCACATTGGTCGAGCGAATCGAATCGAGCAGCGTCGTCTTGCCGTGGTCCACGTGGCCCATGATCGTGACCACCGGTGGACGCGGTCCGGCTTCCGCGCCTTCCTCGCTGCTCTCGGCGGCTTCGGTAATATCCTTCGCAGCTTGTTCTTCGAAGGTGATCACTTCCGTATCCGCTCCAAAGAAGCGTGCCATTTCACTGGCCAGTTCCGCGTCGAGCGTTTGATTGATAGTGGCGAAAACGCCCCGCACCACCAGCCGCGCAATCACATCCTTGGCGCGAATGCCCAGCTTCTCGGCCAGGTCTTTCACCGAGATTCCTTCTGTAATCGTGATGTTGCGCGTGATCGGCGCCGGCTCGGTGTTAATGGTCATCCGCGGCGGCGGAGTGTAGCCCTTCATCGGGCCTTCCTTCACGCCTCGCGGCACATATCTCTGTCCCGGCCGCCGCGCCGGACCACCCGGACGGCTTCCCGGCCGCGTTGGTCCCGGCGGCGGCAGCCCCGCTCCCGGACCTACACCCAGCGGACGCGATCCCGCGGGCGCCACGCGCGTTGGATGCATCGGCCGCCGTTCACCCGGACGAAGCGGCGGACGCGATCCTGGCGCTTGCGGACGCGCCGTACGCTGAAAAATTGGCTGCCCCGGCACAGGGCGTCCAGGCGTCGGTCGCGAAGCTGCACCCGGCGCGGGCGCTCCCGGCGGAGGCAGAGGCGCCTTGTATACCGGGCGCGGGCCGGTCTGCGGCATGATCATTCGCGGCGGTGGCGCAATCGGAGCCGCCGGCTTCGCTGGTGCCGACGTTTGCATCTGCGTAACGTTATTCTGCGCCGGAGGCTGCGCCGCTGGCGGAGCACTTCCGGCCGGCGCCGCAGGAGTCGTAACTCGGGGCGGAACGGCGATCGCAGGCGGCGCTGCACTCGTGGCGGATGGGACCGCAGCCGGTGTGGTCGCGGCGGGTGGTGTCACGGGAACTTTGGGCAGAATCACGACCACCGCCGCCGGCCGCTGCGCGGCGGCTACCGAAGCAGGCGTCACCAGTCTCGATACCGGCGGCGCAGGAGCAGGAGCTTCGCTCGCAGGCTTGGGCGGCACTGCCTTCGGCGCCACGGGAGCGGCCGGAGCTTCTGCCTTCGCTTCTATCGCCGGCGTCGCAACCGGCGGCTTGACTACCGGACGCGCCGCAGGATGCTCGGCTACTTCTTTTAGCTGCGTGATGGCGCGAAGCACGTCTCCAGGTCGCGAAATGTGCGAGAGGTCGATCTTGGTCTTGATCTCTTCTTCGCCGTGAGCGGCACGCGAAGTCCTCGCCGAACTCGGCGCCGCCTCGGAACGGCCGCGGAGATGTTTTCGCACCACGTCCGCTTCGTGATCTTCCAGAGAACTGGAGTGCGTTTTCTTCTCCGTAATGCCCACCGTAGTCAGCACGTCAAGAATTTCTTTGCTCTTGACTTCCAACTCACGGGCCAGATCGTTGATTCGAATCTTACTCATCCGCCGTCGTTTCCTCTTCTTGCGCCACTAATCTCGCGTGTCTAAGCCCGCATATCTAGGCTCGCATATCTAACCTCATGAAATCCCTGTGCAATCTCGCTTCCGGCTGGCAAAGCCCGCGCTTTCGGTCCGGATGCAACTCCGGACTCGCCACGCTCCCAGGTTCAGCTCTGCTTGTCTTCCGCGGCTTCTTCGGTCGCAGGCTCGGCGGTCGCAGGTTCTTCGGTCGCAAGCTCGGCGCCTTCTTCTGCTGGCGCCGTGTCGGTGGGCTCCGCTTCAGCGGCCGACATCTCCGCTTCTAACGAGCCTTCTGCCGGCGATTCCTCGCTGGATGCCGCTTCGGCGGCGGCTTCTCCGGTGCCCTCCGGTTCCGCGGCGGCTACTGCCTCGCCGCCATCCAGACTGGCGAAGTAATTATTGACCGCAATACTGATTTTTTCCACCGTTTTCGGGCCAATGCCTTCAATCGCTTCCAGTTGCTCCGGCGTCATATCGGCCAGCGACTCCACCGTATTCACGCCGGCCGCCTTCAGTTTCTCGACCAGCCCCTCGCCCAGTCCGGTAACAATTTCCAGCGGAGTTACGGTCTGTGTGACCAGCGCCGACATCTGCTGTTCCACTTCCTGCCGCTTTTCTTCTTCGCTCTTGATGTCGATCTTCCAGCCCAGCAGCTTCGCCGCCAGCCGCACGTTCTGCCCTTTTTTCCCGATTGCCAGCGAGAGCTGTGTATCGTCCACTACCACTTCCAAGTGTTTGTCCGCCGCATCCACAATCGTTACCCGGCTCACTTTCGCGGGCTGCAGCGCTTTCTCCGCGAACGTAACTGGATCCTCGTGATACTCGATGATGTCGATCTTTTCTCCGCGCAACTCGCGAATGATCGACTGCACCCGCATGCCCTTCATGCCCACGCAGGCTCCGACCGCGTCCACGTCCTTGTCCTTCGACAACACCGCGATCTTCGTGCGCTCGCCCGCTTCCCGCGCGATCGCCCGGATCACCACCGTGCCGTCATAAATTTCCGGCACTTCCGTCTGGAACAGATGCTGGACTAATTCCGGAGCAGAGCGCGAAGCGATCACGCCCGGACCTTTCACCGCTTTTTCCACCCGCACGATCACGACCCGAATCCGCTCGCCCACCGCGAACGATTCCAGCCGCGACTGCTCCTTGCGTCCCATGCGCGCTTCGGCCTTGCCGATATCGAGAATCACGTCTGGACCCTCGAGCCGCTTCACGGTCGCATTCACAATCTCGTTCACATGCCCGATGTATTCGTTGTAAACCGTGTCGCGTTCCGCCTCGCGCACTTTCTGGAATATGACTTGCTTCGCCAGTTGCGCCGCAATCCGCCCCAGAATCCCTTCCGTCACTTTCGGGATCAGCAGCTCTCCGCCCGCTTCCGCGCTCGGATCCAGCTTCCGCGCCTGCTCGACTGTTACCTGCAGGTCCGGATCTTCCACCTGCTCCGGAGTCTCGACGATCGACTTCACCGCATACGCACTGATCTTGCCGCTGTCTTTGTCGAGCACCGCGCGCAAGTTCTCCTGCGTCTTGTAGTACTTGCGCGTCGCCACCACAATGGCGTCCTCGACCGCACTCACCACAATCCGCGGATCAATGCCTTTTTCCCGGCTGACCCCTTCGATGATGTTGTAGAGCTCACTTGCCATAGGAATTCCAGGTTTCAATGTTGCAAGGTTTCAAATCTCCGGCACCAGATTGGCCTTCTCCACATTGGCCAACCCAATCTCAACTTTCGCCGCCGCGCCTTCTTTCGGACGCATCTTCTTTTTTCGCGCCGCGCTTAGATCCAGCAGCAGCTTTTCGTTCTCGAAGCTTTCCAGCTTCCCTTCAAAATGCCGGTTATTGTTCACCGGCTCCCGCGTTGTCAACTTCACGCGATGTCCGCGGAAGCGCTCAAAGTCTGCCGCCTTCGTCAGCTTGCGATCCAGTCCCGGAGAAGAGACCTCCAGCACATACGATCCACCCGGGAACGCATCCTCAACTTCGACGATCGTCCCGAACTCCCGGCTGAACTTCGAGCAATCCTCATGCGTCACGCCGTCCGGACGATCCGCCGCTGGCACCGCTCCGGGCCGGTCAATAAACACGCGCAGCATGCGGTGCTTACCCGCCCCGCACACTTCCACTTCGACTACTTCCAGCCCGCTCGAGCCTGCCACCCGCTCGGCAATTTGCCGGACCTTATCCAGATCTAGAGCCATGTTTTCAGCAATTTGCGCCCGAATCGCCGCGCCAATCCCAGCCCAAACTAAAAAGTGGGCTTTCGCCCACTGGTGTGCTTCGACAATCCTGAGACTACGACACAACAGTTTCCATCACCAACTATACGCCGCCAATATGGAAAACACAAACCAGCTTGAGCTATAATACCCCTCGCCTTGGGACGTCCTGCTATTACGCCGTGACAGTTTGGAGGCTTCCGTGAAGCTGATGTTTCTCGTTGTTGCTCTTACCGCAGTGGCAGCGCTCTTCGCAGGCCAGCCGGCCTATGCTCAGAATGCTTTCACGCCCGACCAGGTTAAATTCGGACCTGCGCCGCCCTTCCTGCCGCCCGGCGCGCAGTTGGCTGTGTTGGAAGGCGACCCGATGGCTTCGACCGGAGACTTCACGATTCGTCTCAAGATGCCCGACGGTTACAAGATCGCTCCTCACACTCATCCCAACCGGGAGAACGTAACCGTCCTCTCCGGCACCCTAGAAGTGGGTATGGGAGACCAATTCGACGCCAGCAAAATGGCGAGCTTCGGGGCGGGCAGTTTCGCCTATCTCGACCCCAGCATGCATCACTACGCCATGGCTTCCGGAGAAACGGTGATCCAGATCCACGGGATGTCGCCCGTAAAGTTCAACTACATCAACCCGGCAGACGATCCCAGCGGGAAAAAGTAGCGGGAAGAGATCGGCGTTGAACCGCGCCTCTCGTGTTGTGGGTTTGACTAATCATTCGCCCCGCCCGTCCACGTCGAGCGAAGCTCACAAGCCGAGTCTGGCACCGGCCATGTGGGGAGGGCCGCGCCCTCGGCCCCTCCACCAGTTACGGAAGTATCTGAAGTAACCTTGCCCTCACCTTGCTCATCCCCCAAACTTCTCCTGATGCCGTTTTCCCGCGCCCATCTCGCCATCGCACTGGGCTCCGCTGGCCTGCTCGTGCTCGTGTTTCTCGGCTATCTGTACTGGCTCAGCAACCAGCCGCCGGTTCTGTCGCGCTCCGAAGAACGCGATCCTCTCACCCAGATGCCGATCAGCATCACCATGAATCCGTTTCGCGATCGCACCATCGAACGCACCGCCAACAGCTTTATCTCCGAGATGCGCGATGGCAATTGCCGCAAACTGCTCGCCCAGTGGGAAAAGGACTACCGCAAGAAGCGCGCCGACTTCCTCTGCAATTCCGAAGCCCAGCATCCGCTGATTTCCTGGAACCTGGTGGAATGGGAAGACGCGCCGCCGCTCGTGATTCTGCACTACAAAGGTCAGCGCTACAGCACCCCCAGCCAGGACGCAACCTACAAAGACCTTTTCTCAGTAACCGAAGAAAAGAAAGATTCTGGCTGGACGGTTACGAAGTACGATTCTTTCTATTGACGTACAATCATCGGCGCGCTCCGCGTCTCGGCGGTGAAGCGCACTTTCCTAACGACCAACGACCAACGACTAACGACCGACGACTAACCCTATCCTCCAATATGCACCATCGTCCGCGACGCCGGCACAAATCCTGGCTCCCCGATGTGGTGCCGCTCTTCTTTCTTCTCCACTACTTTCACAATGAATTCCGTGAGCTTCTCATCCGTCGCGCCGCGCCGCATCAACTCATGCAGGTCGCGATCCCACACAGAAAATAAACACGTACGCAGTTTGCCGTCCGAGGTGATGCGAATCCGGCTGCAGTGTCCGCAGAACGGATGCGACACCGGCGCGATGATTCCAATCTCGCCCACGCCATCGGAGAAGCGATATCGCCGCGCCGTTTCGCTGCGCCCGTGCGCAATCTCCTCCAGTGGCAGATACTCCGACATGCGGGAGACAATCTCATCGAGCGTAACCACAATTTGCGGTGTCCAAACGCGATCCTCTTCCAGCGGCATAAATTCGATGAAGCGCACCACCACCCGCTCTTCCCGCGCGAACATCCCAAACGGAATGATCTGATCTTCATTGAAGCCGCGCAGCAGCACGCAATTGATTTTCACCGGATCGAGCCCCGCCTGCCGCGATGCGCGCACTCCCGCCAGCACGCTCTCGTATCCATTCGCCGCACGCGTGATGCGCGCGAATCGATCTGGATCCACCGCGTCCATGCTGACCGTCACGCGGTCGAGTCCCGCGTCTTTCAGCGGCTGCGCGATCTCGGCCAGCAGGTGGCCGTTCGTTGTCAGTGCAATTTCAGGCTTCTTCCCTTCCCCGTCCCCGTCCAAGGTCCGCAGCTTCGCGAGGTCCCGTACAAACTCCACAATGCCTTTGCGCAGCAACGGCTCGCCGCCCGTCAGGCGAATCTTCGTGATCCCGAGCCCAACCAGTATCCGCGCCATCCGCAGATAATCTTCGAACGGAAGTTCCGCATACGCCGCGCCGTTGGTCCCCGTCCGGCAGTACACACACCTGTAGTTGCAACGGTCCGTGATCGATATCCGCAGGTCGTGGATCGAGCGCCCGAAATTGTCGGTGAGAATCGGCAGTCAGCACTCAGCAGTCAGCATTCAGACAATTCAGTTTTGTTCAGAACCCGGCAGTCGCCCGGAGGGCTGAACGTTGAGTGCTGAATGCTGACGGCTACTCCTTCGAAGCTAGTCGTTTTTTGATTCTCGAACTCCGAAAAGGAAACAAACAGGCAGGCGCAATCCCAGCGAGCGTTTCCTTTCCAACATGGGAGGCGCAGACGTTCCCATCCGCACCCTCGAATCGCACCCGTCAAACCGGCGCAACCCTCGCCCCCGCTGCCAGAGAATCTCTCAGGCCACGGGGATCGGAAACTCGAGGTTCATTATAGATGACGAAGCCGAACTCCGCGAACCAGATTCTCGCTGGAGAGACGCCGCGCTCCATCGCCCCTGGCCTGCTAAACTGGCCGCATGAAAGCCCTCGTCATCACCCGTTTCGGCGGGCCCGAGGTTCTCGAATTGCAGCAGGTCCCCGACGCGCATCCCGCGCCCGAGCAGCTTCTGGTGAAAGTGGAAGCGGGCGGCTTGAACTTTGCCGATCTGCTCACCGCGCGCGGCGGATACGCCGGCACTCCCAAACCGCCGCTCACTGCCGGCCGCGAATTTGCCGGCATTGAACTTACCGGCAACGACGAGTCCAGCCGCCGCGTGATGGGCTACACGCAGTGGGCCGCCTTCGCCGAAAAAACGGTGGTGCAGCGCAACCTCGTCTGGCCCGTCCCTGAAAATTGGACTGCCGAACAGGGCGCCGCTTTCCCCGTAAATTTCTTCACCGCCTACTTCGCCTACTGGAAGGCCGGTTTGCTCGACAAGCCCGCCGGTTCCCGCGTCCTGATTCATGCCGTCGCCGGCGGAGTCGGCACCGCCGCCGTGCAAATCGGAAAAATTCTCGGCACCGAAATGTACGGAACTTCCTCCTCCGAAGACAAGCTGGCACGAGTGCGCGAGCTCGGCCTGCAACACGGCATCAACTATAAGCAGCACGATTATGCCGAAGCGATCAAAGAGCTTACGCACGGCGAAGGCGTCGACGCGGTTTTCGAAATGCTCGGCGGCGAGCACGTCGCGAAAAGCGTGCGCTGCGTGCGCGACTTCGGACGCGTCATAGTCTACGGCTCCGCCACCGGCGAAACTCCGCAACTCGACACCCGCCTTCTCTACGCGAAAGGCGCAAGCGTCCACGGACTCTGGCTGTCATATCTGAGCGCGAACCGCCCGCTGATGGAATCCGCGTGGAAGCAGCTATCCCAATGGCTCGTAGCCGGGAAACTCCATCCCGTGATCGGAAAAGTTTTCCCGCTGGAGCAGGCGCGCGAAGCCTACACCCTGATGCAGGAAGGCAAGAATTACGGCAAGATTGTGCTGAAGATTAGTTAGCGGCTATTGCAACACTCTATACGTTTGTCATCCTGAGCGAAGCGAAGGATCTGCAGTTCCTCCACATAGCCCGAACTCCAGACAAAACATTCCAACCTTGTTACTCCCGCAGTGTGCACCCGGCTTGCTAACGCGGCGAGCGCCCACGCGTCCAATGAGCATGTCTGCAAGAAACGTGGTTCGCAAAGAAAAAAGAAATCGGGAACTTACTCAAACCGGGATTCGTATCCTGTAGCGAACCAACGTGGGGTGGACGAAACCAATCTCGATCCACTTAAGAGAATTCGCAGGGTGACGGGACTGGCGCACGCATGGTTTGGCGGCCCTGGGTGCGCCGGGTCCAGTAAAAAGCACGAGTTTGAGGCCCGCGTCTTTTTGCGTCACCCTGACACACGCATTGTAGGACTTTGCACCAAAAAGGCAAGCCCTCAGTCGAGCATCCTCGAACTATCACCAGCCGCCCCTAACGTCCCGGCCAGAAACCGGGTAGAAAGCGAAGGAGCAAATGAAACTGAACAATCTGGCGCTGAACAATCTGGCAAAGACTGTTGTGCTCGGGCTGGCCGTGCTGCTCGCATCGAGTGCTTTCGCAAGTAACAAGGGTTCGCTGCAGGTGCGGGAGCCGCTCGAAGTCAACGGCCAGCAACTCGCCCCCGGTGAGTATCAACTGCGCTGGGACGGCACGGGATCGAACGTCGAGGTAAGCTTCATGCAGGGCAAGAAGGCAGTCGCGAAGACTTCGGCGAAAGTCGTCGCGCTCGACAAAGCCTCTGACTACGACTCGGCGGTGGTCGACCACGCCAACGGCAAGGCAACGGTTTCCGAAGTACGCTTCGCCGGCAAAAAGTACGCCCTAGCCATCGGCAGTACCGAGAAAGCCGAAATGATCGGAAGTTCAAGCAAGTAACTGACTAACTCGTGGAAAGATGGGGCAAACAAGGGAGCACTCCGGTGCTCCCTTCTGCTTGTCGATCTAATGTTTGTTCTGACCAGCAGTGCTATGGGTTGTCAGCTTTCTCGAGCTCAGCACTGATGTGGACGTTGCTGCCCGCGCTGGACTTCAACTTTCGCTCCCAGTTCTTGAATCCTGATTTCTTGACGACAACCGTGTGATCTCCCTCTGACACCTGAACGTCAGAAGGCGTGCTGCCAACAAAACTGCCATCGACCTCGATGTCCGCGCCCGGCGGAGTCGAGTCGATCTGCAGCTTGGCGAAAGCGGTTGTCGCGGCTACCGGAACCGCAGCAGGAACTGATTTCTCCTGAGCGGGAACACTCGCGGCTCGGATGGATGCTCCATGCTCCGACCAA
The DNA here is from genome assembly GCA_050018355.1 of Terriglobales bacterium. Classification (GTDB taxonomy): domain Bacteria; phylum Acidobacteriota; class Terriglobia; order Terriglobales; family Acidobacteriaceae; genus Acidiflorens. The sequence continues at coordinate 29,289 of JBEKAF010000002.1, read as the reverse complement.
TCTCTCGTGATGGCTTCGCACGCCTCTTGTACTGAACCGCCGAGCGAGAGTGTGGACTTGCTGGTGATTGAATCCCCGCTCACCCGGTTGAACACGGCTACCTTGTTTTTGTGTCGCAGAAGACCTTTTCCTCCTTCGTGATCGAGGAGAACGATGTAGTCGGTTTTCTCCGGTTTGTTATTGACCTTCACTTCCGGACAGCGCTCCCCGAAAGTCTTGATGATCTCGGCTGTTTGGGGCCGAGCGCCACCCGCCATCGCGCCTCCATATGATCCCCCGGAGCCTCCGCTGGAACCGGCAACAGACCAGGATTCACTATCGGTGATAAAGACTCGGGCTGCATCTGCCAGCTTGGTTGCCGCCGGCTTGTCTTGCGCAGCCGAGGAAATGGCGAGAGAGAACGTGATTATCGCTAGAAAAACAAATATTCGCATTTATCCTCCAGACACAAACGACCTAGTTGATCTTACTAGTTACACGGGATCGGTCACTACGGCCACGCAGAATAACTCGTGCATTGTGATCGTCGCGGATAGAACGCCTCATTATCCTCCGATCACAACGCTTGTCAACGGGGAGGAATGCGAGTGAAGGCGGTATTCACGCAAAAGGGAGCTCAGTTGCTCTCTCCAAGAACTGAGAACTGACAACTGAGAACCGAGAACTGCCCTCAGTACTTCGGCATCTTCGGATCGATTCGATCTGCCCAGGCTAAGATGCCGCCGGTCAGGTTATAGACCTTTGTAAATCCCGCGCGGCGCAGGAAGTTTACGGCTTTCGCGCTGCGTCCGCCCATCTTACAATGGGCCACGATCTCGCGGCTGCTGTCGAGTTCGCTCACGCGCTTTGGTAAGTCGCCCACCGGGATGAGATATCCCTTCAGGTTGCAGATCTGGTATTCGTGCGGCTCGCGCACGTCGAGAATGAACACGTCGGCCTTCGCGTCTAACTTCTTTTTTAACTCCTCCACCGAGATTGCCGGCACGTCATTCCCCGCGGGTTCTTCCTGACCGCGGATACCGCAGAACTGCTCATAGTCGATCAGTTCGGTGATCGTGCGGTGCGTGCCGCAGACGGGGCAATCGGGATTCTTGCGCAGCTTCAGTTCGCGGAACTTCATGCCGAGCGCATCGACCAGCAGCAAGCGTCCGGCGAGCGAATCGCCTTGCCCCAGAATCAGCTTGATGGTCTCGGTCGCCTGAATTACGCCGATCAGTCCGGGCAGAATGCCCAGCACTCCGCCTTCGGCGCACGAAGGCACCAGGCCCGGCGGTGGCGGCTCCGGATAAAGACAGCGATAGCATGGTCCCTCTTCGGTCGCGAACACGCTCGCCTGCCCTTCGAAGCGAAAAATGGAGCCGTAAACATTGGGCTTGCCGGTGAGCACGCAGGCATCGTTAACCAGGTAGCGGGTTGGAAAATTGTCAGTGCCGTCGGCGACGATGTCGAACTCGCGAAACAATTCAAGCGCATTGGCGCTGGTCAGTTTCATGTCGAACGTCCGCAGGTTCAAAAACGGATTGAGCGCCTGCAGTTTGTCGGCGGCGGAGTCGAGCTTCTTGCGCCCGACGTCGTTGGTGGTGTGGATGATCTGGCGTTGCAGGTTGGTGTAGTCCACAACGTCGAAGTCCACGATGCCGAGCGTGCCCACGCCCGCGGCCGTCAGGTAGAGCGCGAGCGGAGAACCGAGTCCGCCCGCTCCGATGCACAGGACTTTCGCGGCCTTCAGCTTTTGCTGCCCTTCCATGCCCACCTCGGGCATGATCAGATGGCGCGAGTAGCGCAGGATCTCGTCGTTGCTTAAAACGGCTTCGGGTTGGGCTTCGGCGGATTTGACATCGGTAAGGGTGGCCATTGGTTCCTTTTTTCAATTTTAATCAGTTTGACGGCGAACTACAGACAGCGGCGACAGCGCGCGGGGCGGGACATTCGGTCATGTGTCAGTCCGCAAGTCATACTCATCAAAATCATGCTCAGCAAATCATAACGCAGCAGCCGCCGGCAATCGACGGCACAATGGAAATGGTATCACCGTCTTTGACCGCAGTGGCTTCTTTTTGCAGGTAGCGCATGTCTTCGTCATTGACGTAGACGTTCACGAACGCGCGCAGTTTGCCATCGTCGGTATAGAGATGGCGCTTCAGGTCGGGATGCTGCGAGACGAGGCCAGCAAGGGCCTCGCCCACGGTTTTTCCAGGGATATCGATCGAGGCCTGTTTCCCCGAGTATTGGCGAAGTGGAGACGGAATCTGGATCTGGGGCATACAAAGGAGATGCAATGGCACTCGCGAAAGATGCAAGTCGAAAAAAACCGGCGCACCTGAAGGATAAAGAAATTAAGGATGGGCACTGACGATCATGAACGCCCAAGCAACTTTGGGCACTAATGCAGAACCGGCGTTTTGCCGATCTGACCACTAGGACGGTGGGTGGGCATGTCTGAACTGGTTAGCGTGGTCGAATCGGTGTCCGTGAAAGCAAATTTCGTGTGCGGACGCATTTGCGACGAACACGCACGGGAAGCGAAACTCATCCAGTCCTCGCTGCTGCCCCCAAAGGGGCTCTGCCACGAGTCCGTCGAGATCGCGTCCCGCTTCATACCCTTTTCCGAGGTGGGGGGCGACTTTGCCGACTTCTTCCTTTTACCGGACGGTTTCATCGGCATCTACCTCGGGGACGTGGTTGGGAAGGGGTTGCCGGCGGCCATGTACAGCGCTCTCGTGATGGGAACCCTGCGCGGGATTCACAAGACCGGGACGGATACGGCGCACGTTCTTGCCCTGTTGAACCAGCGCCTGGTGCAGCGACCCATCAGGGGCCGCTTTTGCTCGACCTTGTACGCTCTTTTCAACCCCGCCACGCGAGAACTCATCTTCTCCAATGCCGGGGTGCCACTGCCCCTGCTGGTCTCCGGAACCGAGTGTCGGCAGCTAGGCGAGGGTGGATTACCCTCGGGAATGTTCTCGGGTGCCACTTACGGACGGCACGTCGTGCAACTCGGCCCGGGAGACTGCGTTCTGTTCGCGACCGACGGTCTTCATGAATTGCGCAACGGGGAGGGAGTCGAGTTCTGCACCACTCAAATGGAGGAGGTTTGGGCACAATGCCGGCACAAATCGGCAACCGAATCGGTGGACTTCGTCTTCGACCGCCAGTTGGCCTTCTCCAATGGCAACCCGCCGCACGACGATATTACCGCGGTGGTGCTGAAGGTGCTGCCCTAGCCCATGGTCATGACACTTCGGTCTTCTCGTCCACGAATTTCTTGTCGGCCTCGTCGCTGCCCACGAGTTCGAACGAATTCGTAATCGTCGCCCCGCCCTTCTCCACGCTCGTGATCACGTAGGAACAGCCGAACCAGTGGGCTTCCGCGAGGTCGGTGGGCGACCATTGCGCGGGATGGTCGGGATGGGAGTGATAGAAGCCGACGATGTCCTCGCCGCGCTCGCGGCCTTCGCGCTGAATGCGGATGAGATCCTTGGGATCGATGTGGTAGCGGTTGTGGGGCGAGTCCTCGCGCATATTGCCGCAGCGGGCAATGCGCGAGACGGTCTTCGAGCCGTCGTCGTCGAAGCGCCCGACCAGCACGCCACAGCACTCGTGGGGATAGGTTTCCTCTCCGTGTTGACGAAGGGAGACGTAGCTAGATTGACAGAGCTTGAGCATCAGAAGTCAGCTTGCAGAACCATTTCACCACGGAGACACCGAGGCACGGAGGAAATCAAAAAAAGGTTTCCTCTGTGTCTCCGTGACTCCGTGGTGAACTTGATCCGTGGTGAGCCTTCGGCGGGGTCGGTGTAGATGATATTTGCGCCATCTGCTTGTAGAATTCGTTTTCGCTCGGGAGAAACATTCTCCGGCACGCAGAGCGTGACGGGGAATCCGAGAGCGGCGCCGAGCATGGCGTAGGCGATGCCGGTGTTGCCGCTGGTGGAATCGGGCAGAATCTTTCCGGGAGCGAGTTTGCTGGTGCGGCGTGCTTCGGCCACAATGCTGGCGGCGGCGCGATCTTTGACGGATCCGCCGGGGTTGCACCATTCGGCCTTGCCCAAAAGTTCTACGTTGGGAAGATCTCGGGTGACCGCGTCGAGCGACAGCAGGGGCGTGTTGCCGATGCGCGCGAGGAGAGCTTCTCCTTTTGGACCAGACGCGGCTTCAGCCTGGGAAGGCGACTGCGATGGCGCGGAGCCGGAAGCTGCTGGTGTCATTGAGTGGGATGCCCTTATGACTAGAGTAATGTGTCCGCAATCTTAAAAAGGTGTATCTATACTAACGTTGTTGAATTCCAACGTCATTAGATTCGCCGCGGACAGTTTTGGTTCCATCGAAACCGTGAAAGCCGCATCTAACCTGATGCGACGAGAATTGAGTTTATAAAATGGCAGCGAAAGTCGAACAGCGAACCTACGAAGACGCAGTCAGCTGGCTGCGCGATCATGGCTTTGACCTGATTGAAGCTCCGGGCCCGCAAACGCGCGTGTTCCTGAAGAAGTACAACTGCTCGGCGGCGATCCAGAAGACGGACGACGGCGGAGCGAAAATTTTCGCGTATCCGGGATACATGATCGGCAGCGAAATTTCGAAGCTGGTCAATCGCGGCTATCAGCAGTTTATGAAGACGACCAAGACCGAAGTGCCGGCGACGGCCGACCACCTGAAAGCGCTGCAGCAGTTCTCCCAAGAAATGAAAGAAGCGCTGGGAACGCCGAGCCTCTACAACGAGTCGCTCGGAACGGTGAGCGAGTCGTACCAGTACGATCGCATCAAAGACCGCGACCAGCCGGAGGTCGAGCGTCCGAAGCGGCCGTGGGAGACGGTGAAAGCGAAGGCGGCTGCGGCGGCGAAAAAGAGCCGAGCGTAAAGCGCGGGGCTTTCAGCAATCAGCTTCAGACGGTGATCGTAGACGCGAACACAGATAAACCGTCGGCTTCGAAGCTGTGATGCGAGGTTCCCGGCTTCTACTTGCGAACAAAATGCAGCAGGTTCTTGCCGAACTTTGAGCGCGCGCCCCGTCTGCCCTGATCCAGCCCGCAGGGGGTGTATCACTTTTCTCGTATAGCCTACCCCGCAACCCATTTGACCCCTTTTCTCGCGCGCCCCTAGAATGAAAGATTGGCACTGCGCTCGCGAACTCATCCATGGCACTGCGTCTCTATAACACTCTTTCCGGGAAGATCGAGGACTTCCGTCCGCTGGATGGCAACCGGGTCCGCATGTACGCCTGCGGACCGACCGTCTATGACTACGGCCACATCGGCAATTTCCGCACATTTATCGCCGTCGATCTTCTTTATCGCTGTCTGCGCCAGAGCGGATACGACGTCCGCTACGTCATGAACATCACCGACGTGGACGACAAGATCATTCGCAACTCCGCGCGCGACGGCGTGTCCGTGCAGCAATACACTGCGAAGTTTGTCAAGGCTTTCCTGGAAGATTCGGCTACGTTGAACATTGGGCAACCGGTTCTGGTGCGCGCGACCGAACACATCAATGCGATGGCCGACTTCATTGACGAACTGGTGAAGAAAGGCTTCGCTTACCGCACCGACGACGGTTCTTACTACTTCCGCATCGCGAAATTCCCCGAGTACGGCAAGCTTTCGAAAAAAGATTTTGCCGGCATGGCCGACGGCGCGCGCGTCGACGTCGACGAATACGACAAGGACAACGCCCGCGATTTCGCCCTCTGGAAGGCTCCGAAGCCGGGCGAAGCCTCGTGGGACACATCGATCGGGCCGGGGCGTCCGGGCTGGCACATCGAGTGTTCGGTGATGTCGATGGAGCAACTCGGGCCGAGTTTTGATTTGCACGCCGGCGGCGAAGACCTGATTTTCCCGCATCACGAGAACGAAATCGCGCAGTCGGAAGCGTTCAGCGGAAAGGAATTTGCGCGCTATTGGTTTCATGCGCGTTTTCTGCTGGTCGAGGGCCAAAAGATGTCGAAAAGTCTCGGGAATTTTTTCACCATCCGGGATCTTGTGCTGCGCGGGCACAAGCCGTCGTCGATCCGTTGGTTGCTGACGCAGGTACCCTATCGCAACCAGTTGAACTTTACTTTCGATGGCTTGAAGTCCGCGGCAAGTTCGGTGGAGAAACTGCGCAACTTCCGCTTCCGCCTGACGAGCACGCAGTTCCCCGCCGGCGCGACCCCGGCGATGGCGCAACTGGCGGACGAAACCTCCGCGCGAATGAAGAACGCCCTCGACGACGATTTGAACACCGCCGAGGCGCAAGCCGCCATGTTCGACATGTTGCGCAAAACCAACACCGCGCTCGATGCTGCGGCAGTTCGCCAGGACGACGTGAAGCCGCTGCTCGGGGCGCTGGAAAAGTTCGACGAGATATTCGGCGTGCTGAAAGATGACGACCAGCCCAAGATGAAAGCCATCCTCGACTGGGCCCGCGCCGAAGGCCGCGAAAAAGAGATCAGCCCTGAATTGATGGAGATCGCCGGCTCCGCGCAGCTCTCCGACGAACAAGTCAATCAGAAGCTGGCCCAAATGGAAGCCGCGCGAAAAGCGCGAAACTTCCAACTCTCTGACGCGATTCGCGCCGAGACTGTCACTGCCGGTATCATCGTGGAGAACACAAAGGACGGCGTGCGGTGGCGAAGAAAGTGAAGGACAATTTGTAATTCGTAATTTGTGATTTGCAATTTGGGTCGGCGACCGCGGGTTTCAAAATTACAAATTACAAATTGGGAATTACCAATTCCCCATGAAATCCCTCGACGAATATCTTCTCGAAGCCGAACAAGCCCACGGCCATCTCTGTGCGGGGCAGATACTGGGCGTGCGCCTGGCCATGCTGGGCCTCGAAAAGCTGGGCATCGAAGACCCGCGCGGCAACAAAGAAGATCGCAAACGTCTGGTCACGTTCGTCGAGATCGACCGCTGCGCCACCGACGCTATCGCCGTGGTCACCGGATGTCGTCTCGGAAAGCGCGCCCTGAAATTTCGCGACTGGGGAAAAATGGCCGCGACCTTCGTCGACGTGAGCACCGGCAAAGCCATCCGCATTGCCGCGAAAGAATCGTCAAAAGCGCTGGCGCGGGCGATGCATCCCGAAATCGAAAACAAGAACCAGCAGCAGATGCTGGCCTATCGCGAAATGCCGGAAGACGACTTATTCACGAAGCAGTGGGTGAAGGTCGAACTTCCTGCCGAAGAATTTCCCGGATACAAGGGCGAGCGCATCGTGTGCGCCGAGTGCGGCGAAGGCATCAATTTCCGCCGCGAGGTTCAGCGCGACGGACGAGTGCTGTGCAGAGCGTGCTCGGGCGAACGGTATTACAAAGTAGTGTAGCGGCAGGAGAAGCTCTCGGACAGCCGAGGTCGGCTGTCCCTACGCAGTCTTTCTCGCTTGCTCGTAGGCGTGCGCGACTCTCAACAGCGTAGCCTCGTCGAAGTGTCGCGCGAACAACTGCAAGCCGATCGGCAGCTTTTCGTGATTCTCGCCGCACGGAACGGAGATTCCGGGAATGCCCGCCAGGTTCGCAGTTACGGTGTAGATATCGGCCAGATACATGGCCAGAGGATCATTCACCTTCTCGCCCAGCCGGAATGCAGGCGTCGGGCAGGTCGGCGCAGCGATCACATCCACTTTGTTGAAGGCCTCGTCGAAGTCGCGCGTCAGCAGCGTGCGCACTTTCTGCGCCTTCAGATAGTACGCGTCATAGTATCCAGCGCTCAGCGCGTAGGTGCCGAGCATGATGCGGCGCTTGACTTCCATGCCGAATCCGCCATCGCGGCTCAGCCGGTACATTTCTGAAAGCGTGCCCGCCTTGGCGCGGAAGCCGTAGCGCACACCGTCATAACGCGCCAGATTCGACGACGCTTCCGCCGTGGCCACAATGTAATACGCGGGAATCGCGTACTCGGTGTGCGGCAAACTCACAGGCACAACCTCGCATCCCAACTCAGCCAGCTTCTGAATCGCCGCCTCAACCGCCGCGCGCACCTCCGGATCGAGCCCCGACCCGAAGTATTCTTTGGCCACGCCGATCTTCAAGCCTTCGCCTGAACTTCTCATCGGCTTCTCGAGTTCCGCCACGTAGTCGGGAACGGGCACCTCCGCGGAAGTCGAATCCATGGGATCGCGGCCCGCAATCGTGCGCAGCACGAGCGCGACTTCCTTCACCGTTTTCGCAAATGGGCCGATGTGATCGAGCGACGACGCAAACGCAATCAGCCCGTATCGCGACACCCGTCCATACGTCGGCTTCAAACCAACCACGCCACAAAACGACGCCGGCTGGCGAATCGATCCGCCAGTATCGGAGCCGAGAGTCGCCACCGCCATCTCGGCGGCAACCGCTGCCGCCGATCCACCTGACGATCCGCCCGGCACGCGGCTCTTGTCGCGCGGATTGTGCACGGCGTGATACGCCGAGTTCTCATTGGACGAGCCCATGGCAAACTCATCGCAGTTGAGCTTGCCCAAGATCACCGCGCCCGCTGCTTCCAGACGAGCCACCGCCGTGCAGTCGTAAGGCGGAATAAAGTTCCCGAGAATTTTCGAACCGGCAGTCGTGCGCACGTCGCGCGTCACCATGACGTCTTTGATTGCAACCGGAACTCCCGCCAGTGGCGGCAAAGGCTTGCCCTCCGCGGCCATCGCGTCGATACGCCCGGCCTGCGCCAGCGCGCGCCCCTCGCAAAGAGTCAGGAACGCGCCAATCTCGGAATCTTCTTGCCTGATGCGCGTGTAGAAATCTCGAGCCAGAGCGCTCGCTGTCGTCCTGCCCTCGGCAATCGCGCCGCGAATCGCATCGATAGTGAGGCCGAGGGCAAGGCCGGCATTTTCTTTTCCCGCGATCATCACGCTATCTCTCAATCACCTTTGGAACCTCGAAAAACGTCCCGTCAGTGTCCGGCGCATTTTTCACGGCGGCGGCGTGCGGCAGCGATTCCCGTAGCCCGTCCTTCACGTCCTCCCGGATGGCGTACGCGAACCGCTCGCTTCCCCGCCGCGACTCGTCCACGCCGTAGCGGTCCGAGACTTGGGCCATGGGCGCAACTTTGTCGGTCTCCAGTTCGCTGAGCATCTCGATATATTCAAGAATGGAGTTCAAATCGCGCAGCATGCGAGCGCGCTCTTCTTCGGTCAACTCCAGGTTGGCCAGATCGGCCACGTAGGCAACGTCTTTGTCAGTGACTTTCATAAGTCTGCGGCGCAAGCTTGAGACGCGGCAAGCCGCGTCTCTACGGGAAATCAGACACCCTAGGAACTGCGGATCGATTCCGCAGCTTGCTACGCCTTCATCACGAATTCAATTCGCTTCACCGAAGTCGCTGAATACTTGTTGATCAAAGCCACATAACGCGGCGCCAGGTTGGCGAGTTCCCGCCGCCATCCCGCGTCGGCAACTTCCACTTGCAGAATGCCGTCGGAAAAACTCAGCGCCCGGGTCCGCTCGGCCACCGCACTGCCGCACGCGATGGGCCAGGCCAGCAACGCGCTCTCGCTCGCCGGCGCGCGATGAAGAGCTTTGGCGATGATGGTTTCGAGGCCCGAGGAAGCACGGTTCAAGGCATGACTCCAGAGTCGCGAACCGATCAGAACGGCGATCAGAACGACGATGAGAACGGAATGATTGTAGCATCGGAAATGTTGGGCCTTTTCACGAGGCCGCAGCCGCCGCAGCCTTGGCGCGCTTCTTGGCGAGCTTGCGCAGGTGCATCGCCGAATACAGACTTCCCCGGCAGCGCCGCGTCCCGCATAAACAGGGCGCGTCATCCTCGCCATCGAAGAGGTTGTAGTCGTAGGTCAATTCTTCTCCGGCCTCAATATCGCGCAGAGCTATGATCCACATCTTGCCCCGGATCTGATCGGTCTCGCAGTTCGGTTTGCAGGAATGATTGACGAAGGCGGCCACCCCGTAGCCGTCAATAATGCGTTTGCCGCCGTCCAGGCCGAACAAATACGTGTTCGGAAAGTCGTCGTAAAGATCGTCGGCCTGTTCGTAGGTGAGGTAGTCGCCCACGTATTCCACGATCAACGTCCCTCTGCGAATCGGCCGCGTGGTGTAGCAACCATAAGAGTGAATGCGAGACTGGCGAATGATGAGCGTCATAGACTGCCATTCGAAGAGCGCCATTCGATTTTATCTGCAAGCACATATCTTTGGCACACCATGCTTCAGCACCGCTCGGGCCATTCCCCAGCCACCTGCTATCATTCTCAGGGGCTAGCATCCGAAGACCGACCAGTGGGGGGATCGGCGACCATGGCTCATCAGCATCCACCGCGCTTTCTGAAGATTGTCGAAGACGCGAAGCAGCGCATCCGCGAAACCAACGCCGACGAAGTCAAAGCCCGGCTCGATCGCGGCGAGAAATTTGTTCTTGTCGACGTGCGCGAAGACCGCGAATTCGACGCCGACCACCTGCCCGGAGCCGTCCACCTGGGCAAGGGCATCATCGAGCGCGACATTGAGGGCGCGTATCCCGATCTCGAAACTCCGCTCGTGCTCTATTGTGGCGGCGGCTTCCGTTCCGCGCTGGCAGCCGATAACCTGCAAAGAATGGGATACACCAATGTCATTTCCATGGATGGCGGAATCCGCGGTTGGCGCGAAAGGGGTTACCTGCTGGAGAAGTAGCGAGTAAGGGCAGAAGGAGCGGCAGTATGAGCAGAAGGACGCGCAAGATCGCTGCATGGGATGGCTCTTGTTGGGGCATTCCTCGGGAGCAAAGGGCAGCCATGTTAATACATGGTACGGAACATTAGTCGATGACCCCGCCTTTATTCTCGGCGGCGCTTGTGTCGGCTTAATTCTTGGGTTCGTGTTCTCGTTGCGTCTGCCGGTTTCAAAGTAGCCCGCACCTTCGGGCACTCGGCGGATTGCATACCACCCGCATCTTTGAAAAAATACCGTAAAGAGAGTTGGGGTTCCTGCAATGTCTCAAATCGGAAGCTTTGCGCTCCTGCTGGCGCTCGGCCTGAGTGCGTATTCCTTCCTGGCAGGCTTTTTGGCATTATTCAGTCGGGACGCTGCTTCGGCTCGTCTCGGTGAGACCGCTCGCCGCGCCGGAATCGCCACGTTCGCCGCGGTGCTGCTGGCGGGCATCGTTCTTGTGGTGGCCGCGTTCAACGACGATTTCTCCATCGCCTACATCTTCCATCACAGTAATCGCGACTTGCCGGCCGCCTATAAGTTCGCCGTGCTGTGGTCCGGTCAGGAAGGCTCGCTGCTGTTCTGGTCGCTGCTCTTGGCCGGCTACGGATTCGTTCTCCGCTTGCGCTACAAGACCGATCAGCGGCTGTTCGCGTATGCTTCGGTGATCATCGCCTCGGTGCAGGTTTTCTTTTTGCTGATTCTGAATTTCGCGGCGCATCCGTTCGCCATCATGGAGGGCGCGCTCCCCGCCGATGGCAGCGGGCTAAATCCTCTTCTGCAGTATCCCGAGATGGTCATCCATCCGCCCATGCTGTACCTGGGATACGTCGGCTTCACCGTTCCCTTCGCCTTCGCGCTGGGCGCGCTCATCATGAAGTATCCGGGCGAGAAATGGATTCAGATCACCCGCCGCTGGACCATGGTGACCTGGTGCTTCCTCACGATCGGCGTTTTCCTCGGTGCACACTGGGCTTACGCGGTCCTCGGATGGGGCGGCTACTGGGGATGGGACCCGGTGGAAAATGCCTCGCTCATGCCGTGGCTCACCGGCACAGCGTTTCTGCATTCCGTCATGATGCAGGAAAAACGCGGTATGTTGAAAGTCTGGAACATGGCGCTTATCTTCGCGACGTTCCTGCTCTCGATGCTCGGGACCTTCCTCACGCGTTCGGGCGTGATCAGTTCGGTCCACGCTTTCGCGCAGTCCTCAATCGGCACCTGGTTCCTGGTCTTCATCGCGTTGACCCTGGCGGTCTGTACCTTTTTCCTGGTGGCGAACCGGTCGCACCTCAAGAGCGAGCACAAGTTGGAGTCGCTGGTTTCGCGTGAATCCAGTTTCCTGTTTAACAATCTCCTCTTGCTGGTCGTCTGCTTCACCATACTGTGGGGCACGTTTTTTCCCATCCTGTCGGAATTCGTGCAGGGACACAAAGTCACGGTCGGGCCTCCTTTTTTCAATCGCGTTGCGGTCCCGGTTGCCTTGCTGCTCCTGCTGCTCACCGCCGTCGGACCGCTGCTGGCCTGGCGTAAGACTTCCGTCGAAAGCCTGAAGCGAAATTTCCTGTTCCCCGCGATCGGCGCGCTCGCCATCGGCGGCATGATGATCTTGTTCGGTGTGCGTCCCTGGGAGGATCCTTCTTTCTTCTACGCCACCATGGCCGCCGTGCTCTCGGCGCTGGTGATCTTTACCGTTATTTCCGAGTTCCTCCGCGGAGGCCGTGTCATCGCCGGCAAGAGCCAGCAAAACCTACTGGCTGCGATGGTTCACCTGTGCCACAGAAACACTCGCCGCTACGGCGGCTACATCGTCCACTTCGGCGTGGCGCTGGTGGTGATTGGGATTCTCGGGACGCCTTTCAATAAAGAAGTTGAAAAAGAAATGGGCTTCGGAGACAAAATCTCCATTGGCCCTTACACTCTGGTCTGCCAGTCGTATACGCAGGACGACAATCCCAACTACGCGAACGAGTGGGCGATCATCAACGTGTTCCGCGGCGGCAAGCAGATTACGACCATGTATCCGGAGCGCCGCTTCTATAAAGCCAGCGGGCAGCCCCAGACGCTCCCACGGATTTACCCCAGCTTCCGCGAAGATTTTTTCCTGGTGAGCGACGTCTATCTGGTCTATGAAGGCAAGAACGAGACGACAGGCCGTCCCATCATTAAAGCGCACTTGAATCCGCTGGTCCCCTGGATTTGGATCGGCCTGATGATCATGGTCTTCGGCACCATCGTCGCACTCGTGCCGAATGCCGCCGCCGTCCAGGTGGCCGCAACTACGCCGGTTCGGACTCCGGCGCATGTGGGAGCGGGTGACTGAGATGAAATCCTCCATGCTCTCGCACCGTAAGATCTCGCGTCGTCGAATCTCCCCTCGTCGCTGGTTGCAGGCCGCCGCTCTCGCCGTCGCGGTGATTGTGTTTATGGGCGCCGGGGACGATTCCGCGCGCTTCAAAGACCTGGGCCACCGCATGATGTGCACTTGCGGGTGCGGCCAGGTGTTGCTTGAATGCAATCACGTCGGCTGTCAGTCCTCCGACAAGATGCGCAACCAACTGCAAGCCGCGCTCGATAAAGGCAACAACGACGATCTCATCCTGCAAGGCTTCGTGCAGGAATACGGACCAACCGTGATCGCCGCGCCCACCGCCACCGGCTTCAATCGCGTGGCCTGGATCATGCCCTTCGTCGCGTTGGCGCTCGGCATCACGTTCGTCATTTACGTCGTGCGCTCGTGGAAGAATCGGCCCGCACCGGCCCTCGCCGATGGCATCACCATCCCGCGCGGCAATGAACACGATCTCGACGAGTTTCGCCAGAGAGCCCGCAAGGAGACCGACTTATGATTCCCTTCGTCTGCGCCGTCGTTACAGTCGCCTGTCTCTACTACGTTTTCTTCTTTCCCGGCGAAGTCTACGCAGGAGAAGAAAAAACGCGGCTCAGCTATCTCCGCGAGCGCAAGGAAGCGGTGTACGAGAACCTGCGCGATCTGAATTTCGAATACAAGGCAGGCAAAGTGCCAGACATGGATTATCAATCCATGCGCGCCTCGCTCGAAGAAGAAGCGGCTGCGATCATGGCGGAGATAGCCAGGCTCGAACAATCTGTAGTTGCGCCCGCCTGACCGTGGTTCCGGAGTCGGCATTGCGATCTGCTTTATGTTGATCTGCTTTATGTCAGAAGAGGAGTGGATTTGAAGAAACCCGCAAAGTCCCTAGCGTCCCTTGCTATCCTGCTGCTTAGCCTGGCGTCTCTGGTTGCCGCCCAGGAGGCCGGATCGACGTTGTCAGGAACCGTCACCAACGGCACCACCGGCAAGCCCGCCGCCGGCGATGAAGTCATTCTCATCAACCTCGCCAACGGCATGGACGTGGCCGCCAACACCAAGGTCGACAACAACGGGAAATTCAGCTTCAAAGTCACCGTACCCGGCCCGCACCTCATCCGCGCCGTCCATCAGGGAGTTACCTATCATCAGATGGCGCCTCCCGGCGTCAACTCGGCCGACGTTCAGGTGTATGACGTCGCGACCAAAGTCACCGATCTCAGCGTGACCGCCGACGTGATTCGCTTCCAGGCCGACAGCGGAACGATGCAGGGCGTGCGCCTGTTCGTCGTCAATAACGCCTCTTCTCCCGCGAAGACGCAGATGAACGATCACAGCTACGAGTTCTATCTGCCCCCCGGCGCGAAGGTTGAACAACTGCAAGCCCGTGCCCCGAACGGCCAGCCGATTAGCGCGGAAGCAGTTCCCCAGGCCGAGAAAAACCGCTACGCCATCGCCTTCCCGCTCCGTCCCGGAGAAACGCAGTTCCAGGTGGAGTTCACGCTGCCCTACTCGGGTGAGATCAAGATCGATCCCAAGCCGCTCTATCCCGCCGCGCACCTCGTCATCGTTCTTCCCAAGACCATGCAGTTCAAGGCCGCGAATCCGTCCAGCTTCCAGGCCATGCAGGATCCCAGCCAGGGCGACAGCATCGTCGAAGTGGCGCAACAGGTAAAGGCAGGCCAGCCGCTCGGGTTCACGCTGAAGGGTAACGGAGTCATCACCGAGTCGCCCGGAGAAGTCGCCTCGGGCGCGGCCCAACAGCAGGATCAGCAGCAACCGCAAGGACGCGACAATCGCCCCGGCGGCGGACTCGGCGCTCCCATCGATGCACCCGATGCTCTGCAGAAATATCGCTGGCCCATCCTCGGCGCGTTCGCCGTGCTGCTCGCGATTGGCGGATGGGTGGTCACGAAACGGCAGCCCGTAACCTCGCCTGCGGCGACGTCTCCTGCGAAGCCTGACGCGGCCTCGAGCGATCGCAGTGCGGCCGTCCGTCCAACGGAGCCACCCGCGGCGCCGGCGACATCCGCGACCGGCACTCGGGCCGCAAGATCATCGATGCTGCTCGAAGCACTGAAAGAAGAACTGTTCCAACTCGAGGTGGAACGAAAACAAGGGAAGATCACGCCCGCGGATTACGAAAAAGCCAAATCAGCCCTCGACCAAACGCTCGACCGGGCGCTGAAGCGGCAGGGTTAGTATCGCGGCGGGAATACGATCCCGGCGGTTCGATCGGCTTCTCCCGCCAGCGAAGGCGAAGCCGCCCGCCCAGAGCCCAAGGCCTGGCGTTCGGCATCTAATCGGTTGAGGCAAGAACACTGAGGCAACAATTCTATGAGCAACATATTCAAAACCACGCTCCTGCTCACCGGCATGACGCTGCTGCTCATGCTGGCCGGCCGTGCTTTCGGCGGCCAGCGTGGAATGTTGATGGCGCTCGCCTTCGCCGCCGTCCTGAATTTCGTTTCTTACTTTTTCTCCGACAAGATCGCGCTCGCCACCTACCGCGCCCAGCCCGTTGGCCGCGACGATCTGCCGCGCGTCTACAACATCGTCGAGCGCCTGGCGCAAAAAGTCAGCCTGCCGATGCCCAAGGTCTACCTCATCCCGTCCGACTCGCCCAACGCCTTCGCCACCGGACGCAATCCGAACCACGCCTCCGTCGCCGTAACCCAGGGCATCCTCGGCCTGCTCACCGACGACGAACTGGAAGGCGTGCTGGCTCATGAACTCGGCCACGTGCGCAATCGCGACATCCTCATCAGTTCGATCGCTGCCACTTTAGCCGGCGCGATCACCTATCTCGCCTCGATTGCTCGCTGGGGCATGATTTTTGGCGGCATGCGAGGCAGCCGCGATCGCGACGGAGGCGGCGGCATCGCAGCCATCGCCATGATCTTCCTCGCCCCATTCGCAGCCATGCTGATCCAGCTCGCCGTCTCGCGCTCCCGCGAATACGGCGCCGACGATACCGGAGCCCACTGGACCGGCAACCCCTACGCCCTCGCCAGCGCTCTCGCCAAAATCGACGCCTATTCCCGCCAGCGTCCGCTCGTTGCGAGTCCATCCACCGCGCATCTATTCATCATTCAGCCGTTCTTAGGTGGGATGAGTTTCGGCAACCTGTTCTCGACGCACCCGCCAACGGCAAAGCGAATCGAGCGCCTGACCGGAAGGCCAGCGGAATTTACGCAATAAGACGAGTACTCAGCACTCAGCACTCAGCACTCAGATTTTGTGGCTGAATGCTGACGGCTGAGTGCTGAGCGCTGAGATGACCCCCGTAATCCCCAACCCCGCCGCCCGCATAGTAAAATCGGCCCCAATGGCTCCCGAAACTCTGGTGGCAACCTCTCGCCGCGCCGCGGAACTCGAGAATAGTCTGCGCCGCGTCATCCGCGGCAAAGACGATGTCCTCCGCCTCGCCCTGGTTTCCATCTTCGCCAAAGGCCACCTGCTGATCGAAGGCGTCCCCGGAGTCGGCAAGACCACGCTGGGCCAGGCCCTCGCCCGCGCCATTGACTGCACCTTTCAACGCATCCAGTTCACCAGCGACATGCTGCCCTCGGACGTGCTGGGCATCTCGATCTACTCCGCCATCGAGCAGAAATTCGAATTCAAGCGGGGACCGGTCTTCGCCAACGTCCTGTTAGCCGATGAAATCAACCGCACCACTCCGAAGACGCAGTCTGCCCTGCTCGAAGCCATGAACGAGGGCCAAGTCACCATTGACGCGCACTCTTATCCGCTGCCGCAACCGTTCCTGGTCATCGCCACCCAGAATCCCATCGAGCACCACGGCACCTATCCCTTGCCCGAGTCGCAACTCGATCGTTTCCTGATGCGAGTTCGCATGGGATATCCCGAAGGCAACGCCGAGCGCGAGATCCTGCGCGCCGAAGCCGGCGCCGCCCAACTCGAAAACCTGCGCCCCGCGCTCAACGCCGCCGACGTAGTCGAAATCCAGCAAGCCGTGGCCCAAGTCCACGTGGACGAATCGCTCATCACCTACATGCTGAACATAGTCGGCAAGACCCGCGAGTCCGAGTATTTATCCCTCGGAGTATCTCCCCGAGGCTCGCAAATGCTCTACCGCGCCGCCCAGGCCATGGCCTTCCTCGAAGGCCGCGATTACTGCACGCCCGAAGATTTCAAGCCCCTGGTCGTCTCCGTCTTCGCCCACCGCGTAGTAGTAAGTTCGCTCTACGCTTCCACCCTGAAAAAATCCGAGCAAGCCGAGCAAGTCCTCCGCGAGATCGTAGAGAGCGTGCCGGTGCCGGTATAGGCCTTTGCTCGTGTAGGGACGGGCGCCCTCGCCCGTCCAAGCCGAGCGCAGCTCGGCCTCGCCTCGTTCAGCCACGTTTACTCGCCCGAGGCCACCGGCGGCGGCTGCAAACTGGAAAGACGCGAGATCGTCGCCACCATCATTCCGGAGAGAAACTGCATGGTGGCTACATCGTTGTTGTCGAACGCGTGGGGCGTCGACGACAGCACTTCGAAAACGCCCAGCGTCCGCCGGAAGTGGCGCAACGGAGCGACCAGGATCGAGCGCACGCCCATCCGCCGGCAACTCGCCCAATCCACTCGCGGGTTCGCCTCGGCGTCATTGCACAGCAGCACTTCGCCCGTGCGCACGCATTCGGCCGAGAGCCCGCTATCGGTCTGCAGGCGGACTCCGATATCCGGGGCGGTGCGGCCGGTGCGCGCCCGGCAAACAATTTCGTTGCCCCGGCGCAGCGCGATGGCGGCCCCGGTGGCGCCGGTTAAGGTTTGCGCTTTTTCCGCGATGATGCTGATGCCCGGCTCGAGATCAATCTCTCCAGCGTTGATCAGCGCATGCGGCGCGGAGAGTGGTCCATGATGGCGAGGCCGCATTCGATGGCGAGTGGAAAAAGCTGCCGCCGCGGGATACTCTCCCGCATATTCGCCGATCTGATCTTCGTCGGCCACCGGAATTTGCGGAATACTATTCGGAACACTGTAGAGCAGCGACCGCACCAGTCGGTCCAGTTCCGCATCCGCGATGAGATGCGCGGTCTGCTGCCCGCGCAGCGATCCGCCGAGCACGCGCGATAGACTCAGCACCGCGCCACTGCCGCAGGCCAGACACCGCGGCGTGTTGTTTTCGCTAAGCAGTTCACACTGCACGCAAAATATTGCCGACTGCAATGATACGAAATTCACGTCGGTGGCCGTCAGCGAACGCTGCATTTGGATGATTCCCTCCGGACGATGAGGAAGGATGAGGGTAAACAGTTGCGCGCACAGGAGTAAGTGATAGCGCTGGTTCGGGCTGTGGATAACTGGCCTGCCCCATCGAAACCTTGCGGCAGACGCCAATCCGGGAGAATCGATAGCCAAAAATCAATACCCGGAGAATCGGCGCAAGGAGTTCTATAATTCCGCTCATGTCATTTCTCCGGTTCCTCATGCTGTTGTCGCTCGTGGTCTGGCTGGGCGGAGTGATTTTCCTGGCATTCGTTCTCGCGCCCACCGCTTTTTCGCCCGGACTTCTCCCGACCCGCCACATGGCAGGATCGGTCGTAGGCCGCTCGCTCGATTTACTGCACTACATGGCCATCGTTTCCGGAATTGTTTTTCTGATCGCGTCCATGCTCTACAGCCGGATGGCCACTGGAAATACGCGGCCGCTGGCGGCGCGGCACCTTCTGATCGTGCTGATGCTGCTGCTGACGGTGATCTCGCAGTTCGCCATTTCCCCGAAGATGCACGCCATTCGCGCTGAGGTAGGCGTAATCGATAACGTGCCGCTGGACAATCCCCTGCGCATGGAATTCAACCGTCTGCATGTGTGGTCGGAAAAGTTTGAGGAAGCGGTGCTTTTGCTGGGGTTGGTGGCGTTGTACACGACCGCGCAAGCATTCCGGTGAGCTCGCTACAGCCAAGCTAGTGCGCCGCTTTGTCCGGCTTCGACGCAGGCGGCGGTTTCAACGCGTCATCGAGATACGCCAGATACTCGGCGATCAGCTTATAGCTGTCGTAATAATCGTTCATCTTGATGGCTGCCAGCTTGTCGAACGGCGAATGCAGGATCGACCAGGTCTGTTCCGTCACCGAGTGCAGCGTGATACGCGGGATCTGGTAGCGAGCGAACGATTCGGAATCGGCGGTGCCGAGGTTGTCCACGTTCATTGTGGTCACAGGGAGTTTACTGGCCGCCGCAACAGAGGCCAGCGCGTCGAGCAGCGCTTTGTCGGCGTGCGAGGCCCAGACTTCGGTCGGACCGAGGCCTAAGCTGTCGAAGTTGACCATGGCTTCGACATGCGCGCGCTGATCGCTGGTGAGTTGATCCACGTAATACCGCGAACCGACCAACCCCTTTTCCTCGCCCGAGAATCCGACGAAGACCAGCGTGTGATGGCGCGGCTGCGCGCTCAGGCTGTACAGCAGGCTGGGCAACAACACCGCTCCCGTCCAGTTGTCGACCACGCCGTCGCCAAAGCTCTCGACTTTATCGGTATGCGCGCCGACCACGATGACTTGCTGCGTTTCGCCAGGCAACACGCAGATGACGTTCGGCGGAAACTTGCGGTCGAGTGCTTGCTCGGAAAGATTCGCGTCCTTGCACCCGGAGTCGGCGAACCACTTCCGGATCAGCGCTTCGCGTTCGCTGTTCCTGGTTGAAAACGACTTCAGGCGGCCTTCGACAACTTCGCGCGTCTGCAAGCGGAAGTGGATCATCTGCGCCGAAGCGCAGACGGCACACGTGATGCAAGCGATCAGCGTCGCGGCAAGCTGGCGAAGGAAAAGATGGCGCAGAAATTGGCCGCAGGCGGTTGTTCTGCCGAAGTGCATTTTGCTGAGCGTAGCACGCCGCTCCGCACAATGCATTTCAGTCGCGTATGCGTATTGAGTGCGATGATTTATTCTTCTTATTGAACTGAGACCTGAGACCTAAGAACTGAGACCTCACAATGAAAACTGGCATCATCGGTCTGCCGCAGGTCGGCAAGACATCTCTATTTCGCATTCTGACGAAGGTGAATCTTTCCGAGCACGCGCTTGCGAACCCGCGCGAGGCGCACATCGGCGTCGCGAAGGTGCCCGACGAGCGCCTCGACAAGCTGGCCGCGCTCTACAAACCGAAGAAATTGACTCACGCCTCGGTCGAGTATGTGGACGTCGGTGCCATCGGCCAGGACGCGCTGAAAGAGACCGCCTACATCGGCCATCTGCGCCAGGTGGACGCGCTCATTCACGTTCTCCGGGCGTTTGAGAACGATGCGATTCCACACGTCGGCCCCATCGACCCGCTGCGCGACATCAAGAACGTTGAGTTCGATCTCATGGTCAGCGACCTTAGCCAGATCGAAAAACGCCTGGAGCGCCTCGAAAAAGACTTGAAGAAGATGAAGACGCCAGAACTCGAAAAAGAAAACGAACTGCTGATCAAGGCCAAGGCCCATCTCGAAACCGAGAAGCCGCTGCGCGAAATGGAAATGACGCCCGAGGACAAGAAGCGCATCCGGGGCTTCATGTTCCTGAGCGAGAAGCCCATGCTCTACGTCCTCAATATCGGCGAGAGCACGGAGCTCGGCAGGGATCTGGAAGCGGCGGTGGCGAAATACAAGCTGACCGAAGTGGCCGCGCGTCCGAATGCCGGGGCAAGCGCGATCTGCGGCAAAGTGGAAGCGGAACTGGCGGAGATGACGGATGAAGACGCGGCGGAATTTCTCGGCAGCTATGGACTGGGAGAAAGCGGGCTCTCGCGCCTGATCCGCAAGAGCTATCACCTGCTGGGCCTGATCTCGTTTTTCACGGCCGGCGAAGACGAATGCCGAGCCTGGACGATCCCGCTGCATACGCGGGCGCAGAACGGGGCTGGCGCCATTCACTCCGATCTGGAAAGGCACTTTATCCGGGCCGAAACGATTCGCTGGGATCAGCTACTAGAAGCGGGATCGGAAGCGAATGCCCGAGCAAAAGGCACGCTGCGTCTCGAAGGTAAAGACTACATCGTGCAGGATGGGGACGTGATGCACATAAGACACAGTGGGTAACAAGTTCTCAGTTCCCAGTTCTCAGTTCTCAGAAAGACCCCACAAAACCGACCAATTTCCGAACGGCCCTACTGAGAACTGGGAACTGAGAACTTGTTCAATGCACGTGAAAAAACCGATCCAGCACAAACATGCACGCCGCCCCGACGAAGACCAGTAGGGCCATCTTCACACCGGGTTCTTTGTTCACTTCGGGGATCAGATCGGACGCGGCGACGTAGATGGTAACGCCCGCCGACAGTGGCAGGCCGAAGCTTACCTCGTGGCGGAAGATTGCCATCGTCATCACTCCCGCCACGGTTGCCACGCCCAGCATCACGGACGATCCCCAGGCGAACGCGCGGCTTCGGCCGCTGGCCAGCATCACCGATGAGATGGTGAATCCTTCCGGAATCTTGTGGAGAAAAACCGCGACGAAGATGATCCAGCCGAGCGCTTGGGAAACGAGGAATCCCGAGGCGATCGCGATCCCATCGAAAAACGTGTGAATCAGCAACCCGATCAAAACCGAGTAGCTTTTGTGAGAGTGGACGAACTGGTCGGCGTGGGTTTCTTCTCCAAAGTGGAAATGCGGGGTGACGGTGTGCTCGAAAAAATGGACGAGCAGGTATCCGAGCAGGATGAGAAATCCGGCATAGCCGCCACGCAGCTTAATGCTCTCCGGCACCATCTCTACGAGTGCCGTCGCCAGCATGAAACCTGCGCCGAGCGCGACGAAGTAGCGGAGGTACGAGCGCTCCCAATGCTTTTGAACGATGATGGCGCCGCCGAACACGTTCGCGCCCGCCGCGGTCAGCCCCAGCAGCAAACTGGTCAGGATGGGGGACATGAGGAAGAAGAATAGCAGGAAGCAGTTGCCAGTGGTCAGTTGTCAGTACCCAGTACCCTGTTGCAGTGGCCTGGGCCGGCGCCTCGGTCGCCGCCTGCTAAAATCCGCGCATGCGGCACTGGGTCGAACTCGTGGGCTGGCTAGCGTGTGTGCAGTATTCGACCATCCCTGCATTCTGGTTCATGATTCATCCGTTCGCGGATCGGTGGCGGACGCACCGCCGATCGCCGTACTGGCTGCTCGTGCCAATGTGGATTGCGATGTGGGTAATCGTGGCGCTGGTGACGCGCGCATGGCGGCACATTTCGATTCACGCGACAGGATGGACATGGATTCCGGCGGCTCTTCTGTTCGCTGCCGGGATCGTGTTGTACGCGAAGTCGGGCAAGAGCTTCAGCACGAAGCAACTCGGCGGGCTGCCCGAAGTTCGTGGCGGAAATCGCGAACAGCGGCTGGTGACGGATGGAATCCGGTCGCGGGTGCGGCATCCGGTGTACCTGGCGCATCTGTGCGAAATGCTGGCATGGAGCGTGGGGACCGGCCTCGCGGTGTGTTGGGGACTGACGGCGCTCGCAGTGATTACGGGAGCGGGGATGATCCGGATGGAGGATGCGGAGTTGGAGAAACGGTTTGGGGACCCTTACCGCGCCTATCGCAGATCCGTGCCAGCGGTTCTGCCGCGAGTGTTCGCGAATCGCCAGCTATAATCCGACTTGACTGAAAGCTGATGACTGACAGCCGACAGCCGCTCTCATGCGCTTCGAACTCTTCGTGGCAACCCGCTACCTTCGCGCCAAACGCCGCCAAGCGTTCATCGGCATCATCACGGGCATCTCCATCCTGGGAGTGGCGGCGGGAGTGGCTTCGCTGATCGTCGCGCTGGCCGTCAACAACGGCTTTCGGCAGGACTTGCAAGCGCGGCTGCTGGGTTCGACCGCGCACATCAGTCTGCTGCGGGTGGAGAGCGACGGCATACGCGATTGGCGTCCGCTGCTTGATCAGCTATCGAAGCAGCCGCACGTGGTGGCGGCGGCTCCGGCGATTTACGAGCAGGTGCTGATTTCGCGCGGGCCGCGAGCGCGAGGGGCGCTGCTGAAGGGGATGCTGCCGCAGTATGAGCGAAAGGTCAGCGATCTGCTGAAAACGGTGACGCTGGGATCGGCGGCGGCGCTGGAGGAAGAGCCGGCGGGCGGACCGCGAGGGTCCGAAGAACCAAGTTCAACAACAAATTCAACGACAACGGCGGCGGACAAGAGTGTCCGCCCCACACCAGCAGAATCGCCTGACGACCTGAGTGGGGTGCAGCAGCGCGTCGCGGCGATGCCGCCGATTATTCTTGGGAAGGACATGGCGGAGGAGCTTGGCGCGACCGTGGGGTCGGTGGTGCTGGTGACTTCTCCGCAGGGCGAGCTGACTCCGTTTGGAATGGTACCGAAATACATTCGTTTTCATGTCGCGGGAATCTTCAACTCCGGTTTCTTCGACTACGACTCTTCCTGGGCGTTCATACGGCTTTCCGACGCGCAGCAGTTGTTTGGGTTGGGCGACGTGATCTCGGTCATCCAATTCAAACTCGACGATATCTACCTGGCGGGCGACGTTGCGCGTGCACTCGAACAGGCCGCCGGACACGGCTTCATGGCCACCAGTTGGATGGAACAGAACAAGCCTCTGTTCCGCGCGCTGCGACTGGAGCGCGTGGTGACGTTCATCACGATCGGGCTGATTGTGTTCGTGGCCGCGCTGAACATTTTGATCTCGCTGATCATGATGGTCATGGAGAAGACGAAAGATATTGCCGTGCTCATGTCTCTGGGGACGAAGAAGGCGCAAATCCGGCGCGTGTTCATCGCGCAGGGCGTGCTGATTGGCGTGATTGGGACGGCGATCGGGCTGGTGCTTGGATACGCGATCTCGTGGGCGGGCGGACACTACCACTTTATTTCGCTCTCGCCCGAGGTCTATTCGATTGACTATGTGCCGTTCGCGCCGCGGCTGACGGACGGAGTGATCGTGGCGCTGGTTTCCGTCGGGATTTCGTTTGTGGCCACGATTTATCCGTCGTGGTCAGCGGCACGGATTCTGCCGGCGGAGGCGTTGAGGTACGAGTAGGGCTCTGCTTGTACGTGGTCTGTTGTCTCATGAAATGCGGCCAACGCGACACTTCTTGGATCACAGCCGGTCCCCGTATTCCTTAACTGCAACGAGCGCGAGCGATGGCAATCCAAGCACTTAAGGATGCGTCCTCGATCTGCCCCAACTGCTCGACCGAGTTGCGCGGACACCGCTGCAAGGTGGTTTGTAAGCAATGAGGCTTCTATTTGAGCTGCTCTGATTTTTACTGAGGTAGGCAACGGTCCCCGATTGGTTGGGGAGACGGATTCGTGCGAGTCTGCGCCCGAGTAGTGCACGCGATTTCCTCTTAGCTTCTACAATAGAGTGGGACTTTGTTCTAATCCTCACATCAGGAGATTCGAATGCAACGGAAAGCGAGTGCAGTGTGGAAGGGTGGTCTTAAAGACGGGAAAGGGACGGTTTCGTCCACCAGCGGCGTTCTTTCGAATACGCCCTATTCGTTTACGACACGGTTTGAAAACACTCCGGGAACGAATCCGGAAGAACTGATTGCGGCGGCGCATGCGGCGTGTTTTTCGATGGCGCTGTCGGCGCAACTGGGAGGCGCGAAGCTGACGCCGGAAAGCATCAGTACGGCCGCTACGCTCACCATGGAGAACATCGAAGGAGGCTGGACCATCACGGCTGTGCACCTGGATGTGGTCGCGAAAGTGCCGGGCGCGAGCGCGGAAGCCTTCAACACGGCAGCGCAAAATGCAAAGGCGGGCTGCCCGGTATCGAAGGTGCTGAACGCGAAGATTACGATGGATGCGAAGCTGGGCTAGGGGCGTGGCCCGTAAATTCGTGGCATGAATCTACACTGTCATCCTGACCCCCAGCGCAGCCGAAGGGGAAGGAGCTATGGATTTGAATGCGCCTCGATGCATAGGTCCTTCGCTTCGCTCAGGATGACAATCGTGAAAGAGATGCCTAACTTTGCGAGCGCAAGAGTTCACGCAGCTTGTGATTGATTATTACCGCTTCCTGCGAGGCCTGATCGATCAGTTCGACCCAGCGGCGTGAGTTCTCGGGCGGTCCGGCCTGCGAAATCAGGTAGGTGGCTTGCACGATGGTTTCGAGCGCGTTGCTGAGATCGTGCGCTAGGGTGCGGAGTTCCGTCGCCACTTCTGCGGGAATTTTGTCGGAGGCATTTCCCATGGTCTTCTGCGGCCTGGCGCCTAGCAGATAGCGGAGCGCAGCGAAGGTCATGACGTTGCGCTCGTTTGACAGCAGACGCCAGCCAGTAGATATTAGTGTAGTCGCCCTTAAAAAAGGGCCCTGCCGATTTTTTCTTTTTATGCGGATGTGGCGGAACTGGCAGACGCGCTAGGTTCAGGACCTAGTGGCCGCAAGGTCGTGGAGGTTCAAGTCCTCTCATCCGCACCAAACAACAGCTTTTAGCACTTAGCATTTAGTTCTTAGCTCGTGGCTCGCAGCCCGTAGCTTTCCGCCTCGAAGCCATATTCGTGCGCAGCACACTGCGCCAACCCTCATGCGCCGGCGGATAAGCGGTGAGTGCTGCGGCTCTGCGCAATGCCGTACTGGCGGATTTTATAGAGCAAAGCTTTGTAGCTGATCTTCAGCAACGCCGCGGCTTGTTTGCGATTCCAGTTCGTCTCTTCCAAGGCACGGGCGATGGCTTCGGCCTCAGCTTCATCTTTGGCGTTGCGCGACAGGGACTTCAGGCCGCCGGCGGAGCCAGCACCCGCGCTTCTGCCGGCTATATCGGTGTGCAGTCCTCCACCGCCGTCGGGCCGAGGCTGCAACTCGGATGCGGCAAGCGTCTCGTCTCCCAGAACCAGGTAGCGCTTGATGAAATTGCTCAGTTCGCGCAGGTTGCCGGGCCAGGAATGGCGCAGGCATGCCTCCATTAACGGGGCCGAAAGTGGCAACGGGGGACGCGCGTAGGACTCCGACATGCGCGACATGAAATGCTTCAGCAGGATCGGGATTTCTTCCTTGCGGTCGCGCAGCGGAGGCAGCAACAGGGTGAAAGCATTCAGGCGGTAATAGAGATCCTCACGCAGACGCTTGGTGGCGAGCGCTTCGGGAATGTTGATGTTGGTGGCGGCCAGGATGCGGACGTCGACTTTGACGAGGGTGCGGCTACCGAGACGGGAGAACTGCTGGTCCTGGAGGACATGCAGCAGCTTGGCCTGCAGCCCCGGCGGCATTTCGCCGATTTCGTCGAGCAGGATGGTGCCTTTGTTGCAGAGTTCAAACTTGCCGGGCTTGGGGTGCGTGGCGCCCGTGAAGGCTCCCGCTTCGTATCCGAACAGTTCGCTTTCGAGCAGGTCGGCGGGCACCGCCGCACAGTTCACTTTGAGGAAGGTGCGGTGGGCGCGCGGGGAAAGTTTGTGGATCAGGCGGGCGAGCACTTCCTTGCCGGTACCGCTTTCGCCGAGCAGGAGGACCGGGATGTCAACGTTGGCGACGAGTGCGGCCTGCGAGCGAATCTTTTTCATCGCCGGGCTGGCAGCGACGAAGAACACGTCACCGCAAAGTTCTTCGATGTCGCCCGCGTAGCTTTCTCCCTTGGCCGTGCCGATGCACTGTCCAACGACCGCGTCGAGTTCGGCTTTCTGGAACGGCTTGGTCAGATAATCGATGGCGCCGAGGCGCATGGCCTGCACGACTTTGCGCGTGTCATTCACGCAGGAGAGCATGACGACTTTCAATCCGGGCCGGAGATGGCGGAGTTGTTCGAGAGTCTGTAACCCGTCGATGCCGGGCATGAGTAGATCGAGCAACACCAGGTCGGGCCGCAGTCCTTTCTGGACGCGCTCGACCGCTTCTTCGCCGGTACTGGCGGTTTGAACTTTGTGCTCATCCACTTCCAGCAGCGTGCGGATATAGCGCAGCATTCCCGGTTCGTCATCCACCAGCAGGATGTTGGCGGCTTCGCTCATTTCGTTCCTCGTGGCGGACTGCTCAGAATTGGGTTCAGGGGAATGAGAAAAGAAAACTTGCAACCTGCGCCCGGTTCGCTTTCGACCCAGATCTTGCCGCCCATGCCTTGGAGAAGGCGACGGGCAATGGCGAGTCCGAGGCCCATGCCCTCGGCCGATTCGCTGCCGGGCAGGCGGAAGAAATCATCGAAGATTTCCATGTGAAACTCCGGCCGAATTCCCGGGCCGGTATCGGCAACGCTGACTTTGACAGCGTTCGGCACGTTCGTCGATTGACGGCGCCGGTCTCCATTGGCTGCGGACTTGCTCGCGCCGCGACGCTCCCACATATGAGGTTCTGCGTGCAGCCAGACGGTGCCACCCTGGGGTGTGTACTTGGAGGCATTCTCCAGAAGATTGGAAATCACGCGCTGGATCTTGGGTGAATCGAATGCAAATGGCGTCAGTTTGTCATTGGCCAGGAAATACAGGGCGAGACCGCGCTCCTGAAACCGGCCTGACCAGAGCCGGCAAACTTCAGAAAGGCAGGCGTTCATGTCGCCTTCCACGTACTGCATGCGCAGTCCGCCGGTTTCGAGCACGCTGAAGGTCAGGAAGTCCTGAATGAATTGCTGCAAGCGCTGTCCGCTGGAAAACATGTCGCCCATGACTTCGCGCTGGCGGTCATTGAGCGGTCCGAGTTTCTGACTCTGCAGTAGTTCAATGTAGCCGTTGAGGATGGCCAAGGGCGTCTTGAGGTCGTGGGCGGCAGAGGCCAGAGCGTTCGTGGTCTTGCGGAAACGATCCCGCAATTGTTCGAGCTCGCGTGCCACATCGTCCGCAGAGCTGGGCGCGGGAGCCAGAGCCGTGGGGGTTGACGGCAGGCGATCTTTCGGACCAGCGCCAGTGGGGGCAGCGGCTGGGCTTTTTTCGGACATCGAAGCCATGGAGAACCAACTAACGCCTGTATTGGGGGAGGGAAACTCTACTACCGTCAGAACGTGGGGGTAAATTGATCCTATGTCAGGTGCACCAGACTGTCAATTGGAAACGACCCCAAACAGGCGCCGAAGCGAAAAATGTTGCATCTTCTTTGTATGACCATTAGTCACTATACAATCCAGGGCTTGGAAAGTTACTTCGGTAATCTTCGTGCCGGTAGCGGGGTTTGGAGCGATTCCAGGCAGGCTCGACTCCTCTCTGAGTTTGGCCCTTGAGGTGCGGTCTTAGGATGTTAATACCCTTAATGGTGGACCAGACACGTGCGTCGTAGCTTATCGAAGAAGGAAGAACGCAGGTGGGCACGGTTGCAACTCGCCATTCCGGTTTTTATCCGCACTCGCGACGGAAGCGGCAAGGATTCGCTGGAGTTTGCCACGGCCATTAACATCTCTCCCGGGGGTGCTTTGGTAGTAGTTCGCCGTTCTTTGCCCAAATCGGCACTGGTTTCACTGGAGATTCCGAGCGCTCCAATCGGGCCCGCCAAAGGTTTGAAGACCTCTTCGCGGATCATGCAAGCGAAGGCGGTGTGGGTTACGCACCTCGATGACTACCATCTTCTAGGTCTGAAGTTCGCCCGTCCCCTGAGTACCGACGCGGTGGGTGTTTCCGGTAGGCATTTGAGGAAAGTGAGTTCTGCGGTGTGAACTATTTTTCCCTTCCCAGGCCTGTCTCAGAATGGCACTTTCGTGCCATGCCCGATGTTCTCGCTTCCGGCGTATCATCCTTCTAAACCATTCATAACTTGAGCGCTTAAACGAAATCTTCCAGATCGTTCTGCTCTCCTCCCCGGTTTGGTGCTTGGGATGCACTTTTAGTGCATGCGGGTGAACACTCACCGCAATGGGGGCATTCACTCTTATGACGACACTTTCAGTAAGTTATCTGCAGCAATCGCTGGGCGAGATTCCCCCTGACAACATCATTTTTGGCCACTCTGAGGTCATGCAGGCGGTTCGTTCGCGGCTGGGCAAAGTGGCCGCCGCCAACGTTCCTGTCCTGATCACCGGTGAGAGCGGCACCGGGAAAGACATCATTGCCCGGCTCATCCATGGGCTGTCTCCGTGGAAAACTGGGCCATATGTAAAGGTGAACTGCCCGGCGATTCCCGGGACGCTGCTGGAAAGCGAACTGTTCGGCTACGAAAGAGGAGCCTTTACGGGTGCCGTTGGGTCGAAGCCAGGACGGGTCGAACTGGCCCACCGCGGGACATTGTTTCTCGACGAGATTTCCGAGCTTGACCCATCGCTGCAATCGAAGCTTTTGCAACTTTTGCAGGATGGGCAGTTCTGCCGGATCGGCGCCCAGGAAGACAAGAAGGTTGAGGTGCGGGTGGTGTGCGCGACCAACCGCAATCTGGAATCTGAGATCGAATCGGGGGCTTTCCGCCAGGATCTCTACTACCGCATCAACGTGGTGAACCTGCACATGCCGGCGCTGCGGGAACGCCGTGGCGACATTGAAGATTTGTGCAGCTACTTCCT
>JBEKAF010000001.1:0-138388 GCA_050018355.1 Terriglobales bacterium | reverse complement strand
TCGGGATATACGATGGCAGCAATCACGAAGAACGCCAGCACCAGCGACTGCACGCCATAACTCAGAACGAACCTCTGCCAACGCGTGCGAGGCTCGGGAAGAAGGCCTAGCGTCAATTGTGAAGCCTGTGAATCCATGTCCGGCACCTCACGTAGCTACCTGCTTAGCGCTTGCCAAAAGAAGTGGTCAATCCCACGAGCTAGCACTTTAACCCGGAATCTCCTTTTTGGTTCAAAAACGGCAGTGATCATACACCCATCCGGCTGTTCGCTGCCAGTGTGAAACAATTTTCATACGGACCGCCCCCAACAGTCTGAGATCCGCACCGGCACGGCCGAAAATTGCCCGATATTCCGCCACTTTTGCAACACCTCTCCTTCCCCCAACCCGTTGTCCCCGGATTCCGCTGCTGACTTGACCCAATAGCTCTCCATCCCGTCGGTACCGGGAAAAGAGCGATCCGGCCCAGCATCGCTCCGAACCGCCGCCTGCTCAGATGTCCTTCCGCCAGCAGTAGCCAGTAGTAACGCGCATGTTTGACCAGCCGTCCTCCGGTCTTCACCAGCCGTTGCTGCAAGCTGGTCAGGGACCAGTTCTCAATCCCTCTCGGCAAACCCAGACGCCGCCACAAATTCCCCAGGTTGTAGGCCAATAGGCTCAGCGCCAGCCGCACTTGGTTCGAGCGGAAACGATGACAAGAGAGGCGGGTCATCTTTACTGCCTGCTTCCCCTCCTTGATCCACTGCTCCGCCGTCCCGCGCTTGTTGTAGAAGCGCAACATCGCCCGGCTCGGTGTCTCCAAGTTGGTTACGATGAACCCCAACCGTGAGAACAACTCCCCGGCATGGAACTCCACCTTCGCCACGACTCGTCTTGCTGTCTTCCAACTCGCTGCCTGATAGAGAAAGCCCTTGTACCACACGATGGGCTTGTGACTGGGCCGCCCCACCGGGCGCGTCAGAAGTTCTTCAATGTCACGCAGCAGGCTGTCGTTCGCCGGAAGCCGAATCGCATATTTCACTCCCCGTTCTTCCAGCGCTTCGCAGATCTCCGGTTTGGCAAACGCGGCATCGGCCCGAAACACCACTTCTTTACCGTGTTCCTGTTGCCGCTCGATCTCTGGCAGAAGCACCTCATCCCAGTCCTCGGCGCTATGCACGTTCCCCGGTCGCAACTTGCCCGCCAAACAGTCTCCTTCTCCGTTGAATAACAACAGCGGGTGATAGCAGGTCGACTCAAAATGACCGTTGTAGGCACTCTGCTCCAGTTCTCCGTGCACCGGGATTTCCGTGCTGTCCATATCCAGCACCACCCGCTGGGGTGAATCCATAGTCTCTGCCTTGGCAATCAGTTCCCGATTGATTCGGCCCAGACCGTCCAGGTTCTCGTCTTGGCTCAGCACCTCGGTCTCAAACCAATGGAGGCGCGAAGGCAACGCTGCCCCACGATCCCAGATCTTCTCCGAGCCGATCAAGCGGAACGTCGGATCTTGCGACAGTCGCTCCGCATCGTTCAGATCCTCGTATCCTGCCAAGCGACTGTAGATGGACTGTCGCAGCAAATCCGGGAACGGTAATTGAGTGTTTTTGCCGCGCTGGTCGTCCATCATGTTTTTGGCAATGAGTGCGCTCAATCCCAGACGCTCATCTAACTCGCGCACCAGGAGCAGACCCCCGTCGGAAGTGACCCGAGAACCTTGGAAACCAGCAACCCCAGCTGCACCCTAACTAAGCCATTGGTTACCAATGTCAGTTTACAAAGCTAGGGATTGTAAAGTAGGGTCAAGAAGAGGATTAATACAAAAATGTTGCGCTCTCTATTCGCACTCTTTGCGCTCTCCCTGGTCTGCTGCGCCGCGTCCCTGTTCGTCCAGACTTCGTTCGCCCAGACTACGCAGGAATCCCAGCTCTCCACCCGCGACGCCACCGCCCAACAGGCTAGCGCTACCGCCAACAGCTTCGACCAGGTTGTCGACCGGGCGGTGGAGCGCGAACATTTCTTCACGGCCCAGATGAAGCAGCTGCATCCCCTGGTAGAAACTTATCTCCAGAATCTGAAGGAAGACAAAGACCTCGGCGCTCCCGTCCCCACCAGCGACGTGTACTTCCTGGGCCGATTGGACATGAGCGACGGTACCGATGACCGCACTTTCTTTTCGCCCACGACGGCCGGCCTCGGCAAGCGCATGCTCAACAAAATGAGCAACATGTATTCCATGAAGTTCCTGCCCCTGGGCTTTGCCCAGATGGTGGTCCTCGATCAGGATTTTCAGCGCAAGTATTACGACTTCACGTACGTCCGCCGCGAGTTTCTCGGCGAGGTACGCTGCGTCGTCATCGACGTCGCCCCCAAGAAGGACGCCGGCAAGGGCCGGTTCCTCGGACGCATCTGGATCGAAGACCAGGACTACAACATCGTCCGCTTCAACGGCACCTACTATCCTCATCCGCGAGCCAGTTATTACCTGCACTTTGACAGCTGGCGTCAGAATCTCCGCCCCGGCGGCGTCTGGCTGCCTTCGATGATCTATTCCGAGGAATCCGATCTCAAGTATCGACTGGGTCAGACGCTGAATTACAAGGCGCAGACGCGGCTCTGGGGTTACAACCTGAAGGATCTCCGCCGCAACTCCGAGTTTACTGAGATCACCGTCGACGCCCCGCAGTCGGTCCAGGACCAGAGTCAGAAAGCCCAGGATGCTACCCCCCTCGAAGCCCAACGCGCCTGGGAACGCCAGGCGGAAATCAACGTGCTTGACCGCCTGCAGCAGATCGGCCTGCTCGCGCCGGAAGGCGAAATCGACAAGGTGCTACAGACCGTCGTCAACAACGTGATGGTGACCAATAACCTCGACATTCAACCCGAGGTCAAGTGCCGCGTGCTGATGACCACGCCGCTCGAGTCCTTCACCATTGGCCATACCATCGTCGTGAGCCGCGGCATGATTGACGTGCTGCCGGACGAAGCAGCCCTGGCCATGATTCTGACCCACGAACTGGCGCACATCGTGCTCGGCCATCATGTCAACACCGAGCTCGCCTTCTACGACCGCATGTTCTTCCCCGATGAGCGCACCTTCGAGCGCATGGATTTCGCTCGCGATCGCGGCGAAGAAGAAGCTGCTGACAAGAAAGCCATCGAACTGCTCAACAACTCACCGTACAAGGACAAGCTCAGCAACGCCGGCTTGTTCCTGAAGGCGGTCCAGGCCCACGCTCCGCAACTGAAGAACCTGATCCGGGCGCACCTGGGCGACAGCCTGCTCAATGGCGACGCCACCAGGATGTCGTCATTGATGACCGCCTCGCCGCAATTCGACCAGAAGAAGGCCGATCAGGTCGCGGCGCTTCCTCTCGGTGGCCGGGTCAAGGTCGATCCGTGGAACAATCAACTCGAATTGATCAAGACCAAGCCTGTCGCCATCACCACCGCAGCGGAGAAGATGCCCTTCGAAGTCACACCCTTCTTCCCGTTCCTCACCAGGCTCGGCACCGCCGCTCCAGAAAAAGCGGCTCCGGTCCCGGAGAAAACGGCGGCAGCTCCGACGGGCCAGTAAGACGGCTTTTAGCTCTTAGCTGTCGGCTGCCAGGAGTGGATCGCATAGCCGCACGACCTGCACTCACTTCTGGCGTTCTTCAACAACCTGTTGGGCACCAGAAGCTAAGAACTGAAAGCTGAAAGCCAAGAGCTACTTAGCCTCGATCATTGCGCGCGGGTGGTCTGTAGCGGGAGAGAAACGGCAGAAGAAATCAGGGGGAAGCCCTCTGCCAGACAGCAGCGGGCTGGTCGCGCGGCTAGGGCGTCGTACCCAATTGGCTTCCGACTTGCGAAAACACGTTATTGGCGCTGCTGCCGATCAGTTTGACCGTGCCAATCACGATCACCAGGATGACCGCGAGCATCACCGCGTATTCGGCGACGTCTTGACCGCTCTCCTCAGCCCAAAGTTGACGGATTGCTTGGATCACTGTTTGCCCCCAATCGACGACCCGCCCGAGCTACTTATCCCTCGGTACAGTAGTTTCGCCGTCGTGTAATTATTAAACTATCGTGAATCGCCCCCTCTACCCAATAGCACACCAGTGACCTCGAATAGCACTATGGTGCCACAACTAATGGATTCCCCTTAGAATCCAGCCAGCAGAATCCAGCCCCCATTGATCACACAGTCTTGATTACACAATCGTTTTCAGGGGAAGCCCCTGGTTCACCGCGAACAGCGCCAGTTCCAGACGGGTGGAAACCCCGAGTTTGTCGAAGATATTGCTGAGGTGGTGCTTCACCGTATCCTCGCTGATCTTGAAGTACTCGGCGATTTCCCGATTGGCATAGCCCGCGACCACCGCAGAGACGATCTCCAGTTCCCGCGGCGTCAGCCCGAATTTCTTCTGTTTCGATTCCTCGTTCGTACTCTGCATGAGGTTCCGCAGGTACTGCACCAGATTCGAGACGCTGTCCCGCCCCACCCAGTACTCCCCGGCCATCACCGCATGAATGCTCTTGAGCAGCAGTTGCGTGGCAGAATCCTTCAGCACCACGCCGCGCGCTCCCAACTGCAACGCCTCCACCATCTGCTTCTTTTCCACCGCCGCTGTCAGCAGGATGATGCGCACCGCCCCCGACGCACCACCGCTCGTGTTCAGGTCACGCAGCGCATCCAGCCCGGTGTGGTGCGGCATCGCCAGATCCAGCAGCAGAATGTCGGGCTTGATCTCCGTCGCCAGTTTCACCGCCTCGTGGCCGTCGCAGGCTTCGCCCACTACTTTCATATCGTTTTCCGATTCCAGCAGGCGCCGCAGCCCGTCGCGGAAAATGGGGTGATCGTCGGCAATCACAATGCGTATGGGATGAATTCGTTTATCCATGATTGGCCTTCCTCGCCGGCGGAATCCGTACCACCAGTCGTGCGCCGTGACCCGGAGTCGATTCTATCGTGAGTTCGCCCGCCAGCAGGCGTACCCTTTCCCGGATCACCGCCGGCCCCTTCCCTGTCGTCTCCAGTTCCGCATCCGACAGACTACCGGAAAAAGAAAATCCCTTCCCGTCGTCCTCCACCGTCAATTGCAGATTACCCGCCCGCTGCGCCAGCCGCACCAGCACATGGTGTGCTCCACTGTGCTTGCGCACGTTCACCAGGCTCTCCTGCACAATGCGCGCCAGTTCCCGGCAACCTTTTTGCGCAAGATCCACCCGCTCCACTTCGCTGACAAACTCGGCTGCGATTCCCGTCTCGCGCCGGAAACGCTCCACCGTGTCGGAAATGAAACCCAGAAGCCGGTCCGCATCGACTTCGAATGACTTCATCGCCTGCATCAGTTCGCGCAGCTTGAGAACTTCTTCCCGCAGCAGTTTCTGGATCCGTCCCAGCTCCGCGTTCACCACCGGCGCCTGCGTTCCCGACTGGCGCCGCAAAACATCCAGCTGCATTTCCACCGCGATCAGCGATTGAATCGCTCCATCATGAAGTTCGCGCGCGAACCGCGCCCGCTCCAGCGCCCCCGCCCGCTCCCGCAGCCGCCGCATCAGGTACACGTTGTAGATCGCCGGACCCACCTGCTGCGCGAATTCCTGCAGAAACCGCAATTCCTCCTCCGGTTCCCCCATCATCTGAGGATCGAACAGGAACACCCGGCCCGACCACTCGGTCCCGAACAGCAACGCCACCGAAACCATCGCGTCAAACTTTTCCACTCCCGCCAGCGCATCCAGAAATCCCGCGCTTGCATCGCGCAGCCGCCTTCCGTCGCGATCCAGCAGCACCGTGTGAAAACCCTGGGCACTGCGCGACGCGTAAATCGCGTCCGCCGGCGAGTCGAACAGATACACTTTTTCGCTTTCCGGCAAAGCCTCGCGCCAGCGCAACGCTTCGGCGCCCTCGGCGCCACGTTTTACTTCGGCCAAGAATACGCGGTAACTGTGCGCTTCCTGCGAGGCGCTCAACACCCGGCACGCGCCGTAGATGCTGGTCACCTCCCCAAGGATCTGCTGCATGGTCCCGGTCAGTCCCGCCTCCACCCGCGTCGAACTGAGAACGCGCGTGATCACGGCGCGCTCGGCCCGCACTTTCTTCTGGTTCTCCGACATGGAGCCCAGCAAAAATCCGAGAACGATCAGATAGAACGAAAACATGAACAGCTGTTGCGGATCCAGTTCCCGCACGCTCGCGCCACCTCGCACCACGAACGCTTCGGCCCACAGCAGCACCACCGCCGCACCGGCCGTGCCCACCGTCTCCCACAGCCCCCAACGATACGCCGCCGCCACCATCACAAACACGAAGAATAGAAAGAATGGCCCTTGCTGCGCCGTCGCGAACATCGAGATCAGCGCTGGCCAGAGGATGTCCACTGCATGCACCACCAGGCGAAAGGCCTTTGTCGACTGCGGCCGGAAGCGCAACAGCAACATCACCACCACCGCATGCACGAAGTACACGATGAGCAGCCAGTACAGCCAGCGCGAATACACAAACCCGCGCACCGGCACCATCCAAAGAGTAAGCACCGCCGCAATCGTCAGCGCCACCCGCGCCGACGCCAGCCAGCGCTCCGTGCGCCGGATTTCGCCCGCACTGAGCGGCGCCCGGAAGCGCCATAGATCGCGGTATTGAGGGATCATCCAGGACAAGGGGCTCTCGTCGTTAAGCGATTCATTCTAAAGTTGAGCGCCTAATTCTAAAGGCAATCTCAGCTAAACTCCATGAGCTTCTTACTTCTGCACTAAAGGGGTTACTGTTACTGTAGTAACCCCCTCAACCCCATATCACACTCTAGAATGGAACCCGGAGTAGTCCGCCTTGGCCGCACTCACTAAACTCTGGGTCTCTCTGCTGGTAGCGCTGGTTCTCGCCCAGACTGCGGCGTCTCTGCTCATGCCCAGAGGCGACGCCCTCACCATTGCCAGCGACCTCATCCAGGGCACTCTTCTGCTCGTTGCCACCGCCGCCTTCCTGCCCAATATCTCGCGCTCGCGCTGCCCCACTCTCCACATCCGGCTCTTTTGGATCCTCATGAGCGTGGGCATGCTCTTCTGGCTTACCTACCAGGGAATGTGGAATTATTTTGAAGTCCTAAAGCGTCAGGACGTGCCC
The DNA here is from genome assembly GCA_050018355.1 of Terriglobales bacterium. GTDB lineage: Bacteria > Acidobacteriota > Terriglobia > Terriglobales > Acidobacteriaceae > Acidiflorens. Next base: position 131,298 of record JBEKAF010000001.1, on the reverse strand, counting down.
GACCCCTTCCTGGGCGACATCGTCCTGTTCCTGCATCTGGTGCCCATGATCGCCGCGCTCGCCGTGCTTCCACATCTCCGCGAAGACGAGCGCGATGAACGCGTCCGCATGCTCGACTTTGCCCTCCTGCTCACCTGGTGGGTCTTCATTTATGTATACGCCGTCATCCCATGGCAAACCGTGCAGGTCGATGAAGCGGCTTACAGCGCCAATTTCAACTTCGCGTATCTGACCGAAAAACTTGTGCTCCTGGTCGCGCTTGCCATCCTCGCCTACACCGCTCACCGCGGCTGGCGGCAGCTTTACGGACAGTTGCTCGGCGCCAGCGCACTCTATGCCTCCAGTTCCTATGTCGCCAACTGGGCGATCGGTCACAAGCTTTACTACAGCGGCAGCATCTACGACATCCCGCTGACCGTTTCCATCGCCTGGATGGCGGCGGCTCCCTTGCTCGCTCTTCGCCTGGACCTGTCCGACGCCAAGCCGTCGCAACCTGTGCTCGGCGTCTGGATCACACGCCTGAGCATGCTCGCTCTGTTCAGCCTCCTCTGGGCCGCCATGCAATCCGAACTGGACCCGACGCTTCCGCCTTCGGTCAAGGCCTTCCGCATTACCGTGAGTCTTCTCACCATGGTCGTGATGGGCATCGTCGTCTTTTGGCGCCAACACCTGCTCCGAGACGAGCTGTCGCTGTTTCTCGAAAGGTCCCGCCGCTCTTTCGACGACCTCAAGGATTTGCAGGAAAAGCTCATTCAATCCGAGAAACTGGCCTCGCTCGGCCAGTTGGTGGGTGGAGCCGCCCACGAGATCAACAACCCGCTCACCGCCATGCTGGGATACTCCGACCTGCTCAGCGCGTCCAACTTGCCACCCCAGGAACAACTCCAAGCCGCGCAAATCGGCGAGCAGGTCCGCCGCACGACAACGCTAGTTGCGAGCCTGCTCACTTTTGCCCGTCAAGCTCCTGCCAAGCTTGCCGCCGTCGACATCAACTCCGTGCTGCAAACGGCCGTGCGCCTGCTTGCTCCGCAACTCGAGGCGGAAGCCAATTCCATCCGACTCGAACTCGCTCCTTCGCTTCCGCCCGTGCTCGCCGACTCCAACCAGATTCTCCACGTCTGCATGCACCTTGCCGGACAGATCAGCGCCCATCTCAATCGCGAAACAAACTCCACCTTGTTCGTTCGCACGCACAGCCAAGGCAACTTTGTCCTGGTTGACTTCTCCTCTTACGATCCTTCTTCGCAGCCACCCTCGTACCCATCGCCGCTCAACTCCGAAGGCGCGAACAAGCCTGCTACCCTTTCGCTGAGCGCCTGCTGCCGCATCGTCGAAGAACATGGCGGCCGTCTCTTGCAGCCTTCGACTCCCGGTAACCCCGCTTTCCGTGTGGAACTGCGGGTCGCGACAAATTCTGCAAGCCGCTCTTCGCTCGCCGTGCCCAACCGGGCTGCGGCCCGCACCAGTTCCTAGCGGACAGCTTCCTCCCGCTCACCGATCTCCTACTCACGACCGGGCGCCACTTCCACCGTCCTCTTCAACTGTCCGCACGCCGCAAAAATGTCGCGCCCGCGCGGCCGCCGCACGAATGTCGGAATTCCCGCTGCCACCAGAATCCGCTGGAACGTAAACACCCGCTCTTGCTCCGGCGTCCGGTAGGGCAACTCCGTCCCCGGATTCAGCGCAATCAAATTAATTTTTGCCCTTATGCCCCGCACCAACTCCACCACCTCGCGCGCCTGCTCCGGACCATCATTCACGCCCGCCAGCAGCACATACTCAAAGGTGAGCCGCTCCCGCGCCCCTAGCGGAAACTCCCGCGCCGCTTTCATCAACTCCCCCAGGTTCCACTTCCGGTTCAGCGGCATCACTTCGCTCCGCAACGCGTCATTCGACCCATTCAGCGAAATCGCCAGCTTCGGACGCACCGCCTCCTGCCCGAAATCATGAATCCGCGGCACGATCCCCGCCGTCGACACCGTCATCCGTGACTCCGGAATCCCCACGCCCTCCGCCAGCAGCCGCACCGACTTCATGAAGTTCTCGTAGTTCAAGAAAGGCTCGCCCATTCCCATGAACACGATGTTGACCCGCTGCAGTGGCGGCTCAACTCCCTGTTCCCGCAGTACCGCCGCGATCTGCCCGACGATTTCTCCCGCCTCCAGATTCCGCTTGACTCCAAGCAAAGCCGTGAAACAGAACTTGCAATTCACCGCACATCCCACCTGGCTCGATACGCAGATCGTGGCCCGCCACCTCCCCACCGGAGCAGCTCCACCTTCAATCTCGTCGCCCGCTTCGCTTCCGTCGCCGCTCTCGCCGCCATCTCCCTCCGGCATCCAGACCGTTTCGACCGTCTCGCCATCGGAGAGTTCAATCAGATACCGCAACGTGCCATCGCTCGAAACAAACTTGCGCGCAATCCTTGGGAGGCCGACCCCCCAGCCTTGCTCTGCCAGACGAGCGCGATATTCGAGCGGCAGCGTCGAAACCTGATCCAGCCGCTCAATCTTTTGCCGATATACCGCATCAAATAATTGCTGGCCCCGGTAGGCAGGCTGCCCCGACCCAATCGCAAGATCCGTGAGTTCCTGCAAGTTAAGTCCTAACAGCGAATTGGATGGCTGACTTTGCATTTGGCCGGGTGGAACGACGGGTTTCCTCCCCCACCTTTGAGTGTAATCCGTAAAATACAGGAATCGATCCGCAGGGACTCCGACCGCTCAACTTTCCATCGGAGAAGGTTAACCAAGCGTGTCCTTAGCTCTCCATGTTTTTCGGGGCGGGAGCGAACCGACGCAAAAGCGTAATGGAAAATACCAAAATGAGGATGAGCAGTCCCAACAAGCCAAGCTCGGTCATGCTAGCTCGAAATATGCTCGCACTCTCGGTCGACCACGTTCCACCTTTTGTGAGGGTGGCCGCTTCCAAGGTAATCACAAGGACGCGCCGAATCGAGGCAATCAGGCCCACGACAAGGAATGGTTCGGTAACCAGAAAATGCGAGCGGATGGAGATGCGCACCGTATGCAGAATCTCCACCAGCATCAGCACAACCAGCAGTTGGTCCAACACCAGTAGGGTCTCTGTGGCAATCGTCCAATGAGCGAGGCCCTCCCAGAGCATTTTGCCGGCGTTTGCAATCGTCGCGAGCACCGTTATAAAAAGCAACACGGCAAGGACGGAATAGATAACCACTTCGGCTTTGCCCAGATAGTCGCCAAAGTGGACGCGGAGTTTCTCTTCGGCCATTTGGGGTCACTCGTAGAATCGCTCTGGTTCGCGCTTCTTCACAGGCAGAATATAACGATAAGTCGCTTAGCGAAAAGTGAGAACGTGGATACGTCAAGTGAGAACGTGGATACGTCGCCGATTACGGGCGAAAAATCCCCGTTCCCACGGCGCCGTCGAAGGCGGCGTCACCTACGTCATCGTCATCGGCAAACTGCGGCAGCTAGACATGGCCGTGTCGGCAAACCGGAGATCTGTCCATTTCGTAATACTGAGGGTAATACCGAAATTATTATGCCGAAGGATCGCCGTAAGTTAAACAAAAACAAGGCTAAACTTCAGCCGCCGTCGCCGCGCCTCGGATTGTGGGAGAATAGTACCAGCAACCCGCCCCGGAATTCATAACTGGATCCGAACGTCATTAGTAGGAACTTCATGGTAAGAAGCTAATGGTAAAGGAAGCCCGCAACATTCGTCGTCAAGTGCTGCCGAATGGCCTCACTGTCATCACCGAGCAGATGCCCCACATCCGCTCCGTCGCGATCGGCATCTGGCTCAAGTCCGGCTCGCGCGACGAAGATTCCGAATGGAATGGCATCTCCCACTTCATCGAGCACATGGTGTTTAAGGGAACTGAAACCCGCTCCGCCGAAGCCATCGCCCGCCAGGTCGATTCGATCGGCGGCAATATGGATGCTTTCACGGCAAAGGAATGTATCTGCTTCAACATCAAAGTCCTCGATGAGCATCTTCCGCTTGCCCTGGATGTCCTCACCGATCTTGTCCTTCATCCCGTCTTCGATGCTGGCGATATCGCGCGCGAGCGCGGCGTCATCCTCGAAGAAATAAAAATGGATCAGGATAATCCCGACTACCTCGTCCACGAAATCTTCACCCAAAGTTTCTGGAAGGACCACGCTCTAGGTCTGCCGATCCTGGGCACGCGCGACACCGTAAGAAAATTCGAGCGCCCCGTCGTCTCGCGCTTCTATGGACACCATTTCGCTCCCGGCAATCTCATCGTCAGCGCTGCCGGCAACCTCGACCACAAACACTTTGTCGAACTCGTTGCGAAACATTTCGAGCAAGTGAAACCGGCGAAAAACGGATTGCACTCGCCCCAGCCCAAGACTTTTTCCCGCATCAACCTGCGCAACAAGAAGTCGCTGGAGCAGATCCAGATCTGCATCGGCGTTCCTTCGCATCCCATGGCCCACGAACGCCGCTACGCTTCCTACATCCTGAATACGCTGCTCGGAGGCGGCATGAGTTCGCGCCTGTTCCAGAATATCCGCGAGCGCCAGGGGCTTGCCTACTCCATCTACAGCGATCTGAATCCCTACCGTGACACCGGCTCCATGTGCGTATATGCGGGCACGTCGCGCGAGTCAGCCATCAAGGTTGTCGAGAGCGTCATCGCGGAATTCCGCAACCTGAAAGCCACGCCCGTCCCCGAAGAAGAACTGCGCCGCTCCAAGGACCAGCTCAAAGGCAGCCTGATGCTCTCGCTCGAATCCTCGACCGCGCGCATGTCGAACCTGGCCCGCCAGGAAATGTATTACGACCACTTCTATGGCCTCGACGAACTCATCGAACGCATCGAAGCCGTCACCACAGACGACCTTCAGCAAACCGCCGAAGAATTCTTCCGCACCGAGCAAATCGCCGTAACCATCCTCGGCAACCTGACCGGCCTGAGACTAACCCGCGACCAGCTAACCTGCTAACAACATGTCCCGCAAACTCGCGTCATAACCTTGCATTGTCATCTTGAGCGAGGCGAAAGACCTATGCATGGCGCACACAGACACAAGGGACACCAAGGTTCACGAAGGAAGTCTTCCCGGCGCAAGCGATTTCGGCGAACCCGAATGGCGATGTTTACTTGAACGTATCGGCGCTCGCCTTGGCACATTGGCCGTCCTGCGCGCTGGTGCCGCCCGAAACGCCAATCGCTCCCACAATCTTGCCGTCGCTGACGAGCGGAATGCCGCCCTCAACCGGCGTTGCGCCTTGCAGTCGGAGAATGCGCAGGCCGTCCCCACCGGCCGCCAGTGCATCCTGGAACGCCTTCGTCGGCCGCTTGAACAGGGCTGCGGAGCGGGCCTTGTCAATCGCGACGTTGGCGCTTCCGAGTTGGGCATTGTCCATCTTCTCGTAATAAACCAGATTACCTGCGGGGTCGACGACAGCCACCGCCATGGACCAGTTGTTCTTCGTTGCTTCCGCGAGCGCCGGCATGGCCGCTTTCTTGGCATTCTCCAAGGTGATGCTCAAGCCGTAGGGATTGGGCATCTGGGCAAGGGCGCCAGGTAAAGCGCAAAGCAAGAACATAAGGGCGACGATAGTCTTCACGGCTGATCTCGGTGACACGGTTGGTTCTCCTCTAATTGGTGTGGTTTGAGCGCAAGACAACACTAACGGCCACCCAGGATAATTTAGGCAATATGCCATCCTCCTGGCGCGAGCTTTAGGGTCGCGCAGGCAGACTGCCTCAAGCTAATGCCCGGCGCAAACCCTGTCAATGAGGAAATCGAAATTGGAACGAAGAGGGCAGAGGCGATTAATATGGGAAGAGGAAGTTGCCGCGCCATTGCCCAGATCCTTCGTTACGCTCAGGATGTGCCGCGGGTGATTTTATGTCGCGAAAGTGCGGCACGTACGAGACACTGACGCGCGAATATACAACCTTCCTCCTCGACCCCGCGTGCTATTCTGTCCAACTCTCTTCTCAACGGATTCCCCAATGTCCTTGCGCACCCTGGGCTTCATCCTGGCCGCCGTGCTCCTGGTCGGCTACCGTCTAATCAAGCCGCGCACCCGGGCCTCCGACCTGCCCGGCCCCTGGAATCTCTCCACCCTGTTTCTGGCGAGCGCGCTCACCCTCTTCGCGGAACTCGCCCTCATCCGCTGGGTCGCCACCGAAGTCCGCGTGTTTGCCTACGTAAAGAACCTGGCGCTGCTGCTCTGTTTTCTCGGCTTCGGACTGGGCTGCGCTCTGGCGCACCAACGTCCGCGGTGGCAGACCGCTGCCACTGCTCTCGTAGGATTGATTGCTATAGTTCGTTTGCCCTGGCGCGGCTCGCAGGTGATGGAGACCCTCTCGCAATACCTCGGCGCCGCCCAGGACGTCGAGATATGGGCCACCCGCGCCGCGCATGACACCTCGGGCTTTTTTCTGGCCGTGGCGGTCACCGCCATCCTGCTCTTGCTCATCACTTACATTTTCATCCCCATCGGACAAACCGTAAGCCGCCAGATCGAACTGGCCCCGCGCACGCTTTATGGCTACTCCTGGAATCTGGCCGGTAGTCTAGTCGGCATCCTCGCATTCTTTGCCGTGTCCTGGTTGGCTCTGCCCCCCGCAATATGGTTCATCATGGTTCTGGCGGGCATGGCGCTGCTGCAATCCAGCCGGAGCGATACCATCTGGCTCGCCGCTGCCGTCTTGCCCGTGGCGCTCCTGCTCTTCGATCCGTCCACTCCGCACCATTTCAACGTTTGGACTCCCTACCAGCAGATCGAAGTCGAGGATCAGTATCTTCCCGACGGCGAAGTTCGCGACACACAGATTCGCGTCAACCACACCGGCTACCAGATCACTGTGAATCTCTCTCCCGACTTTCTAGTTCGTCACCCCCATTTGTTGACCGAGGCGCCGGACGAGAATCCCTACAATCTACCCTTCCGTTTCACATCGCCGAACCCGCGCGTCCTGATTGTCGGTTCGGGCACCGGGAATGACGTCGCCGCTGCTCTGCGCCATCAGGCCCGCGCCGTCGATGCCGTGGAAATCGATCCCAAAATCTTCGCCCTCGGCCGCCGCCACCCCGAGCATCCCTACGACGATCCGCGGGTCTCTGCTCACCTCACCGACGCCCGCGCCTTCATGAAGCGCACCTCTGCCCGTTACGACCTCATCCTTTTCGGATTGCTCGATTCCCACACTCAGCTCTCCGACTATTCCAACATGCGCCTCGACAACTTCGTCTACACCGAAGAGTCCTTCCAAGAAGCTCGCGCGCTGCTCGCCCCCGGCGGCGTTCTGTTCCTCAAGTTCCAGATCAATCATTCTTTTGTGGGACAACGCCTCGACGAAATGCTGACCCGCACCTTCACGAAACCTCCGGTCGTTTTTCTCGCGCCTTCCAGTTACACCGCGGCTGCCACCTGCTTCGCCATTTCGCCCTCAGGACAGGTCGAAGCCAGCCTGGCCGCCGATCCGCGATTGCGCCAGTTTGTCGCTGACCGGAGTCCAGCGTTTCTCGCCTCGTCCGAAGTCGCGGTCACCCCCGTAGCCGTGACTACCGACGATTGGCCTTATCTCTACCACCAGGGACACTGGATTCCGGGCATCTTCTACCTGCTCAGCGCGCTCGTCATCTTGCTCGCCGCCGTATTCTATTTCCAGATTCCCGAAGCCCGCACCCGCGTTCCTTCTCTCTTTTTCTTCAGCATGGGCGCCGGATTCCTGCTTCTGGAAACGCAAGTCGTCAGCCGGCTGGCTTTGTATTTTGGGACCACCTGGCAAGTCAACGGCATCGTGATCGCCGCCATTCTCTTCGCGCTTCTCCTCGCCAACTTCGTCATTGAACGGCAAAAGAATGATGGACAACAACGCGCGTGGCCACGCTCCTGGACTCTAATCGGCATCCTCGTCGGCATCGCCTGCGCCTACTTCGTACCCTTCAACCGCATTCCCGGCTCGGCGGCCCTGGTCGGCTCCTTTGCCGCCATCATCTTCGCCATCCCGGTTTTCTTTGCCGGCTCATTGTTCGCCTCTGAATTCCGCTCCGCCGACTCCCCCGCCGCAGCCCTCGGCGCCAACATGCTAGGAGCCGTCGTCGGTGGCCTCCTGGAAAACCTCTCGCTGATCATCGGAATGAAAGCGCTACTGGTGGTAGCCGCTCTCTTGTATTCCCTGGCTGCCCTGGGCTTCCTCGGACACCCATCGCCCCGGCCCGATAAACGCGGCTAGCCGGGATCTCGTTGAGCCCCCACCCCCACCTTTGGCCTTCCATTTCATTGATTTCATTCCAAATGGTGTATCCCCCCTTAACTTGCTATTCTAATCACAGGGACCACAGATGGAGCGACACCGCCAGCCCAGAAGCTAGTGGCTGAGAACTGATGGCTGAAAGCTAAGAGCTAAAAGCTAGTATCCTGATCGCGAGTTACTCACCCCATGCAAATGGTGATCGACGTTTTCGCGCAGATTTTCGGGACCCTCTGGGCGCACAAATTGCGTTCGTTCCTCACCATGTTTGGCATCGCCTGGGGTGTCGGTTCCCTGCTCCTGCTGGTCGGCCTCGGCGAAGGCTTCAGAACCGGCAACAAGCGCAACCTCTCGGAGTACGGCGAAAACATCATAATGATCTTCCCCGGCCGCGCTCCAGCCGTTCCGGGCAGCATGAACTCCGCCCGCGAGTACCGGCTCACGTACCAGGATTACCTCGACATCCGTAAAGAATCTCCGCACATTCGTGCCATCACTCCCGTCCTCGCCAGCAACGACGTGCATGCCGTCAGCGAGTTCGCCAGCGCCAGCGGCCAACTCAACGGCGTCGAACCGCAGTACAACGGAATCCGTTTTCTCCCGCTGAAGCAGGGACGCTGGCTCAACGACCTCGACGAAGCTCAGAAACGCAACGTCGTCATCCTCGGCGATGAGATGACTCACCACCTCTTTCCCGGACGTCCCGCCGTCGGCTCGTTCATTCTGCTCAATGACCATCGCTTCGAAGTCATTGGCACTCTGAGCCGGGTCGGCCGTGGCGACGACAACATGACTAACATGCGCGCCTACATTCCCTTCCAGGTCATGCGCAGTGATTTCCCGCTCAAGGGCGAGGAAGCATACGACGCGATTTCCTTCATCTACTATCAGCCTCGCGTCGCCGACGAACACCTGCTCACGCAGAATGAGGCTCACCGCGTCATCGGCCGCAATCACCACTTCGATTATCACGATGAAGACGCCTTCGAAGGCTTAGACTTCGTCCAGCAAGCGCAAATGATGGGCACCATCTTCGATGCGATGAACGAATTCCTCGGCACCGTCGGTCTCGTCACTCTCGCTCTCGGCGCCATCGGCGTCATCAACATCATGCTCATCGCCGTCACCGAGCGCACCCGCGAAATCGGATTGCGCAAAGCTCTCGGCGCCACTAACCGCAGCATCTTGCTGCAATTTTTCGCCGAAGGGGTTTTGCTCACGCTGGTCAGCGGACTCATCGGCATGGGCCTGGCCGGCGGCTTGATGGCCCTGTTCCGCAATTACAACGGTCCCGCCGGCTTCGATCCGCCGCGGCTCGTTCTAAAAACTGCGATCCTCGCCATCGCCAGCCTCACGCTCGCGGGCGTCGCCGCCGGACTCTATCCTGCGCGCAAGGCCGCCCGCCTGGAACCGGTCGAAGCCTTGAGGCAGGAATGAAATGGATTTTGTAATTTGGTAATCGAGTAATTTTGTAATTTAAAATCGTGCCGGTCTGAGGTTTTCAAATTACCAAATTACCCGATTACAAAATTACCAAATTACAAAATGGATCTAAATAACAGGAATAATCAAGATGATCCGCGACCTGCTTCATGAGTCCTACGACGCCATGCGCCACAACCGGCGCCGCACCGCCCTCACCATGCTGGGCATGGCCTGGGGCATCGCCACCGTCGTCATGCTCCTCGCCTACGGCGATGGCTTCGGCCAAGCCATTGCCAACATCTTCGCCAACTTCGGAACCAAGCTCATGATCGTGGTTCCCGGCCGCTCCTCCATGCAGTCTGGTGGCGAGAAGGCCGGCGCGCAAATCCGCATCACACTGGACGACGTTGAACTGCTCTCCACCAACATCCCGCAGATCACCCACCTCACTCCCAGTTGCAACAAGGATGCGACCGGGCAGTACGACACCCGCTCTTACACCATGAGCGTCAACGGCGAATACCCCAACACTTTCGCCATCCGCGCTCTGACCCTCGCGCAGGGACGCTTCTACAACCCCGAGGATCAGATGCAGCGCGCGCGCGTCGCCGTCATCGGTTCCGAAACCAAAGAAAAACTCTTCTCCGGACGCAACGCCCTGGGCGAGCACATCCGCATTGACGGCATCAGCTTTGAAGTCGTCGGCGTTCTCAGCCCCAAGATGCAGGCCGGCGACGACAATGTCAATCGCGTCGTCTACGTCCCCTTCACCACCATGAGCGACCTCAAGGACACTCACTACCTCGACTCCGTTTGGTTCAATTACGAAACCAACGACTATGAACGGATCGAGCAATCCGTGCGCTACATAATGGCCGCGCAGCACAAATTCAATCCCGCCGACCGCCGCGCCCTGTTTGTCTTTAATCTTATGGAGCAGATCCACCAGTTCGAGGTCATCACCCTCGGCCTCAAGATTCTGCTCGGCTTCATCGGCACTCTCACTCTGGGCATCGGCGGCGTCGGCCTGATGAACATCATGCTCGTCTCCGTCACCCAGCGCACCCGTGAAATCGGCATCGAGAAAGCGCTCGGCGCGCGTCGCCGTTACATCTTCCTCCAGTTTCTGGCCGAGGCGCTCACCATCACCTTCATTGGCGGACTGCTCGGCATTGTCCTGGCGTACGTCGTTGCCCTTACCGTAGGTAGAATGACGCTTTACAGCGCCATGGCCAAACACGCCGAAGCCGGCGACATCCGCCTCATGATCAACCCCGTCACCCTGATCGTCGCCGTCCTCATCCTCAGTGCCGTCGGACTGATCAGCGGTATGGTTCCAGCCATCCGCGCCTCCCGCCTCGACCCTATCGAAGCCCTCCGCTACGAATAGAAAGGTACTTCTTCCGCCTTTAGAGACGGGGCTTGCCCCGTCTCCGGAGACGCGACCGCGTCTCTACCGGAAATCGGCCGGGGAGCAAAACATATTTTTCCACAGCCTGCGCGGGCGCTCCTCCGCTGCTAAAATCTCGAAGGCCCACAGAAACATCTAAACAGAAGTGGTGTTATCGCAATTGGAGGATGGTGACAACAAAATGAAAAAGCTGATTGGATTGCTCGCAATATGTTTCGTGTTTTCTCTCTCAGCCCTGGCACAACACGAAGAACATGCAGGCGGCGCCCGGCCGGAGGTCGGTGGCGGCCATCAAAACATTCCTAAGCACGGTCCTGCGAAAGTAACCTCTCCGCATCCGGCCGAGGAAAACCGCAAGTTCAACGACAAGGCAGGACATCCCGAAGCTCCTCACGTACATTCCAATGGACAATGGGTGGGCCATGATACCGGCCGCAACGACCCTCATTACCATCTGGATCATCCGTGGGAGCATGGCCGCTTCACCGGCGGTATCGGTCGCGGACATGTCTGGCACCTTGGAGGCGGTGGTCCCAGCCGCTTCGGGTTCGGCGGTTTCTTCTTCTCCGTAGCTCCCTACGACTTTGGTTACTGTAACGGGTGGCTTTGGGATTCGGACGACATCGTCATCTACGACGATCCCGATCACATCGGCTGGTACCTAGCCTATAACGTCAGGCTCGGAACCTACGTCCACGTGCAGTATCTGGGAATGTAAAACGGTGAGATTTTCGTGACGCACAGCGTTTTCGGGCGGTGAGGAAGGCAGTCGTTAGTCGTAGTCGTTAGTCGTTTGCTGTTCGCCAGAGCTAGGAGCAAACAGCGAAGAGCGATTAGCGAACGACGAACAGTTCTCCTCAAAAATCAACTGTTATAACGTCGACGAACTGGCCGACGAGGTTGGAGATCTGACCGGGATTATTCGAATTGTTCGGGTTGTACTCCAAGGCATCGATCGTGGCGTCGTAGATACGGAGCGATCCGCCCTGGACCACATACACCACTTCTTGCGCCATTCCGTCACCGCGCTTAGCGATGGGCTGGATGCCGGTCACGTCTCCGTTCGCGGGAGGAATTACGACGGCGCCGGCCGGAACGTTCCCCACCGCGGTGGTCAGCGTGTTGTAAATGGAAAGGCAACCACGAACCTCGGCCCCTGTCGGCGGCGGGATGGGCGCAACGACCTCGGTGCAAGTGCGCGCGCCGACGAAGAGCTGTCCGTTGGCGCCTAGCGCCATGCGGTCGTGATATCCGTCGGTGATGATGATCGGGCATTGCTCGCCGACTGGACAATACGGAGGTTGGACCGGGGGCTGGACGATGCTCATGGTGTTGAGGTCGAAGATCGTGAGCAGCCCGCAGGTGGTCGCCTGCGTGGTCTCTCCGGTACAGGATTGAGAAGCGGGAGTGCCGGCCAGATACATGGTTGAATTGTTGACCAAAGCGACGGTGGCGGCCGGAACGGAAAAGGCCGGGCCTGCGGTGTTCGTCGTCAAATCGAGGGTTTGAATGCTGGCCTGGATTCCGCCGCACTCGGGGCCACAGCTCAGTACGTAGGCAATGGTGTCGTCGCTGCTGAAGAACGCCGCAACTGGATGGTCAAAGCCGGGCACGAAAGTGACAACGGGATTCGCCGTTCCCACATTCGACGGAGTAATCACCGCAACAACGTTTGGGACGGAATCGGGGCCCAGATCCGCGCCTTGGCTGAAAGCCAGGATGCGATTGCCGGTATTTCCGATGGCGAGATACTGGTAAGGCTGGTTGAATCCTTGCGGCACCGTGGCGGGCCAAGCGCAGACGGGTTTGGCCGGGTTCACCGTCGGGCAGCTAATGGATGCGGTGACGGCGCCCGAACTCAGACTAATGACCTCAATGGCTCCTAGGGATGGTTGTCCGGTCGCCGGCGCGGTGGGCACGGCAACGTACGCGGTCGAGCTGTCCGGGGATACGACGAAGCTCTCGGTCATGCCGGGCAAGGTCACCTGACCGGCGCTGGATTCCTTGGCGTTGTCGATGATGGTGAACTGGTTGTCGGAGGATTGCGTACCGCTGCCGCTGAAGACCAAGGTCTGGGCCCGGTTCGGCGTGAGCACCATCATTCCCGGAGTGTTGCCGGCGGGAATCACCGATGCGGTCGCACGCACGTCATTTTCAGCGTCGACGACATAAATGCCCGGAGACAAAGTGCCGGCGGAAACATTATTCGTGATGAAGGCGCGGTATGCGACACCGTTGCCCGGGGAACTACTGCCGCCGCAGCTCAGCCACATCAGACTGGCGGGGAGCAGGAATGACAGAAGAATTAGGACTTTTTTCAAACCTGGGACTCCAACCTCATGCCGGATAATCACTTGGATGCAAGAGAAGGATTATAGCAAAGGAAGAAAATTGCGTTTGAGGGCGAGGCTGAGTAACTGGGCGGCGGAGGCGTGTGGCGAGGGTTTGAAACGACACTTGTAAAGATTTCAAACGAAGAACTGCTTCAGCAGATCCATTCTGACTTGCTCCTTGGCGATCGCTTGGCCGATGCGCTGAAAATTGCCGATCTGATCGACGGCATCCATTTCGCCAACCTTTGCCGGGTCGATGTCGCCGAGGTTGAGCCCATCGAGGCGCTCGCGCGTCAGGCTAACCGTGATTCGCTGGTAGGTCAAAGCCCTATCCGCGCCCGAGCCGGGGTTGATGAAATCAAGCGCATCGCCGGCCGGGACACCGGTGGCTCGAGCGGCGTTTGCTTCCGCGGTTGGAGTAGGAGCCTTGCCCGCCGGCGGTTGCCCGATCAGGTGCATCAGCACATTCTGCTGCAGGTTGGAATCGTCCATCAGTTCCTTGATCACGTACCGAGCCCAGTCCAGGAGGCTGTAGCCTGAAGCCTTGCCGGCTGGAACGGTGATCGCGTTGAAGCCGGTGCCGAGCGATAGCAACAAGAGCTTGCCGGTTCCGGTGGGCCATCCGAACTGATAATTCGGGTCGGTGGCTTCAAGAAAAACCTGCATCGAGGGATTGTTGTAGCTGCTGACGCCACCGTCGATGAACTCATAGTCCTGAGGCTGGCCTTCGTCGTCGGGAACGGAAATCGTCTGCGGCGGAAAGTAGGTGGGAGCGGCGCTGCTGGCTCGCACGATCTGCCACAGCGGCAGTCCCCGGTTGTTGGTAAAGTACTTTCCTTTCGGGTTGTTGGTGAAGAACCAGGTTGTCCCCAGCGTAACGTTCTTGGAGACGATGAGGATGTTGGTACGCAGCTTGCCGCTGCCGAGCGTCGTGTCTTCCCCGAAAACATCTTTCAGGTTCTGTTCGAGCGGACCACTCGGATAGCTGTGCCAGAAACGCTCGGGCAAAAAGACCTTGGCGAAGATCTGCTTTCCAAATTTGAGGTAGAAGTCCCGAAGTTCGGCAGCCTTCAAGCCGAGAGAGAGCCCAACGGCGAGGATGGCGCCCGTGCTGGTGCCTCCGATCAGGTCGAACCGGTCGCAGAGCGGCAGCGAGCGGCCGGTGAGCGCGTCGAGTTGGTTTTCGATTTCAATCAGAGCTTCAGCGGGGATCAGCCCGGCCAAACCACCGCCATCAATCGACAGAAGACGCATCGGTCGCGGTCGCGTTGCGGAATTCGAGGTGTTGTTCTCCATGAGCAACCCATTGCCGGGCTGCGCCCGGCGGACGGGCGAGTCGCCGTCCCCATACGTTCTCTCGCCCCACACATTCTGGCACACGGCGCTACTTCTTCGCGGACGGCGGTGTTAGGCCGTTTAGGCGGAGATACATTGCGGCCTCGGCGTAGTGGTCGGCCCAATTGCTGGCGAGGATGATGCTGGCCCAGGCGCGCGAAACTTGTTTTCCGCCGAAGCCTTCCGTGGTCTCGGCTAGTTTTGAGTCGTCCATTTTCCCGAGCGTGTCGGAGCAGAAATCAAAAGAGGCCTTGAGCGCGGCGACGAGCTTGTCTTTCGAGTCCGATTCTTTTACTTCTTCGACCTTGGGAGCCGCGACGGCGGCAGCTTTGCTGCACAGTAGGTTATTCGCTTCGACCATGTGGGCGACGAGGTGGCCGAATGTCATCTGGTCGGGGGTCGGTTTGTAGTTGAATTTGTCGGCGGGCATGGCTTCGACGGCTGCGATCGTGTTCTTCTGGCGGCCGGGCAGGATGTCGCGGAGCGCGCTGCTGACGGGGTTTTTGGTTTGGGCGGACGCTGTTTCTGCAATAGCCGACGCGGACGCCTGCGCCGGAGACGATTGAGGCTGGCTGATAGCAGTCTGCTGAACAATGTCGAATTTCACCCACTCCTCCTTGCCCTTCTCGAACGTCGCTTGCACCTCAAAGTGTCCGTGGTCAATGCGGGCCAAGAAAGGACCCGGATTCAGAGCGTGGCACTGACTCCATCGCACGTTGCGAGTGCAGGTCATTATCATGCGGCTAGTGTCCGTGTCCGCAAGAATGAAGACGACAGGTTTCTGTATTTCAATGTTCTGGTTGGTGGGCGGCGTGTAAGTAGTCGAGCATGTGTCAGAGCTTGTTCCGCTCGCATAAATGTTCCCACCGGAAACATTTCCGTTCATGTTTACACTCCCGTTGCAGGAAGTGTTGGAGTAGCCCGGCCACGAAAAAGTTAAAGTCCTATGAGTAGTTGTCCATTGGTAGCCAAGCACGGTAAGACGGAATGTGTTTTCCTGCGCTCGCAAGCACGAGCAGAAGAGCAGCGCCGTGAAAATCAGCGTGGCAGTTTTCATAGGATGACCCTCCCGTCATACCTGAGCATGTTGTGGAAAATGGCCCGGCTCGGCTACCAACAAAATGGGGGAGCTTCGCGGCAGTCGGAGACTGTTGATTTTACACCACTGCACGTCAACGGCAATGACTTCGTTCGTGCCCCCGTTCGTGCCACACGCACGCGGACAAGAGTGTCCGCGCCACACGGGCAACCTTGCGCTATCCTAATACCATGCACGCGCATGGGGGACACGGACATTCTCATGGAACGGGGCGGGTACTGCGCGTCTCGCTGGCCGTCACCATGCTTTACGTCGTCCTGCTTGTGGTTGCCGGCATCCGTGCGCACTCGCTGGCGTTGCTTTCCGAGGCGGGACATAACCTGTCCGACTTTCTTGCGTTGCTGTTGTCGCTGCTGGCGGTTTTTCTGGAAGGCCGGCCGCCGAGCGCGACCAAAACTTATGGATACCGGCGCGCGGGAGTGCTGGCAGCGCTGGTGAATGCGCTGTCGCTGGTGGTGGTGTCATTTTTTATTTTCTACGAGGCGTTTCAGCGGATACAGCATCCCGCGCATGTGCGCGCCCGGGTGATGATTGGGGTGGCGGCGGCGGGCGTGGTGATGAACGGCGTAATCGCTCTGCTGCTGTGGCGTTCCGGGCGGGATGTGAATGTCCGAAGCGCGTTGCTGCACGAGGTGGGCGACACGCTCTCGACCGCGGCGGTGATTGTGGGCGGCTTTGCGATCTTGTGGACGGGACAATACTGGATCGACGCGGCACTGTCGTTCGGGATCGGCGCGCTGATTTTGTGGTCGAGCATCGGCATCGTGCGCGAGACGCTGAATATTCTGCTGGAAGGCACTCCGCGCGGGATGAGCCTGGAAGCGGTGGAATCGGCGATGCGGACGATCGCGGGCGTGAGCGATGTGCATGATCTGCATCTGTGGAGCATCGGGTCGGAGAATCACGCGCTCTCGGCGCACGTAAAAATCGCCGATATGGCGACATCTGAGAGCGATACGATTCTGCGCGAGATCAACGAGAAACTCGGGCAGGGGTTTGGCATCCACCATACGACGATCCAGTTGGAACACGTGGTCTGCGAGACGGCGCATAGTTGCGTGATCGCGGTGCGCGAGGAAGGACAGGGCGAGCACGACCATGCTGAGCACGACCATTCCGGGCACGATTAGCACGATCACGCCCACTAAATGCGGAAGTATTCATCTGTATCTACATGAAACACAATGGGTTATGTGATTTTCTAGCGGCCAGTCGCGGGCTTCTGTGATATTCTAGTGATTGGAGTCTTTCCTCTCCGAGTAACATCCAATGGACATGCGGCGTTGGCGGCAAATGTTGCGGTTTTTGGCGGCGGTACAGTTGCTCCCGGCCCTGGAGAGCGGTGAGGAAACGCTCGTCGGAGGGCAGGCGGTGCTGGAGGGCGTGATGATGCGTTCGCCGCACGCCTGGGGCATTGCAGTGCGCAAGCCGTCGGGCGAGATCGTGACGCACAGCGAGCCGCTGGAACGGCCTTCCGAGCAGCATAAGTGGATGGGCTGGCCGGTGGTGCGTGGAGTGATGACGCTGGGGCATGCGATGACGCTGGGATTCCGCGCGCTGAAGTTTTCCGCCAATGCGGCGCTGGACGAGATATCCGCCAGCGATCCTGGCCATAACGATCCGGCTAATAAAGATCAGGGAAAGAAGTTTGAAATCACCGGCTGGATGGCGGGAGTGAATATCGCTTTCTCCGTCGCCTTCTTCATCTTCATGTACAAGTACCTGCCACTGCTGGCTACGACCGAATTGAAAAGGGTGAATCCGGTTTTCGGGCAGCAGTTCCTGTTTAACCTGGTTGACGGGCTGATCCGGATCGCGATGTTCCTGCTGTTTGTGTGGGGCGTTTCGCTGTGGAAAGACATTCGGCGCGTCTACGAGTACCACGGGGCCGAGCACAAGACGGTATTTGCGTTCGAGAATGGCGATGCGCTCGAAACCGCGGCGGTGCAGAAGTATTCGACGTATCATCCGCGGTGCGGAACCAGCTTCCTGATGACGGTGCTGATCATCTCGATGATCGTGTACATGGCGATTCCCGTACATACTTTCTGGGCTCGATTCGGCATTCGGATTGCGTTGCTGCCGCTGATTGCCGGAGTTTCCTACGAGATCATTCGCTTTGCGGCCAAGCATCGCGGCTCGCTGTTCGCGCTGATGACAGCGCCAGGCCTGTGGCTGCAGCGGATCACGACCCAACCTCCAGATGACCGGGAAGTTGAATGCGCAATCGTTGCGCTGGATGAAGCGATGAAGCTGGAAAAGCAGCGCGGCGGCGAATTGGTGATTGCGTAGCGGTGCCCACCGCGAACTCTTGTTTTCTTTCTCATTCCACCTAGAATCAGTAAAGTAGAGACGCGGCTTGCCGCGTCTCCTGCCGCGAAGTGAGACGGGGCAAGCCCCGTTTCTACAGATGAAAATCATGTTTGAACGCTTAGACCAAATCGAAGTGCGTTATGAGGAACTGACGCGCGCGCTGTTGTCGCCGGATATTACGAACGATTCGGCGAAATACCAGAAGACTGCCAAGGCGCATAGCGAAGTCGCAGGGATCGTCGAGAAGTATCGCGAGTACAAGGATCTGAAGCGCGGGATTGCCGAAAGCCGGGCTGTGCTGGTGGAGGAAGCCGATCCCGAGATGCGGGCCTATGCGGAAGAAGAGCTCGCCAAGCTCGACGCGCGCATCGTGACCGTTGAAGAAGAACTCAAAGTTCTGCTGTTGCCGAAGGATCCGAATGACGAGAAGAACGTGGTTCTGGAAATTCGCGCCGGGACGGGCGGCGATGAGGCCACGTTGTTCGTGGCGGAAGTCTTCCGCATGTACAACCGCTATGCCGAGACGCAGAAGTGGAAGGTGGAAGTGCTGTCCACGTCGGAGTCGGGCGTGGGCGGGTTGAAGGAAGTGATAGCGCTGATCGAGGGCGACCGCGTCTATTCGCGCCTGAAATATGAAAGCGGCGTGCATCGCGTGCAGCGCGTGCCGGCGACCGAGCAGCAAGGGCGAGTGCATACCTCGGCGATCACGGTGGCGGTGCTGCCGGAAGCGGAAGAAGTGGACGTCAAGATCGAGGCCAAGGATCTGCGCATCGATACTTTCTGTTCATCGGGGCCGGGCGGGCAGTCGGTGAATACGACTTATTCGGCGGTGCGGATCACGCACATTCCGACGGGTACGGTGGTGAGCTGTCAGGATGAGAAGTCGCAGATCAAGAACCGCGAAAAAGGCATGCGCGTGCTGCGCTCGCGGCTGTACGAAGTCGAGATGCAGAAGCAGCAGGACGCGCTGGCGAAAGAACGCAAGCAGATGGTGGGGTCGGGCGACCGCTCGGAGAAGATCCGGACCTACAATTTTCCGCAGAACCGGCTTACG
Organism: Terriglobales bacterium; assembly: GCA_050018355.1. Lineage (GTDB taxonomy): Bacteria > Acidobacteriota > Terriglobia > Terriglobales > Acidobacteriaceae > Acidiflorens. The sequence continues at coordinate 112,101 of JBEKAF010000001.1, read as the reverse complement.
GATCATCGCATCGGCTTCACGATTCACCAGCTTGAGCAAGTGATGGACGGGAAGCTGCAACCGATTATCGACGCGCTGATCACGCACTTCCAGGCGGAAAAGATGAAGCAGGAGACGGGCGCGGCGGTGTAAGGCGATTGCAGAGGCGTCGTTGGTCGTCCGTCGTTGGTCGTTCGCGGGGCAGTGGTAAGTTTAGGGCTTGTGCGGCTCTTCAATAATTTTCCCCTCGTTTGTTTTTCTCCTGTCTCTGCGTCTCCGTGGTGAAATAGAACCGTGCAACTTCGCCAGGCTCTGAATGCGGCAGTCGAGCGGATGACGGCTGCGCGAGTTCCTTCCCCGCGTATGAATGCGGAACTGCTCATCATGTTCACGCTCGATTGCGACCGGGCGTATCTCTACGCGCATCCGGAGCGCGAACTGACTTCCAACGAAATACAGCGCTATGACGAAGCTCTCGCCCGCCGCTCGACCGGCGTTCCGGCGCAGTACATCACGGGGCACCAGGAGTTCTGGGGCCTGGACTTGATCGTGTCGCCGGCGGTTCTGATTCCTCGTCCGGAGACGGAGCACGTGGTGGAGGCGGTGGTGGAGCTAGCGTCGCGGGCTGATTCAAAGCGAAGTCAAGATCGAGATCAACAGCCGCGGACAGGAGTGTCCGCGCCACACGGTCTGCGCATCGTCGATGTGGGAACCGGGTCGGGAGCGATTGCGCTGGCTCTGGCCAAAGAGCTGCCATCGGCGGAGATCCAGGCGACGGATATTTCTCCCGAAGCGCTGGAAGTCGCTCGGGTCAACGCAGCCCGGCACGAACTTGCTTCGCGAATCGAGTTTCACCTTACGGACTTGCTGGATGGGCTGCCACCGCCTTCGTTCGATATCGTGGTTTCGAATCCTCCCTACGTGGGAGATTCGGAGGAAGAGTCGGTGCAGCTCGAAGTGCGCAAGTTCGAGCCGCGCAATGCGGTGTTTGCAGGACCAACCGGGATGGAAGTCATCGAACGCCTGATCCCGCAAGCGCGCCAGGCGCTACGTCCAGGCGGATGGCTGGTGTTCGAGATCAGCGGGACGATTGCCGATCGAGTACGCGGCCTGTTGTCGAGTTGGGACGAGGTTGCGATCAGGAACGATCTGCAGGGCATCGCGCGAGTGGCGATTGCGAGAAAAACCACGAGGGGCTGAAGCGGCTAGAGGGGCGTCCGATTTCCCGTAGAGACGCGGCTTGCCGCGTCTTCGGAGACGGGGCGGAAGAATTTTCGATATCGCTGAAGCGATACCCTGATACGAAGCCTGTCAGAACGTCACCCGCACGCCGAGCTGGGCGGCGAACGGAATTCCAACCGTGGTACCGGGGCCGAAGAAATCTCCCAAACCGCCTGCGGGTATTTCGAGCTGCTTCAGGCTGGTGACGGCCTGGCAACCTGCAGCCGTGCAAATGCTGGTGACGTTGCCGCTTTTGATCTGAGCCTCAGGCACAGGCAGGTTGCTGATATTAGCGACGTAGTTCGCGCCAGGATTGTTGCGGTTGAAGATGTTGAAGAACTCGGCGAAAGGATTAATCTGCCAGCGCTCACCAACCTTGAAGGGGCGGGTGACGCGCAGGTCCACCTGGATGTACGGCGTTCCGCGGAATTCGTCGAGGCTGGTCGGCACTCCGTTCACGGAAATGCGTTCGCTGTTGTCCTCGGTGGTGATGGTGATGGGGCGAGCGCTCTCGACCTGGGTAATGGAGCTCAATTCGAAACCGCCGGGGATGTGCACGGTGCCGGCGAGCACAAAGCGATGGCGAACGTCTTCGCCGGACGGGCCGTAGTCGCCGGGTGCAAAAGCATTCAGCGGATTGCAAACACCATTCACGTAGTCGAAGAGTTCGCCGAGCACGCAGCCCCAGGTTTGCGCCTTGGAGAGCGTGTAGTTCGCGACCAGGCTGAAGCGGCGCGAGACATTGCCCTGCAGATGCAACATCAGGGAGTTGTAACTGGAGCGGTTGTCGGAGCGGAAGACGGTTGCACTCGAATATGGATAGGCGCGATAGCCGTGGTTTCCCTGCTCATGCGTATAGTCTGCGCTGACGATCCAGTGCGAGTCGAAAGCATGCTGTACGCCCCCGGTCACATGGATGGCGTAAGGCGTTTTGTAGTTGGGATCGATGAGCGCTGGGGGCGCGACCGAATTCGGGTTCACCGCCTGAAATGCGGTGGCCCACCCGTTTTGGGCGAGGTCGTTGTAGAACATGCCGAAGCCGGCGCGAATCACGGTCTTCTCGCTGCCGCCCGGCGAGTAGGCGATTCCGAGGCGAGGCGCGACTTGCTTGCGGTAATCATGAGGAACCGCTTCGGGGTATCCCAACGACGCCAGCAGGGGGAAGGAAGGATTGGCGGCCTGGCTCTGTCCGGAAGCCGTGAAGAGCCCGAAGGTTGTCTGATAACGCAGGCCGTAGTTGACGGTGAAGTGCGACGAGACCCGCCAGGAATCCTGAGCGTAGAGCGCGAGTCGCTGCACGCTTTGGGAGAAGTTGCCGTTGCCGCCCGAAGTGTAAGTGCAGGTGATGCCGGAAGTCGGATCGGGAGGCGGATTGCACATCGAGGTTGGTGGAGTGTAATAAAACGGCAACGAATTCGCGACCTGGCAATCGAGGCCGGGCGGATTGACGTAGCAATCGGGGTTGGACGGATATTTGATGAACTGCTCCGCTGTCGCCGCGAATGCCCCGCTGAGCACCGGTACGTGAATGAAGTTGACTCCGAACTTAAGAGCGTGACTTCCCGCGACGTGGCTCAGGTCGTAGCGGAACTGATACTTTTCCTGATTACGCAGATCGGGGAAAAGAGTGATGGGAGTGGCGAACTGGTTGTCGCCGAACGTTTCGTAGCCAGAGACGGTCAAGGCAGTCGAGCTGAAGGGAAACGCCAGCGCGAAGCCCAGATCCGAGTTACGCGTCTGGGTGAGGTGCAACAGGCTGGCATCGAGGACTAAATTGCCGAGCCAGGTCGGACTGAAAGCATAAGTATTGCTGATCACCGTGTTCCAGTAGTTGTTGTGCGTGGTCAGTCCGGTGGAGGGCAGCGTTGCCTGCTGCACCAGGGCGTTGTGCGTGAGGTAGCTATCTTCGGAGGTGCGCAGGAACCACTGCGACTTCGAAGACTGCGCCCAGTCAAGACGCAGCGAGCCGATGTAGTCGCGGAAGGGGATGGGAACGTTTTGCGGGACGGCGATGGAAGGGACGCCAGGAATCAGACCATCCGAGGCCAGTTGCGCAAGCGCATCGAATTCTGCGGTGCTCGCAGGGCTGTAGGCGATGCTGGCATTTTCATGCACATGCTCGAATAAAGCGAAGAACCAGACTTTGTTTTTTGCCAGCGGTCCGCCGATGGTGGCCACGTAGTTCTGCCGGGAGAACGGCTGCTTGGGATTGTTCACGCAAACGCCGTTGGTGCATGTCTCCGCCGGATTCTCAATCGGGAAGCGGGCGTTGAGCTGTGCCGCGCGCTCGTAGAAAGCCGCGTCGCCGTGCCATTCGTTGGTGCCGTGCTTGGTGGTGATCACGACGGATCCGGCAGTGGTCCAGCCGGTGTCGGCGTCTTCATTCGAGGTGCGCACGGCAAATTCCTGAATGCCATCGGGCGAGAAGTTTTGCAGGAAGCCGCCGATCCAGTCGTCGGAGTTGTCGGCGCCGTCAACCGACAGTTCGTTGTTCAAGCCGGAGCTTCCGCCAGTGGAGACGGCGGTGATGCGCGCCTTGGTGGGATCGGAAGGCTCGACGGGCTCAGTTCCGGGCACGAGATAAGCGATGTTGGCGAAACTGCGTGCCGGGAGCGGAAGAGTTTCCAGGTCCCGGCTGCCGACTACGCCCTCATGCACCGCACTCGCCGTGTCAATCGACTGGGTCGTGATCGAGGAAGCATTCCCCTGCACGTTGACCGTCTCGCGCCCGCTTTCCGGTTTGAGCGTAACCGCGATATCGCGCACCAGGCTGACTGCGACGTCCACATCGGCCGTGGCTTGGGAAAAACCTTTTGCCGTCACGGTGACGCGATAGGAGCCGGGCAGCAGACCCTCAATGCGGAATTCTCCCCGCTCATTTGCCGTTGCCTCGCGGGTCATGGAGGATCCGTTTGACTGCACAACGACCCGCGCCCCCGCCACTCGCGCGGCGCTCGCGTCCTGAACCTCTCCCCGAAGCGCGCCGTTCGGATTCTGGGCGCGCAGGAGCGAAGGAACGGAGACGAAGATCAGCAGGAAAATCGGGAGGATAACCGCGCAACTCAGCGAACTCGATCTGCGTATTTCGGAGAGTGGAAACCTGGCGAGCATGGAAAAAACCATCCGGCCAAAAAAGGGATTGCCGCTGTTCAGACTGCTAAGGGAAATGGCCTGCGCGGCGAAGCAGACTAGCTCACAGAGAGTAGCGGGACATGCTAATTACTACCAGCGCTAGTAGCGTAAAAACCAGGTGGTGAGAAGAACAGAAGTTTTGCGGGCGGGCCGAAACGTTAGCGGACAAGCCATTCTGTAACTTCATGCGTCAGCGCGAGAGCCGGGCCGTAGGTTACAAAGACGCACAACAGAACCACAACAACGGGTGGAATCACGCACCACGCGCGAATTCGCATCGGTTGAGCTTTGCCAGCTTCGTCCCAGGCAAGCAGGCGCGCCACGCGGGCGCTGATGGATCCGGTCACGAAGCCCACGGTGCAGACCGGAGCGGCTTCGACAGGAACCAGGCGGGAGAGCTTGACCAAGGCTGCGGCCAGGTCAACAGCGTCGTCCAGATTCGAGACCGCCGCATCATCGGCGGCCAGTTCCGCGGTTTGGGACCAGGCACTTTCCAGCTTGGCCATGCCGGGGAAGGGACAAAAACGGAAGGCGAGTTTCTTCAAGTTGTCGCGAGACTGCATATGCGCGAGTTCATGCTTGAGCGCGATGTGCAGTTCGTCATGACTCAGCAGCGCAACAGTAGATTCTGAAACCAGCACTCTCGGTTTGCTTACACCCACCAGCGTGAGTGGCGGAGTTTCGCGTCTGGACCGGAACGTCACGGTCTGGGTATCGGCCTGATCTGCGGCATCCACATTCAGAGGATGCGCGCCTTCCAGCCAACGAGCCACCACGCGAGAAGTCGTGGTCTGGGCGGCGATCACGCGGAAGCAGCCGCAAGCAATCAGCAAGAGCGCGCAAATGCCCAGCGCGGGCGGCATTATGCCCATACCCTCATCAATCGAACGGGGCTCGAGCAACTGAAACGACGGCACGACAAAAACGAATGTAATGACAACGGAAGCCGCTAACGGGAGAACGCGCAATGCAAAGAGCAAACCGGCCAGGCTCTGTTCCGTCGCATGCAGCCACCGCAGCGAGCGCCATGCGACTGCCACCAGCGCCGACAGCAGACAGTAGAGCAGAAAGAAGAAAGTGAGCGAGACGGCGATTCCGCGCAGGGCAAACATCAGCGTTCCTCCCGGCCCTTCTTTTCTCGGCTCTGGAGTTCGCGGCGTTTGCGTTCGACCAGGAGTTGCAGCTCATCCAGCAGTTGCGCGTCATGGGTGCTAAGCGCTTCCACCAGATACGAGAGAGGCAGCGACGAAGCGTCGCCCGATCCCAGCAATTGCCGGATGCTCTCCAGCGCTGTGGCTCGTTGCAGTTCTTCGGGTGCGTGGCGCGGAGTATAGCGGAACGCCCTGCCTTCGGCTACGCGGTCGAGCAGGCCCTTCTTGTAGAGACGGTCCACGGTCGTCATCACCGTGGTGTAGGCCTGATGGATCTTGCCATCCGCAAGCAGTTCGCGAACCGTGGCGCTGCCATGCGACCAAAGCTTTTGCAGCACCTGCTGCTCGAAAGGACCCAGCTGAGGCCTTGACCCGAAAATTGAAAACGCTTTCGTCATTCAAAAGTGCGCCGGACGCAAGGTCGTTGCCGGAAAAGAATACCATTCGATGGCGTGCCTTGCACCCCTCCATTGAAGAAAGCGAGAGCGCATTCCCTCAAGAAAGGCACAAAGTTTGCACAAATCGTGCAGAGACCCGGGGTAAGTTCCGGTTATCGCGAGGCGGCCGCTGGCAGGATCTCTTCCACGTCTATCTTGGTAGGGTAATTTCCCGTATAGCAGGCGGAGCAGTAAGTGGTTTTTTCCCCGTCCGCGCAAGCTTTTTTAAGACCTTCCAGCGAGAGATAGGCGAGTGAGTCGGCGACGATGTATTCGCGAATCTCCTCGATCGTCTTGTTGGCACCAATGAGTTCTTTTTTTGAAGGCGTATCCACTCCGTAGAAGCATGGCGAGATGGTCGGCGGGCAGGAAATCCGCATGTGGACTTCCTTCGCGCCCGCGTTACGAATCATGCGGACGATCTTCTTGCTGGTGGTGCCGCGCACAATGGAGTCGTCGACCAGAATCACTCGTTTGCCTTCGAGCAGGCTGCGAACGGCGTTCAGCTTCAGCTTCACGCCAAAGTCGCGGACCGACTGTTGCGGCTCGATGAAAGTGCGCCCGACGTAGTGGTTGCGGATGAGGGCAAGGCGAAAAGGGATGCCACTTTCGGCGGCGTATCCGATGGCCGCGGTATTGCCGGAGTCGGGGACGGGAACGACGATATCGGCGTCCACGGGAGCTTCGCGCGCAAGCTGGCGTCCCATGGCGTCGCGGCTTTGATCGACCGAGCGGCCAAACACCAGGCTGTCGGGACGCGAAAAATAAACGTGTTCAAAGATGCAGCTCGACTGCGCCGGAGACGGCGAGTAAAAACGCGAGCTGATGCCTTCGGGCCCGACGATGACCAGTTCGCCGGGTTTGACGTCGCGCTCGTAGGTGGCGCCGAGCAAATCAAAAGCGCAGGTTTCGGAGGCAAAGACGACCGTGTCTTTTTTCTCGCTGGTCAGAGCCGGGATGTGGCCCATGGCCAGCGGGCGGAACCCGCGCGGATCGCGGGCGGCGAAGATACGGTCACGGCTGATCATGACCAGCGAAAAGGCGCCTTCCACGCGGCGCAGGGCGTCGGCGATGGCATCCGGCAGGGTCTGCTCGCGGGAGAGCGCAATCAGGTGAACCAGTACTTCCGTGTCGCTGTTGGTTTGGAAGATCGAGCCCTGGCCCTCCAGCTTGGCGCGAATCGCGTGCGCGTTGACCAGGTTGCCATTGTGAGCAATCGCGATCGTGCCCTTATTGGACTGCACCATGATGGGCTGCGCGTTCAGCAAAGCAGAATCGCCAGCGGTCGAATATCGGGTGTGGCCGATGGCGAGGATACCGCGCAGCGAAGCCAGTACTTCGTGGCTGAAGATATCGGCGACCAGACCCATGGACTTGTGCTGGCGCAGGCGCTCGCCGTCCGAGGTGACGATGCCCGCCGATTCCTGCCCACGATGTTGGAGAGCATGGAGCCCGAGATAGGCGAGCTTCTCCGCCTCGGGATGAGCGTGGATGGCGACCACGCCGCACTCTTCACGAAATTTGTCAGAAGTCGGCATTTAGCAGTTCGCCTTTAGCTCTTAGCTCTTAGCCAATTCAAAATCGCTCGCGTAGGGCCGGCCGCCCTCGGCCGTCCAGCCGGGCGCGAAGCCCGGCAACCTCAGTCCGCAGCGGCAACGCTTGATTCCGTGCGCAGCGCCCTCTCTAGCGCGCCTTCGTACGCTTCCCGCAATTCCGCGATGCTGGCCGAAATCACAAGCTGACCATCCACCGTGATCTCAACGCTATCCGTCCCCGTTTCGCCCAACACATCCGCGATGACGCCGTACTCTTCCGCTACTTGTTGGATTCGCGGCAGGTGGATCGGGTCGCAGCTTAGTACGACCCGGCTCGCGTCTTCTCCAAAGAGCAGAAACTCAAGCGATACTTTCTGCTTGGGCAATCTTACGCTCAGACCGACTTCGCCCGGCAATGCCGACTCCGCCAGCGCCACGGCTAACCCGCCATCGGAGCAGTCGTGAGCGGACTCGACCAGCCCCGCCCGGATTATGGCCACCAGAGCACGTTGCAGAGTGGCTTCTTTCTCGATATCCAGCTCCGGCGGATAGCCCCACACAGCTCCGAGAATTTCTTTTGCGTACTCGGACGACCCAAACTCCAACTGGGCATCGACGGCGTCGCCAGCTTCATTCGCGCGCAGCAAAACAATCTTTCGCTCAGGCTGCGCAAAGTGCATCTTCACGGTTTTGTGGACGTCTTCGAGAATTCCCACCACTCCGATCACGGGAGTCGGGTAAATTCCCTCGCCGAGAGTTTCGTTGTAGAAGCTGACATTGCCGCCGGTAATCGGCGTATCAAGTTCCTCGCAGGCTTTAGTGATACCGTCAATCACCTGCGAAAACTGCCACATGATGTGCGGTTTTTCGGGGTTGCCGAAGTTGAGGCAGTTGGTGGCGCCAATCGGAGTCGCTCCGGCGCATGCCACTTTGCGGGCAGCTTCGGCGACCGCGTGCATCGCGCCGAGACGGGGATCGAGATAGCACCAGCGGCCGTTGCCGTCGAGCGCCATGGCCAGTCCGCGATTGGAGCCCTTGATGCGGAGGACGCCAGCATCGCCCGCTCCGGGCGCTTCGACCGTATTGGTCTGCACCATGTGGTCATACTGCTGCCAGACCCAGCGCTTCGAGCAAATGTTGGGGCTCGCAAGCAAACGCTTGAGCTGGGTCGAGAAGTCTCCGCTTTCGGCGAGGCGGATATGCTCCGGCATTTCCCGCTCGACCGGTGGTTCCCAGCGCGCGAGCGGACGTTTGTACACCGGCGCGTCATCGGTGAGAGCGGCGTTCGGAATTTCGGCGACGACCTTGCCGTGTTCGAGCACGCGCATCTTCCCATCGGAGGTGACCCGGCCGATTTCCACCGCATCCAGTCCCCACTTCTGGAAGACGCGGAGGACTTCTTCCTCGCGGCCCTTCTGCGCGACCAGCAACATGCGCTCTTGCGACTCGCTGAGCATGATCTCGTAAGGCGTCATGCCGGTTTCGCGTTGCGGGACGCGGTCGAGTTCGATTTCGGTTCCGGTGCCGCCACGCGCGCCCATCTCGCAGTTCGAGCAGGTCAGCCCCGCGGCGCCCATGTCCTGAATGCCGACGATCGCGCCCGTTTGCATCGCTTCCAGGCAGGCTTCGAGCAGCAGTTTCTCGAGGAATGGATCTCCGACTTGAACGTTGGGGCGCTTCGCTTCCGATCCTTCGCTGAACTCCTCGCTCGCCATGGTGGCGCCGTGGATGCCGTCGCGCCCGGTCTTGGAGCCTACATAAATTACGGGATTCCCCTCGCCCGCTGCGCGTCCGTAAAAAATCTGGTCGCGGCGGACCAGGCCGAGAGCGAACGCATTCACTAGCGGATTGCCAGAGTAGCAGGGCTCGAACTTCACCTCGCCGCCAAGGTTGGGGACGCCGAAACAGTTGCCGTAAGAAGCGACGCCGGAGACCACGCCTTCCATCACGGAGTGGTTCTTGTGAATCTCTGCCTGCGTAGGGACGACCGCCCCCGGCTGTCCGGCCGAGCGAAGCTCGGCTTGAATCGGCCCAAAGCGAAGCGAATCCATCACCGCAACCGGCCGCGCTCCCATGGTGAAAATGTCGCGCAAAATTCCGCCGACGCCAGTGGCGGCTCCCTGAAATGGTTCGATAAACGACGGGTGATTGTGCGACTCGATTTTGAACGCGCAGGCCCAGCCGTCGCCAATGTCAACGATGCCGGCATTTTCACCCGGCCCCTGCACCACCAGCTTGCTGCGCGTGGGCAAACGCTTCAGGTGAACGCGCGACGATTTATAGGAACAGTGCTCGCTCCACATCACGCTGAAGATGCCGAGTTCGGTCCGCGTGGGCTCGCGTCCGCCGAGCAGTTGCTTGATCTTTTCGAATTCTTCCGGAGTGAGGCCGTGCTCCCGGATCATCTCCGGCGTAACGGCAGCGATCGCAGACGTGGTCATCGGGGAATCTTTATTGTCGCATCTCCACCAACTTTTCGCATGTGGATTCGTACCCTGTGGACTCGTTCAAAGACCCGCGCAATTGGCTCAGATTGGGATCATCGCTCCGCTCTATTGAAGAAGTGGCGCTAGCCCCTTGCTCCGGTCAACGGGACTTAAGGGCTAAGAGCGCAATCGCCGCGGCGGTCTTGTGGTCCGCGCTCCAGGGTGCACCCACCGATGCTCGCAAGGCGTCCACTTCTTTTCGCAACCTCGGTTCTGCGATGCTCCACGCGGCCGCTGCGCGCGCCCAGACTTCGCGCTCGCGGGCGGCCGTGACGGCCAACCCGCCGCTCTCACAGGCTAAGACGATCGCCTGCCGGAACAAGGCGCCTTCCGCTGCGTGAATCAGAGGGTGCGATTGAAGAATCCGAGACAGATCATCCGGGACCAAAGTAGAACTAGAAAGAACTCCGCAAACGTCCGCTTTGGCTCCGCGTGAATCGAGTTCGCGCAGTACATCTTTGATTGCGAGCCGCGCGGCCTTCTGCGAGGCCTCTCGCGCACTATTCACGAGTGCCATTGCGCGCGGAAGAGACAGTTCGGCCGCCTCGTGATACACGAAACGAGGGATTGATTCGTCGAGCGGCAACAACTCAATGCGCCCCCGAAACAAAACTCGAATTTCGCCAGGTTGGCCGGCCAGCGCCACCAACATCGCCCAGCCAGTGTGGAGTTTGCATCCCAGTGCGGCGCGCATGGCCATGCGCGCAGTCTACCGGCCTGATGAACACTCCGCAACCGCAGCCCCCAAGACCTGCCACTATACTGTTCTTGCATGAAGTCCGTCATCGTCGGCACGGCAGGACATATCGATCACGGGAAGACGGCGCTGGTCAAAGCCCTGACCGGCATCGATGCCGACCGCCTCGAAGAAGAAAAACGGCGCGGCATCACCATTGACATTGGATTTGCCCACTTCGAACTCCCCGCCCTCGATGGCGGCAGGATTCGGCTGGGTTTCGTCGATGTGCCCGGTCACGAACGCTTTGTGCGCAACATGCTGGCTGGCGTGGGCGGCATCGATCTGGTGCTCCTCGTAATTGCCGCCGATGAAGGGATCAAGCCGCAGACTCGCGAACACTTCGATATCTGCCGCCTGCTTGCCATCCGCCGCGGCATCACCGTGCTCACAAAATCCGATGCGGTGGATGCGGAGACGCTCGAAGTGGTGCGACTGGAAGTGGAAGATTATGTGCGTGGATCATTTCTCGATCCGGCGCAATCGCCGATGGTTGCGGTGAGCTCGTTGACGGGCGCGGGTCTGGACGAGTTGAAATCCGCGCTCGCGAAGGTCGCGTCCGAAGTTGCGGCGAAAAACTCGGCGGCGCTGGCTCGCCTTCCCATCGATCGTGTTTTCACCATGAAAGGCTTCGGGACGGTCGCCACCGGCACTCTCGTCGCCGGGACGATCCGCAAAGAAGAAGAGCTCGAAGTGTTTCCCGCCGGCAAGCGTGTGCGAGTTCGTGGCGTGCAGGTTCATGGCTCGCCGGCGGAAGCCGCCGTCGCGGGGCAGCGCACCGCACTGAACCTCGCAGGACTCTCTACCGAAGACCTGGCGCGTGGTATGACGCTCGCGACCGCGGACACTTTTCGTTCCACATCGTGCGTCGATGCGCTCCTTTCACTTCTACCCTCAGCAAAGCCGTTTAAGGACGGCGCGCGTGTGCACTTTCACGCGTACACCACGGAAACGATCGCGGAAGCGCGCCTGTATGGAGCGAAACAGCATGGAGCGAAACAACTGAAGCCGGGAGACGAAGCGTATGCGCAACTGAGATTCGCCGAACCCATGCTGCTTCTGCCCGGAGATCGCTTCATCGTGCGGCAGTTTTCACCGGTAGTAACGATTGGCGGAGGCGTTGTGCTGGATGCTTCGCCTGCGACTCGCAAACAACGCGCAGAAGATGCAGCCGCATTTCTCAAGACGATGCGGGAGGGTTCTCCGGCACAAGTGCTGGCAGCGCGCGTCGCACGGCGGGGAGCAATCGGTCTGCGTCTGGATGACGTCCCCGGAGAAATGAGCATCCGGCGGGAAGAAGCGACGAAACTGGCCGCACCGGCCGGATTGGTGTGGTGCAATCAGGTGCTGGTTGCGCCGGCGGCATACACGGAAGCAAAAGCCGATGCGCTTCAGGCCCTCAAGAAATTTCATGATGCGAATCCTCTTGTGGCGGGGATGAGCAAAGAAGAGCTGCGCGATCGGGTCAACCTGGGCCCCGAGGTGTTCTACAGCGTGCTGGAAAAATTGGCGGAAGAAAAGAAACTGGAAGTCGCAGGCGAACTCGTCCGCCTGCCCGGCTGCGGCGTGGTCATGAAAGACGAAGAAGCCGAGTCCAAGAAGATCATCGAGCAGGCGTTCGCTTCCGCAGGATTGAAAGTTCCGTCGCTGAAAGAAGTGTTGGGAGGTCTGAAGGTAGATAAAATCCGCGCGCAGAAAATTGTCACTCTGCTTTTGCGCGACAAAGTTCTGATCAAGATCTCAGAGGAGCTAGTCTTCCACCAGAGTGCGCTCATGGATCTTCGCCACAAGATCGCCGCTCTCAAAAATAGCGTGCCGAAAATTGATGTTGCCCGCTTCAAAGATATGACCGGAGTCAGCCGCAAGTATGCGATCCCACTGCTCGAATATCTCGATCGCGAGCGAGTAACGCGACGAGTGGGAGACGAGCGGGTGATTCTCTGATTCCTCGGGAGCGAAAGGAGATTCCAGCAGTTTGGGTGGGAGTTCTCAGTTCCCGGTTCTCAGTTCTCAGTCTTCGACGCCGGGGACTCTGCGAGTGCATTCCGGCCGGCAAGAAACAAGCAGAAGCAAGCAACCAAAAAAATGGCGCCGATCATAGGAAGTTGAGGACTGAGAACCGAGAACTGAGAACTGGCTCTAGACTTTCGCCTTAGCCTTAAGCTTGACCTGTCCACCCTGCATCTCGACCGAGTACTCCACCGTATCGCAGCCGTGCTGCCTGCGAATCTCGCTGGTCTTTCTCTTGACGAATGCCGCGAAAGAATCGAGGTTGCCGGAAACTTTTTCTCCCGCCTTTTGCTTGGCTTCGGTAAGCGCCTTGTAGAGGGATTCGACTTGCTCCCGCTCCGCGGCTTCGCCGGAGCACTGTACCGAGAAAGGCTGATCACTCCCAGGCTTCTCGGCGCCCGCGGTTTTGGCGTGGCGGATGAGGCCGTACACCGGATGCTTCGCTTCGTGCTCTTCGCTGACGCGCACGCCCTGCACCGAGAGGAGCGCATCCTGTGGCCGGCGATAGCCTTCTTCGCGAATCCGCATCTTCTTGCGCCACAGGTCGCTTTGAATCGCGTAGCGCTGCGCCATCTCGTTGTACTTAAAGCGCTGCGAAAAACTCAACCGCCCGCTATCGCTGAACTTGCGAATTAACGAGAGCACCTTCCATTCGACGTCGGCGGGAGGCCGTTTGGCCGGATTGTTGAAGAAAATCTCGTACTCAATCTTCAGCCGGCGCAGTTGCTGATCGAGGAGACTCAGTTCTTCATCAGTGGTCACAAAGATCTCCCAGCCAATAGCTTAGCGTTGCACGCATGGGTTGGCGAGGTTCCCGCCGGACACGTCAGGGACGGTACGAAAGTACCGTAAGACCAGCCGTCAGCCATCAGCTATCATCTCTCAGCCGACCGACTTCAGTCTTTGGCAAATGATTCAGAACGCGGTTTCCGAGGTTCAGGTTGTTCACCTCGGCGCATCCGGAACTGTGTACGCTGAAAGCTGATGGCTGATAGCTGACGGCTAAGATTTATTTCGACGTGCTCGACGCCATCTTCTTCACCATCGCCAGCACCAGCTTCCGGTCACTGTCGTTCAGATTCGCCGAATACCGGCGCATCTGGCTCAGGAAGCGGACTTCATCGTCGGAGAGCTGCGGCAGCCCCTTATGGCCATTGCTGCTGCCTTCGGCAAAAAATTGCGACAAGGCCAGATCCATCGCCCCGGCGATTTTAGCGAGCGTGTCCAGCGAGGGGATGGTGTGGCCGTTTTCAACGCGCGACAGGTAGCAGCGCAACAGGCCAGTGCGCTTTTCGATGTCGCCCTGTGACATGCTTCGCTGGAGCCGGAAATTGCGGATGGTCTCGCCGATATTCATAGATGAGCGACTAACTCAATCCCAAGACTGAGGGCCAATTATAAAGATGCGTGCATAGTAACCAGAGTAGTACTGTCTGGCAAGTGGAAATTCCTTGCGTCCTGGCTGCAAATGGTTTCACAAATGTTCTTGGGTAGTGGCGGCGGCAATGTTTTTGGGAAACGCACGGCTTCAGTCGCACCGTAAACACCGCTAGAACGCGGGCCTTCAGCCCCCGAGGGCCGGTCTCCATATTGCACAAATATTTGTGCAGACGACTGTAGGCCCGGTCTCGCTCACCAGAAATTCGAGTCGCCGCCGCTTCACTTCTTCAATGTCGCGGCCAGAAAACCGACCGTGCGCTGCCATGCATCGGCGGCGTCCTCAGGCCGGTACCCCTGCTTATTGTTGGGATTTTCAAATGCGTGTCCCGCGTCAGGGTAGATCTTCACCTCGATCTTCTTGCCCAGCTGTTCCATGGCTTGCTGAAACTTCTTCACATCGTCTGGGGTGATGCCGCGATCCTGCCCGCCAAAAAGCCCCAGAATCGGAGCGTTGATCTTTTTCAGTTCCGACGGCTCGGTCGCGAGATGCCCATAGTTGATGACCGTTGCCGCCAATTGAGGCTCGGCGAGCGCCGTATCGAGCGAGTAGCCCCCGCCCATGCACCAGCCGATCGAGCCGATCCGATCTTTTTTCACGCTCGCCTGCGACGCCAAAAAATCGAAGGCCGCTCGCAAATCACGGGTAGCCCGGTCTTCGGGCAAGCCGCGCATCAGTTCGTGGGCCAGGTCTGGATTATCGGCGACTTTGCCGCGATACAGATCGACCGCCAGCGCGACGTAACCCTGGCCGGCGAGCTTCCCGGCTTGCTGCTTCACCCAGTCGTTCAATCCCCACCACTCGTGAATCACGATGAGCGCTGGAAACGGCCCTTTGCCGGCGGGAGTGTAGAGAATTCCATTGACGGTGTCGTCACCGGACTTGTAGGAAACGGCTTTGCCATCAAGCGCGAGAGCCGAAAGGGACAAAGAGAAAGACAAAATCAGCGACAGGAGAGGACTTTTCATGCGACAACCTCGAAAGTTTTCCTGGTTCTTCATGCTAACAGAAACAAAATTCCGCAATCTAGTGTAGTGTCCAACAAATAACTGGACATATCTTTTTCTGTGCGCTACTACACTAGGCGCTTCAGCGAACGCCGCGGAGGGGTCGTCTCGGCGGGATGAGCCGTGAGCGTCTGCATGCCGTTCAGAATCGTGGCGATTACGTTCTCGTCTCCGACTATCGTGTTGATCATCAGGTGATAGAGGGCGCGCGTCGGCCATTCGGCGTTGAAGTAGTGTTTGATGTAGGCGCTCCGCTCCTTGTCCACGTTCTCCACCAGGTCTTCTGCCTCTTCGCGGCTCTTGCCCATTGCTATCAGGCGGCGAATCTTTTCGTCGTGCGGAGCATACGTGAAGACGCGGAAAGTATCCTCGCGTTCGCGCAGGAAAAACGGGGACCCACGGCCGACAATCACCGCGTTCCCTTCCGCCGCAATCGTGCTCATGATCTCTTCCATCATGGCCATCATGCGGTCGGTGTCAAAGGCGGGAGAATTGGCGAGTGGCATGCTGCGTTCGTAACTGCCACGCCAGAAGGCTTTCGCAAAACGGTAGAGGCGGCTGTCGACACGCTCATCGCACAAGGCCACCGCCGATTCCGTCACCTGGGCGCGCTGGGCAATCTCGCATGTCAGTTGCTGGTCCCAGAGTTTCCACCCCAACCGGCGGGCCAGTTCGGCAGCAATAGCTCCGCCCCCGCTGCCAAATTCACGTTCCAGAGTAACGATGCGAAACATTGAGAACCTCCTTCCGTTGTACAGTGGAGAGACGGGCGTCTCGCCCGTCCAGCCGGGCGGGGCGCCCGGCTCTCCACTAGTGAGCCACCATCCCGCCTCCCGGCTTCGGCTTCCTGATCAGGAACACACACGGGATTAAACAAGCGATCACGACCCCGAGCAACCAGAAATTATCAATGTAGGCCAGCATGGTCGCTTGCCGGATCACATTCGCCTGCATCATCGCGTAGGCATGCTGCAGCGCGGAACCACCTCCGGAACCGGGCCCGGCGCCGCCGCCCGAAAAAGTGCCCGTCATCCCGTGCAGCACCGACTGAAACTGCGGATTGGCGGCGTTCAGCTTCTCCACCAGCCGCACCTGGTGAAACTGCGCGCGACGAGCCAGCATGGTGGTGACAAAGGAAATCCCGATGCTGCCTCCAATATTTCTGGCGAGGTTCATCAAACCGGACGCGGCATTGTTCTTCTCGCGTGGCAAAAACGAATACGCGGCGGTGTTAATGGGCACGAACAGGAAAGAGAGTCCCACCGCCTGGTAGACGCGCGCCATCGTCACGGTGCGGAAATCGATGCCCAGGTCGAACGTTGTCATATGAAACAGCGACAACGAGAGCACCGACAAACCAAACAGCATCAGCCAGCGCGGGCTACACCGCGAAAGCAGAAATCCAACCATCGGCAGCATCGCTATGATCGTGAAGCCGCCCGGCATTAGCGCCAGCCCGGACCGTTCGGCAGTGTAGCCCAGCACCGTCTGCATGAACAGCGGCAACATCAGCGTGGTGCCGAGCAGGGCAAATCCGAGCATGAACATCAGAAAGTTCGCGGTGGCGAAAGTGCGCACGCGAAATAAATGCAGGTCGACGATGGGGTCTTTGCAGTGCCACTCCCAGAAGACGACGAAGATCAGCGACACGGCTGAGATCACGCTCAGCCCTACGATGAAGTGCGATTCGAACCAGTCTTCGCGTTGTCCTTTGTCGAGGATCACTTGCAGCGTTCCGAGGCCGAGCGCGACGAAGCCGAGCCCGGTGTAGTCAATGCGGGTTTCGCTCAGCTTGCGGCGCTTGAAGTACGGAGGATCCTGGATGAGCCGTGAGGTCAGCAAAAGCGAAAGAATCCCGACTGGGATATTGATGAAGAAAATCCAGCGCCAGGTAAAATTGTCGGTGATCCAACCGCCGAGCGTAGGACCGATTGCCGGAGCCATCACCACCGCGATGCCATAGACGGCGAATGCCATACCGCGCTTGGCGGGAGGAAAAGTATCGGCGAGAATGGCCTGCTCGCTCGGCTGCAAGCCTCCGCCGCCCACACCCTGAAGGACGCGGAAGAAGATGAGCATGGCGAGATTGGGCGCGAGTCCGCAGAGAAACGAACTGATCGTGAACACCGCGACACAGCTCATGTAAAAACGCTTGCGCCCCATGATCGAAGACAGCCAGCCGCTCAGCGGCAGCACGATGGCATTCGAGACAAGATACGACGTCAATATCCACGTACTCTCGTCCTGACCCGCGGAAAGACTGCCGGCAATATGGGGCAGCGCCACGTTGGCGATGCTGGTATCGAGCACCTCCATGAACGTGGCCAGCGTCACCGTGAGAGCAATGATCCACGGGTTGACCGCCGGACGCCATGCGGCGGCCTCATTCATGGTGATCGAAGCAGCGCCCATTATTGTCTCAACCTCTGCTTCGAGCTACGGGCTACGAGCGAACACGAATCGGTTGCTCGAAGCTCGCGGCTCGTGGCTCGGAGCTATTTAATCCACACCTTCGGCACAACCGACATCCCCGGGCGGAGTTCATGTCCCTTGATCTCGCCCGAATCGAACACGATCTTCACCGGAATGCGCTGCACGACTTTGACGTAGTTGCCGGTGGCGTTCTCGGGTGGCAGCAGGCTGAAGCGCGATCCACTGGCGCCGGCGATGGAATCGACATGCCCTTTGTAGGTCTTGCCGGTCGCATCGACCGCGATGGCAGCCGGCAAACCGGGCTTCATCTTCTTAAGCTGCGTCTCCTTGAGGTTCGCCGTGACCCAGAGGTCCCCCTCATCGAGCGGGATGACCTTCATCATCTCCTGGCCGGGCTGCACGTTTTGACCAACCTCGACGGTGCGGTTGCTGACGGCTCCACTGACCGGCGCAATCACTTTCGTGTACTGGAGGTTCAGTTCAGCCTGGTCCAATTCGGCCTTCTTGCGATCGGCATTGGCTTGCGCGGAAAGGGCGCGGGCACGCGTGGCTCGCATCGTCTGCGGCGCCGTGTCGGCGGTTCGAAGCTCGGCGCCGGCCTGCCGAAGTTTGTCCTGCGCCTGTTCGATCTGCGCCGCAAAAGCGTCGGCGCTGGCGCGCGCCGCTTGCACGGTTGCGGCGGCGGCGTGGGCACTGGCGACGGCTTGATCGTACTGCTGCTGCGAGATCTCCTGCTTGTCGATCAGTTGTTTGTAGCGGACCAGATCATTCTGCGCTTTGGTGTTGTTGGCCTCCGCTTCAACGACCTGCGACTTGGCTGCTTCAAACTGCTGGCGGGCAGCCGCGATTCCAGCCTGCGCACTGGAGACGCCGGCCTCTGCGCCGCTCACCTGGCTCGAAGTGCTCACGTTGGTTATGGGGACGTTAATGCCGGCGGCTGAGGCCTGCGCCTGGGCGTCGGCGTACTCAGCGCGCGCCTGCGCGACGGCAACTTCGTAGTCGGCAGGGTCGATTTCCACCAGCACCGTTCCCTTTTCCACGTACTGGTTGTCTTCCACATTGAGCTGCAGCACATGGCCGCTGACGCGCGCGCTCACCGAGTTTACGTGCCCGTCAATCTGCGCGTCGTCGGTGGATTCGTAGCTTCCGAGGTAGCGCCACAGAAAGAAAACGGCGATCAGAATCACGAGGCCGGTAAGAATGACTCCCAGCTTCGTATGCGGATGGTTCAAAATCGCGTCCCGCCGCCGATAAAGGGATTCGCTGTCCGGCGGTGACTGGGACTGCGGCGCGTTCGCTTCCGGTTGCGGTTTGGGCTCGGCTACAACGCTGCTGGTTTGTTCCATTGGCTACTTCCCTTTCAAGTATTCGCGAACGCCCTCTTCGGCGCGTCCCAGGGCGCGGGCAAAAGAAACTTTGGCGAGGTTGTGAAGATAGAGGCTCGAGATCAAACTTTCGTGCGCGGACGCCACCGCTTCCTGCGCCTGAACCACTTCGAGGTTGTCGGTGACCCCGGCGGAGAAACGATCGCGCGATTGGGTGAGCGCCTGTTCGGCAAGATTCACGGAACTCTGGGCGACTTCGACCTGATCGCTCGACGATTTAAGGTCGAGCAGCGCGTTGCGGATATCCTGATCGATCTGACCGCGCACGTCCGCCATCTGCGCCTGCGCCTGCCGCAGGCTGGCTTCGGCCTTCAGAACATCTCCATGGACCTTGCCGCCCGCGAAGATCGGAATGTTCAACGTCCCGACGACCGCGTACGTAGGCAGCACATCACCGGGGACCTTGCCGATTTCGCCGTAATTCGCCGCCAGATCGAGGGTGGGGAAATACCCGGCGGTGGCCGCGCTGCGCTCCAGTTGCGCGGCGACCAGATGATCCCGTGCCGCTTTGTAATCGGAGCGCAGAGAATACGCGCGCTGCAAGCTGGTTTCAAGATCGGGGATGGGGAAAGCCTGGTAAGGAGCTTTGTCGGCCAGTTCGAATTCCTGGCCGGGCGCTAATCCAATCACACGTGCCAGCGAAATTTTCTGCTTGGCGAAATCGTTCGTGGCCGCGATCAGTTGCTGTTGGCGAGTCTGGTATTCGACCTGGGCCCGGAGCGTGTCGATTGCCGGAGCGACGCCCGCCTGCTGTTGTGCGATCGCCTTCTGGTAGAGCGCGCGCGCCGTCTCCACCTGCGCTTGCGCGGTTTCCACCCGGGCTGCTCCGGCAATCGCCTGCAGGTAGGCGCTGCCGGTCGCGAGCACGACCAGATCGCGCGCGTCTTTCAGATTGAACTTGGCCACGCCCTCGCCGATCGCGGAAGAACGGTATTTCTGGATTGCCTTCCAGTCGAAGACTCGCTGTGTCGCCGAGGCGCGCATATCGAAGTAGGAGAAAGGCCCGATGACGCGCGGAAGAGTAACACCAGGAAACAGCGAGCCGCGAAGTCCTTCCGCTTCCAGGCTTACTTTCTGCTTGGCTTCCTGCACATCCGCGCTGACGTTCGGAAGCAGGTCGCTGAGCTGTTGCCATTTCTCTCCCCGAGCCTCGATGGTGTTGTACTCCGACAAAAGACCAGCCAGGTTCTGGCGCAAAGCTCGCTCGATCGCGTCGCTGAAGGTCAGCGGCAGAACTCCCGGGGTGGGCTTGGCGTCCGGCACACTGCCAAACACTGGATTCTGAGCCGAGGTTGGAACCTGCATGGCCCCGCCCGCCGAACTCATGGTCGCGCCGGAAGTAGAAGTCGAACTTTGGGCGCAAAGCGCCGCTGGGAAGATGACGATTGACACGGTCAGCAAAACGATCCGCAAAAGGAATGCACGATAGCACCGCAATTGGCGCGTGGGACGGTTCGCGAAAGCCATGGAACCTGGGTTCTCTCCTTACGAAACAAAAATGATAAGTCTTTTGGACCCTTTTTGGTGAAGGTCCGACGCAAATTGTTGAACCGCCTCGCGATGGAGCGCGGACCCATAACGTTTTGCAGGTGCGCTCCCACTGGCGACAGTGACCTTGGTCATCTTGTGTAACCCCGACCCAAAGTTCAGTCTATGAGAGTCAAGCTTCCCTGCGACCGAAAATTTCCGTAAGGGAAGTCCTGCGTATGAGCGAAGACAAGAAACTGTCGCCCAAAGGATCGGACTGGACACGCCTGCTCACGGATCCCGACCTGGTCAGCCACCTCGGGAAACTGCTCCAGACCTACCGTGAGGTCCCTGCGGAACTGCGCGAAGCGGCGCTGCTGCGGGCGATGCGCGAAATCAAAGACGCTGCCGTCAAAGCCCGCGAAGCACGGGAAAATGCACCCGTGGCTGCGGCGCCGGCGCCACCTGCCGTGCTTCACCATCCCGAACCTGTGAATGAAACGCCCCCGTTCGAACCGGATTTGTTCACCCCGCAATGGGGATCGGATCGCCGCCGTTTTCAGCGGATCAAATGCTATGTGGCGGTGGAAATTCACATTGAGGGTGTAGAAGAGCCGGTCTGGGGCAATCTGGCGAATGTGGGCCGGGGAGGA
This sequence comes from Terriglobales bacterium, assembly GCA_050018355.1. GTDB lineage: Bacteria > Acidobacteriota > Terriglobia > Terriglobales > Acidobacteriaceae > Acidiflorens. The sequence continues at coordinate 91,031 of JBEKAF010000001.1, read as the reverse complement.
TGCCTGGTCGAGACCGCCAGCGCCGTGCCCGCGGGCAAGGCCCTGGAGATCGGGTTGTGGGTTTCAAGCGGCAAAATCTGGGTGAAAGGCGTCATCATCAGCGGAGTCGCAACGCGCAGCGCGCCGTCGTTTGGCGTTCGGGTGAAATTCTCAGAGGCGGAACTGTCGGAAAAGGAACACCTGCGGGAATTTCTTAAATTCGTCGAGAGCACTGCCCGCAAGTCGCAAAGCGGAAAAACCTATGTGGCGAAATTGAAGAGCTAGTCCGCCCCCCCCGTCCAACTTAACCTTGCCAGCAACTTTTCCTGCGATCCGGGTTCATTCCTAATGAGGCCAATCGGGATGGAAATGCCTTTGCGTCGACGCCGTTTGCTGGTGGCAGCGGCTTTGCTGGTAGTGGCCGGGCTCATGGCCCAGTTCGCTCTCGGCCGGGAAAAAGACAAGCCCGCCGGGGCGACGATGGGCGAGCAGAAACGTGCCGTCCACGCTCTGAACCGGCTGGCGTTCGGTCCGCGGCCCGGCGACGTGGAGCGCGTCACGCAGATGGGCGTTGACAAGTGGATCGAACTCGAACTCCATCCCGATGAAATTGACGACTCCGTGCTCGAGGCCAGGTTGGCTCCGTTCCGTACGCTGCGTATGGACACGAAAGAGATCGTCGAGAATTTTCCGCCCAATCAGTTGATCAAGCAGATCGCCGACGGGAAAGCCTCGCTGCCGCGCGATCCCACGAAGCGCGCGGTTTACGAAGCGCAACTCCAGCGCTACGAAGACAAGCAGGAACGCAAAGATAAAGACGAAGCGGCCAAAAGCGGCGCGGCCGCCGGCGATTCGCAGAATGCTTCCGGCGCGGGCAGTGCATCCAGCGGCAACGACGGCGGCAACAAAGATGACAGCGGCAAGCCCGCCGATCCCGACGAGATGCGGCGCCGCGAAGAACGCCGGCTCGCGAATCTCAAGACGCAGGAACTTCTCGATCTGCCTGCCGACGAGCGCATGAAAGAAATTCTGAAGATGTCGCCCGAAGATCGGCGGGCCCTCGCCACCACGACCAAAGGCGCCAAAGCAGACGCGTTGCTGGAGGGAATGAGCCCGCAGCAGAAAGAAACGGTGATGGCGCTCAATAATCCCGAGCAAGTGGTGGTCAATGAGTTGATGCAGGCCAAGTTGCAGCGAGCGATCTATAGCGAACGGCAACTCGACGCAGTGATGACCGACTTCTGGTTCAACCACTTCAACGTGTTCATCAACAAGGGCGCCGACCGCTACCTGCTGACCAGCTACGAGCGCGACGCGATCCGCCCGCACGTGCTCGGAAAATTCGAAGACCTGCTGGTGGCGACCGCGAAGAACCCGGCGATGCTGTTCTATCTCGACAACTGGTTGAGCGTCGGGCCGGATTCGGAAATCGCGCTCGGCATCGTCCCACACCGGCGCGGCTATGGCCCGGGCCCGAACAATAGTCCGCAGCGTTCGCCGGCTAAGGCGAAGCAGGCCAGCGGCCTGAACGAAAACTACGGCCGCGAACTGATGGAGTTGCACACGCTCAGCGTAAACGGCGGCTACTCGCAGAAAGATGTCACCGAAGTTGCCAAGGTGTTCACCGGGTGGACGCTGGAGCAGCCGAAGAAAGCCGGGGTCCCCAGCACGCCCGCTTTTGGCGTGATGGGGTGGAAAGGCGGCGACTTCCGATTCGAGCCGCGCATGCATGAGCCCGGCGACAAGATCGTCCTCGGGCATCGCATCAAGCAAAACGGCGAGAAGGAAGGACTGGAAGTGCTGCACCTGCTGGCGCACAATCCAAAGACGGCGCACTTCATTTCGCAAAAACTGGCTGTGCGCTTTGTGTCCGACGATCCTCCGGCCACGCTGGTCGATCGCATGACAAAAACCTTTCTAAAGAAAGACGGCGACATTCGCGAGGTCTTGCGCACGATGTTCAAGTCGCCCGAGTTCTGGTCGCCGGAGACCTACCGCGCCAAAGTGAAAACACCGCTCGAGTTCGTGGTCTCTGCCGTACGCGCGACCGATGCGCAAGTCGACGACGCCCGCGCGCTGGTCGGCACGCTCAACAACATGGGCATGATGCCGTATGGCATGTTGCCGCCGACGGGCTACTCGATGAAAGCCGACGTTTGGGTGAACTCCTCAGCGCTGCTGGGACGCATGAATTTCGCGCTGGGGCTGGCAGCGGGGAAGATCCGGGGAGTCAAAGTCGATTCGGCAGCGGGAATCGCCGCAGCAGGAACGACCGACGCGCAGCAGACGCTAGCGACCCTGGAAGATTCGCTGCTGTCAGGCGACATTTCGAGGCAAACACACGATACCATCAGCAAGCAACTGGACGACCCGAAGATCAGCCAGCGCCGATTGGATGATCCAAAGCGTCCGCCGAACGTAGCGGCGATTACGGGACTGATTCTGGGGTCGCCCGAGTTTCAGAGGCGCTAGCTGCGAGCGAGCACGAACCGGTTGCTCGAAGCTCGCAGCTCGAAGCAGAGGTTCTGATCATGTCCATAACTCGCAGAGTTTTCCTTCGCAACGGCGCGCTGGCTGTGGTCGGCACGACCGCGCTGCCGAGCTTTCTCACGCGCGCGGCCTTGGGCGCGTCCGACCCTGGCCTTCGCACCAAGCGCCTGGTCGTGATCTTCCAGCGCGGTGCGGCCGACGGCCTCAACATCGTTGTGCCTCACGGTGAGCCGAGTTATTACGCCATGCGGCCGACCATCAACATCCCCAGGAAATCCGTGCTCGACCTCGACGGCTTTTTTGGATTGCATCCGGCGATGGCGTCTTTTCAGCCACTCTGGAAGCAGAAGCATCTCGCCATCGTGCACGCCGCCGGATCGCCCGATCCGACGCGCTCGCACTTCGATGCGCAGGACTTCATGGAATCCGGCACGCCCGGCGTGAAAATTACCGACGACGGCTGGCTGAACCGGGCGCTGCACGAGCTTTCTGCCGATAAATCTCCCGACAAGTCGGCATTCCGCGCCATTGCGCTCGGGCCGTCGTTGCCGCGCATTCTCTCCGGCAAAGAGCCGGCCATCGCGGTCAACAACCTGAACGATTTTTCCGTCGGCGGAAAAAATCCGAAGGCGGTGCCAATGGCGAACACGTTTGAGGCGATGTACGAAAACTCCGTGGATGCGGTGCTCCAGGGGGCGGGACAGGAAACCTTCGATGCGGTCAAGACGCTGAAGGCCGCCGATCCCGCGCACTACACGCCGGCGGCCAACGCGAACTATCCGAAGGGACGCTTCGGCGACAGCCTGAAGCAACTAGCGCAACTGATCAAAGCGAACCTCGGCGTGCAAGTGGCATTCGCCGATATCGGCGGCTGGGACCACCACGTCAACGAAGGCAACACCCAGGGACAGATCGCAAACGTGCTCGGCGATTTCTCGCAATCGATCGCCGCTTTCTGGACCGACCTCGGCGATCTCGGAGAAGACACAGTCGTAGTAACCATGTCCGAATTCGGCCGCACCGCGCGCGAAAACGGTAACCGCGGCACCGACCACGGCCACGCCAACGTGATGTTCGTGCTCGGCGGTCCGGTAAGAGGCGGCAAAGTTTATGGTCGCTGGCCCGGTCTCGATCAAGCGCAGTTGTACGAAGGCCGCGATTTGGCGGTGACGACGGATTTCAGGATGGTGCTCAGCGAAGTTGTGGCGCAGTATCTGGGGAACAAAGATTTGAAGACGGTGTTTCCGGGATTCGACAGTCAGCGAAATTTGCTCGGGCTACTCAAATGAAGAGTTCCAGACGCGCGGCTCACGAATGACGCAACATTTAGCCGTGCAGACAGATCCACAGCCGCCAACTTTCGATTGGAGGATAACCTTTCCACGCGAAAATCGCCCCTCCGGCAAATGCCGTCACTGCTCCGAATTGGAGAATGCGGAGCCAGAAGCGATGCGCAAACACGTCGCCGACCCAGAATTTGCGCCTTCCATTAGCCATAAAGGCATTCTTGTTTTCTCTGGGAAGATGATCTTCAATATTCCTAATATTGTTCCCGGGAGCCACCCAGTTGATTCGGTCAGGCGACTACGTTCGTGATCGTCACACCGCACGGTCAGATGTAGTTCCTTCTCGATTTCGTCGAGAGCGACGCGTCCACAGTTCACGAGTTCCTCGTTCCTCACATCGAGAAACCAAAAAGCAACCGATGCAATTGCCCCCAAAATCCCTACCAGACAACCCAGTCCATGCCATTTGTTCTCGACGCACTTGGAATAGGCAACTGCAAAAATACCGAGGGTGACAAAAAAATAGCGCAGAGATGTCATACGCTGAGAAGCGTTGTAGCTGAACCATTGCCACGCATACGTCTGCCTGATCGACAGGATGTGAGGCGGAATGGGTGGGACGTGAGGAACTGAGCCTGAAGACATGTGAGTTCTCCTTGCTATTCAGCAGTGCGGCGAGAGCCCTTGGACACTAACTTTACGTCACAATAGCAACTGATGCCGAACATCCGAGGCGATCTGCACCCGCCATTACCATTGCACGGGCGGTTTGAAAATCTTTGATACCCCCAGCGGCCTTGATGGCCACTCGTTCGTTCAGTACTCTCCTCATCAATACCACATCCTCGACTTTTGCCCCGCCCCCTGCAAAACCGGTGGATGTTTTTACAAAAGCCACCCCCGCTCGTTCGGCAAGCAAGCAGCCCAAGACCTTTTGGTATTCATCGAGCAGGATCGTTTCGAGTATCACCTTCACGGGAATACGACCAGCCGCCTCGACAACGGCGCGGATGTCGCTGAAAGCCGCTTTGTATTCTCCCGATTTCAGGGCGCCGACGGATATGACCATATCAACTTCGTCAGCGCCATTCTCTATTACGGCCTTAGTTTCTTCAGCTTTTGTTTTCGAGAGATTTGCCCCTAAAGGAAACCCTACAACCGTAATGACAGCGCGTCCTGAGCCAGCCAACTGCTCTTTCGCTTCCTCGACGTACACCGGGTTTACGCAAACACCCCGGAATCCGAAGTGCTTTGCTTCTTCACAAAGGCTTACGATTGCACGTCGAGTAGCTTCCGGTTTCAGGGCAGTATGCTCGATATATTGTGCGACGTCTCGCGGATGCTCGATCGTCCCCAGCCTCGGTAGACGCATCTCGCTGATCGGCTGGATGGAAGGGATGCGAGAGCGATCAAGGTCTTTGGCCGCTTTAACAAGCAGTTCTTCTGTTCCTGCAACGACCGCCATAGAGAGTCATTCTAACCCAAGCTGCAAAGACGCAAACTTTTGGTCCAGCAACGTCCATTGTCCTTCAAACCTCAATCAGCACATCCCCATTCTCAATCTTCACCGGATACACCGCGACCTTCGCCCCCGGCGGACCTGCCTCGCCCGTCTTCGGATCCCATGCCCAGCCGTGCCACGGACAGATCACCTTGCCATCTTCGATCACGCCCTCGCCGAGCGGGCCTCCGCGATGCAGGCAGATGTTATCCATGGCGCTGATCTCGCCGTTCACGTTGGCGACGCAGATGGTCTTATCGACGCAGGGAAATTCTTTGGCTTCGTTGGGGCCGGGGAGATCGGATTGAGAGGCGAGTTTGGTGAACATAGCACTCAGCAGTCAGCAATCAGCATTCAGCCACTCTGAGCTTTGGTGCGAATTGAAGGTACACCGATGCAGCGCAACTGGCTGAGTGCTGAATGCTGAATGCTACTTCGGCTGCACCGTCTGCGCGACCATCACCTGGCGCTTGAAATTCTCCATCATCCGCTCTTCGAGCCGCACTTCGGTGGGCCGCTTGGCGAGCGTCATGGTGTCGATCTTGTCCTGCAGCTTAAGCAGCGCGTAAAACAAATTCTCCGGACGCGGCGGGCAGCCGATCACATACACATCCACCGGCACGATCCGGTCGACGCCCTGCAGCACGGCATAAGTATTGAACGGCCCACCCACCGACGAGCACGCGCCCATCGAAATCACCCACTTCGGCTCCGGCATCTGGTCGTAAATTCTCTTCACCACCGGCGCCATCTTCAGCGTGACCGTGCCGGAGACGATCATCAGATCCGACTGCCGCGGGCTGGGCCGAAACACCTCCGACCCGAAACGCGCTATATCGAACCGCGCGGTCGAAGACGCGATCATCTCGATGGCGCAGCACGCCAGCCCGAACGTCATCGGCCAGAGCGCCGACTTGCGCGCCCAGTTGAAGACGTAGTCCACTGTCGAGATCATGAAATTTTTTTCGAACTTGTTCTGGAGCCAGCTCATGAGGCCTCGTTGCTACAGGATAACCCATGATCATACGCCCGGGAGTGATTCCGGTCACACCGCAGGGGAGAAGGAATGCTTCGAGCTGCGAGCGGGCAAAAGCAGACCCGTGAAGCGCACCGGACTGGTTGCTCGTAGCTCGTAGCTCGCAGCCCGAAGCTAGTAGATCGTGTACCCCGGCGCCGGATTCCGCACATCTGGCTTTGACGCCATCAGCAGCAGCGCACCGACGCGCTTGAAGGCGCACAGGTCGTCGAGACTGTGGAACGAAGTCGTCTGGTAGTTGTCGGGCGTGGGCGTGTCGTCAGGAATCTGCGCGTACTCCACGTTTTCGAAGGCGTGCTTCTTTAGCAGCTCGACATACTCCGCCGCCGAGCGAACATGCACCGGCACTTTCAACTTCGGCACCCATTGCAGCGAATATGGATTGTCTTTGTAGAGATTGATCAAAATGAACAGCCGTCCATGCGGCGCCATGACACGAAAAAGCTCGGCCAGCGCGCGTTCCTGGTCCGGGTAGTAATAAAACGACTCCACCGAAAGCACTTTGTCAAAAAAGTTTTCTTCCCACGGAATCTGCGCCGCGGATCCGACGACGAACATCACGTTGTCGAATTCTTTCGAAGCGGCCCGCGCCTGCCGCACCATCTCGTCGGAAATGTCGACCCCGACCACCTGCCCGAAACCCTGTGGCCCTTCGCCGACCATGCGCGCCAGCAAGCGCGTCGCCCACCCCGATCCGCAGCCGAGATCGAGAACGCGCTCACCCGGAACCAGATCCATGCGCCGCATCGTTTTCTCGGTGATGTCCAGGTGATGGCGCTCCATCTTGGCGCCCTCGCCGTCATCGGCCCAGCGATTGAATTCGTGTTGCAGGCGCTCGTCGGGAGATTGGGGTCTGTCGGGTGTCACGCGTGCACGCCTCGCTGTTCGTCGTTCGCTGTTCGCTCGCAGCTCGTAGCTCGTAGCCCGCAGCTCACTCCGTAATTTTGCGCAATTCGTCAAAGAACGTCGGATACGACACTCCGGCTGCGTCGGCGCCGAGAATCGTCGTCTCGCCTTCCGCTCGCAACGCGGACACGGCGAACGCCATGGCAATTCTGTGATCGCCGAAGGAATCCAGTTCGGCGCCATGCAGATGCTGGCCGCCAGGAATCCGCATTCCATCGGGACGCTCTTCGACTTCCGCGCCCATTTTCCGCAGATTGGCAGTGACGGCAGCAATCCGGTCTGACTCTTTCACGCGCAGCTCTTTGGCGTCGCGAACTTCGAGGCCGCCATCGGAGTACGGCGCAACCGCTGCCAGCACCGGGATCTCGTCAATCAACGCAGCCGTATCGGCGCCGGCGATTACGGCTCCCTTCCACGCCGCTCCACGCGCCTCAATCGTCCCTACCAGCTCGCCCTGATGTTCTTCCAGATGCGCGACCGAAATCTTCAACCCCATCTGCACCAGGATATCGAGCAGGCGCGCCCGCGTCGGATTCATCAGAATCCCAGGCAAGCTGATCTGGGATCCCGGAAACAGCGCCGCCGCACAAAGAAAGAACGCGGCACTCGAGAGATCGCCGGGCACATGCGCCTCAATCGCGCGCAGCCGCTGTCCGCCCGCAATCCGCGATGCATTCCCTGTCCGCTCGACTTCTGCCCCAAAAGCCCGGAGCGCAATTTCGCCATGATCGCGGGTGCGGATAGGCTCTTCAACCACCGTCTCGCCTTCGGCAAACAGTCCGGCAAACAGCACGCACGATTTCACCTGCGCACTCTCCACTTCCGGTCGGTAGTGAATCGCCTTAAGACGAGCGCCGTGAATTCTTAGTGGAGGGCGACCGCCTTCCGCAGCCTCGATCCCCGCCCCCATCTCGGAAAGCGGCTTCATGATGCGCGCCATTGGCCGCCGCGAGAGCGACTCATCTCCGCACAACTCGCTGGTAAATGGCTGGCCGGCAAGAATTCCGCTCAGCATGCGCATGGTCGAGCCGGAGTTCCCGCAATCGAGCACTTCGGCCGAAGCGCTCAGCTGCGGTCCCGCGCCACGCACTTCAATCGCTCCGTCTTCGTCTTCCAAGCGCTTCCACTCGCAGCCGAGCTTCGCCATGCAATCGAGCGTGCTCGCACAATCGCGCGCCGCTGAAAAATTCTGGAAACGGCTCGTGCCCTCCGCAATCGCCGCCAGCATGGCGTAGCGGTGCGATATGGACTTGTCCCCCGGAATGCGAACGACTCCGCGCACCGCGCGCGCAGGACGGACGATGACATTCGAACCATCAGGCTTCGAATCACCAAGCATGAATTTAATATAACGGAGATTTCTGACGCGAGCGGGCTCAGTCTACTGCGCGCGCACTCGACCGGCGGCTTCCGCGAGGATTTCCTGCGGTACTTCCCGCAGCGCGACGTGGAATTCGAACATGGGCGTTTCCGACCCGCGCCCCCACCGACCCACTTCCCAATGCGCGCGGACAAACTTGACCTCCGGCCGCGCCGTCAGATTGAGCAGCAGCGGGACTTCCTCGCGATAGAACTTCTGCGGAAAAGCCGCGACCGGCTTGGCATCCCACGTCGCGCCATCCGCCGACCCGTGGATGCTGATGTCGAGCGACTCCTGCTCGATGATGTTAGTGATGGCGAGCGTCAGCAGAAAAATCCGGCCCTCCGCCCGACTGACATCGAGCGCAGGCCCGTCTCCCTTGGCATTGACGACCGTTCTTTCAGGAACGAGGAAGGCTTCCATCATGACGCGGAGATTCTAGCAGAGAGACTATGCTGCGGGCTGTGACATCGCGTTGCTTCCCGCGGTTTGCGGGGCTTCGCCGACGGCCGAGGGCGGCCGTCCCTACGCGACCCCTGCATCAAGAAACTGGCGCAGGATCTTGCCCACCGCTTCCGATTGCTCCCACGGCGCGTAATGCCCCGCTTTCGGGATCACTTTCAACTGGCTGCCCGCAATGTTCTGGCGCATCAGTTCGCCGTCGGCGATGGTTGAGAGGAGGTCTTCTTCTCCGATCGCGATCAGCGTGGGCACATTGATCGCCTTCAAATCGGCGACCGAGTCGGGCCGCTCCGCCATGCCACGCTGCACCTGGCTGATATCCTCGGCCGACATTTTGCGCATCATGGCGCGCGCTCCATCGACTAAATCCGGACGCGTGGTGACCGTCGTGCGCCCCATCAGCTTCGGAATCATCGTCTCGATGAACGGCTCGGTTCCGTGCTCAAGGACAGCTGCCGCAGCCTTCAATCGATTCGCCCGGGCCTCGGCAGTATCAGCCTGAGGCCGCGTGTCACAAAGCGCGAGCGCGTTCACCCGCTCGCGAAAGCGGCGCCAGAATTCAAACAGGATGTATCCGCCGATGGAGCATCCGACAAACGCAGCCTTGCCAATGCCGGCCGCATCGAGCACGCGGGCAACATCGCTGGCGTGCTTTTGCATGAGGGCGGGCCCTTCGCCAATCTCGGAATCGCCGTGGCCGCGCAGATCGGGAAGAATCAGCCGGTAGCGCGATTCGAGCGCCGCTGCCACCGGATTCCAGAACTCGTGATCGCACGGAAAAGGATGGAGAAGAACGACCGGCGGGCCGTTCCCCCGAATTTCATAGAAGATCTCGGCGTCGTCGCTGCGCAGGGAAAGCAAGGTCTCAGGTCTCAGGTGTCAGGTCTCAGGCTACCAGAGCGCGGATCGCCGTTTCTAGCTCGTCACCGGCTGTTGCGACGTTCCAACTGGCAATAGTAACGGCTCCTCGGGGATGATGATCCATCCGAGTACGTATGCGACGATGCCGGGGAAGATTCCGCACGCGAGCGTGATGAAGAACCAGAGGATGCGCACGAGCGATATGTCGAGATCGAGATACTGGGCGAGCCCGGAGCAAACGCCCGCGATCTTTCTGTCGGCGCGCGAGCGCATCAGTTTCTTCGGCGTGGGCGGAATTCCCGCCACGTTGCCGCAGTAGGAGCAAAAGCGCCCGTCCTCAGCGATGGCCTTGCCACAAGCGTTGCAGTACATGGTTGTATCTCCCTGCTTGATGATACGAGGATTGCGGGGAAAATGTTCCAAGAGCAGCTCTTCGCTCTTAGCTCTTGGCTTTTAGCTAAAGGCTAAGAGCTAATGGCCAAGGGCTGCCCTCACTCCCGGTACGCGTCTTTCATTCTCTTCCGAGCTTTGTCCGCTTCGGCATTGCCCGAATTTGTGGCCACCACCGCCTCATACTTCTTCACCGCCAGGTCCCGCTTCTGGAGCTGGTCATACATCTCGCCGGCTCCCAGATTTGCTTTCTGCAGCAATTCCGGGTCGGCGCCCGTGACCTCACTCACCAGCTCGTAAGCCGCAGCCGCAGCCTGATATTTTTTCTCGCTGCGCAGCAGATCGCCCAGTCCCAGCGCCGCGATTTCGTAATGCAGATTGCCGTATTTTCCCTCGCGCCCGTTCTGCCACACCCGGCGATACTGTTCCTCGGCTTCGCCATTCTTGCCCGACGCCCGCAGCAGGTTCGCCTCTTCTAACGGCAGAAGATAGTTGCGCGGAAACCGCGGCCCGATCGCGTTTGCAATCTGCAAAGCCTCGCCATAGCGGTGTTCGCGGCGCAAGAACACCATGAGCACAATGCCCGCGTCCACGCTGGTTTCGAGGTTGGCGCGGTAAGCATCGTTCAAGTACTGGAGCCCCTTTTCTTTATCGCCGCTCAAGCCGACGAGCGCGACGGCGATCTTCACCGCCAACGGCAAGTTTCCCATCACGTAGTTGTGCGCTCCCACCACCAGCTTGGCGTCGGTGTACTGCGGATCCAACTCGAGAACCCGCTCGTGGTCGCGGCGCGCTCCCACGGCATTGCGCAGAGCGGAAAACCAGGCGCGCTCGATCAGCGCGGTGTAAAGCGCGAACTGTCCGCGCGTCATGCCGCGGGCATAGAGCATATCCACGTTGTTCGGATTGCGCGCCAGTTCGGCGTTTTCCAGCTTCTCGGCTTGCTCTACCAGTTGCTTGATGCGCTCCTTCTGCGCCGGCTCGGCGGGACGGTGCGCTTTCCCGATGAAATTGTCGTTCGAGTAATCCCCAGTATTCATTGCGCCCATGCGATACAGTTCCCGCATCTGAATCGCGGAGAGCAGGTGATTCACGGCAAAGGGATCGTCCGGATGACGCGCCATGATCCTCTCGAAATCCTGAATCGCCGCATCGTGATCGAGATTGTAGTAGTGCTCGAAAGCTGCCTGGTTCAGCGGATCGGAGGGACGAAGCGGGGTCGAAACCGCGGGGTCCGCTGCCAGACAAACTTCGACAAGAACCAGCAGCATGATGGCAGTCAAAGCAGGACGATGCCGGGAGACGAAGAAGACCACGCTTATTCAGTTTAACTGATTGGAGCTTTCCGCGAGGACTCGTTTGGCTATGTCCAGCACCGCGGCTCTCAGCCGCTAGGAACCAAACCGTGTACGTCCGCAGCCCGGCCAAGTCGTGCAAAATGGGAAAGTTCGGGCTTGGATAGCGTAATTCTTGCCCTGCGGCGCGGCCGCCCTCCCCCTTGGCCCGCTCGTAACTGTCGTCTTTGCAATAACTTGCTTTGGTGATTCGCTTGCGATCCGAAAAGGATCGGAACAAGAGAGCTCCTTATGGCAGAAGCAGCCGATCAGACTCGGCACGAATTTTGGCGGCCGCCCATGCTGGCTTCGGCGGCTGTCGCCAACCCGGAACGAAGCGCAACCTGCCGTTGCGGCACCGAGTTCATCGTCAGCTCAGAATACTGTCATGCCTGTGGCGCCAGCCGTCCCGATCTGAACGCGGCGCGCACGCTGGGAATCCCTGGTCTGGCTGAACTCGCCTCGCTCGGTGAGCGGCTCGGGCTCACGACGCCTGCCGTCATCGCTTTTCTGGTTGGCGCACTCTGCGTGGTGGGAGCTTTGGCGGTTAGCCTGTTCTTTAGCGCCCGGACCGTACTCGACTGGCAGGCAATCCAACTGTGGCGGATCGAGTGGCTGCTTGCCGCGGTCGCTGCCTTCGCGGCCGGGTGCCTGCTTAAGAAATAGCTTTTTGGCTCTTTTGCTTTTGGCTCTTTGCCTTTCGCTTCCCAGCCGGTAGCTTCCAGCAAACCACCGCTTGCCTCATGCTCGTCGCTTCGGTAGCCGCGTTCCCAGTTCTCAGGTTCGTCCAGGGACATCTCTCCGCGAAGTCAGTTTCGCGAATGGGCGTGCTCCCGTTCGGAGACGATGGTGCTTGGCCGCCGTTGCTGGCTCATGCGGTAAAGGTGATGCAACGGCCCCACTCCCTTGCCCAGTGGGTGGGCATTCGCAATCGCGGCCGAGACATACACTTTGGAGAGAAGAACCGCCTCGGGTAGTCCGCGCCCATGCGCCAGGTGGCAGGCCAGCGCAGTGGCGAAAGCACATCCGGTGCCGTGGGTGGAATTCGAGCGCTGACGATCCGCCTTGAAAATTTCCTGTTCGGTGCCTCGGGCGGTCGTAAAGCTGAGGAGATCGATCGCCTTCTCCAGGTGGCCTCCGGTGACTACCACATTCGCCGCTCCCAGAGAGTGCAGACGAGCGGCGGCCTCGCGCATCTGGACGAGATTCGTGACGGCCATCCCAGTCAAGACGCTGGCCTCGTCAAGGTTCGGCGTGATTACCTCCGCCAGCGGAACCAGCCTTTCGATCAATAGCCGGGTTCCCGCCGCATCCAACAAATCCGCTCCGGAACTCGACTTCAGAATTGGATCCAGCACCACATGAGGCAGCCGTGCCTGGCCCAGAAAATCCGCGACCACAGCGACCACCTGCTCATTTCCCAGCAAACCGATGTGGACGGCTTCCACTGCCAGGTCTGAAACCAGCTCCTGCAACGTCTCAGCAATGATCTTGGGATCCACGCCCTCGACCCGCCGCACTCCCTGCGTCGACTGGACCGTTAAGGCTGTAATGCAGGAAACGCCATAGCACTCGTGGGCCGCGATCGTCTTGATGTCGGCGGTAATCCCAGCACCCGAGGAGGGATCAAACCCGGCGATCGTCAGCACCACGGGTGGGGTCAAAGCCATTCCGTCACTCTAAACCGAAAGTTCAAACAGGGGAACAGCACTCCCGGGTGTTCTCGGTCAGACGTGTGGTGCGAACCCTGATGACTCATCCAAATGTATTATGAATTCTGACTTTTTGTGGTTACTAATCAGTAATCGAGGATCGCACTAACTATATGATTATAAATTAGTTATAAGAATTTTGTCGTAAGTGTAACATTCGATAGCAAGTTGCAAGAATTCCGGGGAGCCCGGAATTCGTATAGTAACCAATAGGTAAACAGTCCCTACTGACTGCTTTCAATGACATACGGAGGCAAATCCATATTTTTCATCGGGCTAAGTCATTGATTAATTACCATTTAGTTAATTATGCCCACGGGTTTTTGATTGACACACCTTGTCGGCCTGGGTAACATTACAAGATTGTTCGTTTGACCAAAGGAGCATACGACCAAAGCACGACTTTCACGATGAGAGGTAACTGAATGCGACGACGTTTAGCCGAAGGCCTGGCGGTGCTTTTATCAGTCGCCAGTCTGGGGGCCGGAGCCGCATCCGGGCCAAGCAGCCTGGAAGCCGCCAAGGTCACACAGCCGCGGGTCATTGAGACCGGTAGGCACAAAACGCGAAAGACCAACAGCCCGAAGTCGAAGGGCTATCAAGTAGGGACCGCGTCCTGGTATGGAGAACAGTTCCAGGGCAAACCGACAGCCAGCGGAGAACCCTTCGACATGCGCGATTTCACGGCCGCTCACCCCAGGCTTCCGCTGGGCACGTTCGTCAAGGTCACCAACCTGAGGAACGGCAAGGCCGTGGTGGTTCGTATCAATGACCGGGGTCCCGTTGTAGACGGCCGGATCATCGACGTTACCTACAGCGCCGCGCGTGCACTGGGCTTCACAGAGCACGGTTTGCAGACGGTTCGCTTGGACCTCTACCAGCCCACGGAGGTGGTGGCGCTGCTGCAACCTGTAGCCAACCTCAACTAAACCCGATACACTCGGCAACGATAGTTGAGAATATGGATCCGCGCCAGCGTCTCATCGTTGCCCTCGATGTATCTATGGCCGCGGCCGCCCGGAAGATCGTGGCGGCCGTCGGCGACTCTGCCCTCGCATATAAGGTCGGCATGCAGCTCTACACTGCCGAAGGTCCTTCCATTGTCCGCGAACTGGTGGGTTCGGGCCGCCGCGTCTTTCTCGACCTCAAGTATCACGACATTCCGAGCACCGCCGGAGCAGCCGTCCGGGAGGCGGCTCAACTGGGTGTGAGCATGCTGACCGTGCATGCCTCCGGAGGCGGCAAGATGTTACGAGCTTCTGTCGAAGCCGCGCAAGCTACCAAGCCCGACTTGCTGGTCCTGGCGGTCACGGTGCTGACCAGCTTGGATGACGTCGACCTGGGCAAGATTGGCCTGCGCGGAGGAGTGCTCGATCAAGTGCTGAGACTGACCGCCCTGGCGCTTTCGAACGGATGCAAAGGCGTGGTCGCTTCGGCCCAAGAAGCCGCCGCTCTGCGTGAGGAGTTTGGCCGCGACTTCGCCATTGTGACGCCCGGAGTACGCCCAGCGGGCAGCGGACCCAACGACCAGGCGCGCGTCGTCACTCCAGCCGAAGCGATTGCCGCCGGAGCCTCGCACATCGTGGTAGGGCGCCCGATCACCGAAGCCTCCGACCCGGCGGCCGAAGCCCGGGCCATCCTGGGACAGATCGGGTAGAGCGAGTCAGTGCCCAGTACCCAGTACCCACAAAAAAGCAAAAGGCGCGACGACAAGCCGCGCCTCTTCCGCTGTTGTGTGCCCTGGTCTTAACTGGGTACTGGTTACTGGCAACTGGGGACCGCTGTTAAAGTTTTTCAAAAAACTCGCAACCCGAGCACGAAATATAGATTCCGCCGGGCACGCCGCGCTCGCGATCTTTCACGCGCCTGACGATGCGCGTTCCCTTGCCGCACTTGGGACATGCGGTCGATTTCGTGGTATCCATGACCTTTTTCCGGTCGGCTGTCTTTGCGATTTTCGCCATGCAGTCTCTCCTGACAGGAATGTGCCGCCGGCCCAAAGGCCGCGGTTCTACCTGGTAATTGGGGAGTATCAAGGAACGCCGGCCCATCTCGAATCAGCCCGGCAGGATCAAACAGGTGCACTGTACTCGCCACCAGAATCTTACAGGAATTGCAGCCGCGAGGTGCGACCCAGGCCTCACGCCGGTCCGGCATCAGTCCAGCAGTGGAGGCGCTTGCCAGGGACCGCGCTCCGTTTTCGAGTCTCGCGGCGATTCAAGGTGAGCGCGCGCCACGTCCACCGGCGAAACCGCTTTGCGGCGGATCTGCGCCGCGATTTCCCGCGCGGAAAGAAGAAGAGGGCTTAACGTCATGAAGTGTGAACACCGCAACGAAATTCAGGATATCAGCGAAG
The DNA here is from genome assembly GCA_050018355.1 of Terriglobales bacterium. Classification (GTDB taxonomy): domain Bacteria; phylum Acidobacteriota; class Terriglobia; order Terriglobales; family Acidobacteriaceae; genus Acidiflorens. The sequence continues at coordinate 75,358 of JBEKAF010000001.1, read as the reverse complement.
GCCGGCGCGACCTAACAGCCCGTGGCGAAAGTGAGACCCCGCTCTTCAACTCTCAATTCACCAGACTTTGTCATCTCGACCCTGAGCGGAGCCGAAGGGGAGGGATCTGCATTTTGCCGCGAACCGCAGATCCCTCGCTTCGTTCCGGATGACAATTCATGAAAGGTTGTTTTCCAGTAGAGTAAGGAGTCACATCATCACTGGCAGGAACGAGGACCAGCTTTAGCGTGAAGATCCGGTTACCAGCATGTCTTTTCCTTCTGACGGTCTTTCTGACGACCCCAGTCTGGGCGCAATCGCACGGCCATCCTGCCAAGCAGGCAATCCCCTCCGACCCCGGTTATGTGTTTGCACTGGCAGCCGCGAACCATTTCCTGCACGCCTGGCAAACGGGAGATCTCGAAAACGGCTTGGTCTTGCTCAGCGATAGTGTCCGCCACTCGCAGAACGCCGACAAACTGGAACAGCTTTTTTCGAACGCGACGGATCGGGCTTTCGAGATCACGCGTGGTCACGGACATCAGGGCCGCTACAGTTTCCCGGTCGTGCTGGTCACGCCTCGAGGATCCCATGTCACGCGCAGATTTTCCGAAATAATCCTGGTCGAGACTGGAAAGAACGACTGGGTGGTGGATAAACTTCCGTAGGAGCAGTTTTAAGAGAGCATTTTTCATGACAGGAGTTCGCATTTATGAAACGTATCCACAAGGTTGCCATCCTCGGCGCAGGCACGATGGGCGCCCGCATCGCGGCACATTTCGCTAACGCGGGAGTGCCTTCGTTGCTGCTGGACATAGTTCCACCAAACGCGCCGCCAAACGCGGACAGCCCGGCGCGTAACCAGTTCGCAGTTGCCGGGCTCGACGGGGCCAGGAAATCGAAGCCCGCGGCGTTTTTCGAAGCGTCGCTTTCACGGCTCGTGACAGTAGGAAATTTTGACGACGACCTGAAACGGTTGGCCGACGCGGACTGGATCATCGAGGCCATCGTTGAGAACCTCGAAATCAAGCGGACGTTGCTAAAAAAGGTAGAAGCGATCCGCAAGCCGGGCACGATCGTCACCACCAACACCAGCGGACTTCCAGTGGCGAAGATCGCCGAGGGATTTTCCGAAGACTTCCGGCGCTCGTGGTTCGGCACGCACTTTTTTAATCCGCCGCGCTATATGCGGCTGCTGGAACTGATCCCAACCCCGGAAGCGGACCGCGCGCTGATCGAGGCCGTCACGCATTTTTGCGACGCGCAACTGGGCAAGGGCGTCGTGCTGGCGAAAGATACACCCAACTTCATCGCCAATCGCATCGGTACATTTTCCGTGCTCAACGTGATGCGGCTCATGCAGGAAATGGATCTGAGCATCGAAGATATCGACGCGCTCACCGGCCAAGCCGTGGGCTGGCCGCGCTCGGCCACGTTCCGGACGATCGATCTGGTGGGACTCGACATCCTCGGGCACGTGGTCTCGAACATGACCGAGAACGTGCACGACGAGCGCAGCGAATTGCAGATTCCCGCTTTCTTTCGCCAGATGCTGGAACGCAAGTGGCTGGGCGACAAGACCCACGGCGGCTTCTACAAGAAGCACAAGAGCGAGCACGGAAAACACGGGGACGGTAAACACAAAGAGGACGAGCGCATGGCGCTCAACTGGAAGACGCTGGAATATCATCCGCGGCAGAAGCCGAAATTCGCGGCGCTCGATATGGCGAAAAACATCGAGGAGACGGGAGCGCGAATTCGAATGCTGCTCGGCTTGGATAGCGGCGGCGCACCGCATAAGGCCGATAAGGCAGGCGCTTTCCTTTGGGCGGCGCTGTCCGACTTGTGGACGTATTCCGCAAATCGCGTTCCTGAGATTTCCGACTCCGTAGTGGAGATTGATCGCGCCATGCACCTCGGCTTCAACTGGGAACTCGGTCCCTTCGAACTCTGGGAAGCGGCGGGCGTGGAAGCGACCGTCGCTCGCATGAAGAAAGAGGGGCGTCCGATCGCCGCCAACGTGGAGAAGTTACTCGCCTCCGACGCGAAGTCTTGGTACGAAGACGATGCTAAGACGTCATCAGGCCGAGCATACTTCGATCTGGACCACGGGAGTTTCAAGCCGGTCGAAGTACCGGCGGGAGTCTGGTCGGTTGAAGTGGCGAAGAAGTCCAACTACGTGGTCAAGAAAAATTCCGGCGCCTCGCTGGTTGACCTGGGCGATGGTGTCGGCTGCATCCAGTTCCACTCCAAAATGAACGCCCTCGGCGCCGACATTATTTCGCTCATCCTCCAGACGCTGAAACCGGGTGGACCGGGCGATGCGTTCGACGCCTTCGTCATCACCAACGATGCGACGAATTTTTCCGTCGGCGCGAACGTGATGCTGCTGCTCATGTCAATCCAGGAGGAAGAGTGGGACGACGTTGACCTCGCCATCCGTCAGTTTCAGGGCATGACGCAGGCCATCAAATTTTCACCCAAGCCGGTGGTGAGCGCGCCCTTCGGACTCACCCTCGGCGGCGGTTGCGAAATCTCGCTGCACGCGGCCGCTCGCCAACCGCACGCCGAGCTCTACATGGGGCTGGTCGAGGTCGGGGTCGGTCTGCTTCCCGGCGGCGGTGGTTGCAAGGAAATGCTGCTGCGCGCGGTGGACAGCGCAGCTTCCATTCGTCCCGATGGCCGTGGCGAATCGGTGGAACTGATGGAGGCGATGAAGAAAATTTTCGGAACCATCGCCACCGCCAAAGTCTCAACCTCAGCGGAGGAAGCCCGCGGACTCGATTTCCTGTCGAGCTCCGATCGCGTCACCATGAACCGAGAGCGCGTTCTCTCCGACGCCAAAGCACGCGCGCAAGCCCTGCTGCGCGCGGGTTATGAGCCGCCGGTGATGCGCACCGACATCCCCGCCCCCGGCGAGAACATCCTCGCCGCTCTCAAACTGGGCGTCCACATGATGCGGCAGGGCGAGTACATTACCGATCACGAGCAGAAGTTAGCCACGAAAATCGCCGAAGTCCTCTGCGGCGGAAATATCACCCCTGGCACCCCAGTGAGCGAGCAATATCTGCTCGACCTGGAGCGCGAGGCCTTCAAGTCCCTGTGCGGCGAAAAGAAGACGCAGGAGAGAATTCAGTTCACGCTGAAGACGGGTAAGCCGCTGAGGAATTAGGATTGCGTTACATATCACTTAGTATGTCTGTTGCGAGGTGCGATGCATCCACCCATGAATGATGTGTGGTGGGTGTCGATCCCTCAGTGGTAGGAAAAATTCGCAAGACTCGCTCCGCGCTGGCTCTTGAGCGGCGCTCTTCACCAGCGCCCAGAGCGCAGTTCCAGCGACTTACCTCGAAAGCGCCCAGTCCAGCGAGAACGCGCCGGCCCCTCGCAACAACAGCGCCGCGGCCATGGCGAGCGCCAGCAGATGGTATTCGATTCCCTCGCCCTTCTGAGTGCCCATCCAGTTCATGAAGAAGCCGTTCTGCAGGTGAACCATGAAGATCGCCCCGATCATCAGGCCGGCAATTCCGAGAGAGGCGATGCGAGTGAGCAATCCGACAATCAGCCCGAGTCCGCCAAAAAATTGAGCGCAGATGATCAGAAATGCAACCGGAGCGGGCATTCCCATTTGCGCAAAGGCTCCCATGGTGTCATGAAAACCAAAGCCTCCAAACCAGCCCAGCATTCTTTGCGCTCCATGAGCGAAGAACACCACTCCCAAAACCACTCGCAAGATGGTAAAGCTCACGTCGTTGCTTGTACCCATCAGCCGCTTCAGCATGGCTTCCTCCTGGCAGGATCTGTCGTCCCACGATTGTCGTTATAACAAACATTTTGGTTCGATTCCCTTCCCTGGCACCAGGGTTCATTTTCCCCGGCGGCGCAACTGACCAGCCGCTCCCGAGAAAATAAGCTGCGTCCCGAATGCAAGGTATAATTTTAGAAGTAGACTCCGCGAAGGATGGTACAACGAAAATGTCCGCAGGCAATGGTACAAACGGCAATGGTTTGGATGCGGTTCTCAAACCGCGGGCCGAGTGGCTGGCGAAGCGGAAGGCAGAAAACACAGACGGCAACTTCTCCGAGATGCATTACGCGCGCCGCGGTGTGATCACCGATGAGATGCAATATATCGCTCACCGCGAGAAGATCACGCCGGAATTAGTGCGCGATGAAGTCGCTCGTGGCCGCATGATCGTCCCGGCGAACATCAACCATCCGGAACTGGAGCCGATGGCGATCGGCGTGGAGTCGTTGTGCAAGATCAACGCCAACATCGGCAACTCGGCCGTCACTTCGAACGTTGAAGAAGAGCTCAAGAAGCTGCACACCGCCGTTCACTACGGCGCCGACACGGTGATGGACCTCTCGACCGGCGGCGACATTCATCAGATTCGCGAAGCCATCGTCAGGCATTCGCCCGTCCCGATCGGAACCGTGCCGATCTATGAAGCGATCGCGCGCGTCAAGCGCGTCGAAGATCTCACCGCGAGCGTGATGCTCGAAGTGATCGAAGAGCAGGCGCGGCAGGGCGTGGATTACATGACCATTCACGCCGGCCTGCTCATTCAATATGTGCCCATGGTTTCGAAGCGCATCACCGGAATCGTGAGCCGCGGAGGCGCGATGCTGGCGCAGTGGATGACTCACCACCACAAGCAAAACTTCCTCTACGAATGCTTCGAAGACATCTGCAAGATTTTCGCCAAGTACGACGTGACCTTCTCGCTCGGAGACGGCCTGCGTCCCGGCTGCCTGGCGGACGCGAGCGATGAAGCGCAGTTCGCCGAACTCAAAACCCTGGGCGAACTAACCCGCATCGCTTGGAAACACGACGTGCAGGTCATGATCGAAGGCCCGGGCCACATTCCGATGCACAAGATCAAGGAGCAGGTTGATCTCGAGAACGAGTGGTGCGATGAGGCTCCGTTCTACACGCTGGGGCCGCTCGTCACCGACATCGCTCCCGGCTACGACCACATCACGTCCGCCATTGGAGCGGCGATGATTGGATGGTATGGCGCGTCCATGCTCTGCTACGTCACACCGAAAGAACATCTCGGCCTGCCCAACGAAAAAGATGTGAAAGACGGAATCATCGCTTACAAGATCGCCGCCCACGCCGCCGACGTGGCCCGCCAGCGTCCCGGCGCCCGCGACCGCGACGACGCTCTGAGCTACGCCCGCTACAAATTCGATTGGGAAAAGCAGTTTGAACTATCACTCGATCCCGAGACGGCGCGCTCCATGCACGACGAAACCCTGCCGCAGGAACAATACAAATCCGCCGCCTTCTGCTCCATGTGCGGCCCGAAGTTCTGCTCAATGAATTACTCCAGCAAAGTGGACGAATACAATAAGCAGGTGCACGGGCTGGAGAAGAAGGACTACTCGGAGTTGGTGGACAAGCTGGTCACGATCAAGTAACTCGCGTAGGAACCGCCGCCCTCCTGCTTTGCAAAACGGAGATATGTTTCACGTGAAACACTCCTGAAATGCTAAGGCGTTGATTCTAAGTCTGTTAAACCTGTGGCTCGATGCAAAACCGGGAATCTTGGTATATACCATTGATCGAGTCCTAGCCGTGTCCGGAGCGCGTCCGCAGCGTGAGCATCTGCCTTGGGAATTGCTAATTCAAGTTCGAGGGGTGCTTGACGCCGGAGTCCTGTTTTGCCGCTTTCGGAGCTGGGTTGTTGAGATAGGTAAGGGTATTCGCTGTGACCACGCCGTCATGCTTTCGCGAACTCGGATGCCGGCGATCAAAATGATTCGCCGGTTTGGCTTTCGGCGCAGGCTTGTAGCGCTCGTCCAGATAGGTGACGGTGTCGCGCGCGATCAAGTCCTCACCGTGCCTGCTTGAGACACTCGCTCTAACTCTGGCGGTCGCAGCGTCGACCTTCGCGACTGGCGATTCTTTCGGCGCTTGGTCGGAATCCCCTTCCGATTTTATGGCTGGCGGCGACACTGCCACGGCCGAGATGGGTCCCAGATCTTTTCCCGGATCTTTTTCGGGAGCCGGGGCGCTCAACAAGTCCACATCGGTTGACGCTGCTGCGACTTTCTCCGGTGGCACTGCTCCGGAACTCGTAGCGGAAGCCTTACCGGTCCGGCGCATGCCGAACCCAAGAACCAGGGCCAGCAGCATAACACCGGCAAAAGTCAGAGCGGCGCGCCAGCGCCATCCCACGGAGCGATCGCGCCGCTGCGGCTCCCGCCTTGGCTGGACAATCGTTGGCTGGGCAATCGTTGACTGGACAATCGGCTGGGCAATCGTCGAGGCCGCTACCGCAAAATGGCCCGGTGGTTCCACCGGTAGCGATGACAATGGATCCGGCGGCGAGATCAGACGCGCGCCGTCTTCGGGATCGAATCCGGGATCGAGTCCTGGATCGAGCAGAATTTCGGCTGCCGGGGAAATAGCTGTGGGCGCTGGCTGCGGAACTTCCGCAGGCAGCTCCACATCTTCGATGCTTGGCTCGGCGTTGAAGCTGACAGGCTGTTCCAGAAAGTGAACTGCTTCACCAGGCTCCGGCGGCCTGCGAATGAAGTCCACCATCGGTGCTTTCAAATGATGCACAAATTCAAGCGAAGCCGACCGCGCGCCATCGCGTGCTTCCACGCTCGCGATCAACTGATCTCCGGGACCGGTATCGACCCGCAATTCCAGATCGGCAATATTGTCGGGGATCGAGTCGGGAGAAACAATTTCGACTGCGTAACCGCGCGCAAGCAGATCCAGCGCCAGCTCTCGCGAGCACGGATGAGAGCGCGTAATGATCCTTGCCAGTGCCATAGCTCGTATCGCCCTCGGCGTTGACCTTGGCGCACGGTTGAGGCGGAGCCCTCTAGCCACCGTTACCGGTATTGCTCCAGAACCAGAACGGCTCGGTTCAAGGCAGCCGCCAAAGCAGCGATTTGCTGTTCAGTCCGTCGTAAGTCACCTCGATCGATCGCCTCGTTCACCCCAGGAATAACAATTGCTGCATATCCTGTGTACTGTCCTGGAGCGTAAATGGCATGGTGAAACCACGGACGGTTAGGTAACCCCTCTGGAATCAACAGCGCCCGCTCTGCTTCCCGGAGTTTAACATTCATGCGATCCGGCGCTGCAGGCATTTTCCGTTGCTTTTGTAGCATTTTTGCGCCCACTTCCTGCAGGTGGCGCGCGCCGTCCAGGGCTGCCGAGAAGTCCGGCGCCTTGTCTCCGAAGCGATCTTTACTCTTGTTCTTGGCAGCATCGAGATAGACCAGAATTTCCTTCCCGTAGGCCTCGTAATCGTAGGGAAGCACGTCGGCGCTCGACATGCGCAGGACTTCCAAACCGTAAATACGGGCCATCTGCTGCTCGTAGAGAAAGTCGGGATCGCCGAATTTCTTGAACCAGGCGAAGTTATCGAACACCGAGTGATACACACCATAATCGCCGCTCGAACTGATATCGGTGGAAGGCACACCCAGATGCTGCAAGAACACCGTGTAGTCGGAGCCGCTGCCGAGATCGCCCACGGGCACATCGTTCTGCATAGCCGCCGGCGGCGGGCGGAAAGTGCTGGTTTCCTGCGGACGATTGTTCTCGGCACTCGGCTCGCTCGCTTTTTTCCACGTGTCGTACACGGTTCCGCCTTGCGGCGAAGGCACCGACTTCGCGATCTCGCGGATAAATTCTTTCAGCGTGGGCACGCCCGAGGCTCCGAATTTCTTGCCGGATACAGCCACGTCCATGTTGAAATAGGCGGCAGCGTTCCCCAGGTCCTGCGCATGATCTTCGCCCCACTCGGTGGAACCGATCAGTCCTTCCTCTTCCGCGTCCCAGCTTCCGAACACGATCGTGCGCTTGGGCTTCCAGCCCGACTTCAGCAACTCACCCAACCCGTGCACCGCCTCCAACATCGACGCCGTGGCGCTGTTCGGATCCACCGCTCCATACACCCAGGCATCGCGATGATTGCCCGCCACCACCCACTCATCGGGCGAAGACGCTCCGCGAACTTTGCCAATGACATCCCAAATGGTGCGGAACTGGTAGTCCTGCTTAAGGTGCATCTTCACTTTCGCGGGGCCCGGACCCACGTGGTAGGTAAAGGGCAGCGCTCCCTGCCACTCGCGCGGCTTCGGCAACTGCTCGGAGTCGGCGGGAGAAATTCGCTTGGCATCCGGCAGAGTTGGAGTGGAAGCCACTCCCGGTGTGGTCGGGTCTCCGGGAAACTGGAACATGAATCCGACCGACCCCCGCTGCACCCCGCTGGCCGGGCGCCACGGCCCTTTCGGATATGCGTCGCCGCGGTAGTAGCCATCGTCTTTCGGGTCGGAATAAATGATGACTCCCGCCGCGCCGCGTTCTTGCGCCACGAACGCTTTCACGCCGCGGAAATTCTCTCCGTAACGGACGATGACGATCTTGCCGCGCACATCGACGTTCATCTGCTTCAGCTTGTCAAAGTCCGCCGGCGAGCCGTAGTTCGCATAGACAACTTCGGCCTCGACGTCGCCCGAGGGTGACATGCCGTTGTAAGGGGTCACGACGCGCGGATCGTCCTGAAACGGATCGTCGTCGACATGCTCGCGCCGCGGCCCATGCATCTCCACTCCGGCCGGCGCGGTCAGGTCCACTCGAATCTCCGCGGGATAGTTAAGCCACACTTTGTATTCGACGATCTCGGTGTCTAGTCCGGCCTCGCGAAACTTTTTCGCCACGTACTCGGCGGTCGCTTTGTCCTCAGGAGATCCGGCGATGTGCGGGGCTTGCGTCAGAATGCGCAGATGCTCTTCCGCCAGCTTGGGGTCGGGCACAGCCATAAACTTCTTTTCGACTTCCCGCTCGCCGGCAACGTCGCGGAAGCCGCTGATGGCCCAGCTATCCGGCTGGTCTTTGTCATTTTTTTTGCCGGCTTGATCAAACGCCTGCAGGTTCGAACCAATCAGCACGAAGAACAGAACTGCACCTGAGAGAAATTTCATGAAGCTCCTTGTGGTAAACACTGATTCAGCCGGCACAAAACCCAAGCACAAGACTAAAGATTGTACCGTGCGGAGCGAGCCGCCGTTTGAACGGGTTACACTAAAGAGCGATGAGTAAGTCGCCAACGGCTCGTTTTTCCGATCGGGTGGAGAATTACGTCCGCTATCGCCCGGGATATCCGCCCGAAGTTCTCGAACTTCTTCGTGCCGAATGCGGACTGCAGCCGAGTCACATCGTCGCCGACATCGCTTCCGGGACAGGCGCGTTTACCCGCCTTCTTTTGGAAAACGGAAATTCCGTCTTTGCCGTCGAACCCAACCCGGAAATGCGCGCAATGGGCATGCATCAGCTCGAATCCCTCGAATCCCCAGAATCCAATGACCGGCTGGTGTCCGTCGCCGGAACGGCCGAGGAGACGACGCTGCGCTCCGCTTCCGTCGACTTTGTCACCGCCGCCCAGGCTGCGCACTGGTTCGACCTGCCTCGCGCTCGCGCCGAATTCGCCCGCATTCTGAGGCCGGAGGGATGGTGCGTGTTGATTTGGAATGAGCGCCGCTCCGCAAGCACTCCTTTCCTGCGTAACTACGAGCAACTCCTGCTGACCTACGGCACCGACTATAAGGAAGTGCGCCACGAACGCACGACCGCCATGATCCATGAGTTTTTTGCGCCCGCGCTGTCCGAGGAGCGCGTCTTCGGCCTGCGCCAGCAGTTTGACTACGAAGGTACTGCCGGACGACTGTTGTCTTCTTCGTACGCGCCGCTCGAGGGTCATCCCAGCCACGCGCCGATGATGCAGGAACTCCAGCGGATCTTTCGCGCCCACGCCACGGATAACGTGGTCGAATTCGAATACAACACGCGTGTGTACTACGGCAAGTTATAACAACCGAAGTGAAGAAATTTGTAATTTTGTAATTTGAAACCCGGCGTCGTTAAATTACAAAATTACAAATTACAAGATTACAAAATTCCCATGTCCGAACCCAAATCGTTTCACATGTCTCCCGAGGAGTTCCGCCGCCAGGGCCACGCCGTCGTGGACTGGATCGCCGACTACCATTCCCGCATCGAAAGCTTCCCGGTTCTGTCGCGCGTGCAGCCGGGAGAAATTCGCTCGAAGCTGCCCCCAAACGCGCCCGAGCACGGCGAAGCCTTCGACCAGATTCTCGGCGACATCGAGCGCGTCATCCTTCCGGGCATCACGCACTGGCAGTCGCCCAATTTCTACGCCTACTTTCCGGCGAACGCCTCTGGGCCGGCCATTCTCGGCGATCTCGTTTCCTCCGGACTGGGCGTGCAAGGCATGCTCTGGTCCACCAGTCCGGCGTGCACCGAACTTGAGACGCACGTGCTCGATTGGCTGGTCCCCATGCTGGGCTTGCCGGAAAAATTTCTTTCCACCGGCAGCGGAGGTGGCGTGATTCAGGACACCGCGTCCAGCGCCTCGCTCACCGCCCTGCTGGCCGCACGCGAGCGTACAACAAAGTTCGCCAGCAATCGCAAAGGCTGCGATAGACGTCTCGTCGCCTACTGCTCCACGCAAACGCATTCCTCCGTCGAGAAGGCGATGAAGATCGCCGGCATGGGCTCGGACAACCTGCGCCAGATCGAAGTGGACAAGAACTTCGCTATGCGCTCAGAAGCACTGGCACACCACGTCGAGCGAGACATCAAGGCCGGCCTGATTCCCTGCTTCGTCTGTGCAACCGTGGGCACGACATCTTCTAACGCGATCGATCCCGTCCGTGAAATTGCCCGCATCTGCCGCGACCACAATCTCTGGCTGCACGTGGATTCCGCCATGAGCGGCACGGCCGCGCTCTGTCCGGAATTCCGCTTCATCAACGATGGCGTGGAATTCGTCGACAGCTACTGCTTCAACCCGCACAAATGGATGTTCACCAACTTCGATTGCGACTGCTTCTACGTCGCCGACAGGAAGCACTTGATCCAAACGCTTTCGATTCTGCCGGAGTACCTGCGCAACCAGGCAACTGAATCCGGCGCCGTCATTGATTATCGCGACTGGCACATCCAGCTCGGGCGCAGGTTTCGCTCGCTCAAGCTTTGGTTCGTGATCCGGCATTACGGCATCGAGGGTCTGCAGCACCACATTCGCGAGCACGTGCGCCTGGCGCAGCAATTCGCCGCCTGGGTGCGCAACGATTCGCGCTTCGAACTCGCCGCGCCCGCTCAGCTCAATCTCGTCTGCTTCCGGTTGCGCTCAGGAGACCATGCCAATCAACTCCTGATGGACCGGCTGAATGGCAGCGGCGACCTGTACCTCACTCATACCAAGCTCGATGGCAAACTCACCCTTCGACTCTGCGTCGGCCAAACCAACACTCAGGCTCGCCATGTAGAACGCGCCTGGCAGCGAATCCAGCAAGAGACTGGGAAGCTGGGGAATTCCTGATACCTTGTCCGCTAAGGTGAGCGCTATGCCACGGGAAATTTCAGCAGGCGGCGTCGTACTTCGACAGATTTCTGGAGTCTGGCAAGTCGCCCTGATCGAGCCGCAGAAAGAAAGCCCCAACCCTGCAACTGCGAAGACGCCGCGCAAGCGGAGCCGTGCCGTGTTCGCCCTCCCCAAGGGCCTGGTGGATCCGGGCGAAAAACCGCAGGCTACTGCCGTACGGGAAGTGCGAGAAGAGACCGGCATAGTGGCCGAACCAGTCACCAAACTCTCCGATAACAAGTATGTCTACGTCCGCGCCTGGGGCGATGGCAAACGGGTTTTCAAGATCGTGAGTTTCTACCTGATGCGCTATGTCTCCGGAGAAATCGACACCCTCACTTCCGACATGCGGATCGAAGTCAAGCGTGCTCTCTGGGTACCCCTCGCCGACGCAGCCAGCCACCTTGCCTACAGCAACGAGCGCAAAGTGCTTCGCCAGGCACAGGACTATTTGGAAACCCAAGGCCTCTCTTCTTAGGAAATCCTTCACGCTTGCAAGACCGGTGTGCTGTCCCGTAAGTTAGTGCATAAATCCACGCTGTCATCCTGAGCGAAGCGAAGGACCTGTGGATTCGCACACGCCATGCATAGGTCTTTCCCCTTCGGCTCCGCTCAGGGTCAAGATGACAACTCAAACGCATGTCGCGAATTTACGGGACACGACGCTCGCACGGCGCCGCTCGCAGCGCCCGATCGATGGCCTTCTTCTCCTCTGCCGTCAACCGTCGCGCCGAGCCCTTCTTCAGATCGCCCAGTTCGAGCGGCCCGATCGACACTCGTACCAGACGTAAAACCCGAATCTCCAGCGCTTCGAGCAGACGCCGAATTTGCCGGTTCTTGCCTTCATCCAGCGTAATCTCCATCCAGCTATTCTTGTCGCCGTGCCGCAGAAAACGTGCCTCCTTCGCGCACAAATTTTCGCCGGGGTCGCCCTCAATCAAGTCGCCCTTAACCGAGCACCCTCGAGTGATTCTCGCGAGCAAATCGGCGTCCGCAATGCAATCCACCTGCACGTGATATTTCTTGTCCAAATGACTGGCTGGCTCGGCGATCTTCGCCGCCCACTCCGAATCGTTGGTCAATAGCAGCAGCCCTTCGCTCGCCTTATCCAATCGCCCCACGGGACCAACCCACGGCAACCCCGGCTCCAGCAGATCGTAAACCGCCTCGCGCCCTTTCTCATCGGACGCGGTCGTCACCACGCCGCGCGGTTTATTCATAACGAGGTAGATCGCCGGCGCTTTGTCGAGCGGAGAACCGTCGACCTCAACCCGGTCGTGAGGCATTCGCACCGGGCTTTCCGGATCCCGAGTGGTCTGCCCATTCCGAGTGACACGCCCAGCACGAATCAAAACAGCCGCCTGAGACCGCGAGCAATAGCCCATTTTGGAAAGCGCCCGCGCCAGTCCAATTCTTTTCTGTGTCCTCACACCCCTATGCTAAATGGATCCCTGCTCGGAAGTGCCCAGGGCTCGTAAGGGATGCGCCTGCCAATGTCATGCTTAAGATCCGATGATTGCGCAATCAGCAGAACCGGCCACGAGGTGATACAGGCTATCTGCGCGCCAAGATATCTCCGCAGACTGATTTTCATGGGTCGGCCGCCTTCCGGGAATTAGATAGAGCTGACCGAAACCGGTACGCGGTCTCGGTCAGCGGAAATCATGTCTGGGACGCAGATGCTTATCAACTTACTTGCGGTCTTCTCTTGATTCCGCGGCGTGTGCCTGGTGGCCCGCGTCGGACACAGCCTTCACAAACGCGGCTCCGCTTGCGGGAGTTGACGCCTTACCCGAAAGAATGTTGCGGAACATCATGTGCTTGCCATAAATGGCGCGAGTCGAGTCGTTGTCCTGCTCCACTACCGCACCTTCCAACGTCAAGCCGGCGAACACGCCTTTCGAGCGCGAGTAAGTTAGTACTTCAGTGTTCAGCAATATGTCAGTTCCGGCGGAAGTGTGACGGCCTACCGGGCCCGCTGCAACCGATCCTTCACCGGTGAGTTCGAACTTGCTGGAAAGCAGATGTTGTAGACCACGCTCGTTCATGACCAGCATAACCAGGTCAATGTCTTCGACTCCGATCTGCAATCCCCAACTGCCACCGCCAACCGAGACGAATGCGGGAGCGCTCCAGCCTTCAGGCGTGCGGCAGAGGCCACTCCACGTCCGTGCTTGGCGCCAAAGATGAAGCCACCTTTGATCAGGTTTGGCACTATGACGACGCACTTTGCCCCGCTCAACACTTCCTCCGGGATACCTTTGTCGGGCGTTGACATGATCGCTTGGAGAACATCCACGGATTTTTGCATGCGATCGACCGTGTCTTCACGCACCGAGCCTGCCCACGCGAGGGTTCCAACCAGGCCGATCAAACTCATCAACAGCAGTGACATTGTCCTTTTCATGATTTGTTCCTTTGGGATCTGCGGAACTAAGAGGAGACGACTTCAGATGGGCTAACTTAGCTCAGAGAACCTGAAAGAGAGAGAAGAGGTACTCGTCCCAAGCGTCATAGTCGCACAGCGGACAGAAGGATATCTGGTCTACATTGCTCACTTTTGTCGGTTCGTTCAAAGCAGATTGCCCGGTTTCCGCAATGCAGGGGTGGACACGTTTTGTGCAGGTGTGAGCAATCTTGTACAGAATAACGAGCCCCGGCGTGTCATCGTGAGTTTGGCGGAGATGCGGAAAGGGAGACCCTCCTCAAAAGCACTTCGGCCACGGGCATCATAACGGAACCATTTGTGCTGCATGGGGAGAAAGAACGAAGGTGGATCGCTGATGGAACGCGCTCTTCGTCGGTTGCGCGATCGTTTCCGTAGACGGCTTGCCACAATCACGGCATCCGTCTCCAGGCTGTTTGCGTCAGTTACGCCACCGGCTTGCGTTTTCGCATCGCAAAGGATGTGCCCGTTTTGCGGGTTAATCACGTCGCGCTCCAAGACTTCTTGCCTGGAGTGCGGGAAGTCGCTCGCTCCAACCGGCGGAACATGATAGATGAGTTTTCGGGGACGCTCACGGGGACGATCAAATGAGCGAAGGAGATCAACATGCTTTGGACAATTTTCGTTGTGCTTCTGATTCTGTGGCTTCTTGGTTTCAGCCTCCACATAGCCGGCGGCCTGATTCACTTGCTGCTGGTGGTTGCGTTGGTGGTGCTGGTCATTAACCTGGTGAGCGGCCGGAGTGTGGTGTAAGGCCGTCTTTACAGTCAGCGGATTGAGCTTTCGAGGACTTAAATGAAAAAACAGTACCTGCACCTCTCGGCTTATTCTTGTGACAAGTGTGCGGGGCCGGTCATAGCGGGCTTGATCGCGGTGCGCGAGAATGAAATATCGAAAGAGACCGACATCCGGGAAGTGGGGGCGATCTGCCGGTCCTGCGGCCATCGGCAAAGCAAGGCAAGCGAGCCGGCTCTGATCCACGACTTTCCAGCCACACAATGGGAGTCCACGAAAGCGATCGGCGCGAGCCCTGGTGCCGCAGAACTACATTGAGTAGCGACTTGCGATCGCGCGTCAGTTTCGCGAACGCGTACCAGCAATGCTCAGCGCGATCCCGCCCGCGATCAGCGCGACACTGATGATTGGCGAAACACGCTCACTGTGACTGGTCTGAACGCCCAAGTTCGTGTTCCCGACCTTGATGCCCTCCGTCTCGGTGCGGGGGACGGGCACGACCAGGGATGCGATGCCGAGCACAACCAAGAGCAGGCCCGCCAACAGCAAAATTTTCATAAACGGCTCCTCCGCCGTCATGCGTCATACGAAGGCGGAGGGATCCATCCGCATCCGTGTAATTGTGCGATCGCGGGCAACAACTCGCTGGCCAAACAATCCTTGCCGATGAGGGCGTCTACCATGTTCAACGTCTGCTCCGGAACATCCACTGCCTCGGTGAGCAGGATGATTGACGCTTGCGGCCTGAGCCGCCTCATTTCGATGGCAAACTCTTGCCCGTTCATTTTGGGCATGAGGTAGTCAACGATCACAACGTCAACCGAGTGCATGGAGGCCAGTTCTAATCCCTTGCCGTCGCTTGAAGCGGTCAGAACGGTATACCCGAAGCTCTCGAGGAACAATTTCTCGCATTCCAGCACGTCCTCGTTATCGTCGATGCAAAGAAGTACTGCGCCTTGGAGTGCCGGATAAGCGGATAAGGGCATGGTTCACCTTCAAACCGCTATTTTCAAATACCTGTGTTCGGAAAAACTGTTCAAGATTGCTCAGACTATGGTCTTTTGCGACACCGTTTGCCGATCACCCTCCAGCCGACCGCCCCACCGGTTAACTTGCTGTGGAACGCACACTCGATTTCACACGAGCCGTTACTATCTGGTTTCTTGGGAAATTGCGCTGCGGAGAGCAGCTAGTCGTGCAGAATTACACCAAGCAGCGAGCTGTGGACCTGCAACCCGCCTTCCGGGCCGCCGGAGTAATCCACAAAACCCAGCTTCCTGAACCGGTTCATGAAAAAGCTCACCCGCGAACGAGTGGTCCCGACCATCTCGGCCAAAGTCTCCTGACTAATTTTGGGGACGACAGGCTCGGGCACACCTTCCTTGCCAAAATGAGCGAGCAGAAGAAGGACTCGAGCCAGCCGCTTTTCGCTGGAGTTAAACAACTGGTCGACCAGATCCTCTTCATAACGGATATTCCGCGCCAGCAAATACGCCACGAACAAATCGGAAAACGCGTGTTCGCGGTGCAGTGCCTTCATCATCGCTTTCTTGTCGATCCGCAGAATTTCACAATCCGTCATGGCCGCCGCAGATCCCATGCGCAGGGCCTGACCTGCCAGCGCACCTTCGCCAAAGAAATTTCCGTCAGTTAAAATGCCGATGGTCGCCTCTCTGCCGGTCTTGGAGACGACGGTGAGATTCACTTTGCCTTTTTGGATATAGAAGACCGCGTCCGCCGTATCCCCCTGCGCGAAGATTCCCTGCTTCTTGGCGAAAGTCAGGTTTTTCCTGCCCTCGCCAATGGTTGCGAGGAAGGTGCTGGGGTTGAACTCGCGGCTCTTTTTATTCGCTAGTGCAGAGGAACCCATCAGCTATAATTTTAGTCCTAAAAGGTGGTTTGTTCCATGACATCTGTCCTATGAAATTGTGACGCCGCACCGTCAAGCCCCTTCTAGCTGAGGTTCTGAAAGTGAGCCATTCTGTACAGTGTTTCAGCAGAAAATGGACGAGCCTTGAGGACGCGAGGGGTAGCAGGTCCGTCAAACCAGGCGGCTTGCCTCTCTTGCGGAGCCAAGAGCTTGCCACGATGAGGCGGGCTCGCGGGAGGAGTCTTCCATGCCACAAGAAGTTGAAGTCGGCACGATCCTGATGTCGGAATGGCCGCAGGTCTTTGGGCTGGAGAGTGAGCCCTACTCGGGGCAATGGAGTGTGGTCAAGGCGCTCGATGGCTTCGCTCTTGATCGCAAGATTCGCGCCGCGGGATGGAATTTCTTTTTTATTGCGTCGGAAGTGAAGGTGATGTTTTTTGGAGCGCTTGGGGCGAAGAAGATCCAGCACGCATTGAATCGGATTTTAGGCAAGGTAAGTCAGCAACACTTCAATGGCCTCGAAGTGACCGGAATCGTTGCCAAGCGTTTTCTGGGACTGCCTTATGCCATCATTTCGGCACACTCGCGCCATGTCCAGCAAAGCTGCTACCTGGATGGCGTCGAGGCCCGGCGATCATCCCAGCGAGATGCAGCATGGGCCCGAGGTTGAGCGCGTTCTCCGGCCCGGCGATCGGAAACAGGACTTGAGTCATTCATGTGCTTCACCGGAT
The DNA here is from genome assembly GCA_050018355.1 of Terriglobales bacterium. Lineage (GTDB taxonomy): Bacteria > Acidobacteriota > Terriglobia > Terriglobales > Acidobacteriaceae > Acidiflorens. The sequence continues at coordinate 58,177 of JBEKAF010000001.1, read as the reverse complement.
GAGCCTGCCGAGCCAGGCTAACCCGGCATGGCAGACCCCGTCACTTTTTCTCAGCCGCCAAGCGCCGGTCTGGATGCGGCTCGGTGCGGGGCAGCCCAGTGTTGAGCTCGCACTTCTCTCGCGGCCTGGCGCCACAAGTGGGGCAACGAACAAGCAGGGCTTGTTCCTTTTCAGCTTTCATGACTACATGATGCAGGATTGCCCGGCAACAAGCTGGTCAATTGTGACCGTTTTGTGTTTCGCGCCGCTGCTACCTCGATGAAATTGCCGGATTGTGAGGCAGTCATGAGCGGAACCGAAGTGTTGCGTCTGGTCAGAATTGCCTAGTTCCATTCCGAATGCTTCGCCAGACTTCTCGCGAAAAAGGCGCGTCCTGCCCGTCCGTTGCTAACTATTGAGCAGTGTTGGCCTGCCCACGGGAGAGCCATATATATCTATATATCTCAGGCCGTAATTCTGGTTTCTTTGGAATACGGAGGATTTTCACCGCAGATTCTAGCGATCACCGGCAACAAGCGGCTGGATGCTTCGTTCTTGGAAATGAAGGCATCGACCACCTTTAATGCGCATTCTGCAATCTCGTCGTCACTGGAAACCATGACGATTGGAACTTGTGGCCTGAGGCGCTTTATTTCGGTCGCGAGCTCATGCCCATTCATCTCGGGCATGTGGTAGTCGACGATCACCGCAGCAACCGCGCAGGCTGCCGCAATTTGTAAGCCTTGCCGGGCGGAGGCGGCAGTGAGCACCGCAAATCCACGTCTTTCGAGCAGCGCTCGTTGGTAACCCAGCATGCTGTCATCGTCGTCGACGCACAGAATCGTTTTGCGTCCTGGGTAATTGGACATGATTTGGTCTCCCTACCTCACCATGATCGGTGATGTGCCCCGGCCGAGTCTGGTCAAATTTGCACACTTTTCGCGACAGTTGTTATTCAGTTAACCTCCCGCGAGTCGACCCTGGCTTAAGATCCGGCCTGAAGTTTCAAACCGGTATTCCGCTGTTTCTCCCGTCCCAGGTGCCACTTGAGGCATGCCAGGTCAATTTTGACCAGTCCGCAAACCCACTTTCGTTGAATACTAACCAGCGGCAGATTGTGCCGGTGGACGAAACACCAACTGGAACCGAAAGTGACTAGAACTTGTTTCATAAACCGGGTTCAGCGGGGAAGGGTAGTTCCCTCAGGGGCTAAAGCCCAGTGTCCAATCTTACCGACGAAGACTTAACCAGACAATCCTTAGTCTCCGCATGTGAGCTATCTTGCTCAGACACGAAAGTCCACACCTGTCATTCTTTATTCTCCTGAATGTGTAGACGCAGCCGCGAACGCTGATTCGTAGCTTCGATTCCCAGGTCGCTGCCGGTCGATTCCTGATCGAGTCACCGCGAAGCGACGACATCCAGCCAATCGGCATTCTTCATCCGTGTGTACGCCGCGAAACCTTGCGGCGAGGCACGATTCGACCCTAAAAAGCTCGACCATCGACATTAGGGCAACACCTCCAGGCGGATGAGAGGAGTTAGCCCGCGAGACAAGGAAGGTCAACATTATGCCTCTAATTCAATTGCTGGAAGTTCTGATCGTGGTGGGTGTCCTCCTGTGGCTGGTGAATCGCTTCATTCCCATGCAGGGAACCATCAAGTCAATTTTGAACGGCGTCGTAATCATTGCCGTGGTTCTGTGGCTGCTGAATGTCTTTGGACTCTTTCACTCCCTTTCCGGCATGCGCGTTGGAACGTAAAGGACGACGTAAGGGAAATCAGTCACGAAGGCTGGACACGGCAACACAAGATCGATACAAAGCAACACGGCAGACCTATGCCTGAAGACGGAGATACTTTGAAGACTAAGCTTTTGTTAACAGTCGGAATCGCCCTCAGTGTGAGCGCGTTTGCTCAAACCAATTCTCAAACAACCATGATCGTCGAGCCCATAAGTCCGACACCTATATTCCGAGTGAACGTAGTCAGCCGCAGCGTGCAGGCCGTCAACTACGAGCATCGCAGTGGAGCCTCCAAGCTCGACTTCACGGGCACGGACTTGATGCCCTCGGCGAACGGTGAAGCCAAGGTGAATAGCAAGCGGGGATCCATTGAGATCGACGCAGAATTTGGCGACCTGCGGGAACCGACGACTTTCGGTAATGAGTATCTGACCTACGTTTTGTGGGCGATTTCTCCCGAAGGCCGGGCCGTGAACCTGGGCGAAGTGTTAGTCGGCGACAACCATCGCAGCAAGCTGCGCGTGACCACCGACCTTCAGGCTTTCGCTCTGATTGTTACCGCGGAACCTTACTATGCCGTGCGTCAGCCGAGCAACGTGGTTGTGCTTGAGAATATGGTTCGCGAGAGCACCAAGGGAACTACCGAGGCGGTAAATGCGAAGTACGAACTGATGGAGCGCGGCGGCTACATTCCCACCGGCTACAAGTTCGACCCTGTGGTTCTGAATGCCAGGTTGCCGTTGGAATTCTTCGAGGCGCGGAATGCGTTGCGCATCGCTCAATCCGAGGGAGCCGAGCAGTATGCCAGCGACAGCTATCAGCACGCTGTCCGGTTGATGAACAATGCGGATGAATATGCCACAAGAAAACACATCGACAGAAAGCCGCTCATCGCAGTCGCCCGCGAAGCAGTGCAGACTTCCGAAGATGCCCGCGAGATCGCAGTCAAGAAACTGGACGAGATACGCCTGGCAAACGAACGACAGGCTTCCAGCGACGCACAGGCACAATCGCGGGCGCAAGCCAACAACGCGATTCGGCGGAAGGACCAAGCCGAGTCCGACACGGCACAAGCTCTAGCGGCAAAGGCTCAGGCAGAGTCTGACGCAGCCAAGGCCCGGGCCGACGCTGCCGATGCACAAGCTGCGACCGCGCAGGCTAAATCCGCTATGGTGGACAGCCAAGTTGCATCGGCAAATGCAGTCTCCGCAGCCCAGGCTGATGCGGAGCAGTCTCGTTTGACTGCACAGCAGGCCCAGGCGAGCGCACAACAAGCGGAAACCGACAAAGCGGCCATGCGCGCGCGATTGTCTGAGCAGTTGAATTCCATTCTTCAGACTCGCGATAGCGCGCGCGGGCTCATCGTCAGCATGTCTGATGTATTGTTTGACACCGGAAAATACTCGTTGAAGCCGGGTGCACGGGAGAAGCTGGCGAAAGTCGCCGGTATTCTGCTCGCCTACCCTGCACTCAACATTGAAGTCGGCGGCTACACCGACAATGTGGGCAGCGATGAAATGAATCAAACCCTGTCTGAGAACCGTGCTAGATCCGTGCGCGATTACCTTGTGCAACAAGGGGTGTCGACGAATTCGGTTTCGGCCAGAGGTTTCGGCAACACTTTGCCAGTGGCCTCAAACGATAACTCCTCCGGCCGGCAGCAGAACCGGAGAGTCGAACTTCTCGTGTCCGGCGAAGCCATCGGCAGCCCGTTCAATGCGACGACAGGAAGCCCGCGCTAAAGCAAGCGTACGTAACCATCGATAATGGAGGCAACACCCATGAAACTAGTAGGAATTATCAGTACAGCAGTTCTGTCTTTGACCCTCGGAGCCGCGGCTCCGGCGTTCGCACAGCAGGAGCAGCACGACCAGCAGGAAGAACAGAAAGCCAAGCCTGCCCAGCCAGAAGAGAAGAAAGCGCAACCAGAGAAGCCCGCAAAGCAAGAGGAAAAACCCGCGGCGCAGCAGGAGAAGAACACCAAGCCGGCAGAGAAGAACGCACAACAGGAGAAGAACACCAAGCCCGAAGAGAAAAACGCACAGCAGGCTCAGCCTGGAAAGCAGGCGCAGCAAGCCGGTGGTGGCCGCATTCCCGTAGACAAGTTCAAGGCCAATTTTGGACAGCAACACACGTTTCGTGTCAGCCAAGGCGACTACAACAATCACCGCTTCCAATACGGTGGCTATTGGTTCGGATTCGTTGACCCGTGGCCAAGCAACTGGCTCTACACGCAAGATGTTTTTGTTGTCGAAATTAACGGCGTGTATTACCTGTGCAACCCGATGTATCCTGGCGTTAACATTGCACTCAGCTTCACACCATAGCGGTCCGTTCTTACGGGCGCGACCAGCTTAACTACTATCGGCGCGGGTCCACTGCTTGGGCTCGCGCCGCTTTTTTCCCGGCGCTAGCAAGGCCATCTCGGGAAAAATCGTTTAGCAGATCTAATGGGAACATTCACGAAAAGTGAGCTGTAGTGCACAGACTTGGCAGTGCTTCCGTGGAACCCTTGCATCGACGCAGTCGCCGTTCAATCCGCGCAGCCCGCAGCGGCAAGGTACAACCGGGCAACCGAAGGATGATCTGGCAAGGTGGTTCAACATGCGCAAAATCCGTTTGCTATTGCTAGCTTTTCTGATACTGGCCATACCGGCCACCTCGTTGGCGCAGTTCGGCGTGTCGATTACGATCGCTCCGCCCGCGCTGCCTGTGTACGAGCAACCCATGGCCCCCGCCGACGGTTATTTGTGGACGCCCGGCTACTGGGCTTATGGCGATGAAGGCTACTTCTGGGTGCCGGGTACGTGGGTGATGCCTCCCGAGCCTGGCTTCCTCTGGACTCCCGGTTATTGGGGCTGGGGCGGCAACGCCTTCGGCTGGAATGAAGGCTACTGGGGTCCGCATGTCGGCTTCTATGGTGGCGTCAACTACGGCTTCGGCTATGGGGGCGTCGGCTATGAAGGCGGGCGTTGGGATAACGGGCACTTTTTCTACAACCGCTCGGTGAACAACGTGGACGTCACGAACATTCACAATGTTTACAACCAGACCGTAATCAACGAAACCACGGTGAACCATGTCAGCTACAACGGCGGCAACGGAGGAATTAGCGCCCGACCGACCGCTGCGGAAGAGACTGCGGCCCACGAGCAGCACAGGTCGCCAACGGCCATGCAAACCCAGCATGTGCACGCTGCCAGTACCAACCGCGCACTTTTGGCGTCCGTGAACCAGGGGCGTCCGGCAATCGCTGCAACCGCGAAGCCGGCGGAGTTTAGCGGTCATGGGGTGGTAGCGGCTAAGGAGGCGGGAGCACCTTACAAGGCAGCCGAGAACAAAGCAGCCGAAACCAAGGCCACCGAGAGCAAGGCCACCGAGAGCAAGGCCACCGAGAACAAAGCAGCCGAAACCAAGGCCACCGAGAACAAGGCAGCCGAGAACAAGGCAGCCGAGAACAAGGCAGCCGAGAACAAGGCAGCCGAGAACAAGGCAGCGGAGAACAAGGCAACCGAGAATAAGGCCACCGAGAACAAGGCAGCCGAGAATAAGGCAGCTGAAAACAAGGCCACCGAGAGCAAGGCCGCTGCGACTCGCTCGACTGAGAATAAGGCCGCTGCGAATAAGGCAGCTGCAACTCGCTCGAATGAGAATAAGGCGGCCCAGAATAAGGCGGCTGCAACTCGTTCGAATGAGAATAAGGCGGCCGAGAATAAGGCAGCTGCAACTCGCTCGAATGAGAATAAGGCGGCCGAGAATAAGGCGGCTACAACTCGCTCGAATGAGAATAAGGCGGCTCATGCGCAGCCCGCGGCTCATGCGCAGCCCGCAGCTCATGCGCAGCCCGCGGCTCATGCGCAGCCCGCAGCTCATGCGCAGCCCGCAGCTCATGCGCAGCCCGCGGCTCATGCGCAGCCCGCAGCTCATGCGCAGCCCGCAGCTCATGCGCAGCCCGCAGCTCGTCCCCAAGCTGCACCTCGCCCTGAGGCTCGCCCCGCGAGCGCTCCGGAGAAAAAAGCCCCTGGAGGTAAAGAATAGCCTCGTCAGTAGCGAATTGACTGCGACGTAATGGCGTCAGGCCCCTCGAGGTATAAGAAAGTCGATTAACTCTTATATTGGTGCGGGTCCACTCCTTGGGCTCGCGCCATTTCTTTTCTGGCGGTACGCAGCGATCGAAGTGATGTCCCGCGTCGCGGAGATTGCGATCCACCCGCGGTCATCGCCCGTACCCCACGAGAGCACTTACCGCCCTTTCGACCCTATTCTTCACAATGAGCAGTTTTGACCATTAAGAAACCAGCGGAACGCCTATACCAAAGATGGCTCTCCCCTCAATGTTGAATTCCAAATGCAGAACTTGAGGATCGGGGACGCCGCGCTGGATAAGACAGAATCAAAGCCGCCCCTTCGGGAGTGACGTTTGAACGTCGTCTCAGTGCGGGGAAAAGGAGCAAAACATGCTTGGAACTATATTGATCGTGATCTTGGTTTTAGCACTCTTTGGGGCGCTGCCACGGTGGCCGCATAGCAGAGACTGGGGTTATTACCCGACCGGAGGATTGGGGCTGATCCTATTGATCGTTGTCATTCTCCTGGTTCTCGGTCGCATTTGACCGAGGAGTAGGTCGTCACTGCGGATCGCTCTTGGCGCGGATCCGCTCCAGGGCTCGCGCTCCTTCTTTCCTGCCACAGACGATCGCAGGGATCCGGTTGGTGTGCCGGGTTTCGAACTCGCGGTTATTACCCTCATTCTCTCTTAGTGCTGAAGAAGCCGTTCATGTCAGGAGCCCTTCTGGCAAGACCGGGCAATTGCTCGACTCCGAGCGCTCTCAGGCTCAGCCGCAGAACACTTTCGTGGTGATAGAGTTCGTCGCGCGTGGTGCCAGCAGGAGTTCGTGAGCTTATGATCAGCGCGGGAATGTGGCCCCCGCCTCTTAGGTCACTTCGCTTCGGATCGTATCTTGAATCCGCTTTCGGGCCTGTCTCACATCCCTCGTCAAAGACGATCACCAGAAGCCCGCCGCGCTTGAAGGTTGCCGATTCAATCAGCGGCTCCATGTTGTCCTTCAGCCAGGTATCGATTCCTTGCAGGGCTCGATGATCTCCACAGGATGCCTTCTGCCGTGTCACCGCATTGTGGTGCCCGTCGTTGTACAGGTTGGGCACGATGAACGAGTAATCGGGCAGACTGTCGTGCTGCAAATCACGCGCGAAACTCTCAAAGGAAACAATATTGGCCGCTTGTGAAGCTTGCCCCGAGGCAACCTTGCTCTGACGGATGCTCTCAAAATACGCGAATGGGTTGTGTCGCTTTACATAGGGAAAGTGATCTCCATCCAGGTAGCCGGCCCGGGGTATGCTCTCCGCGTATGCTTTCCAGGTTTTGCCGTTCGCAGTGAGAACACTGGTGATATTGTCTCCCGCCACTTCCCCGGGAAATTTGTCGGCCAGATCCCCTACCCAAGGCGGTCTGGTGCCGCTCCGCCCGGCGGTCAAATAGAAGTAATTGTTTATTGAGGGATGGGTATTTGCGTAGTAGTTCGTGGCCACGCCGGACTTTTCAGCCAGCGTGTTCAGGTATGGCAGGTCTTTTGTGTTCCCGATTACCTCGTCGTAGTTCTGGTTCTCCTCGACGACCACGAACACGTGTTCAAAACGAACCATCTGACCCGGAATGGGAACTGCAGGAACCTCGGAAACCCCAGCCTGTTGTCTGGCGCAGGATACCCAAATGGCAGTGAGTAGAAGAACTAGCAGCCGCACTCGCATACTCGCCTAGCATACAGGTAGCCGGTTGGCCGGAAGTGTACACTCTTGACCAGAATCGCAACGGGATCAATGCCAGACTGGTTCTGGAGATTGTCTGCAATCGCCTGGAAGGTGCACGAAATCCATGCCAAGCTCTGGTTTGACTAGCCCCAGGCACTCATCGCCGCCGCTCCACGCCACAGCGGCCCGTTGGCGCCTGCTGGCTACGCGTGTGGTGACGCTTCTTCTCGTCGTGGTGATGGGCAGCGGCGCTTCGTTCGCTTACTCGGTTTTGACCCACGAGGAAATCGTGGACCTGCTCTGGTCCGACGAGATCCGCCCTCTGTTGCTCAAGCGATATCCGGGGCTGTCGGACGATCAGATCAAGGAGGCCCATGCCTACGCCTACGGAGGCGCCGTCATCCAGGACCTGGGTTATTACCCATTCGGCAGTAAAGATTTCAGCAACCTGGTGCATTACGTTCGCAGCGGAGATTTTGTTCGCGAGCTGCTGCTCGAAAGCCAGGATGCCAACGAGTACGCCTTCGCTCTGGGCGCGCTGGCACACTATGCGTCGGACATTACCGGGCACTCGGTGGCAGTCAACCAGGCGGTGGCCATCGAGTATCCAAAGTTGCGAGCGAAGTTCGGCAAGTCGGTCACGTATGCGGAGGACAAGACGGCACACTTGAAAACGGAGTTCGGCTTCGACATGATACAGGTGGCGAAGAATCGTTACGCATCGCAGCAGTACCACGACTTCATCGGGTTTAAAGTGTCAAAGCCCCTGCTGGAGCGAGCCTTCCCCGTCGTATACGGATTGCAGTTGAAAGATGTGCTTACTCATGAGGATCTCGCCATCGGCTCCTATCGCTTCTCCGTCAGCCGGCTGATCCCGGAGATGACCCAGGTCGCGCTACAGACCCATAAGAAAGACATGATGCGCGAGCGGCCCGACTTCGCGAAACAAAAGTTCCTGTACCGTCTTTCGCGCTCCGACTACGAAAAGGAGTGGGGGAAGGACTACACCAAGCCCGGATTCGGAACCCGCATCCTGTCAACCCTCTTGCGCTACATGCCGAGAATTGGTCCCTTCAAGGGGCTGGGCTTCAAGAACCCGACTCCGGCGACCGAGGACCTGTATTTCAAGAGCATCAATTTAACCGTCGATCAATACCGGGCCTTTCTCGAAGAAGTGCGCGCTGACTCGCTCGTGCTTCCCAATTGTGATCTTGATAGTGGCCAACCGACCAAGGCAGCGGAATATTCGCTTACCGACAACACTTACGCAAAGTTGCTGGGGCAGTTGTCGAGCCGCAAGTTCGATGGGACGACTCCGGAGCTGCGCGCCAACATTCTCGACTTTTATTCCGACCTCTCGGCTTCGTTCAACACGAAAAAGGACCAGAATGATTGGAACAAAGTACTGGCCGAGCTGGACCAACTGAAGTCGATGACTATGATTCCGGCGTTTGCGGGTAGCACCCCACAGTGATCGCATCCGCGTCAGGGATCGCATTGAGATGTGCAGTCGCAGCCAATAGAAAGCAGACCCGGCTCATCTGACAAAAGCGGGCCCGAGGACTACGGGTGAATTCAGAGCTCAAGTCTGTAGAATAGCCGAGCTTTCGCGGGCGAAGGCCCCTTCGACTATGCTCAGGGGAGGTCCGCGCCACGCGTCGAAAATACTAGGCGCTAACCCGTACGGATACCAACTCTGGGTTGCAGTGGGAGTTTTGCATGGATTTGACTGCGTCTTCCGCTGTGAATCTCCCCATCACCAGGGCCAGCTTACGATTGGTTGTCGTCTGGATGGGAAGCCGATCGACCCGCAGCACGTATTGCGGAGCATGAGCACCGCCGCGATTCACTTTCACAACAAACTTGATATTTTTCATGATTCCTTTCTGTTTCTAATCGATCTGACAAAAAACGAGACGACAAACAGATAAGCAGGCGATAGGCAAGCCGGCTCCCTGTTTTCTCACTTGCCATTCGCAATCGAAAACCGTGCACGGTTCTCAATCGGCCTTGGCTTCGAGCGTCTTCTCGCTGCCAACACGGACCTTGATCGGCTTGGGCTTGGCGTCGGAAAGATCCCCAGCGGATCAACAGCGCCAGGACTCAGATTTCTCCTCAGAGCAGTCGAAGAGGAGACAATTTTCAGATAGGCTAACTTGGTTCAGAGAACCTGAAAGATAAGAAAGTAAGAAAAGGTGCTCGCTCAATATCAATGTTAGGCTTGTGCGCTACCATTGTCAAGTTTTCGGTAGTGGCTTAATTCAGCCACTACCAAGTTTTCCACCCCCACCATGCCCAACAACGTCAACACCGAAGCTGCCTGGAACTACCACGAAGCTACCAAGCATTCCTACACCAGCGTTCGCACCAACCCGCATTTCCTGGACTTTGACAACCAGCCCTTGCCGTTCAAGATCTACCCCTCGCTGGAGCCCTCGCGCATGCCGACCGAGGTGCGCCAAACTGGAGTCGCTGCCCTTTCCGCGATCGCCGGCAGCGTCTCCGCCCAGGCCCTCGTCCAGACCAACACCGCGCCAGGCTTAAAGGCCGTGGCCCAACTCCTGTACCTTTCCGCAGGCATCACCCGGCAGAGAAAATATGCGGGCGGCGAAATCTATTTTCGCGCGGCCGCATGCACGGGAGCGCTCTACGAGGTCGAGCTCTATCTGGTTTGCGGCGACCTCGGCGGCCTTCCGGCTGGCGTCTATCACTTCGCCCCTGCCGGGTTCGGCCTGCGCAAGCTGCGCGCCGGAAATTATCGCAGTGTCCTGGTCGAGGCCACCGGCGGCGAACCCGCCATCGCTCACGCGCCGCTGACCATCGTCTGCACCTGCACCTACTGGCGCAATGCCTGGAAGTATCAGGCGCGCACCTACCGCCATTTCGGTTGGGACAACGGCACGTTGCTCGCCAACCTGTTGGCCGTCGCCACCGCCCTGGGCTTGCCGGCCAAGGTAGTGTGCGGCTTTGTGGACGCGACGGTGAACCGCCTGCTGGATGTCGATTCCGAACGCGAGGTGGCCTTCTCGCTGGTCGCCCTCGGTCATGACTCCGGGCTTTCTGCGCAAACCGCTCCACCTGCGCAAACCGCTCCAAGAGTGCTCGCAGATATCTCCCCGCTCGGACTCGAAACTGTCCCGCTCTCGCGGGACGAGATTGACTATCCGCTCATGCGCGAAATGCACGCTGCCTCCTCGCTGCACTCGACCGAGGAGGTCGCGGCATGGCGCGGTGGCACTCCACTGGGGCGCACGGAAATGACGGATTCTCCGCCGCCCACCGGACCCGTCGTTCGGCTCCAACCTCTATCCGACGCGGAAATGCCTCGTGACCCGATCGAGCAGGTCATCCTGCGCCGCGGCTCCAGCCGCCAGTTTGCGCGCACGCCGATCAGCCTGCCGCAGCTTTCGACAATGCTCGACCAGGCGACCCGCGGCGTACCGGCGGACTTCACCGGTCCGAGCTTCCGGGACACGTCGGGGTCTCAACTCAACCACTTCTATCTGATTGTCCACGCCGTCGAGGGCCTCGAACCTGGAGCTTATGTCTTCCACCGCGATCGTGAAGTGCTCGAGTGTCTAAAGCAAGGAAATTTTCGCGACCAAGCCGGCTATCTCGGATTAGAGCAGCAGTTGCCTGCCGACGCGGCCGTGGACATTTTCGTTCTGGCAGACTTACGACCGATATTCGATCGCTTTGGAAACCGGGGGTATCGTGCCGTGCAGCTTGAGGCGGGTATCCTCGGCGGCAGGCTGTACCTCGGGGCTTACGCCCAACGCCTCGGCGCCACCGGCCTCACCTTTTACGACGACGACGTGACCCGCTTCTTCTCCCCCCACGCCGAAGGTAAGAGCGCCATTTTCCTGGTGGCCGTAGGCAACAGCGTCAAACGCCTAGCATAGTGCTTGCACCTGAAGCCGGCTTCCCTTAATTGTTGATTCCGACTGGCGGGTACCGAGAAGGACGTGAGCGGCTGAAAAGGTTGGCAGCCTCGCAGGGATTCGAACCCCGATACTCTGCTCCAGAGGCAGATGTCCTACCGTTGAACGACGAGGCTGTACCAGAATTCTAAATCATTTCGCGGCAGCTGCAAAACCGCGTGCTCGTCGGTAGTGGGCTAATTCTGTGTTGCTGGAGCCTTGAGCTTCGAGCCGCGAGCTTCGAGCGAATCGGTTGCCCGCAGCTCGCAGCTCGCAGCCTACTTGCTCGGCAACACAGAACTAGCCCACTACCTGCTCTTGTCGGCTGGACGCGCAAGTTTACGAGACTCGCGTTAGAATCTCTGGCAGCGGTGCGAGGAGTTGCCATGGCCAGCAGCGAAACTTTCCCAGAAACTTTTTCAGGAACTATCCCAGTTGAGACCGACTACGCCGAGATGGCGCGCCGTCCACTTGAGGCCGAGCAGTGCGCTCTCATCGTCGTCGACATGCAGGAGAAATTGCTGCCGCCGATCTGGGAAAAAGAGCGGCTGGTGCGAAATGTTCAGTTGCTCATTCGCCTGGCTGGAATCCTGAAGATCCCCTCGCTGGTGACGGTTCAATACGCCAAGGGCTTGGGCAACACGGTGCCGGAGATTGCATCCATGTTGCCGGACAGTCCGCCCACCGACAAGCAGACGTTCTCCTGCTTCGGCAGCGACGTGTTCTGCTCCTTGCTGAAACGCTTACCGGGCCAACGGACGACCGTACTGCTGTGCGGCATGGAAACCCACATCTGCGTGATGCAGACTGCGCTGGGGGCGCTGCGGGAAGGCTATCTGGTGCATGTGGCTTCCGATGCCGTCAGTTCGCGGACAGAATTAAACTGGCGCATCGGACTGGATCGCATGCGCGCGGCCGGAGCCATTCTTTCCTCGACCGAAATGATGATCTACGAACTGCTGCGGTCCTCGGGCAGGCCCGCGTTTCGAGAACTACTGCCCTATCTGAAGGGCTGAGAGTTCACTCCGTTGGGACCGGCCGGAGCAAGGGAATAGCTTTTTCACCACGGAGTCACAGAGACACAGAGAAAATCTAAAGACAAGAAAAAGCAAAAATTCGCTTTTCTCTGTGACTCTGTGCCTCTGTGGTGAATTGACATTGCAGAGACGGGGCAAGGGAGACGGGGCTTACCGCGTCTCTACTCCTTCTGTTTCACTCGGACGACGGTGATTTTCGAAAAGCCCTCCTCGAAGGTCGGAGGCTTCAACTTGCTCGCCATCTTGCGCATGATATCTTCGGGGACCGCGCGGCCACGGCGCTGGTGGCGTTCCATGCACACCTCCAGCGGGACATCGAAGAACAAGCCCTGCACATCGTAGCCGTAATCCTTGGCCAGCTTGATCCAGCTATGGCGGTCGTGGGGCGTAAGGTTCGTCGCATCCACATAGTTCATGGGACGGCGGGCAATCAGCCTCGCCTTCAGCATTGATCGCAGGTTGGAAAAAACTAGATCCTGAAAGCGCTGCTCCTGCGCGTCGTCGAAAAGGAGTTCGCGCAGCAGATCGCTGGAAAGCGGATGAATGCTGTGCCGCTTGAACCACGAACTCTTGCCCGATCCCGGCAACCCGATCGCCAGAACTACCGTTCCCTTGCTGGCGCGGGCGGGAGCCGACGCAGCTTGAGCAGTCGCAGCTTCAGCCGGCAACTTCCCGGCAACCACTGGTTCCGGGGCGGAGGCTTCTGCTGCGGATGGTTCTGCTGCGGGTGCGGAAGCAGCAGCTACCGGCCGCGGGCGAGATCCGCCACGACCTCCGCGGCCGCGACGACGGCGGGGCGTTCGTGGTTTCGGTGCAACTGCCGCGGATGCCGCGGCTGGTGCCGAAACGGGCTCCGGCGAGGGCTCGGGCCCCGGCTCCGGTCTCAATGGGCGGCGCGACTCGACTACCGGGGCTTCGGCGCGAGCTTTGGGAGGCGCGGCGGACTCATTGTCATAGTATTTCGGCTGCAAGGGCTCGGGTGCGTTGGTTGCTTCCTTGGCGGGGCCGTCTCCGGCCTTCTTGCGGCGCTTTAAACGCTCGCTCATCCATTTGCGCATATAGCTGCTTGTAGCATACCGGCGCATGATGGAGCAATCTGCGCCCCGTGGCGGCCAGGATACCCTGGGTCCGCCGCCGGGCGGATTCAGCTCATCTCTGGACGGCGCGATTTACAATAGCTGCCAAGGTAAATCCATGAATCCGACGCATCCCGCAACTCTCCCGGTTGCCGCCGGGCAACTCCCCGCCGTGCCGCTGACCCTTGAAGGCTATGCGACGCTTCATCAGATGATGCGTTTCCGCTGGACCGCATGGCGCTCCATTCCAGAGAAAGACCGTCGCGAAATCACGAACGAAGCCGCAAGACTGCTGGCCGAGATGGAAGGCAAGGCCGATGGGCAGTCTGCGCTCTTCTCGTTGCTGGGACACAAAGGGGACCTGATGCTGGTCCACTTCCGCGACAGCTTCGACCAGCTCAATCAGGCGGAGCTCGATCTGGCGCGGCTTCGACTCAATGATTTCCTGGAGCCTGCGACTTCGTATTTGTCGGTGATTGAGCTGGGGCTGTATGAGTCGACCCTGAAGACCTACAAGGCGCTCGCCGATCGCGGCGTCGAACCACACTCGGACGAATGGAAAAAGTCGATCCAGGAAACCATCGCGCGCCAGAAAGAGGCGATGAAGCCGCGGCTGTTCCCGCCGATGCCGCCGAACCGGTACATCTGTTTTTATCCCATGGATCGCCGGCGCGGCGAAGACAAGAACTGGTACACGCTTCCCATGGAAGAACGCCAGCGCCAGATGAACGAGCACGGGCTGGTCGGACGCCGCTATGCCGGAGAGGTGAAACAGATCATCACCGGCTCCATTGGTTTTGACGATTGGGAGTGGGGCGTCGACCTCTTCGCCGACGATCCCCTGGTTTTCAAGAAGCTGATCTACGAGATGCGCTTCGACCACGTCAGCGCCGTGTATGCGCTGTTCGGAAGTTTCTATATCGGATTGCGCTGTCCGGCGAACCGGCTGCACGACTTGCTGGAAGGAAACTTACCGCAGTAAATCAGTACCCAGTTGCCAGTACCCAGTACCCAGTAGCCAGCACTCAGGGCCGCCGAGACTGGGCTCTGGGTACTGGGTACTGAGTACTGGGTACTTCTTTCGCAAAGTGAAACTCGTGCTTCGTCATGTCCACGCGCGCCCTGCGGAAGGTCACACCCTCCATGCGCAGGCGGAATTTTTGTTCAGCGGCATTTTCTCCGCACAACTTGATCGCGCCCCCGGAGCCGACCACGCGGTACCAGGGCAATCCGGGAACCTGTTGCAGGATTCGCACCACTTGGCGGGCGGCTCCGGGCCAGCCCGCAGCCTTGGCTAAAGCTCCGTAGCTCGACACCGTTCCCGCCGGCAAAGCGCGAATGCAGCGCACGACGCGGGCACGCTTATCCTCCGGCATGCTTTTCCCGGGCTTGGATTGAGATTGCCGATTCACGGATAAACATCTGCCAGACAATCATGCTAACCTAGATTCGCCAATACAAAAATTTACACAAGGCCGTAAAACCTGGGATTACGATAGGTGCATCCCATGTTCGTGCTCGCCACCAAAACTGCCTTTTGGAGAATAATATGCTTCGCTTGTTGAAAGCCCTGCCCCTTGCGTTGGCCCTCGCGGCCTTGATCATCTTCGCCGCCTTCGCCGCCAGCTGTGGTTCCAGTAGTTCGCAGGCCCGCTTTATCAATGCCGTCCCGGGTATCAGCGCCGTGGATATCGATTTCAACGGAACGAAGGAATTTTCCTCCATCGAATTCGCCACCGCTTCGGGGTCAACCTATGTGAGCGTACCGTCGGGTAGTGACACGATCGAAGGGCTTGCGTCCGGCACCACCACCGAAGTCTTCAGCTCCACCGCTAGCTTGAACTCTGGGTCGCAATACACTTTGGTTGCGGTTGGATTTACTACCGGCACCGTCAACATCTTGAATCCAGTTGACAACAACACGGCGCCGGCAGATGGCACCGTGAGTTTCCGTGTCATTCACGCATCGCCCGACGGACCCGGCACCGTGGATATTTATATCCTCCCGTCCCCCATCAACTGCAATTTCGGTGCTGGTGATTGCACAAAAACGATCTCTAGCCTTGCCTACCAGAGTACGAGCACATACGCAAACCAACCCTGGAATTCTGGTGGCGGAGGTTACTTGGTGTACGTGACTGCAGCGGGGAGCACGACACCAATCTTTAACCCTGTTCCCTTCAATGCCGGCAGCTCATCCGTCGGCACGATTCGTACCCTGGTGCTCACGGACAACTCGAGTGGAAAGGCGATGAATACGCAGCCCATAGTGTTGGATGACCTCAATTAACCGCAGGCAAGCCGCTTCGGCCCAGCTGGGCGTCTCGCTGCAACCTTCAGGAAAAGGATCCCGGCCTCGACCGAGGCCGGTGAACCACCTATCAAGCTGCTAAAATCCTTCTTGCTCACCACCAACTGCCATCTGGAGAATTAAGGATGTCCCGCTTGTTGAAAGCCCTGCCCCTTACGTTGGCCCTGGCGGCCTTGAGCATCTTCGCCGCCAGTTGTGGTTCGAGCACTCCAGCGCAGGTTCGTTTTGTCAATGCCATCCAGGACACTGCCCAGTACGGCACCGCCTTGGATATCGATGTCAACGGAACGGAAGAATTTCCCAACATATCACTCTTCGGTTTTCTGCCGTTATCGGGCTATACGAGCGTACCTTCGGGCAGTGGCACGATCGAAGGACTTGAAACCGGCACCACCACCGAGGTCTTCAGCTCCAACATTAGCTTGAACGCTGGGACGCAGTACACTTTGGTTGCGACTGGATTTGCTACCAGCACCAGCAAAGTTGCCATCATTTCTGCAACTGACAAAAACGCGGCGCCGGCCAGCGGCAACGTGGAATTCCGCATCATTAACGCATCACCCAGCGGACCTAACGGCATCCCGGGCGCTGTGGATATTTATATGGTCCCGGTCGGGTCCAACACCGGCCTCACGTCCGCTACCCTCATTGTCTCTAAGCTTGCCTACCGGAGTACGAGCAGCTACGTAACCCTTCCTTATAATCCCAATCTTGTAAACGGCTTTAACTATACGATGTCCGTGACTGCGACGGGGAGCACGACGCCAATCTTTAGCCAGGACCTCAGTGCGGGCAACTCGACCGTGGGAGCGATTCGTACCCTGGTGCTAACGGACCAACAGAATATAGATCAATTGAATCAGCTGGCCATCGTGTTGAATGACCTCAATTAACCGAGGACAAGCCGCCCAACCGGGCGTCGCGCTGCAACCTTCAGGAAAAGGATCCCGGCCTCGACCGAGGCCCGGTGAACCACCGAACAAGCTGCTAAAATCCTTCTTGCTTGCTCACCACCAAATGCCTTTTGGAGAATTAAGGATGTCTCTCCTGTTGAAAGCCCTGCCTCTTACGTTGGCCCTTGCGGCCTTGAGCATCTTCGCCGCCAGTTGTGGTTCCAGCACTCCAGCGCAGGTTCGTTTCGTCCATGCCATCCAGGACACCAGCCCCCTGGATATCAGTGTCAGCGGCCCCAATATCACAACCACGCAGGAATTTACCGACATATCATTCCTCGGTGTCCTGCCGAATCAACCGGGCTATACCAGCATACCTTCGGGTAGTAACACGATCGAAGGGTTTTTGACGGGCACCACAACCGAGGTCTTCAGCGACTCCGTTAGCTGGAACGGCGGGCAGCAGTACACGGTGATTGCGACTGGATTTTCTCAAACCGGCGCCAACGGCAAAAACGTTGTCCTCTTGTCTATCCCTGACAACATCCCGGCGCCGCCGTCGGGCGACGTTGAATTCCGCGTCATCCACGCGTCGCCGAGTGGACCCGGCACAGTGGATGTTTATATCGAGCTGAACCCAAACAGCGGTCCCGGGCTCCCCATTACGATCAAAGGCCTTGCCTACACACAGGCGAGCAACTACGTATACTTTAACTTTAACCCCAATAATGACACCCCCCCACCAGGCTTTACGGTGTACGTTACTGCATCGGGGAGCACGATACCAATCATTAGCGAGCCCATCAATCCGGCAAATGCAGGAGCGGCTCGTACCCTGGTGCTCACGGACGTCCAGGATGGAACATCAATGCGGCAGTTGTTCCTGGAGTTGTCTGACCTCGATTAATCGCAGGCGAGCCGCTTCGGCCCAACCAGGCGTCTCGCTGGAACCTTCAGGAAAAGGGAACCGGCCTCGACCGAGGCCCGGCGAACCACCTAAGCCGCATCTTTCTTGAAGGACTGCGCAGCCGCTTTTTCATCATCGAACACTTCGAAAATAGTAAGCAGCTTGGTGAGCTGGAGAAGGTCCCCTACGCGCTGGCTCAGGCTCGCCAGTTTCACCGCGCCGCCGGCGTTGCGGGCAGTCGTGTAAAGCGAAACCAGCGTTCCGAGTCCGCCGCTATCGATGTAATTCACTTCGCGCAGATTCAGCACAACTTTTGGGCTCTGGACCAGCAGTTTCTTGACGGTGTCGCGCAGGCTGGCCGATTCTTCGCCGAACACAACTCGACCGCTGCAATCCACCACCAGCACGCCCTCCACCGATCGTGTGCTCATTCTCAGTTGCATAAGCGCTGCTCCAATATTCGCTGTAAAACTTAATGCATGAGCGTACCCCGCCGGACTCCGCCGCGCAAGCGGGACGCGCGGGTAGTGGGCTAATTTGGTGTTGCTGGCCGCGGGCCGCGAGCTTCGAGCCTCGGGCTTCGAGCAAACCGGATGCCCCGCAGCTCGTAGCTCGCAGCTTATTTACTCGGCAACATGGAATTAGCGCACGACTCATTCCGTGCCCGTCGCAAACTCCTCGCGCATGAGACTGTATAATCAAGAACTCGCATGAGCTATCAGGTTCTGGCCCGCAAATACCGGCCGCAGAAATTCTCCGACGTGATCGGCCAGGAACACGTCACTCGCACCCTGCAAAATGCGATCGCGCAGGAGCGCATCGCGCACGGCTATATCTTCAGCGGACATCGCGGCATCGGCAAGACGACGGTCGCCCGCATCCTGGCGATGGCGGTGAACTGCCGCTCCGCGGAAAAGCCGGTGGCCGAGCCCTGTGGCGTATGCGATTCCTGCAACGAGATTCGCGCCGGCAACGCGGTGGATGTGATCGAAATTGATGCTGCCACCAATCGCGGAATCGACGAAATCCGCGAACTGCGCGAGGCCGCGCGCTACCGTCCGGCGCGCGACCGTTTCAAAATCTACATTCTCGACGAGGCGCATCAGATCACCGACGCGGCCTTCAATGCGCTGCTCAAAACGCTGGAGGAACCGCCCAGCCACGTCATTTTCATGATGGCCACGACGCAGCCCGAGGATATCCCCCAGACCATCCGCTCGCGCTGCCAGCACTTCAGTTTTCGGGCGGTGAAGTTCGAGGACATTCTCGGGCAACTCCGCGATATCACGGCGCAGGAAAAAATCCCCGCCGACGAGGACGCCCTTGCCCTGCTCGCGGAAGCAGGCGACGGCTCTATGCGGGACGCGCTCTCGATCCTCGACCAGGCGATCGCCTCCACCTCCGAACACCTGACGCTCGATTCCGTTCGCAGCCTGATCGGTTCCGCTCCGGCAGCGGCGCTGGAAACGGTAATGCAGGCGGTCGCGGAAAGTTCGAGCGAGAAAATCCTGGTGCTGGTCGACGAACTGATCGGCGAAGGGCACAGTCCCACGCATTTCGCGCGCCAGTTGATGCGCTTCCTGAGGAATGTCACGGTGGCAAAGATCGCGGGCAAGGGCTCGGCTCTCCTGCAGATTTCTTCCGATGAGCGCGCCCGCGTGGGCCGCATCGCCGATCTGTTCAGCGAGGAAGACCTCACGCGGCATTTGCAAATCATGCTGCGCACCCACGGAGAACTCGGATACCGACAGGAACAGCGATTCCACCTTGAACTGGGACTTCTGAAAATGGCGCATGCGCAGCGTCTGCTGCCGATCGAGCAGTTGCTGAGCGATGTGGCGGATTCCTCCGCTGGACCGGCCCGCACCGCACCCAGAGTGGATCTCACATCGGCTCTCTCTTCTGGTCTCGCTCGCCATTCTCACACTTCGCCGACTGAAGCCCGCCGCACCGAGCCTCCCACACCGACGCGATCGAATTCGGTGTCGCCGTTCGCAGCCGACTCCGCGCGCAAAGGCAATCCCAAAGCGGAGTCGTCCGGCGATACCTCGGCATTCGCGGACAAGAGTGTCCGCGCCACACACCCCGCCGGCGCAATGACCGCCAACGTCGTCATCATGGGATCGGCCGCGCCGGCAGTTGAAGAGTTAACGCCGGAACCCGAACCGCCGCCAGTCGCCCGTAGTGAAGCGGCGGTCGAGCCAAAGGCCAAAGTCAACGCCTCGTCTCTTCGCGACGCCGTTCTCAACGCGCTGGGCAATCAGCAAATGCTCGTTTCCCTGTTGGAAAACGCGGAGTGGAGACTGGAAGGAAATGCGCTGATCGCAAAAGTAGCGGCTTCGAACACGATGACCGAAATGTCATTCACCGCCGACGCGCGCCGCATCGCCAGCGCCGCCGCCAGCACTCTGGCCGGGAGACCGATCAAGATGCTGGTCGAGCCCGGTGGCGCACCGCAAGCCATGTCCCCGGTGCGCCGGTCTTCATCGAAAGGAAGCGCACGCACCCGCGCCGAACAAGACCCGATCGTGCAACGCATGCAGGAAAAGTTCGGAGCGGAGATCCGCACCGTGATTGACTATCGGGAGAAACAATAAAGCTTGAACCGCCGAGACGCAGAGTGCGCCGAGAAGAGCAAGAATTTGTTTTCTCTGCGTACTCGGCGTCTCGGCGGTTAAAAGGTTTTCTATGTCGAACTTCAATTTGCAGAAACTGATGTCGCAAGCCAAGCAGCAGTACGAGACGCTGCAGAAGAAGATGGAGCAGACCGTGGTCGAGGCTTCGGCCGGCGGCGGCACGGTCACCGTCAAAATGGATGGCCGCAAGCAAGTGCTCGGCATCTTGATCGATCCGGAGGCAGTAAAGGCCGGCGATGTCGAGATGCTGCAGGATCTCGTGATGGCCGCGCTGAACGAAGCTGGGCGCAAAGTGGATCAGGCGATGCAATCGAGCGTTGGTGGAATGCTCGGCGGACTCGGAGGAATTCTGTAATTTGGCAATTTTGTAATTTGGTAATTTGAACCCCGACCTGTTTTCAAATTACCAAATTACCCGATTACAAAATTACAAAATCCCTATGTCCAACTTTGCCGAACCGATGACCCGCCTCATCGACGAACTCAAGAAGTTGCCGGGAATCGGCAACAAGAGCGCACAACGCCTGGCCTTTCATATTCTGCGGTCGAGCGAGGATGACGCCGAAGCTCTGGCCTCCGCCGTTCGCGATGTGAAGGCCAAGCTGCGTTTGTGCTCGATCTGCAACAACATCACCGACGTCGATCCCTGCGTGTACTGCAGCAGTCCTACCCGGAATCAAAAGCTCATCTGCGTGGTCGAGGAACCGACCAACATCGCGGCGGTCGAGAAGACGCGGCATTTTAACGGCGTCTACCATGTGCTCCACGGCTCGATTTCGCCATTGCACGGTGTGGGACCGGAACAATTGCGCATCGCAAGCCTGGTCAGCCGGGTCGGCGGCGGCGAAATCGAAGAAGTCATCCTGGCGACCAATCCCACGGTCGAAGGAGAAGCCACCGCCACCTACCTCGCGCAGCAACTGAAGCGGCAAGGACTGCGCGTGACGCGGATCGCCATGGGAATTCCGGTAGGCAGCGACATCGAATACACCGACGAAGTCACAATGCTGAAAGCCATGGAAGGCCGCCGGGAAATGTAGAGGTGGCCCCGGCTTTACAATCGACTATGCCAGCGCAAGCCCAGGCTGCCCCGCACGCAGAACTGTGCAACACTTTGAAGCACTCCTCATGTGCGCAACCCTGGAACGCGCCCCCCACCCAGCGAGCACAGCAACTAACTGGCTTTACTGTCTTTAACTTGCAGAAACCCTTGAAACTATCGCACAGAATCTGACACTGGCCCCCCAGTTGCTTCTTCCGTTACGTCTGTCTCCTCGCTCCCTTTGAACGCTTTGCTGGCGCGAGATGCACAAGCGGACGTTAAACGCGCCCGCGAACTCAGAGCCAGCCTGCGCCGTGCTGGGGTGTAACCGCATCTCAAACGACGCTCCCGAAACCGGGCCTAACCGCTCGGTTTCATTTTTTTGCCGGGATGCCGGAATACGAAGGGGCGAAACGAAGCTCCGCAGTCTCAATCGCCAGCGGTTCCCAGCAGGAATCCGTTGGCTTCCTCTTCCTCGGCAACCAGTCCTTCCGGCAGCCTGCCCCGGTTGTACTCCGCCATGCGGTTTTTCCACTTGAGAAAGTCGGTAATGCTCTCGGGTTCAATGCGGATTTCCACCCGCCGCAAACTCGCCAGCAGAAGATTCATCTCGTTCTGGAACCCGATCTCCGAACGCAGGTTCTTCGCCGACGGCTTGGCCCGCTCAATCTCGCGCCCCCACACTTCCAGCAGTCCCCAACCCGTGGGAAGTTCCTCGGTCCGTATCAGACCCCGCGCCGCCAGGTAATACCGCTCACAGCCGACGCCGATCTCCGGCTTCTGCCGGAAGGGCTTGTCGCGATCGGCCAGGAAATCGGCGCGCGACACCTTGCTCTCGACCAGCACCGAATGGCATGCCTTCTTCCAGCCAATGGCGTCCGGCATCTCGCCACTGACGCAGGCCTGCTCGCTAAGCACCACTCCGCAGCGATAGCGCCGCAGCCACCGCACCGCCATCGAAACCAGTTTTGCATGGGTCACAAATAAAGTTTGTAAGGGGAACGTCGTTCTGAGAAGTGTCAGAGTAGCTTCTGCGCTTTTAGCTTTTAGCTGTTAGCTGTTGGCTCCTACCTTCTAGCCCTTTCAAGAATTGTCATCCCGAGCGAAGCGAGGGATCTGCAGTTCGCCGCAAGATGCAGATCCTTCGCTTCGCTCGGGATGAGAAAGTCCGGCGAATTGAGAGTTGCAGAGCGAGTCCTCACTTCCACGACTGGGCCTCTAGCCTCTGGCCGCCGTCGCGCGTCCCGTGGATTTGCCGCCTCCCGCGGAAGCACGCAATGTCCGCACCAGCACTGGCCGGCGCAGCACGGTTTCCAGCAAATGTCGCGCCGCGGCGATGGCTTCCGCCGTACGGTCCAGCGCCGAGTATCCCGCCGCCCGCACCACTACGAAACGGTCCTGCAAACTAACCTCGATCCGCGGAGTGTTTTCGTTTTCGTTTCCATTGCGCCCATTGCGCGTGTCCAGCGCGTTTGCCAGACGCAAAATGCCGGCCAACTCCATGGCTATGCGTCGATCCGACAGCTCCAGCAGTTGCATTGTCTTTCCCCGCGGACGGGGTAATGCCCCACGATGATAGCGTGCTACCACCGCCGCTAGTTCCAGCTCTCGCGCACTCCAGCCCAGCGGTCGCGCCAGCCCGCGGATCATCCGGTACGAATTCTTTTCGTGATTTTTCGGGCCCTTAGCTTTGCCGACGTCATGCATGAGCGCCGCCGCCTGCAGCACCGCTCGCGAGTCGTGGTCCAAATTCAGCGGCACCAGCTTTCCCGCCCCGGCGTTCGTCGTCACCAGCCCCGCATCCTTCAACCCGTCGTACAAAATAAGCGCCAGTTCGGCGACGCGCTGGGAATGCGGAAAATCGGGATCCAGATATTCCGCCCATACTCGAAGACGGCTCATCGCCGCTGCGCGCAACTGCGGGCCCGACGGCAACTCCGCCCGCCAGACGCGCCACAGCGGCTGCCGGCCCACCATCTTCTCGCGATAGCGCTCGATCCTCTTAGCGCGCTCCACGTTCAACTTCTCCCGCCAGCGGTTGCGGCTTTCCACGTTAGGGAACGCCATAATCTCGACGGCGGTGGCCCACAGCACATCCAGATCGTGCACCTCTCCCAGCAGATCCTGAAGTTCTTTCAGATCGTCGCCCCACAACGCGTGCTGGCGCGGCAGAAAATTTTCCACTGTGTAACGGAAGCGTTTGATGCCGATGCGCAGTTCGTGCAAGGCAGCCTGCGAACGCGTCCGCACGGCGTGTTTGTGCAGATCATAGGCGGCTGTCCACTTTTCGAGCGCTAGATGCAGATACACCACGCTCCCCGGACGCACCCGCGACGCACGCTGCGGCAGAGTTCTGCTCCACTGGCGCCATTGCTTGCGGTCAAACTGATGGAGATCTTTGAAGGCGCGCTGCTTGCATTCGGCTTCGCGCGCGTGCACATGATCGAGCAGCTTGACGGCCACCGGATCACCCGACAAACGGTCGCCCGCCGAATCGCTCGCATCTCTCAGCTTCTCGATCCACTCCTGCATCACCTGCATGTCGCGCAGCTCACCCAGCGCCTGGAAAAGCTTCCTCCCCGCCTTCTTCATATCCTTCCAAGAAGTATCGGGATCGATCGCCATCAATCCATCGGCGAGAGAACGGCAGCGCCGCAGCGCAACACGAAGATCGTGCACCGAGTCGGCGTCGAAACCCATGGCCGCCCGATCACACTCCACCAGCACGCGCTCCATCCAGGCACGCAGCCCGAGTTTCGGCTTGGAAGTCTTCGCCGTCTTTGCGATGGACGTTGCGCTGAATGCTGCGTCGGGTGTTGCGTTGCCCTTTACCAGAAAAGCACTCCCCACTGCAGTGTTCGAAGCCCGGGTGATCGGCCCGGGCCGACTCGAAATCCACGACCAGTGTACAGAAAAAAATTGCCAGCCCGCGTCGAGGCTGGCAACTGAGAACTGAGAACTGTTTTTAGTTGCTCAGCACCTTCTCGCGCTCCTCGGCATCCTGGAGTTCCTCGCGAGGCGAGGTCGGCAGCGCGAACTCCAGGACCTCGTCGATAGTCTTGACGTAGTGAGTGGTTAATCCGACCAACTGCTCGGGAGTCAGGTCTTCCTCGACATTGGTTCGATTCTCCGCCGGCAGGATCACGTCATGCACACCAGCGCGTTTGGCGGCCAGCACTTTCTCCTTGATGCCGCCCACCGGCAGTACGTTCCCGCTCAGCGTGATCTCGCCCGTCATCGCCGTCAGCGGACGAACCGGCTTGCCCGAAAGCAACGACACCAGCGCGGTCACGATGGTGACGCCCGCCGAAGGACCATCTTTCGGGATTGCTCCCGCGGGCACGTGAATGTGGATGTCATGGGTGGCGAAGAATTCTTCATCAATGCCCAACTCCTTCGCGTTCGACCGCACCCAGCTCAACCCGGCCTGCATGGACTCACGCATCACGTCTTGAATCTGGCCGGTGATGGTCAGCCCACCTTTGCCTTTCATCTGGTTGGCTTCGACGAACAACACGTCACCGCCCGCCGGCGTCCACGCCAATCCCACCACCACGCCCGCGCGCTTGGTGCGCTCCGCAATTTCGCCTTCGCTGCGCACCTTGATGCCGCCCAGAAATTCCTGCACAGTCTCATTGGTAACCACCAGCTTCTCGGTCTTCCCTTCCGCCAACCGGCGCGCCTGCTTACGGCAGATGGTGCCGATGGTGCGTTCCAGGTTCCGTACCCCCGCCTCGCGCGTGTAGTGACGGATTACGTAACTGACCGCCTCTTCCGGAAATTCGATCTGCTCTGTCGTGATTCCGTTTTCCTCGATCTGCCGCGGAATCAGATACTGGAAGGCGATGTGAACTTTCTCTTCCTCGGTGTACCCCTGCAGTTCGATAATCTCCATGCGATCGCGCAATGGCTCTGCAATCGGATCGAGCATGTTCGCGGTGGTAATGAACAACACCTTGGAGAGATCGAACATCACGTCCAGATAGTTGTCGCGAAAAGTCGCGTTCTGCTCCGGATCGAGCGCTTCCAGCAACGCCGACGCCGGATCGCCACGGAAGTCGCGCCCGACCTTGTCAATTTCGTCGAGCATGAAGACCGGATCTTTCGTCTCCGCGCGCCGTATCCCCTGAATGATCTGCCCCGGCAAGGCCCCGATGTAAGTGCGCCGGTGGCCGCGAATCTCCGCTTCGTCGTGCACTCCGCCCAGCGACAGACGCACGAACTTGCGTCCCAGCGCGCGCGCAATGGATTTGCCCAACGAAGTTTTGCCTACGCCCGGAGGCCCGACGAAACACAGAATCGGCCCTTTCATGTTGGGCTTTAACCGCCGCACCGAAAGGTAGTCCAGGATGCGGTCTTTCACTTTCTGCAAGTCGTAGTGGTCGGTGTCGAGAATCTCCTTCGCCTTCAGGATTTCAATTTCTCCACCCGAAGTCTTCGCCCAGGGCAGGATCGCCAGCCACTCGATATAGTTCCGCGTGACCGAATAATCCGCCGCCATCGGCGACATACGCGCCAGCCGCCCCAGTTCCTTCAGCGCTTCTTTCTTCACTTCGTCGGGCATGCCCGCGGATTCGATCTTTTGCTTCAGCTCGTCGGTGTCACGCTGGCCCTCGTCCTGCTCGCCCAGTTCTTTTTGGATCGCCTTCATCTGCTCGCGCAAGTAGTACTCGCGCTGCGTCTGCTGTACGCGATCCTGCACTTCCGACTGGATCTTGTTCCGCAGTTGCTGCACTTCCAGTTCCTTGGCCAGGTGCTGATTGATTTTTCCCAGCCGCACCCGGACGTCGCTCGTCTCCAGCGTCTCCTGCTTGTCGGCCGTCGACAGGGACGGCAGCGACGAGGCGATAAAGTCCACCAACCGTCCCGGTTCTTCAATGTTCATCGCAACCGTCGAAAGCTCGTCCGAGAGCGTCGGCGAACCGGCCACAATCTGCTGGAACAAGGTCAGCACATTGCGCTGCAGCGCTTCCACCTCGGAATCCTTGGGCGGAATCGTCTCCGGAATCGTGGTCACCCGCGCCCGCATGAACGGCGAAAGCTGCGCGAAATCCGCCAGCAGCACCCGCTCCAGTCCTTCCGCAAAAACAAACAGGCTCTGGTTGGGCATCTTGACAACTTTGTGCACCACCGCCAGCGTTCCGATGGAGTACAGATCGGTCGGCTGCGGCGAGTCCACGCGCGCCTCGCGCTGCGCCACCACCACGATGGTCTTGTCTTCGCCCAGCGAGTTAATCAGTTGCACCGAACTTTCCCGCCCCACTGTCAGCGGAAGCACCGCATGGGGGAACAGGACCGTGTCGCGCACCGGCAGAATCGGCAGCGACCGCTCTGTGGTTTCGTAAGAAGTGTGCTCGATAGAAATAGGATCGCTCATGATTTTCCCTTGAGTGAGTTTCACTCAACCTTGGATGAACTCAACTGCCAAAAAGATGCACGCTTCGTGCTAGGTTGTTGAATTCTAGACCTTTTCTAGCCTTTTGCAAGGCACGGAAGGGATTCGGCCCCACTCCGGTAACCGAACCGGGGCTCAGCCCTCTTGACCTAGGCTACGCCAAACCGACAAACGCCGCTGTGCACCACCTCACCCCAGGTTGTGACGAAAAAAGGCTGCTGAAAGCAAAGCGACGGAGGCCTTCCTCGAACTACCATCGGCGTCCCCTCAGGGATTATGAATCTCAAAGTGCCGAGTACTGACAACCGACCAGACTGTGCCTTCAGATGTGAGCGGTCCCTGTGGCCACGCAGGTTGCATCGAGTGGGTAGGCATTACTCCCCGCGAGCTGGCCCATGAGCCACAAATACGTGGTTAGGTGGTGCATACAAGGAATCGTGGGATTGATCGCGTTCGGTGGGGGATTCAGTTCGTACTGCGTATTCACGTGCTCATAGGGCAAGGGGAGAATGGGCGGCAACTTCGGCACCAAATCCTGGCGGTTCGCAATGCGATAGCAGAAAGGTATGGCGGCGTTGAATGAGCCGGCGAAAATGTGATCGCCGGTGCGCGGGCTCGCGTAGGTGTACGCCGTGGGAGCGTGGCACGACGTGTTCAACGCCACGTCCAGGGTCAAGAATGTTGCCAGCGCGCCGCCCAGGCTATGCCCGCAGACGGTTACCTTGGTGGCAGCGCCTGTGTCGATATAGCTTTTGATCGAATCCTTTGCCGACAGGGTGCCATTGGCTTGCCCAATTCTCAACGACCGGTACACCGCCGTGAAACCATCCTCGGTAAAACCATGAGAACCGCTAATCGGAGTTGGCACCATGAGAAACGATGCATCGTGCAGCCATTCCAAAAGCGTGTCTGTGCCGCGAATGACGGCCACCAGTTCGTTGGCGCCGGAAACAGCCAAGAAACCGAAGGTCACAACCTCTCCTAAATGAGAATCAATGTCGGTCGCCAGATCGTCCCCATAGAGGGTCTGAAGGAATGAGTAGCCGGCATTCTTGATTTCACTTATTTCATCTGGGTCGTAGATGCCGGCCGGATCGACCAACTCGGCGATCTTAACCAGGAGGGCATATCCAATCGCTGTACTCCAATCGCTTGGCAGCATAAATACCTCTCGCGCAGCTATGGTTCACCGGCGGTATCATGCCAGAAACGCAGGCAGGGGGCAACTGTAGCGCTTATGCCCACTGACCCCTGCTTCAAGCTTCCGGATAAATCCCCAGCACCTTCACCAACTCCGCGACCTCGCCTAAATGCCGCAGAGCGTTGCGCGAATCATCATCGTCGCCGCGCAGCAGGTCCACAAAAAACATATATTCCCACGGACGCCCGCGCATGGGCCGCGACTCGATCTTGCTCAGACTGATGTCGCGCAGCGCGAACACGCTAAGCGCCTTGAACAACGCCCCCGGAATATTCTTCAAGCTGAACGCCAGCGAAGTCTTATTCGCATTGTCATTGCGCGCCGCCCGCGGCTTTCCCCGCTTGATCAGAAAGAAACGCGTAAAGTTTTTCTTGTCATCCTCAATCCCGGCCTTCAGAATCTTTCCCTCATAAACTTCGGCGGCCCGCCGGCTGGCAATCCCCGCCGCATCGCGCAAGCCCTCCGCCACCACATGCTTCACGCTTCCCGCCGTGTCGTAGAACGGCACCGGCTCCAGCCTCGGATTCTTCCCAAACAAGTCGCGGCACTGATCGAGCGCTACAGGATGAGAGAACACGCGCCGTACATCGCCGAGTTTCGTCCCCGGCAGCGCAATCAGGTTGTGCACGATGCGCAAGCGAAACTCGCGCACAATGTGCACGTCGCGGCCAAGCAACAGGTCGAAATGTTCGGCGACCGAACCCGCCAGCGAATTCTCAATCGGAATCACCGCGCCGTTTACCGTTCCACGCTTCACTCGGTCGAAGACCTCGATCGAGCGCGCACACGGCACAACCTTCGCCAAAGGCAACATCGCTTCGGCCGCTTCGTGGCTGAAAGAACCAAGTTCTCCCTGGATCGCAATCTTCATGAATCAATTTCCTCTTCGCACCGGAATCGCAACCGTCCCACCTCAAATCGTCCACCGGCAACTCATCCCACCGGCGACCGCGCCAGCTCTTTCGTCATAACCAGAGCGTCCGTCTGGTTGGAATAGTAGCTGGAGACCGTCTTTTCCACGAAGTACCCTTTCTGCTTGTAGAAGCGAATCGCGCCTGCATTATTCACCGGCGTCTCCAGCGCCACCGCGACCGCGCCCGCCCGCAGCAATTGCTCTTCCGCGGCTCGCAGCAAAGCCGAGCCGACACCCGCCCGCCTCGCCTCCGCGACCACATCGATGGTAATGATGTGCCCGCCCTTGCGGCGGTTCTCCGCCACGATGAAACCGAGAATGCCGCAACCTGGGTTCCCCGCCGGCAAGCTGCCCTTGCCCCGAACCTCACCGCCCGTAGCTTCGGCCACCAGCGTAAACGACCCAGGCCGACGCATATAGAAAGCCATCTCCGGACGCGAGTACGCCAATTGAGGATCGAAGCAAGCCTGGTCAATCCGCCACAGCGTGTCAAAATCGGCTTTCTCAAATTGTCGGATTCGAAACGACACGCCGCCATTGTAGCGGGATTGTGGCGCGAGAGAGCGGTCAACCTCGGGGCCAAAACACCCCCTCGATGTTCTAGGTTGAACTCAAACTTAAGGCCGCAGTAAAGCTCAAATCCCCCAGAGGGTTGTCCCGCACAAGCGACCGTCAACGTCCGCACCCCCGAAATCAACAAATTATGCTTTGAAAGTGTCTAAATGTGAACAGATATCCGCCTTCGTCTTTGCGGCGATTCAACCGGTACCGGAATTCCAATTTCAGAGGAAGCAACAAGATGAAGCCAAGTACTGAGAATGAGGTCAAAGGCAAGGTCCACGAAGTGAAGGGCAAGATTAAGGAAAAGGTGGGCCAAGTGACGAACAATCCCAACTTGGAAGGCGAAGGTATTGGCGAAAACATGGCCGGAAAGGTGCAAAAGAAAGTCGGCCACATGCAAGAAGTCGTCGAAAAACCGTGAGGCCGGTACACTTCGCACAACCGAGCCCGCGACGACTCTTAGATTTGGGTCAAGGGATCGACGAAACACTGAAGGCGGGTCATGATTCGCCTTCCTCCAGCAACGCAAGGAGCCCCGGTAGAGCGCTGCTCACGTGCGCAATGCGGTTGCGCGGTTCAATCACGTGGAAGGCGTAACGGAAGCTGAACGCAATGCCACGTGGAAACGGATACAGTCTGCTCTGGTTGAGCAATAAGCGCTCGTAAAATTTCTCTCACATCCACCAGCTTCACAGAATGTGGTAGACGAAATGAGCAAAGAGAATCACCAGCAGCAAGATTCCAATGCCACAAACCCAGAAGAGAAAATGCTCGGTCAACTTTGGGGAATTGATCTCCTTCTTGTCCATGACTGAAGAATACTCCCTAACCTCGTTGAATTGCATTTAGGACAACGGAGGACACTCGTGGAAGCTGGCCGGAGCACCTACATGGCCCAGAACAAAGACAAACCGGATGCAGCGGAACGACTCGCCACGCGGATCGTTGCCATAATTGAAGTTGTAAGAAATCATCGCCGCCTGGGCCGGGTCGGGGCCGAGCCTGGAATCCGAGAGTTAGTCATCGGAAGCACTCCCTACATCGTCTTGTACCGCGTGCAGGACCAGCGCGTTACCATCGGCACGATCTGGCACGCGGCACAGCGTAGGTAACTCGCTAGTTAGAAGTGGAACCCGATCTGAGCCGTCAGCGCGCGCGGTGTCACATAGTGCGTCCCACTGAAGGTCGAAAGAAAGTTATACAGCGCGAGTTTGTTAGTCACGTTGATGGCGGTAAGCGTAAGGCTCCATTTATAATGATCGCCTTTGAACAGATTATCGTCGCCCACAACGAGATCAAAAAGGCTACGCGACGCGATGCGTGGCGGATTGTGGTCGTCGTTCTCGGCTCCATTCGCCGGCACTTGTATAAGACTGGAACCGAGCGGCGCCGGGCACGGGGAAGGCAGCGGAGTGGTCGGGGTTGCGTGGACGCCATTGCAGGTGAACCCGGCCTGGAACTCCTGATCGGCGCTCAGGGGGTTTCCGAAAACGTCTCGCAAAAAAACGGCTGGCGGCCCGTTTGGGACTGATTGCGGACAATCGTTGCTTGCGCTTACCCCGTAACACGGAGCATTACCGGCCACCAGACCGCTGTCGTACCGCCAGTTAAAGCCGAACCATGGTCCGGCTTTCCAAGGCTGATATTGTAGGTGCGTCGTTTGGTTGAACTTTTCGTCGTGGTCAATGCGGAACGGGAGTCCGGCGCCGGTCGAAACCGTCGCGCCCGCTCCGCCGATCTGTGGCTGGAAAAAGCGCGCCGCCACGCTGGAGAAGACCATGAGCGCCGAAAAACCATGCAGGTTCGGCACGCTCACGCGGCCCGCATATCCGGGAATTTTGGAGTTGTGCCATTCAATGGGGAAAAAGATCGGGGTGTCGCCGAGCACACTGAAATCGTAGCCATTGTGCGTGTACTTCGTGATCCACTCGCCAGAAAAGACTAGGTATCGCCCGAAGGCTTGCTCGAGGCCAGCGTGGAATTCATTGCGAAAGCCGGGACTCAGCGCCCCGGTCGACAAACCGGTACAGGCAAGAAACGGACGTAAGACAGGATTGCTGCATCCGGTGCTGGAAAGTATCAGATTTTCATTGAAGGGAGATTCCAGAGTGCGCGCGTAGGAAACGCGGAGAATCGTGTTGGTCTTTTTGACGTTGTATGCGATCCCGAGACGAGGCTCGGCCTGCCGCGCGATGGAGAGACCGTTGTAGAGATCGCCGCGCAAGCCGAGGTTCAAGGACCAGTTTCCAGCTGTGATCACATCCCGAACGTAGAGAGCAAGCTCCTTCACGTCGGTGTGGCTATTGAAGGTGTACAGGCCTCCGCCGCGCGTTAAGTCGTAGGGAAACAGGGTCGGGTTGAAAGCAGGGTAAAACGCGGTGTTGGGTGCGTTGGGATTAAAGTACGGGCTTGTAGGATCGGCAACATTTGGCGCGTAGCCGAAGCCGGCGCATTGCGAGGGATCGGTGTAACCCGGGACAGGAACGTTAGGGATCGGAGTGTTTGACGGAGTCAAACACGATGCGTTGTAGGCTGGATCAACGATACCAAGAGTGTCGTTTTCATTGAGGAACGTTTGTTCGTAGGTGACTCCGGCCTTGATTTGGTTCACCCCTTTGACGTAGGAGAGATCGGACCGAAGCCCCGCGTTGGTAAGCGTGCGGTTCTGACCCACCGATTGTCTCTGAAGACTCGGTGGCCCGAGGTCCGCGAAACGATCGCTGCTTGGGTAGTAGTTGTAATCGTCGCGGCGCACGAATGCACCCAAAGTAAATACGGCGTTTGTACTCAGCAGATGCGTCCACGAAGGGGCGATGTTAAAGGTCCCAATCTTGGAGCGCTGGTCTGCCGCTCCGACGGTGACACCTTCGGTAAAACCGGTGGGAGTACCGATGGGAACTACGCCCCCATAGTTTTCTACTTGTGGAAGAACCCCGGCCAGTCCATTCCAGGGCGTCGCGTTTTGGGCATCGAACGAATTCGGGGTCTGGAACCAGCTCCGGGTGTAGCCGAAGTTCAGGTGAATCGAGTCGGCGGGTGAGAGTTGGAAGTCCACGCGGTCGAACAGGTTCTGTTCGTTGCCCTTGTCGTGCATTGTCGAGAATTCGGGCGGATCGAGGAACCGGCCGGAGTTCAAACCGCCTATGGAGATGAAGTTTCCCCAGTTCTTACCCCCGTAAGCGAGATCGGCTGCTACGTTGGATGTTCCCAATGCCCCGTAGGAGGCGGTCACGCTGCCATGGGGTGTGGTTACGCCCTGGCCCGAGCGTGTGGTGGCCACAATCACCACGCTGGTCTTGCCTCCGTATTCCGCGGGCGGCGCGCCGGATATGACTTCCATGGATTGAATCGAATCGAGTGGGATCTGATTCGAAAACACCTTGCTCTGCTGGTCGGTGATGGGCTGGCCATCCACGGAAAACGAGTTTTCCGCGTGGTCGCCCAACCCGTGGAAGAGGCCATTGGAATCGGCAGCGATTCCCGGCGTGGAGAGAGTAACCAGCGAACTCAGTGACGACGACTCGCTTTCCAAGGGAAGTTTGTCGAATAGCTCCTTGTCGATGTCGGAGTGGAAGGTCGGATCGTTCTCCACCAGATCTCCGGCAGACTCGACCGTGACCGTGGTGGAAGAGCCGGATACTTGAAGACTGATCTTGACATTGGCAGGCACTACCGACCGGATCTCCACATCCTGCGCGTATTGAGCGAATCCGGCGGCCGTAACCGTCATGTGATACGGATTAAACGGCACGTTCGTGAAACTGAACTTCCCGTTACTGTCTGTGGTGGTCGTTCGGTCAAAGCCGCTGACCGGGTTATGAATCTCAACACTTGCATTCGGCACCACCGCGCCCGAAGGGTCCAGGACGGTACCGCTAATCGATCCCGAACTTCCGCCCGACTGCGCATTCGCAGCCCCGACACTCAACACTACGGCAACGGCCACCATAGCCGCAGCCAGCCAGCTCTTCTGAAACAAATGCATGATTCCTCCAATAATGGGTTTTAGAGCGAGTCCGATCGCAAATCGAAGATCGCAGCCGTTTGGGAATACTTACCAGATTGGGCGCGGGATCAGAACGCAGGTGGAGGACGAATAAACTGGGTGGTGAGGGGACGGAAGATCGGGGAAACTTCTGAAACAAGAATCGCCAGGGCTGCCGTAGCCAAAACTGGCGCGGACGCAGGCGTCTGGGTATTAAGTCCGGCATGAGCGGTCGCGCAAATCGAGCAGGTGTGGTGGGATGTGGTCGAGTTCTCGGGATGCGAGTGGGTCGCCTGAACCGTCCCCATCACGCACATCAGGGCAACGCAGAGCACACACACAGCTCTGACAAATACGCCCCGATTTGCCGGTACCTTCAGCATGCCATCCCCACGTTGCTTACTTAGACGTGTTCCTTAAACGATTCTATCGCTAGATGGCCATTTACGGAAACGCGGCGCCGGAAAAAATGATGCTGCCCGCACACCCTCCGGAACATGGCCATCAGAGTCTCCAGCAGCTAGCATTTGTCACCTCTGCCGTTGCGGGCGGTGGAGCAACACGATCTACGCGCTGCTGACAACCGGGCAATGATACAAAAGAAAAAAGCTTGAACCACAGAGGGCACAGAGGGCCACAGAGAAACAGCGAGAAGGATCTTTTCCCTGTGTTCCCCTGTGTCCTCTGTAGTAAGGAATTTCGGTACCGAATTAGAATATCTGCTATGCCAATCGCGGAACAGACTTCATCTTCATCCGCCGCGCTCGACCTCGCCTGGGTTCGCTCGCAGTTCCCGGCGCTCGCGCAAACTGTCAACGAACATTCCAATAAAAGCCCCGCGGTTTTTCTGGATGGGCCGGGTGGCACGCAGGTGCCGCAGCAGGTGATTGACGCCATAGCGGATTATCTGGCGCGCAACAATGCCAACACCGGCGGCGCTTACCAAACCAGCCGCAACACCGACCGCATGGTCGCGGAAGCGCGCGCGGCGATGGGCGATTTTCTAAATTGCGATGCGGATGAAATCGTTTTCGGCGCGAATATGACATCGCTGACTTTCGCGATGAGCCGCGCTCTCGGGCGGGAACTCCGGCCCGGCGACGAGATCGTGCTCACGCTGCTAGACCACGACGCGAATTTCTCGCCCTGGAAAGCGCTGGAAGAAAAAGGCGCGATCATCCGCGCGGTGAAGTTTAACGAAGACGATTGCACGCTTGACATGCGTGACCTGGCGGAAAAAATCGGGAAGCGCACGCGGCTGGTCGCAGTTGGCTATGCGTCGAATGCGGTGGGCACGATCAACAACGTCGCCGAAGTGGTGCGCCTGGCGCGGCAAGCGGGAGCGCTGAGTTACATCGATGCCGTCCATTACGCTCCGCACGGGCCGATTGACGTGCGCGCACTCGACTGCGATTTTCTAGTGTGCTCGACTTACAAATTTTTCGGTCCGCACATGGGAGTTCTCTACGGCAAGCGCGAGCACCTGAGGAAATTGCATCCGTATAAAGTCCGGCCCAGCAGCGACAATATTCCTAACTGTTGGGAATCGGGGACGCTGAACCACGAGTGCATCGCGGGAATCAAAGCGTGCGTGGATTACTGGGAGGAACTCGGCCGGCGCGCGAAGCCTGCGGTCACGACCCGGCGCGCCGCGATCCTGGCCGCGCACAAAGCGATTCATCAGCACGAGCGAAAAATGATGGAGAAGATGATCGCGGGCTTGCTAGCGATTCCCGGATTGAAGGTGTACGGCATCACCGACCCGCGGCGTTTCGAGAATCGGGGCGCAACGTTCGCGGTCCGCATCGAAGGGCACACGCCGCTGGAACTCGCAACGAAGCTCGGCGAACGCGGCTTCTTCACCTGGGACGGAAACTACTACGCTCTGAACCTGACCGAACAGTTAGACGTCGAGCGCCTGGGAGGATTTCTGCGCATCGGGCTAGTGCACTACAACACAATGGAGGAAGTAGAGAATCTGCTGAAGGCGCTAAAGGAGATTGTGGGTTGAGCCGACGATGGCGCATCTCACGTAAGGACAGCCGCCCCCGGCTGTCCAGTCGGGCGAAGCCCGACAGCGCCTTCGTCAGCTCAACTCTTCGACGCGGTCTCCGCGGCCTACCAGTGCTACGCTCGCCAGTCCGATGAACAGGCCGTGTTCGACTATGCCGGGGGTATTGCTCAGGGCTAGCGCCAGCGCCGGCGGATCGTCGATCTTCCCGAAGCTGCAATCGAGAATCTGATTGCCGTTGTCGGTGAGGAAAGGACTGCCGTCGGGTTTCAAACGCAATTTGGGCGATGCGCCGAGCGACACGATCTTTTTCTCGACCACGGTTCGCGCAAACGAAATTACCTCGACTGGCAAAGGAAACTTGCCGAGCACGGGAACAACTTTGCTGGAGTCCGCGACCACGACCATCTTTTTGGACGCGGACGCGACGATTTTCTCGCGCAGCAGCGCACCGCCGCCGCCTTTGATCAGGCTCAGCTTGGGATCGACTTCGTCGGCGCCATCAATGGTGATGTCGATTTGGGGATGTTCGTCGAGTGTGGTCAGCGGAATGCCGAGTTGGCGCGCCAGGTCGGCGGTCTGCACCGAAGTTGGGATTCCAATAATTTTCAGTCCCGATTGCACGCGCTCGCCGAGAGCGACGACCGCGAAGTAGGCGGTTGAGCCAGTGCCCAATCCGACGATGTAGCCGTCACGCACCAGTTTGGCGGCGGCGCGGCCGGCGGCTTGTTTTTCCTGCTCATTGGCCATGAATTTGTTGGTCCTCTTCTTTCAGACTATCTCGACGAATTGACTCTTGCTGTGATCGGTGATCGGCGACCGAGTCGCTTCGCACGAGCACGCGGGCGCGGGCGCCCGTATCCACACAATCGGGAATCATCCGCTATTCTATAGGAGACCTTTTATGGCGACTTCAATTCGGAATACCGGCGGGGGCGCAGCTCCTGCAATCATTCAAAACGACGAACGGGAACGTGTGTTTGGGCTGTTCCGGCAATTTGGATATTTGGAAGCCGAACTGGACCCGCTCGGCCTGGTGCGTCCGCAACCGCATCCGGATCTCGAGATCGATAACGAGTGGGCACGGGAAGCGCGGCACATTTATTGCGGAAGCGTAGGCGTGGAATTCATGCATATCGCCGACCCGGAGCGGCGGCGCTGGATTCAGAATCGCATCGAAGCCCGCATCGAGGCGGATCCGGCTGCGGTCGACATCGACCAAGAGCGCGCGCTCGACCTGCTCGTGCGCGCCGACCTGTTTGAGCAGACGCTGCAGCAGCGCTATCTGGGCAACAAACGATTCTCACTCGAAGGCAACACCTCTTTTTTGCCGGCGCTGGATCAGGTTCTGGACGTAGCCGGCGAGCACGGTGCGGTGGAACTGGTGATGGGCATGAGTCATCGAGGGCGGCTGAACGTCATTATTCATTTGGCAAACCGTCCGCCGGAGCAGGTGTTTGCCGAATTTGAGGATGTGGATCCACGCAGCGTATTGGGGTCGGGCGACGTGAAGTACCACATGGGTGCGACCGGCGAGTACGTCACCAGGAGCGGGAAGAAAATTCATATTCATCTGGCGTCGAATCCCAGCCACCTAGAAGCGGTCGATCCGGTGACGGTGGGGCGCACTCGGGCCAAGCAGGACCGCGCCGGCGAAGGCGGCAAGGCGAAGTATCTGCCCCTGCTGGTGCACGGCGACGCCGCGTTCGCGGGGCAAGGCATCACGGCGGAGACGCTAAATTATGCGGACCTGGGTGGCTACACGGTGGGCGGGACGATCCACATAATCGTCAACAACCTGATCGGGTTCACGACCAATGCCCGCGAAGAGCATTCCTCGCGCTTCTCCGCGCAACTGGCACGGCGGCAAGCGATTCCGATCTTTCACGTGAATGGCGAAGACGTGGATGCCGTGATGCGGATTGCGCGCATCGCCACCGAGTACCGCTACAAATTTGGCACGGACGTGGTCGTGGACCTGATCGGCTACCGGCGCCATGGGCATAGCGAGGTGGACGATCCCACGGTGACGCAGCCGCTGATGTATAGGGCGATCAAACAGCATCCGCCGTTGTATCGGATTTACGCCAAACAAATCGGCATGAATGATGACAATGTCGCCGCGCGGGTGGGGACGGTCAAGAGCGAGTACGAGGCCGCACAGAAGAGCGCGACGCAAGTCACCAAGAAGCCGCTGATGCGCGATCTGCCAAAGTACTGGGACGACTATTTCGGAGGCCCGTATAAAGCGGGCTATGAACAGCCCACGGGCGTAGGGCGCGAGGAATTGGTGAAACTCACGGAGCGTTTGACCACGTATCCGGAGGGCTTCCACATCCATCCGAAGGTGAAGAAGTTGCTGGAGCAGCGGCAGGAGATGGGAACGGGCAAGAAGCCGGTCGACTACGGCATGGCGGAGGCGCTGGCTTTTGCGAGCCTGGTGAAGCAGGGGATTCCGGTGCGCCTGAGCGGTCAGGACACGCGGCGCGCGACATTCAATCAGCGGCACTCGGTGCTGCTGGATATTGAGGATGAGACGGAATACATTCCGCTGCGCCACATTGCGCCGGGTCAGGGGGCGTGCGACATCTACGACTCGACGCTTTCGGAAGCGGGCGTGATGGGATTTGAATACGGCTACAGCCGCGATTATCCCGAGGCGCTGGTTCTGTGGGAAGCGCAGTTTGGCGATTTTGCGAACGTTGCGCAAGCGGTGATCGACCAGTTTGTGTGTGCGGGCGAGGACAAGTGGAAACTGCTGTCAGGACTTGTGCTGTTGCTGCCCCACGGCTACGAAGGACAGGGTCCGGAGCATTCGAGTGCGCGCATCGAGCGATTTTTGCAGTTGGCGGCGCGGGACAATATCCAGATTTGTCAGCCCTCGAATGCGGGGCAGTATTTCCACCTGCTGCGGCGGCAGGCGCTGCGCAAGTGGAGGAAGCCGCTGGTGGTGTTCACGCCGAAAAGCATGCTGCGGCATCCGGATGCCCTATCTCCGCTGGAAGATCTGACGCATCGGCAGTTTCTGCCGCTGCTGCCGGACACGGAAGCGCAGGACGCCAAACGGATTCTGATCTGCACCGGGAAGATCGGACACGAACTTCGCACGGAACGGCAGAAGCGCAAAGACTTGAGCACCGCCATTATCTTCCTGGAGCAGATGTACCCGTTCCCGGAGGCGGAACTGGCCGCAGAACTGGAGCGTCATAGCTCAGCGCGAGACATTGTGTGGGTGCAGGAAGAGCCGTCCAACATGGGCGCGCTTTTCTACATGCTGCCGCGCCTGAAGCACGTCGCAAATGAGCGGCCAGTGCACTCGGTGAAACGTTCCGCGAGTGCGAGTCCGGCTACCGGTTCGGCAAAGGCGCACGAGGTTGAGCAGAAGACATTGTTGGCACTGGCGTTCACTTCGCAGGACTGAAACGTGCGCAGCGAGAGGAAAGATAATCGCCTCCTCATCGAGATCAAACCTAGGTCTGGCAGACGCCGAAGTCGGCCCGTATTTTTGTTATTTCCCAGCCCAGCGGATTGCCGGCATTCGGCTTGATCTTCTTGCCCTGTAAGGTCATTCGCTCACCCGGTTTGACGCCTGCCGTATCACCGGAAAGTGTGTAAACCCGCTGCTCGTTTTCGTCGTTCACGGTCATCCCGTTCTGCGCCGGTTTGACGCATCCCGTAATCGTTCGCTTTCCGGACGTTTTGTGAATGACCACGATAGCGACAACTGCCACTACCACTACCACTACCACAACTACGCCGACGATTGTCCCGGTGCCGACACCGCCGATTGTGCCGCTGTCGGCTTCCGCAGGCATGCAGAGAACGAAACTGAGCGTGATAACCAGAACTCCCGAGAGGTATTTTGAGGTCATGCTGCCCCCTCATGTGAGTGGCCTTGATTGATGCTGGACCGCTGCCACCTTTTGGTTTAAGAGGCTATTTCAATCACGGCCAGACGGGGCAAGCCCCGTCTCTACAGCGACGAACGACTGGCTTACGGCCAGCGCTTGGCCGCATCTTCCCAGCCAGCGACGCGTGCCGGTGGGTTTGCAGCCTGGGCGGCAACCACCGGGGGAACCCGGACGGGTTGCGGCGGCACGGTGGCAGTTAAGCTCGGCTTGGGCGCTTCAGCCAGCTGCTCTTTTTCTTCCGAAAGCAGCGGGGCGGCGACGCGCAAGGCCTCAACTTCTTTTTCCAGCCTGGTTAGTTCAAGTTCCTTCTGCCGTAAAACTTCGTACACATTTTTCATGCTTGGCACCTGTGTGTTGGAACAAAGGATTAAGCGCAGAGTATGGGTTCCACCGGCAATTTGTCAAGGAAAACAGGCACGCGGCAGTGCATGGGTGGTTATCGAAACACCACGACGGCGACCAGGATGCCCAGGATCAGGACGACGATCGCCAACAAATTGACGTGGTTGGCCAGCCACGATTCTTGCGCGGGCACTGCGTTTGCGAGGAAGGCCGGCACGAATTCCTCCGGCATCGGCGCCGCGGCGGCGGACGGTGTATCCTGCTCCCGCTCGCGTTGCTTGATCTCGCTCTGCTCCTTCTCACGCTGCTTCTTCTCGAAATCCTTCTTCTCGGTATCCTTCTTCTCACAATCGAGGCAGAGCGTTCTCCCCTCGGAAACGGGGAATCCGCAGGAAGCGCATTTTTGCACGCGGAGCATAGCCTCGGGGACTGAGGCGGGCGCTAGCTCTGGCACTGTTACTGGCAACGCCGACGAAATTACGGGCGGCTCGGCGGGCACGACCGAGGGCTCGGCGAACTCTGGGTTGCGGGGAATGTTGCGGGGAATGTTAACGGGAATCGCGGCAGCCGGCGGCGCGCTGCTTGCCGTGGAGAGTTCGGGCAAAAGTTCGACGGGCTTTTCCGGCTCTCGCCTGGGCGCTGGCGCGGGTGCGAAGTTCTGGCGCTGCTCGGCCAGATCGAGGGCCGTCAAAGTGAGGTCGGCCATGCGCTCGAGTGCGATCAGATCGCGCTCTTCGAAAGCGTAGGGGTGATCGGAGAATAATTCGAACAGGCCACGAACCTCACCGGTCCGCCGCAGCAACGGCAAAACGACGATGGATGCAATGCCCAGCGCCCGGCAAGCTTCCAGATTCACTCGCGGGTCGGTTTCCGCGTTGTCACAGTGCAGCAACTGCCGGCGGGAAATGCTTTCGCCAGTCAGTCCGGAACGCACCTGCAATCGCGCTCCGACTGCCGGCGCCGAAGAACCAGCGCTGGCTCGGCAAACCATCTCCTCACCCTGGGGCAAAGCGAGGGCAGTTCCGGTGGCGCCGGTGATGTACTGCGCGCGTTCCACTAACAACTGGAGGGCGGAGTCCAGTTCCGTTTCTTCAAACGCGCGGCTCCCGTTGGACCTTTCACCAACCACGCCGGCCGAGCCAACGGAGGAAGATCGATCCGTGCCAGTCCTCGTTTCCTCGGTGCTCGCTGACGGCAATTGATCTTCGGGCTCGGCGGATCCGTGCATGGAATTGCTGTCCAGGCCACTTTCGGCAGTCAATTTTCGGTAATCAAGAATAGCCGAAGATTACATCGAAAGGGCTGAACCGAGTCTCGCCTCGGAGACCTTGGCTGTCAAGAGCCAGGGATCGGAGATACCGCGGAAGCATCCACTACTGGCACGGGATGCGTGATTTCGACCACAATGATCGGCGGCTGCAGGAGTGTGTTGTGAATCAGGCAGTGATGCACCGAGTTCTCGACTCCGGCCCGATGTTGCTCGGTGAGTGCCACGGGCGCTTCGATTTCAATGTGAAAGTTATCGATGCGCGCGGGGTCTTTCAGTTTGTCGGCGGTGACCCGGACGTGAGTCCCTTCGCTTGCCAGCTTGTGCTTGCGCAGATATTGCGCCGCGTAGAAACCGGCACACGAGCCCAACGAAGCGAGCAGGAGTTCCGGCGGTGTCATGCCTTCGTCGTGGCCGCCATTCTCCGGCGGCTGGTCACTCACGATGGCGTGCTGACGCGCCTTGATTTCAAACTGTAACGCTCCAAGATGTTCCACGGTAACTTCCATAAGGGCCTCCAAACCGGTCGATCCATATTTATCGAACCACACTTATCAAACCATTCTTACCAAACTTAACGATGAGACCAATTCAACGGACCCTATTTCAAAGTTTGACGAGTAAGCGCAGCGTCGAGGTGAGTCCGAACCAGATCGCGGGCCCGGTGCAGCCGCGATTTCATGGCGGCTCGCGAGATTCCCAGTCTCTGCGCAACTTCGTCGCCCCGCAACTCTTCGACATCGCACAACTCGTAAACCGGGCGGTACAGCGCGGGCAACGCGTCGATGGCTTCGTTCAACAGTCGCTTCATCTGTTGCCGGGCGAGTTGCACGTCGGGAAGAGGCTCCGCTCCAGGAACCTCGCGGCCCTCGTCCTCTAGCATGGAGAGTTGCAAGAGCGGGAGCAAAGATTCGCGCTCCTTCAATTGCCAGCAGACGCGTTTCGCGATCTGCGCGAGCCAGGCGCGAAAAGCTGCCGATTCGCGCAATTGATCGAGATGGCGGTAGGCCTTTAACAAGGCTTCGATCAGTACGTCTTCGGCATCCTCGCGGTTGCCGCACACACGGATCATCTGTCGATAGACGGAGTCCTTGTGCTGCCTGGCCAATGCATCGAAGTCCACGCATCCATTGTGGCATTGCTCGGTCTCCAACGCATAACAGACGGTCACGAACAAGTCCCAGATTGCTTTGCATTCGGACCGGCGATCCTGCATTGACTCAGCTTGTTCCAGGGCATTTTTCCCAGGATGATCCCCATCGCGCAGATGTCGCTGAGGCCGGCGAAGGTTAGGCCCAGACCGGCGAATCCGCAGAGAAAGACCCAGCGTGGATTAACAGTCAGCGCCAAGATAGCGCCAGTCAGCGCCAGCAATCCCGCGCCCAGACGGACTTGGCGCTCGAGGGACCAACGCGTCCTCACGCTGGCCACGACGGGCAGGCCGGCTTGAATCCATGCTTTCGTGCCGCCCTCGAGAACCGTAATCTGCCGCTGGCACGGCTCGAGCAGGCCAGCGGTCATGCGTGCGCGCTTGCCGGACTGACAGATGAGGACGATGGGAAGATTGAGATCGAGATCGTCGAGGCGCGCTTCGATCTGGTCCATGGGGATGTTGACGGCGCCGTGTATATGGCCGGACGCGAATTCGGAGCCGGAACGCACGTCCACCAGCAGCGACGGCCGGGACGCGCGATTCTGCAGTTGAGAGACGGTTACGGCGGAGTCCAAATTTCCTCCTACATAAGGGAAGAGCGGGAGTCGTGGGAAAAGGATTCAGGGCTGCTAAGGCAAACGATTGAGGGATATTTGGCTGGAACCCGATGGGGCGGGCCTAATGCATTGGCAAGAATGGCAGCGGACGATGCCGGAGGTTACTGCGATTTTTCTTCTTTGTGCCGCAGCCAGTCGATAAACATCTGTTCTTTTGGTTTGTCGTAGGCCATGAGCAGGTGGCGGATGCTGCGTCCGCTGACAAAGTGGCAAACTTCTTCCGCCAGGTTCTTGGCGTGGTCGCCGGCGCGTTCGAGAGACTGCGTCATGAAAATAACCTGCAGGCTGGCGTGGTGCGCGACGTTTTCCGGATTCTCGATGTGGCGCAGGAAGATGATATTGCGCAGGCGGTCCATCTCGGCATCGGCGCGGAGCACGTCGATGGCTTTCTTGACGTCGCGCTGGGAAAAGGAGTGGCCGACATCGGCCAGCATTTTTTCCAGAACCGTGGCCATCTGGGTCAAGTCGCGAGCATCCTGCGAGTCGAGGCGGCCTCCCGCAGCTTGCGCGCTGGTGGCAAAACTCAAGAGCAGATCCCCGATGCGCTCGAGTCCGATCATGACTTTCATGCACGCCAGCAGTTGCCGGGTTTCGGCCTCCGGGACGTGGGTGATCGTCGAGGTCACACCGGAGTCCACTTCCAGGTCAATGGCGTCGAGTTCTTTTTCGCACTCGCGGATGGCGTTCAGGCGGGACATGGAACCGGTGGCAATTCCCTCGGCCGCAATGGCCGCGGCC
This sequence comes from Terriglobales bacterium, assembly GCA_050018355.1. Lineage (GTDB taxonomy): Bacteria > Acidobacteriota > Terriglobia > Terriglobales > Acidobacteriaceae > Acidiflorens. The sequence continues at coordinate 14,768 of JBEKAF010000001.1, read as the reverse complement.
TCGCGCGCCAGTTCGCACGCTTCCACGGTTCGCTGCACCAAGCCAGAGTGCGAGGGCTCAGGCAGAGGTGCTTTTACGCTGGCTGTGCTCATAAACAAAACCGCCCTGCTTCATTGGATGCCGGATCCGCTCTGGTGGACGCGAGCGGCATCAACCCAGAGTGTGGCACACACTCCCGTTAAAAGCATAATTCCCGGCGTCCCAAAGCAGGTTACAACCCGGTGAATTCTTGTCGCCGAATGAAAATGAAAAGGTCAGATAATGGCTCAGTTTCCGAGCAGCCGACCACCCGGGAGTTAGCCCGACGGTGAATACAACGGCGCCTCCCGCTGGTACAAGAGATCGGGCAGGCGACCCGCTGCGGAAATCTTCGCTAGTTCGCGATTACTTATGCGGTGGATGCGGCATGGGTTTCCCCGTGATGATCAGATGCGTGCGTTCGCGCGTCATCCGGATGTGGCAGATCAGCGGGTCTGGACCGAGCCTACAAGTGTTGTCCCGGAACTGGAGCCATGCGACCTGGTCCTCACCAGTGATCATCCACGCCGTCGCATTGGTTGCATGATGGGTTTGGTCCAGGTAATAGGCAGCGTTCATATCAATGTCGGCGGCGTCCGCATTCATCTGTTCGCAGCCGCTTTCAGGAGGCGCGGTCGTCCCGTTTACGGGCGCGCAATAATCTTCATCGTGTTCCAGCAGGATCTTTTTGTTGGAGCCAGTGATGAAATAGCGCGTCGTAACGGACGGAACGCTGGATTGCCCGGACCATTGGCTCAAGTCCTCGGCAAATGCTGGGGGAAGCTGGCTCAGCTTGAGGGATTCTTCCTTCACCTGCCTGGAAAAAACCGTGACCGACGGCGTGGGTTCGCCATTCGTTGGATGGAAATAGAACCCGCCTAGGACGATGCCATCCTGCACATCAATCCATATGAATCCCCGGCCCATGAGGTACGGTCCGCTCCGGCCGGACACCATCACATATCGCCCATCGCGGATTCGAACCGGCTGAGGCGAACCCTTGAGCACCATTTCCAGCGCGTCGGGCAGTGGCATGTCCCAGCCGTAATGGAACATGCAATCGGAGATCGCGCTGTGCATTAATTTGCGGAATTGTTTGTCTCGAACTACATCGTTTGACGCCGACCCTGCGAAATGATTCAAGAATGCGAGCTGATCGCTTGGAACTGGTTTCTGAAAGATGGCCTTATCGTACTTCGATATTGGGGCCTGCTGTTCTTGAGACTGAGGCTCTGGGGATTGCGGTGGTGGCCCACTTTCTTGCGCGTTCGCCGATCCAGTTCCCGGAACGTCGGGCAGGAGGATGCCTCTGAGCACCAAGAATAGCGCCACGAGTATCGGAACGTATGAAACGTTGGTTTTACGCAAGGAGGCGCCAAAGAACGGCATCCAGCGGGTATCTCCTTTTCGACAACTATTCGCTTGAATTGTACCGCTCTTCAGCAGTATTGCAAGACCGACTCCATCGATGTCGTCACAAAGATCCTCAGGAGCACTTCATCGCCATGTGATCGTAAATTGATCGCCCCCGAGTCACGGCCTACCCGGAACCTGCCCCATTACTAGCATCTACGCAGAATCCAGCTCGGCAGCGGTCAGGGTGAACAAAAAGGTCGAGCCGTGGTTAAGCTCGCTCTCGGCGCGAATCGTTCCCCCGTGCGCCAGAACGATATGCTTGGCGATGGCAAGCCCCAGCCCGGTGCCCCCGGACTCCCGCGAGCGAGCTTTATCGACGCGGTAGAAGCGCTCGAAAAGGCGGGGCAGATGCTCGGAGGAAATGCCGGGTCCGAAGTCCCGGACGTAGAATTCGACGCCGCTCGCAGCCGCGCGGGCTCCGAGAATAACTTTTTTTCCTAACGCCGCGTACTTCAGCGCATTCTCGATCAGGTTGGAAAAAATCTGGTGGATGGCTTCGCGATCCGCATTTACATTGCCCGCGGAGACCGAGTTCTCCATCACTAGTTCGACTCCATACGAGCGCGCCACTTCACGGAAGCTTTCCAAAGCATCCTGCAGCAGTTCTTCGGCGCTGACCCGCTGGATGCCGAACCTCTGCTCGCCCGATTCGACGCGGGCCAGAGTGAGCAGGTCTTCCGTAAGGCGGGACATGCGGGCCGCGTTCTTGCGGATGATTTCCAGGAACTCGCGCAAGTGATTGTCTGCGAGAGGACTGTCGAGCAGCGTCTCGGTGTATCCCTGGATGGAAGTCAGCGGAGTGCGCAGTTCGTGGGAAACGTTGGCGATAAAATCGCGGCGGCTCTTTTCCATGCGCTCGGTCTCGGTGAGATCGCGGAGCACGGCGACGGCGCCACCTCCGGGCATGGGCGCCGCGGTGACATCGAAGGTGCGGCCGGAAGCGATGGTGTTCGAGCGCGCGGAAGTTACGACCTGGTCGCGCGCCGCTTCTTGGATCGCGGCGAGAAAGTCCGGGTCGCGCACGCTGTCGATCAACGGCGCATTCAGGCGGGGTGCATGAAGGAGCAAACGGTTCATGCCGCGATTGGCCCACTGTATGCGCCCGTCGACATCGACCGCAACCACGGCGTCCTGCATGCTGTTGAGAAGAGTTTCCAGCTCTCGCTGGCTGGTTTGCACACGTGCGTAACTTTCTTCCACGCGGCGCGTCGTCTTATCGAGTGCCGCCGCCACCTGCCCGATCTCGTCAGTCGAAGTGGACGCGATTCTGGCGGTCAGATCCCCGCCGGCCACGCGCTCGGCAAAATTCACGATCCGCTGCAGACGCCGGCCAACATATTGCGAAGCGGCAGCCGCCACCATCACCGCGAAAACGAAAGCGCTGAGCGATCCCCAGAATAGGGCGACGCGCAGCGGACGATCCGTAATTTCGATCTCCGGCAACGGATACGCCAGCCGCACCGCTCCTCCAGAAACCGGCGCCGCCACGTACACAAAAGGAACGCCGAGACTCTGACTCTTGCGCTCATCCAAGCCAACTTCGCCGGCCAGTGCGGAAACAAACTCCCGGCGATGTGCGTGATTCTCCATCGTGCTGGGATCGGCTTCCGAATCGGCCAGCACCTTCCCGGTGGGATCAATCACGGTGGCGCGGGCTCCAGCCGCCTGGCCCTCCTGGGCGGTAATGTCGGCCAGGGAGTGCTGCCGGTCCGCCTCCACGCGATAGGCGAACATCAAGGTTTTCTGTTTGAGATTGCGCTCGATCTGCTCGCGCAGGGTGCGTTCCCAAACCTTGTGCACGGTCAACTGCAGCGTGATCGCGGTTACGCCAATCACCAGCAGAAACACAAACATCAATTTGAAGAAGATGCGACTTCTCAACGCGCGACCTCAAAGCGGTAGCCCGCCCCCCGTACCGTCTTTAAGTAACGCGGGTTCTCCGGATCGGGCTCAATCTTCTCACGGATGCGTCGCACATAAACGTCCACCGAGCGCGGCGTGACGTACGCCGTATCGCGCCAGACCGAGTCGAGCAACTGGTCGCGAGTGAAAACGCGTCCGGCGTGTCGCATGAAGTGGTCGAGCAGTCGGAATTCGGTGGCCGTGGTCGGCACTTGTTCCCCGCGAACGGTCAAAGTCATCGCGCCGGGGTCAATGTGGATCTCGTCAATCTTGGTTGGCAGCGGCGGCAGCGGCCGCTCAAAACGACGCAGGACCGCTTTGACGCGAGCCACCAGTTCGCGCGGGCTGAAAGGCTTGGGGATGTAATCGTCGGCGCCCAACTCCAACCCCAGAACGCGATCCGCCTCGCCGCTCTTGGCGGTCAGGAAAATCACCGGGACCGACGCCAGCAACACCGACTGCCGGATCTGGCGGCAAAGTTCCAGCCCGTCCTTTCCGGGCACCATGATGTCCAGCAGAAACAGCGCCGGACGCTGGCGTTCGGCATCGGCCACGACCAGATTGCCGGTCGAGTACAGTCGCACGTTGAAGCTCGCCCCTTCCAGATGATGGCGAACCAGGCGGGAAATATCCGGGTCGTCTTCCACTACGTAGATTGTCGGCTTCACGCGAACCATTGTAGCTGGAAAATGTTTCAATTCGATACCCTGAGCATAGGCGTTGCACTTGATTTTGGGTGGCGCAGCGGTTCACCGCTGCGATAAATGGCTTCTTTTCCCGAGTCGGCTTTAGCCGCTGCGGTGAGACTGCGATGTGGAAGTTAATCTTTCCGCCGCCTTCTAACGCAGCGACATCCCGGCATCGGCACAAAAATCCATCGCCACAAATTCCTTGCGCAGAAATTTCGGGAAGGCCGCGGCTGCGATCATGGCAGCATTGTCGGTCGAAAGCGCGCGGGACGGGAAGAAAACGGGAAGGCCCTGCATCCCCGCTTCGCGCTCAAACGTGGTTCGTAATTCCCGGTTGGCGGCCACGCCGCCGCTTACGAAAAGAGTTCGAACGTCATACTCGCGCGCCGCAGCCAGCGTCTTCATCACCAGATCGTTGACCATGGAGCGCTGGAAAGAAGCCACCAAGTTGAGGGTTTGCCGGTCCGAGAGCCGGAGACGGTCTTCGAGCTTCGGCTTGTCGATGCCCGCGAGCGCCTGGCGGCGAGCCTCGATCGCAGGCTTCAGGTTCTCGGTCTCGACGTATCGCAAAACCGCCGTCTTGATTCCGCTGTAGGAAAAATCGAAGTGAGGCCCGTCCTCTTCCGCCTGAAGTTGCCTATGATTCTCTTGCTGATGATCGCGTTGCTTGTGATCGCGCCGGTCCCGGTGCTTGATCTGCGAAATCTGGAACTTGACCGCGTGTGGATCGCCGTGCGGTGCGAGCCGGTCGATGATGGGTCCTCCGGGATAGCCGAGTCCCAGAAGCTTCGCGACTTTATCGAACGCCTCTCCGGCGGCGTCGTCGCGAGTGTGGCCGATGTTCCGGTAGGTCCAGAGATTTTCCTGCAACTGGGCGAGATAAAGATGCGTGTGACCGCCCGAGACAACCAGCGCGAGCACAGGGAAATGAAGGTCGGCATCTTCGCTTTGCCGCTGCTCGAGCAACACGGCATGGATGTGTCCCTCAAGATGGTTCACGGCGATCAGTGGTTTCTCCAGCGCGAAGGCCAGCGCTTTGGCAAAGCTGATGCCAACCAGCAGAGCGCCCGCCAGTCCCGGACCTTGCGTGACCGCAATGGCATCGACGGACTCATAAGTCTGTCCGGCTTCGGACAATGCTCTGCGCACCACCGGGATGATTGCGCGCAAGTGTTCGCGCGAGGCAAGTTCCGGAACCACTCCGCCATAAGGCTGGTGAGTGGCGATTTGCGAGGCAACCACGTTCGACAAAATCTGCTGCCCCGAGCGCACCACGGCGGCGCCTGTCTCATCACAGGAACTCTCGATGCCGAGTATGTGCGCGTCAGGCATAATTAGCTCTTGGCTCTTGGCTCTTAGCTCTTGGCTCTTGGCTGTCTAGCTTTCTAGCGTATTTCATAATGGTCTTTGAAGGGGCGCGGCTTCAGCCGCGCCGTTTCGAGCCAGTTAAATCAAGGGCTTTAGCCCCTGAGGGACGGCATCCCGCGCTATAAAACTGTACGTGAGGCACGCTCTAGTTTACGCGACTGGCAACTGATTACCGATGTCTAACGCCAAACAACACGCCGCCAAGATCGTTCGCACGCTGCGCGAACACGGATACCAGGCCTACTTCGCCGGTGGATGCGTCCGCGACCTGCTGCTGGGCCGCGAACCCGCCGACTTCGACGTAGCCACCGACGCGACTCCGCAACAGGTCATGCAAATCTTCCCGCAGACATTCGCCGTCGGAGAGCAGTTCGGAGTGGTGCTGGTGCCGGAGCACATCCTGACTGGCGAGGATGCCCGTCGCTCCATCGCGGAGAAAGGTAAGGGAGCCGTCGTCGAGGTCACGACGTTTCGCTCGGATGTGGGCTACTCCGATGGCCGTCATCCCGACGAGGTTCGCTTCAGCAAAGACCCGCGTGAAGACGTGCAGCGCCGCGATTTCACCATCAACGGCATGATGCTCGATCCCATGATGCTCGATTCCATGGTGTTCGATAAAACGACCAACGAGATTTTGGATTTTGTCGGCGGCCGCGAAGATCTGAAGGCCGGAATCGTGCGCGCAATCGGCGAGCCCGAACGCCGTTTTGCGGAAGACAAACTGCGTATGCTACGAGCCGTGCGTTTCGCGGCGCGCTTCGACTACAGGATCGATCCGGCGACGCTGGCGGCGATCCAAAAGTTAGCGACGCGCATTCACCAGGTTTCCTGCGAGCGCGTGCGCGAAGAACTGACGAAGATGCTAACCGAGGGCCACGCTCGCCGCGCCTTTGAATTACTGGATACGACCGGCCTCTTGCCAGAAGTCCTGCCGGAAGTCGCCGCCATGAAGGGAGTGGAGCAGCCGCCCGAGTATCATCCCGAAGGCGACGTGTTCGTGCACACGCTGCTTCTGCTCGAGAAACTTCAGGCCGGCGGTTCCGTTTCCGCTTCCGTATCGAAGACGCTCGCGTGGGGAGCGCTGCTGCACGATGTGGGCAAGCCGCCGACCTTCCGCGTAGCGCCCGACCGCATCCGCTTCGATGGCCACGTGGAAGTAGGAGTAAAGATGGCCGCCGAAATCTGCCGCCGCCTGCGCTTCTCCAACCACGAGACCGATCAGATCCTGGCGCTGGTAGACAATCACATGCGGTTTGCGGATGTCCAGCGCATGAAGCAATCCACCCTAAAAAAGTTTCTGCGTCTGCCCGCCTTCGACGAGCATCTGGAATTGCATCGCATCGACTGTCTTTCCAGCCATGGCCAACTCGACTCGTATGAGTACTCACGAGAGCAGTTGCGTTCCCTGCCGCCCGGGGCGATTCGCCCCACTCCGCTGATTACCGGCCGCGATCTGATTGAAGCAGGATACGAGCCCGGTCCACGTTTCAAAGAGGTGCTAACAGCGGTAGAGGACGCACAACTGGAGGGTCGACTCGCATCGCGTGAGGCGGCGATGGAGTTTGTCCGGCGCGAGTTTCCGTTGTGATGGAGAGACGGGCGCCCTCGCCCGTCCCAGGGGAAACCCGGCGGGTACTCGGGACGTAACCTGTTTCCGTCTTGGGCTTGTACCCGGAAGCAATAGCGGCTTCGCAGTAGGACGGATTACACTTTTCTCCCAGCGCCGATGTGAACGCTGGGAGGCAGCTCAATGGACTCTATCGAGAGTAAAACGACCAAACCAGACGGCGACAATTTTTGCGACAAGTGTGGAGCTGAAACTGTGCGTAAGAACGGTTTTCGTGACCGCCAAGCCACAGAAATGGAGATCACAGAGTCGGTCGCGGCCCGGTTGATGAAGTGGGCTGGCTGGGTTCGGAATACCGTGGGCGTGATCGTAGCCTTGTTTGCCTTATTGCTGGGCTGGAGCTACCTCGACGTTCGAAGGGCCGTGGAGAACGCGAAGGTTGAGATTGACAATGCTGCGGCAGATGCAAAGAAGGACATTGACGCGGTAAGGCGAACGACCAGCGGTCTCAAAGGAGAAGTGGCACAAATTCAGTCGGACATAGACGGATATAAGCAAGTGAACGCGAAAATTGGCCAAGTGCAGAAAGAGCTCACAGAAGTGAAGAAGAGCGTTGTTGACTTCGGTAAACGTGACATAAAGGCGAACAGCTTCATGTCCACGGGACCGGGACCGGGCCGCATTCAATTTGGCGAGACTGGATGCTTTTTTTCAAGGGACAAGGATATCAAGGTTTATTATTGCGCGCAGGGCACTCCCCCTTCTCTTTTTCAACTCACTTCCACAGGCGACCTAAGGCCCGTAGCGAGTCGCTCTCCAATCGGGTTTCAAGATGCCTCGACCGCAGCGAAGCCGACTTGCACCGATACTAATCGAGGCACCTTTTACGTAGAGAAAGGTACCGGGAAGTTGGCCGACAAACCGTTCCTATGTGCCAAGAAAGCGGATGACAGTTACGGATGGATTGAATTGGCAATGCTTCCGTGAGACGCTCTCTGCGCCGGGTGCCCCACGTCTCGCGGTTTTCGAGACGTGGGATGCCGCGGGCGTTTTCACTTCCGCAATCTGACCCCTGACCTTTTTCATCACATCCAGCCTGTGTGCGCCATCACAGACTCCCAGCTCAACCGGTGCAACAATGATCTCTGATTAGGGCAGTGCCGAGCTGTGACTGTCTCCAGAGACGGTCTGCGAAGCCGTCCCGAGCCCATTCTTCAGCTCTTTGAAAACGCAAATTGATCCGCCGAGCGGCAATCCCCCTCCCGAATCGGGACGGAAATGCGGCATTTATAAGCTAAGTCCTTATTTCTGAGGATTTTCCATATAAGTCCTTATTCTTGAAGATTTTGCGGATTATTCCCGCTAACCCTATGATTCTAATAGATCGGAAAAAAAGGGGGGGTAGGGGGGTACCCATACTAATTGGTTAGTAACCTAAGAGCACACCGGCTTATTCCACGTCCCGATCTTTGTCCTGCGTGGCTGTCTGCGCCGCGCCTGTCTCGCCCAGAACGGGCTTTTGCAGATCGATCGGCGGCAATCCCGCTTTCTTGAGTTTGTCGTTCAGCTCCGGAATATCTTTTGACTTGAGCTGGGCCCAAGCTGACAACTGCTCTTCCAGCGCCTTGTCCAGTTCTCCGAACACCGCGGCCTGCTGTGTTGTCGGCGCGGCGTCGGCGCTATCGAGAGCACTGACGAGTGTGTTGAAGCCGTTATTCAACCGAGCCAGGCTCCGGCCCTCGGGCGTGCTCAAGTAGCGCGCGGCGTAGTCGCCTTCTTCGCCCTCGATGGGCGCGGCTTTCGCTTCCAGCTCAGCGGCCGCATTTTTGATCGCATCCGGCCCGTGTCCGGCGAGCGATTTCAACTGCGATCGCAGGCTGCGCACCTGTTGCAGGGCTTCGTAGTCTTTGTGAAGCGCCTCGGCAATTTTCCAGTCGAGTTCGAATTGCCGGCGCAGATCTTCCGGCGAAGTCTTTACTCGCGGGTCCATGCGGATGTTGAGCGGCTGCCTGTACTGCTTTGCGTTCACGGTCAGAATCACGGTGTACTGTCCCGGCAGCACGGTCGCTCCCAAGGGATAGAGTGGGGTGTCATGGTAGACCGCCGAAATCGGATAGTCGCGCGTCAGCACGTCAGGGGCAGGATAGGTCAGGTCCCAAATGAAACGGTGCATGCCAGCATTGGCTGACAGCGTTCGCGCCGGACGCACCCAGTACATCGGAACATTCAGTTGTTTCGCATTGACTGGTTCGGGCTTGTCGGCGCTTGAAAAGTGGCGCACGACTCGTCCTGATGAGGCATCGACAATTTCCAGCGTGACGGGACCGGAAGTTGCCGTTTTCAACCAGTAGTCGATCATCGCGCCATCCGGAGGATTCTGTCCGACAGGTTCTTCGGGCGGCAGCGGCGTGTCGGTGTTGTTGTTGCGGCGCACGCGATACGTGAGCTGCGGCGCGTAAAGATGCGCCGGAGCCTCCGCAACCTCCGGGCTGAACTGCCGCAGTGGCGTGATGTTATCGAGGATCCAGAACGAACGGCCGTGGGTTCCGACGACAACATCGTCATGATGAACGACGAGATCGCGGATCGACGTCGGCGGCAGATTCATCTTCAGAGACTGCCAATGGTCGCCGTCGTCCCAGGAGACATAGACGGTGCGTTCGGTTCCGGCAAAAAGTAATCCCTTGCGTTCTGGATCTTCCCTCACCGTGTTGACGGGCTCGTTATCGGGCAGGCCGCTTACGATCTTCCGCCACGACTTTCCGCCGTCGTGCGTGCGGTAGATATAAGGATGCAGATCATCGAGCCGGAAGCGGTTCACCGCGGCGTACGCGGTTGCGGTGTCGAAGCGCGAGGCATCCATCTGCGCCAGCTTGCTCCAGGGCGTTAATTTGGGCGGCGTCACGTTCTGCCAATTCTTGCCGCCGTCGTGGGTCACCTGAATCAGGCCATCGTCGGTGCCAGCCCAGATCAGGTTTGCGTCTTTCGGTGACGGAGCAATCGCATAGATCACGCCGCGATGCTTGCCCTTCGCCGGGTCGGCCTCGACAAACGGCCCCAGAGTCGCGGGAGATCCCGGATCTTCGCGCGTCAGGTCGGGGCTGACGATCTGCCAACTGTTGCCGCCGTCGCGGGTGGCAAAAAGAACATTCGATCCGAGAAACAGCACGTGCGGATCCGCCTCCGAAAAAATCAACGGCGCGGTGCGATTGAAGCGATATTGCCAGGTGCGCAGAACCACTGGCGAAACGTCGCGGGTCTGTCCGGTATTGCGGTCGAACACCGTAACTTTGCCGCCGTAAATCAGATTGGGATGCAACGGATCGGGCGCAACGTAGCCGTATTCTTCTACACCAACGGTTGTCCAGTCGCGAAAAGTGATTTCGCCAAAGTCACTGCGGCTGGCGGTGCCGATCGAGCCGCTTTCCTGTTGGCCGCCATACACCCAGTAAGGAAACTCGTTGTCGGTGACGACGTGATAGAACTGCGCCGTGGGCTGGTTGTACCAGGAGCTCCAGGTCTGGCCGCCATTCACGCTGATGGTCGCGCCCTGGTCCACGGCGAGGGCGATGATGTCGGGGTTTTCGGGATTGATCCAGATGGTGTGGTAGTCGTCGCCGCCGGGCGCGCCCTTGATGGCCGTGAAATTCTTGCCGGCGTCGGTGGATCGGTAGGTCGAAGTATTGGCCACATAGATCACATCTTTATTTCGCGGATCGACGCGCACGCAGGCGAAATCGTCGCCGCGTCCCCAGACGCGTTCCTCAGTATTCACGAGTTGCCAACTTTCACCGGCATCGTCGGAGCGATAAACGCCGCTGTTCTTCCCCGCATCTACCAAGGTGTACATGCGATCGGGATCGCTTGGCGAAACGGCCAGGCCGATGCGGCCCAGCTTATCGGCCTCACTCGGCAGGCCTTTCGTGATTTGCCGCCAGTTATCGCCGCCGTTGGTCGATTTGTAAAGTCCGCTCCCCGGGCCGTTATAGCTGCCATCGGTCGTCCACGGCGGACGGCGCGAGGCCCACATGCCGGCAAAGATCACCTGCGAGTTTCGCGGGTCGAACACCAGATCAATCGCCCCGGTATTGTCATCTTTATAGAGAACCTTTTGCCAGGTCTGGCCGCCATCGAGCGAGCGGTAAACTCCACGCTCGGCATTCGGACCATAAGGATGCCCGAGGGCGGCGACAAAAACGCGGTTCGCATCCTTGGGATCGGCCAGGATCGATCCAATCTGCTGCGCATCGCGCAGTCCCAGATGCTGCCAGGTGCGGCCCGCGTCGGTCGATTTGTAGATTCCGTTGCCTACCGAAAGATCCGGTCGACGCAATCCTTCTCCACTGCCAACATAAATCGTGTTCGGATTCGACGGAGCCACCGCCAGCGCTCCAATCGAACCGGAAGGCTGGTCATCATTAGATTGACCATCGAAGATCGGATTCCAGGTGTGGCCGAAGTCCGTCGTCTTCCAAACTCCGCCGTTGTTCGGAGCCATGTAGAAGACATTCGGCTGGCCCGGCACGCCGGAGATCGCCACGGTGCGGCCGCCGCGAAACGGGCCGATCATGCGCCAGTGAAGTTCCTGGTACATCGCGGGGTCATACGGCTGGGCGGGAAGCGCGGTAGGGAAAAGCAAAATGCAGAGCGAGGCGAGAGGAATCCAGAAGAATCGCTTGTTCACGGTTGATCCTCGAAGAGAGGTAAGGATAAATCACTGCGGCAGCGATTGGACAGCGCGGTGGCTGGAGAGTGTTGGGCTAGCTCATCGAGCTGGCCCTGATCCAGCCACGACCATGGTCGGATGCCACACGTACGAATCGCCGACTAGCTAGCCAAACGAGAGCATTCAGACCGAATTCTGCTGAGCCGGCTGCTGGTTGACACCTAAATCCTTATCGAACTGACGTTCGAAGCATTGGCGTGCGTCGACATTAATTGGATCTAGCAGGTCCGTCCGATAGCGTTCAAGGTGGCACTTGAGAGCGTGGGGAAGGCGCTCTGGGCTGATTACAAGTACTTGCGCGTCGGGATAGTAAGCCATCGCCTCACCGTTTGGCGGCTGACTAAGACCCACGCCGCGACGAGTCCTCGAGCTGTGATAGAGACCGCATCTCGCATCTTTCCAAAGGACCTCGAGCAGTTTCTTCCGCACTTCGGACGGAGCGTTCTGTATACATGGGAATACGGTCTGGGCGCCCGCCTTGAAATACTCATTGTCTTTCTTATGGTTGCCATCCGCGGGCGCTTGGTACTTTCCGATTGTCTCGAAGTAGCTGAGGCATATCTGGAGAACGGCAAAACCTGAGTGCTGAATACGCTGCACTTTGGCCCCACCTCCGAGCGGGTACCCGCCATTGGCAATCAAATCCGCAACGTGCAACTGCCAGCCCAATGCCTGCTGGTAGAAGATATCAATTTTCTTTCCGATCGTAATTGGCCAGACGATCTCATCGTCCTGGTCTTTCCAAGTGATCCACATCGATTTCACCTCCCGTCGATAGCGAGCTGACCAGACCGCCGGATTCGACCTCCCTCGTCGCGAATTGCTGTCAGGGCGTCCGGTTGAGAAGGTTCTGGTACGTGGGTTCGCTCATCGAGCAGTAGGCCACCTGACACACATATTGCGCCTCATTCAAGAGTATCAGTGTCGCGCACGCGAGCGCCCGGTGCGAACCGTCTTGGAGGTACCATGGCCCCCACATTTCCTCGCCATTTCTGGATTCACAAACCACCAATGCCTCCTGGACAATGTTCCCTGGACCGAGATTCTCACGCATTCGGCGGAGATTTTCAGCGAGGTCCCAATTGGCGGAGAGCTGGGGCTGCCCGAGGTCGATCGCGCGTTTCGCCGCCGCGCGAAGCGTTCGATCAGCGCCTGGCGGGGCGATGTTCCTCACCTCAGGGGTTTGCAGGAATACAAGCTCGAAAAATTCCCTTTCTACGAGCCTCGCTGAACAATGGCGTTCGAATCGCCTCAACCGCTTCATGTTATCGCGGTGATTCCCTCCGCCCAGGCGTAGGAGGTGGTTCTCGATTACCTCCAACCTAGTGTGCTCAATCCCCATCATTCGGGCCGTCCCTGTGGAGGATCCGCTCGACGGAAACAGCGGGAGCGCTCTCAAGATAGCGCCGCAGCGCATCTTGCCATTCCGGCATGTGGACGTTGTAAGCGTGCAGGCTGTCAGGCGACAGAACGGAGTAGGCGGGCCGTCGCGCTGGGCGCGGGAATTCGGCCGTGGTCACGGGTTTGACCGCGGTCGGCATCCCGGACGCGCGCACGATTTCGGTGGCGAAGTCGTACCACGTGCAGTTGCCCGAATTGGTGACGTGCACGATTCCGCGGACGGACACGCGGCAAAGCTGTACGAGAGCGGATGCAAGATCGCGCGTGAAAGTCGGGCTGCCACGTTGATCGTTCACCACGGAAATCTCAGGGCGGGTTGACGCCAGCTTCAGAATCGTTGCGGGGAAACACTTGCCTCCGTGCCCGAACAGCCACGAAGTCCGGGCGATGCACACCTCGGGCATGATCTCGAGAAGCCGTTCCTCGGCTCGGGCTTTACTCTCGCCATAAACGCTGGTCGGATTTCTGGCATCACTGATTTCGTAAGGCGATCCTTTGCTGCCATCGAAAACGTAGTCCGAGCTCAGGAACATCAATCGCGATCCGGCTTCGCGGGCAGCCTGCGCCACATTGACGGCGCCCTCGCAATTCACCGCAAAGGCCAAGTCGCGGTTTGACTCGCAGCCATCCACATCGGTGTAGGCGGCGGACAAGAGAATCCAGTCGGGACGGGAATCGCGAATCACGTCGCGAACGCGCGCGCGGTCTCGCAGGTCGGCGTCTTTGGAAGACAGCGCGGTCAACTGCTCCCCGCTCAGTTCCTGAACCAGTTCCTGGCCAAGCAGTCCGGAGGCACCAAATAACGTGATGCGCATAGTGGAATTGTAACTGGGAAGTCCCGCGTAGCGGCCCGGGCCCTTTCAAAGCAAGGTCAAACCCCGAGTCTTTCCGCAGCCTGGGAAGCGGGCCTCTCAAAAGCCACTTATGAAGCACGTTCTACTCGGTCCCAGTAGGTTGAGGTGTTCGTACCCGTCGTCGCAGTGCGCGCAGGATGAGCGATCCGCTGATGCCGAAGCAGACCACGGCGGCAAACGCCACCAGATCCAGCATGCTGCGCGTCATCCGGAGGTAATCCGCGAACAGCGATACCATGGCGCAGAAAATCCCGAGGACGTTAAGCCAGAGGGGAGAATGAATATTCGGAAGATCGCGGCGAAACCGAACCTGGAGCAGCAGCGCGGCCAGCCCGATCGCGGCCACCACTACCAAAGCGACGGGACTGAGAAAAGCAGTCGGCCCGGTGTAGATCACGACCAGCGCCAGCGCCAGAAGGAGCAACCCTGAAGCGATCACCGTCCATCGGCGTGTCACGTCGGACCTGGAACTCGTCACCAAGCGATCTCCTCGCCTTTCCGTATTTTGCCATTGTACGTCGGCCTTTCCTTCCGCGCTCAGGCGTTGCTGCTCGGCATCCATTCCGCCGGGCGATGCTCGCCGTGCGACATAGCATAGAGGACCAGTTCCACCCGGCTCGAAATCCCCACCTTATCGAAGATGCGCAGCAGATATTTTTTGATCGTGTGTTCGCTGAGCCCCAGTTCGGCGGCGACTCCGCGGTTGGTCAAGCCGTCGGCTACGAGCGCGACTACCTGCTCCTCGCGAGGCGTCAACAAAGACCCCCCATGTGAGTTGAAGACACGCAGAGTGGGCACCTCCGATAAAGCATCCACCGCGTAATTCA